>JAZDCZ010000180.1:0-180966 GCA_036679605.1 Gemmatimonadota bacterium
TGGACAACGGTAGTCTCCTGTCTCAACCCTTGATGTCGTTGAACAACACCAAGATAGAGCAGGATCTACCGTTGTCCCATCCCCCATCTCACCCCGCAAATACCGGATGAACCCCTTTTCTACCGCCCTTTTCTACCGCCCTTTTCTACCGCCCTTTTCTCCCGCCCAGTTCTACCACCCAGTTCTACCGCCCTTTTCCCGCTTCCCGCAAAATCCCGCACCTAGCCAACGCGATTTTGGTTATTCACCTCGTTGCCGAATCCGCTATGGTATGCCGCGGCTTCGGTAAGACAGCTGATACCGTGTACTATAGCCTTGGTCCGCTTACCGAACGAGGGTGCCGGCGTGGCGGAAATGGTAGACGCGGAGACCCAGCAAGTCTTTGGGCTTCGGCCCGTGTGAGTTCGAATCTCACCGCCGGTACCCGGCCGCACCGCATGGGCTTGCGATGGTCCGGTTGCCATCACTAGATTATAGAGACTTGCTGGGTCTCCGTGGCCTTGTTGCCACCAGTAGACCGGCCGGAGGGCGAAAGTTCTCCGGCTTTTTGTTGTCAAATTCTACCGCCCAGCTCTACCGCCCTTTTCGCATTTCACATTTCACATCTCACATTTCACATCTCGCCCGCTTCCCGCTCCGGGTGCTAGCGTCGCGCGGTCGCTCGCGACACTTTACAGCAGCCAACAAACGGATACTGCACATACATGGGCGAGACTCGAGTCGACCTGCTTCATCTCTTGGAAGACCTGCGGGATGCCTACCCCGGGCCGAACGAGGCGGTCATCCTTACCGAGATCGTGGCCAACGCACTGGACTCGGGTGCAAGCACCATCGATATATCCGCCGATCCTCGAGCGTCCACCTTGACCGTAGTGGACAACGGCGCCGGAATGCGGAGAAATCAGCTGCGGCAGTACCACGATATCGCGGCGACCACCAAGACACGCGGGAGCGGGATCGGATTCGCCGGAGTAGGCATCAAGCTCGGGCTCCTGGTGTGCGACACAGTGTTCACAGAAACGCGGCGGGGCAAGCAGCACGTTGCAACAAGCTGGCGGCTCTCGTCGAAGCGCCGTGCGCCTTGGAAGTGGGTGCAGCCCAAAGAATTGGTCGAAGGACACGGTACCGCCGTGAGGCTCAAACTTTCGAGCCCTCTCTCACCACTCCTCGATATCGGTTACATCGAGCGCGCACTCTACAATCACTTCGAGCCGCTACTCGATCCCACGTTCGACGAGATTCTCGCGCCGTACTACCCGCACGGTGTTCGGTTCGTCTTGGCCGGCGAAGAGCTTGGGCGATACTCGTTGGACACACCCGACAAGGCCGCGCTGGCAGTCAAGCTACCGCGCAAACGCAAGCCGTCTGCCGTAGGGTTCATGGCGCGACATGCAACTTCACTGCCGGACGGCCGGCGCGGAATCGCCATCAGCACGTTCGGTAAAGTGATCAAACGCGGTTGGGATTGGCTCGGCGTTACACCCGCCGACCCGGATGCGATCGGGGGATTGATAGAAGCGCCGTCGCTTGCACGAGGTCTCACTCTCAACAAGGGCGATTTCATTCGGGTCGGGCAGAACGGCGCTCAGTACCTGGCGTATCGCAAGGCGATTCAGGAGGTCGTCTCACGACAGCTCGCCGAGTGGGGACTCGAGCGGGAGGGATCAGAGCGAGACCGGCGGCGCGCGGCGCGTCCGGTCGAACGCGATCTCGAGAAGATATTGATCGATCTTGCCGATGACTTCCCATTGTTGTCGACCCTGGTGGAGCGTCGCTCCGGCGGGCAACGCAAGCTCCCGATGGGATCGACAAAAGCAGGTCAACAGGTGGGCGCCCTCGTAGGTGGAGGGGTGACCGATGGGGAAGCACAGCCCGGACCTCGGCCCGAGGAGAGCGAGCCACCCGACAAAACCGACAGTGACCGCAAGGAGCCGGCGCCACCACCAACCGGCATGCTGGAAGAGACACGCAAGGGCCCCCGCAGGCCCACTCACTACCGGCTCCAGATCCGGTTCGAGCACCGGCCTGACGAAAGCGAACTTTCCCGTCTGGAACAATCTACGGTGTGGATCAACGAGGCTCATCCGGCCTATCGCCGCGCCGAGTCGTCGCGCTCTGCCGGATATCACATTGCCCTCGCGACAGCGATGGCGCTGGCACGACTCGCCGTTGGACCGACCGAAGAACACGATTTCGTAACGACGTTCCTCGCGCACTGGGGCAAGAGTATCGACAAGAAACCGCGGAAGAAAAGGCGCAGACCGAAGAAGAAAATTTGATTCTGAGTCGAGTCCTTTTGTAAATTACAATTGTTTGCGATGCCGCGTTGCCGTTTCGCAACGTCAGAAAGCCGGAGGGCGAAAGTTCTCCGGCTTTTTGCTGTAAAATTCTACCGCCCTTTTCTACCGCCCAGTCTTACCGCCCTTTCCTACCGCCCTTTTTCCCTTTTCCCACCCGAGACGTTACTTGTAGTGAGACATGATCTCCCTCGTAACAGCCCTCGCCTCGCTCACGATCGCCGCCCAAACACCCGCCCCGCAGGACTCAGGCTACGTCGAACTGATCTTCCTGGACGTCGGGCAGGGCGACGCAGTCGTGATCAAGTCGCCCGAGGGCAAGGTCGCACTCATTGACGCCGGACGCACTTCGATCGTGCACAAGCTCGACGGCTACGGCATAGATTCGATCGCCATCGCCATCGCTTCACACCCGCATGCCGACCACATCGGCGGCATGGCGGAGATCGTCACGGCTATGCCGCTCGAGTTCTACATGGATAACGGAGCGCCGCACACCACGCGCACCTACCGCAATCTCCTTAGGACGCTCCGAGCCTCTGACGTCACATATCTCGCGGCAACGAGCAGGAACTTGGGGCTCGGCAGCGTAAACATCGAAGTGCTGCCGCCACCGGACAACTTGGAGAACCTGAACGACCGGTCCATAGGGTTGATCGTCGAGTACGGCGAATTCAAGGCGATCCTGACCGGCGATTCCCAAGTGGACGAACTCAATTATTTCATTGCACTCGGCGTGCCCGACGTAACGGTGCTCAAGGCCGCGCACCACGGATCCAGGAACGGCGTCACGCCTGCCTGGCTCGCCGCGACCAAGCCGGAGGTCGTCGTCATCTCGGCGGGCGCCGGCAACAGCTACGGCCACCCGCACCGCTGGGCCATGCGATATTACCAGACAGTGGCCAAACAGATCTACCGCACCGACCTCCACGGCGACGTGATCGTGCGCGGATGGAAGAGCGGAAAGTATGAGGTGAGCGTCAGCAGAGTCGATCCGGAATTATGAAATGCGAACGAAAGCTTGTTCGTCCTTCAGGACGAAGTGCTCGGCTGACCCCGGCCTTCAGGCCGGGACCAAAACCATTGGCGGATGAAACCGAGATCAAACTACCGTTGACCAGGCCGGGACCAAAACCACAGGTGGACTAGATCATGAAAGAACGCGCTGAAGGCTCAACTCGAGTGTACGTGGTAGACAGTTTGACTGGCTACGTGGCAAGCCTGATCGGCGAGGACGACAGCCGACAGGTTACGATCGCCCGCAACCAACTCCCACTCGGCATCACCGAGGGTACCGTGCTACGCGTCTCCCAAAAGGACGACGACACACCGGACTGGCCAAGCGCCCAGATCAATGCTGCGGAAACCGAGCGCAGGGTCGACGAGGCGCGCTCTATTATAAAGGAATTACGGAAGCGGGATCCGGGTGGGGACATCGAATTGTAACGCGCTCGCCTTTGCTTGATGCGTTGACATCGCTCTAATGATGTATTAGCATCACACGTGCGAACCACAGTCGATATAGACGACGATCTCTTGAAGCGGCTCCGAAACGAGGCGCACCACCGCGGCGTTCGGTTCAAGCACCTATTGAACCGTGTGCTGAGGCAGGGATTAAACGAACCTCCCACCAAACTCGCCGAAGCATTTGAATGTCCGTCCTTCGCGATGGGTCAGGCAGCGAGGTCCATCAACCTGGACAAGGCGATCCGTGTGGCTGACTCGCTTGAGGACGAGGAAATCGCGCGCGAGCTGGAGCAGCGCAAGTAACGGCCCCGAATGAAGCTGCTAGACCTGAATCTTTTGCTCTACGCAGTCAACCGGGACACCGTGCATCACGACCCGGCAAAGGCATGGCTCGAGCGCACACTCTCCGGGGACGAGACCATAGCACTTCCCTGGGTCGTCATCCTTGGGTTCCTTCGGATCACAACCAACGCGCGTGTTTTCCCACACCCGCTGTCCCCGAACCAGGCGTTAGGGGTGGTAGATCGATGGTTGGCCCGGCCGGTCGTGGTTGTACTTCACGCCGGTGAAGAACATTGGCGAATTCTCAAAAGCTTGCTGCTCGACTCGGGGACCGCAGGAAACTTGACGACAGACGCGCATCTCGCGGCGCTCGCCATAGAGACTGGATCCGAGTTGTGCTCCACCGACAGTGACTTCGCACGCTTCCGTCACGTGCGTTGGGTGAACCCACTCCAAGAACGGTAGGTTTTCGACCGCCTTGCTTTCTGCTCCAATACGTATACTCTTGACATACGATAGTATACTATTAGTATACGTATGAGCCGTTACGGAGAGGCCCCACCAGATAATCCCATCATGAAATCATCCCTCAACGCCCTCATCGGATCGGCTACGCGCATCGCCGTACTCGGCAATCTCCTGCTCCATCCAGACCGCGAGATCCACCTCAGGAGCCTAGTGCGCGCCACCGGGTTTTCGCCGAGGGCCGTGAACAAGGAGGTGGATCGCCTGATGGGAGTGGCCCTGCTCACACAGCGACGGTCCGGCAACCGGCGCTACTTGCGAGCCAACGTCGAGCATCCGCTGTACCGTGCGCTGCGGGAACTCCTGGCCAAGACCGTGGGCGTGGTTCCCGCACTGCGGCAGGCGCTGACCGGCGATGCACGCATCGCCCTGGCCCTACTCTACGGCTCTGTCGCTGCCGGCGACGAGCGGCCGGACAGCGATATCGATTTACTCGTAGTGGGCTCGATCGGCCTTGGAGACACCATCGAGCTGTTGCGATCCGTCCAGGAGATGTTGCAGCGAGACGTCAACCCCATCGTCATGAGCCTCGGCGAGTTCCAGCGACGTCGAGACACAGAGGAACACCTCGTGACATCGATTCTGAAAGGTCCGCAAGTTGAACTAGCGGGATCACTCGATGACGCTGCATGAATGGGAAGACAACGGCTGGCTCAGGCGGCACGAGGCGAGCCCCGGCGAGATCAAGAATCTCTTGGGGATCGTTGAACGCGAACTCCGGGATGCGGCAGTCCAGGGCGTTTCTCTCGATGCAAAACTCGGCATGCTCTACAACGCAGCGCTAAAATTGGCGGATGTCGCACTCCGGCGCGCGGGATACCGCACCACTGGTTCGCGTCATCACTATTACGTGACCAACTCCATTCCCCTCACAATGGGAGACGAATGGACTCGAGAAACTCGGTTCCTGGTGGAGATACAGAAGCTGCGCCATCGAGCCGACTACGAATCGGTCGGCGTGGCCACGGAGATCCAAGTAACAGAACTGCGTGAAATTGTCGAACAGCTGCAGCAGGCCATTAAGCGATAACCCGTGGGGCCGCCCTGCCCTACACCACACCACCCGCCTGGAGGTGGGGCTTCTACTGAATTTCGGACCCCAGCCGCAGTTGAATCGCCTCATCTTCTCGAACAACCGGAAACAGGGCCGCTGAACTCCGCTGACAGGTGCAGATCCACGCGGATGACGGGTGTCGCCCAATCGCAGCCAAGCGCCTCCCCATCGATTACTTTCTTAAAGCTGCATTGAGCTATCTGCGATAATCTGTTGGATTCTGCGCAGATCTGCGGCCGGGACAGGTGGCCGAGTGGTCGAAGGCGCGCGCCTGGAGAGCGCGTATACGTTACGCGTATCGTGGGTTCGAATCCCACCCTGTCCGTGCTACACTTTTCGCCTATCTCCGCAGCGTTCAATTCACCGGTCGCCACCGGGCGGCGCGACCGCTTTCCACGTGTCCTGTGCGATTAGCCACGTGCCGTCGGGCTGCCGCCGATAGATGTGCGAACCCCTGTAGCGCTCTTCGACGGCCTCGCCGCCTGCCCTGGGCGCAAGGGTCCGCTTGGTCTCGTAAAGCTCCCAAGCCGAACCGAGTACCGGGATTGTTACCAAGGCCTTGATCTCGCCGCCAGCGAAGGCCGACTCGTCATGAAGGCCCTGAAGCCAATCTCGCAATGCTGCGCGACCCCTGATGCGTGACCCGCTCGGCAGCATCACGTCGCAATCGTCTGTAAAGAGCGCGACATAGCTATCCGCATCCCCGTTGAGGAACGCAGCGTTCGCGCGCTCCCGCACTTTGCCGATCGCCTCGACCGCGATGTCCGCGGCCGGCCGCTCTGCGTCTTGTTTCGGCTCGTGCTCGCGCACGAACAACAGCGCGTCCAGTGCATCGCTCCAGGTCTCCGCGCGAGTGGTCTGCCCCAAGGGACGTGCCGGAAACTCGCCGCCTGCCCAGCTGCCGTTGGCCGCCGCGCGGCGTAGATCGAGCAGGCCGTAGTCGAAGCCGGCCGCCGCCATCAGCTCCTCGAACTCAGGTAGCGAATCCTGGTCGACGACGATCCTTCCCCCGGTACTGCTATAAGACGTCACTCCGATGACGTAGCTCTTCGAGCCCAACGCTTCGCCTATGTGCTGCCCCATCGATGGGACCTCCCCCCCGTATCCGGGATAACCGAAATCCGCCATGGACCGGATGCGCGCGGCATGTAACGTCGCAGCCCAGACGATGATCTTCCGGTCGGGGTATCGATCGTTCGCAAACCACAGCAGGTTCTCCGCCATTTGTTTGTCGCGGTCGCAGCTCCCGATGTCGGGATGCTCCAGAACAAACTGTGTATGACAGGCGAGGTTCCGCAGTATCTGCGCCCACTGCTGGGCTTCCTTGTCGGGCATGGCACTTACTGCCACCAACGACGCGTCAACCGCAGCCAGGAACGCGCGGCGCGTCGAGACATCCGGCCGTGGCGCAACCCTGTAGCGATAACGCACCTGCGCAAGGGCTTGGAGCACACCGTGCTCGGGTGTGTCACGATCGACGAGTGGTCCGCCGACGCCCCGCTCCGCCAGGAATCTCGGCAAGTCGTCTGACAAATAGAGCAGGCTCGCCATCTGATGCTGATGGTCGAACCCGACGATCTCGAGTGGTCGGCTGCCACTCGCCTGCTCGCCGAGGTACGCCATTAGCGGTTGCATCTGCGCCGCGCCCGCCCACGTCGACGGGCCGAGCCAAAATGCTTCGCTGGGTGGCGTACCTGCGCGCAGGCTGTCCCATGCCACCGTCATGTCGTACATCGGGGATTCGAAGGCGAGCACGTCAAAGCCGAGTTCCCGATGCAGGAACTTCACGAGGCGCGACTTCGCGAGGAAGTCTGACCCCGACCTGTGGTCCGCTTCGCCGAGCAGCACGAGCCGCACACCGTCGAGCGTCTTACGGAGAGGCTCGAGGTCGGCGAAGTCCTCGTCGTGCGGATCGATGGAGCGAAGCGGGAGAACGTTATCCTGTAACCACGCAACGCGCGGGTCCCCGGAAAAATCCTGCGGCGTGCCTTGCGCGGCACCGAGTGCGGGAAACAGCGCCAGTAGAAGCATCCCCAAGGCCATGCGTGTCATTCGAATTATCCTTATCTCCGAGAAGGCAGGAAGTCTTCCATTACCCACACCTCACTGGCCGCCGTTCCATCGATGAAAGCGAGCAGTCGGCCGTCGGGGCTGAGCTTCAGCTGCCCAGCCATCTCCATGCTGAACCCGAGGTCCACCACTTCTCCCGTCTCCACCGAAACGCGGACGAGGTGGGTTCCCATCTCGGGAGGGAAACCCTCCCCGTCGTAGATGCGGACCAGGAGGTGTCGCCCGTCTCGCATCCAGTCGTGCTGCCCGAGCTGGCCTCGCAGGATCTCGCGGGCCTGCCCCCCCTCGGTAGGAAGAACGAGAATCGCGCTGTCCTCCCTTCCCATCTGCCAGATGGTGACGGTCTCGCCATTTGGTGAGAGGGCGACTGCACGGATCTGCATTGTTTCCCCCACGCCGATGCTGTAGATCTCCCGCTCTATCCCGGACGTCAGATCACGGACCACGACCCTGTACTCGAACAGACCACCTTCACGCTCCCTCGTATGGGCGAAAACGATTCGCTCGCCGTCGGGGAAGACATCGAAGCTGGTGCGGAACATCTTCGATGGGGGGTGCTTGAAGACCGGCTCCACCTCTCCGGTCCGGACGTCCACGCTGTAGAGGGCATACTGATTCTGCCGGTCCTGCGACCGGACGAAGATGGTCCGCCCGTCGGGATGCCACCGGGGTTGGCTGGGATAAAAAAGCTCCATGGGGAGTCTCAGGTGCCGCTCCTCTCCGGTTGCCTGAGAGCGAATCGCCAAGGTGCGTGGGGTAGAGTTCGGTGCCGTACCCTGCACCAGGAAGGCGAGGCTCTGTCCGTCCGGTGACCAGCTCGGCCACATCTGAGTGCCGTTGGAACGCATCGTCCCCGACCCAGGGCGCCCGACGACTTCTCCCGTCTCTGGATTCAGCGTGGCGATCCGTATGCTCCGACTGCTCGTTCTCACCCCATAGAAGAACCGTCCGTCCGTGGTGAACCCCATGGGGTTGGCATTCCAGAAGTCGGGCTTGACCAGCTCGGGCGGGCCGTCGGCTGTGCCGTCGGACACCGGAAGGAGCCAAGCGCTGGGAGTTCCGGTCCGGTCGCTCTGGAAGAGGACGTGGGCTCCGTCCGGTGCCCACCCCAGAACCAGGTCGTCGGCCTCATGCTCCACGAGGGGAACTTCGGGGCCTCCGGCTAACGGAAGCAGATAGATGTCGTGAGACTGCTCGTTCTCCAAGTCGGCGGGAAAGTCGTAGAGCACGTACCGCCCATCGGGCGAGATCCGCATGTTGCTGGGGCCGCGCCAGTCCAACTGTTTGAGCACCCTGTCCGTCCCATCCCGAGCGGACACGAGCACGATCTGCCACGTGGCGTCCTCAAGTTGGCGACGCGCCACGATCTGGGTCCCGTCTGGGGACCAGTCCTCCGGGTTGAGATATCCCTCCCACGTGGAGAGCGCCTGCGGATCGGGATCCTCGATGCCGGCGACACGGAGTTCCGACGACCCGGTCGTCTCCGAGTTCCACCATACGTACGCCACCTGACTGCCATCGCGGGAGATGTGCGGGAACATTGCGAAACCGGGATAGTAGGGCATCGGGTTTTGCGTAATGCTTCGGCTCTCGCCGGTCTCCAGATCGCGGATCGCGATATCGCCCGTCGCCCACACGTGATGCGCCAGCTGTGTGCCGTCCGGCGAGGGAACGCCGAGGAAGTCCGCATCGGAACCCCACCATATCCGCCTGGTGACCGTGTGGATCGTATCCGGCGGCGGTGGTTCGAGTCTCCAAGTTCGCAGCGCACCCACGGTGGTGAACACGCCTGCCTGGGCGATCTTGCCTGGGGCGTCCTGCTCACATGCCGCTGTGGTGAGCACGAGCAATACAATGGTGAGATTCCGTAACATCTTGACTCCTCCCGTTCTAATGGGTCTTCAACGGGTCGCACAAGAAGCCAGGTTTATACCACGACGTTGCCGTGGACGTAAGTGACTGTGACACAACGTGATAGGCACAGT
The DNA here is from genome assembly GCA_036679605.1 of Gemmatimonadota bacterium. Classification (GTDB taxonomy): domain Bacteria; phylum Gemmatimonadota; class Gemmatimonadetes; order Gemmatimonadales; family GWC2-71-9; genus JAZDCZ01. The sequence continues at coordinate 9,681 of JAZDCZ010000180.1, forward strand.
GTGCCGTGGCGTGACTCGCCATACCGTTACGTTTCGTAACGGTCGAAGATCGTCTCGTTACGGCTTGGTGGGCGCTCGGGACCGTTGCGTCCGGTTTGCCTGGATCACGGCTCATGGAACGTAGCGCGGTAGCACGATGCGCACGGTGGTGCCTCCCTCGGGGCCACTCTCGATCGTGAGGTCGCCTCCGTGAGCCCTGGCGATCCTCGTCGCGATGGGCAACCCGAGTCCCGTGCCCTCTGGTTTCGTCGAGTAGAATGGCTCGAGGACCGAGTCGACAATGTCCGCGGGAATCCCCGCTCCGTCGTCCGAGACCGAAATCCAAACGTGGGTCGGGTCCGAGTCGACGTGGATCCAGGCCCGCCCCCCTCCTGGCAGGGCCTCCGCGGCGTTGCGTAACAGGTTGAGGATGAGCTGTTCGAGAGCGCCTGCGTCACCACGCACCCACATCTCTGGGAGCCCGTCCAACTCCAGCTCTGCCCCTCGTGACTCGAACTCGGGCTTCGCCGCGTGCGCGGCGTTCTCCAGCGGGTGCCGGACATCGACGGGAATCAGCTCGAGGTTTCCGCTCCTGGCGACCCGCAGCGAGCCCGATACCGTTGATTCCAATCGCTCGATCTCTGCCAGCGCCCTCGCGACCAGCACTCCCGCCTGCTCATCGTCTGATCGTTCCTGGGCCCGTTCCAGATCCAGCCGAATCGAAGTCAGGGGATTTCGCACCTCGTGGGCCAGGCTCGCCGCGAACTCTCCTACCGCGGCGGCGGCCTCCTGCTGGGACAGCTTGCGCAGCGTTTCGCGAAGGCTCGCCGTCATGGAGTTGAAGGCGCGGCCGACTCGTTGAATCTCGTCGGGGCCTTCTTCCGCGACCCTCCGGTCCAGCTCACCCCTCGCGACGGACTCGGCGGTTCCGGCCAACTGCTCCAGGGGGCCGGTCATTCGTCTGGTCAGAAACATCGCCATCGCCACCCCGAGAACGAGTACCGTCGCGAAGATAATCGCACCCTGCCGAGCCGCCCTCGAGAACGGCTCCGCAAAGGCTCCCACCGGGGCCGCCAGGGCCACGACGACTGGCGGTTCGTCGAGTCGATGACGGATGACGAGCCACTCTTCCCCCCTCCACTCGAAACGATCTCCGTCGAACAGTCCGGGATCCATGGGAAGAGGGAGCAGCGCCACACCCTCGTCGCCTCCGAACAGGGCCAGGAGGGCGCCGCCCACGCCTGACCACCAGAGAACGCCGGGCAGCAAGCTGCTCAGCTCAACATGTGCTTCCAACGAGCCCACTTCCTGTCCGCTACCCGGATCGCGGATGGGGATCCGCACCGGCAGCGGAGTGCCAAGCACACCTCCGACAGCACTCCTCGGTGGGGGATTTCGCTCGAACGTCTCGAGTATTTCGCCCCGATCGTTACGGAGCACTGCACGATCCACCACGCCCTCCAGAGCGTTCCAGCTGTGCAGAAGACCCTGGGAGCGTCGGTCGCCGGCGTTCTCTGCCAAGGCGGTTCGGTCCACCAGAGTAAGGGAGAGCATGCCCGGCTCCTGTGCCAAGTCGAGCAGCGAACTCCGCTGTCGGATCCAATTGATGCCCATGGTGCGTACGGCGTCGCCCAGGGATTCCTCTAGGCGTGCGCGCAGAATCGCCTCTCCCGAGTCCCGCGTCGTGCCCGTCAGCCAGTACGCCGCCCCGGCCAACGGTGCCACGACTCCCAGGAGAATCACCAGGATGAAGCGGGCCTGCAGGCTGAGGGGGCGTCCGGACACGAGACCTCGCTATCCGAGCCCGTGTTTCTCGAGCATCCGGTAAAGACGTGGCTTGGAGACGCCCAGCAGCTCCGCCGCCCGCGTCTTGTTCCCGTCGGTGAAGGCGAGCGCCCGAGCCACGTGCTCCGCCTCCATGTCAGCGAGCGGAGGGAACGGATGTTCCGACTCCGGGGACCTGTTTCCGAGTCCCAGGTGCTCTGCCCGTATCACCTCTCCGGTGGATAGTACCACCGCTCTTGTGACGCAGTTTTCCAACTCTCTCACGTTCCCCGGCCAGGCGTGCTGGAGTAGGGCGGTCACGGCTTCGTCCGACAGTGCGGCCTCGGGACGATGGAGCTCTTCGCTCGTCTTGCGAACGAAGTGATGGGCCAGAAGTGGAATGTCCTCGATTCGCTCCCGCAGCGGTGGCACGACGATCTCCACGACGCGGAGCCTGTAGTAGAGGTCCTCACGGAAGGCTTCCTCTTCGATGAGCGCTTCCAGATGCCGGTGGGTCGCGGCGATGACCCGGGCTCCCGTGTGCACGGCGTGTTCCGCACCGACCGGGTAGAACTCATGGTCCTCCAGAACCCGGAGAAGCTTGGCCTGGAATCCGGTCGTCGTATCCCCGACCTCGTCCAGAAAGATTGTCCCGCGACCGGCAAGGGCGAAGCGGCCCCGCCGGTCGGCGACGGCGCCGGTGAATGCGCCCCGAATGTGGCCGAACAACTCCGACTCGAGGAGAGATTCCGGGAGGGATGTGCAGTTCACGGCGATGAAGGGCTCGGCGGCATCGGGTGAGTTGTAGTGGATTCCCCGCGCCACCATCCCTTTGCCCGTCCCCGTTTCGCCCCGTATGAGGACGTTCACGCGCGAAGCCGCAAGCTGTCCAACCTTCTTGTAGACCTCGATCATGCTGGGGTCATGCCCGACCAGAGCGTCCAGGTTATAGGTGCTCACCTCGGCCTCGACCGCACGGCGGGCCTGTTCTCGTGAGCGCCGATCCTCCAGAAGGCGCGCCATGACCGAGCGCAGTTCCTTCAGGTTCAGCGGCTTGACGAGGAAGTCGAACGCTCCCTCTCGCATGGCTCGGGCAACCGTCGCCATGTCGTCGTAGGCGGTCATCAGGACGACATCGGTCGAGGGAGCTCTCTGGCGCAGCAACTGCAAGAGTTCGATCCCATCCATCTCGGGCATGCGTATGTCCGATAGGACGACGTCGGGGTCGAAGTCGGTTAGAACCTGGAGGGCCGCGGGTGCTCCATCCGCCTCGGCCACCTGGAAACCCTCGTCCGAAAGGGTCTCGGCGATCGACCGTCGGACCGAAGGCTCATCCTCGACTAGAAGTAGACGTAGATGCATAGGGCTCCCGAAGGGTGAGCCAAGCCGTAGTTCGCAAAGAGCACAACTGCTCACGTTGACTCCACGTGAGCGACGGGATTACCGCGAACATGCCACCCATTGGCGTCGGCCGCCGCCGCCAAGGTTTTGGGCCGGTCTAGGTGGTTGTTTTTTCTTTGGACGGTTATGAGGGCGAGGCGACTAATGTGCCGACGGACACCAAGGTCCGCAAGAGGGTTAGCAGTGGGAAGGGGAACCTCTCGGGCCCCGAGCTGTCTTATAGCTCTTATGAGTCGTAAATCAATTATCCCAAGGGGCCGACGCATGAGACTCCAGGTGAGGTTCGCTTGCGCGATCCCGCTCCCATCCTTCCTGTTGTTGCAATCCTGCGGTGGCTCAGACACCACAGACCCCAACAGATTGGAAGCTCAGGGCCCGAGCGTGACGATCACCACGGCAGCACCCGCTACGTTGCTGAGCGGCGACGTCGTACAGTTCGCCGCCGAAGCCCGCGACGCGTCGGGCAACATCGACCAGACCACCCTGATAAGCTGGTCGGTGTCGCCGAGCAATGCAGGGTTCGTTTCCAGCGCCGGCAAGTTCGTTGGCTATGGTGCGGGCTCTCCACTGCTCATCGCCAGCGCCGGGACCGCCGGCACCGCGGCCGACACACTCCAACTTACGGTCACCGGCCGTGGACTGTCGGGAACGTTTTCCATTGTCGGCAGAGGGATCGTGCTCGACCGCATCACATCAGACCTGTGGGTTCACGGCACGGCAGCGTATACCGGAACATGGGGCTCCACAGGCAACACGCTCAACACATGGGACGTGAGTGACCCAGCCAATCCGATGCTGACCAGTGCGATCCAAGTCGACGCCAGAACAGTCAACGACGTCAAGGTAAGCAGCGACGGCACGCTCGGCGTGATCACGCATGAGGGATCCAGCGATTTGCAAAACGGCATCACGCTGCTGGATCTGAGTGACCCACTCGCACCCACTGTCATAACGCGAACTACCCTGTCGCTCGAGCCGGGAGTGCACAACGCGTGGATCGACGGCAACTTTGTCTATGTCGTGGTCGACGGCGCTAGTCCGTCCAGTGGTCTCAGAATCCTCGACGTCAGCGACCCCAGCAATCCGCAGATCGTCGCGTCATTCTATGCGGGCAGCAGCTTGCTGCACGACGTGTACGTCAGGGACGGCTTGGCATTCCTGTCACATTGGGACGCGGGGCTGGTCATTCTGGATGTCGGTGACGGAGTGGCCGGCGGCTCTCCCACCAACCCTGTCGAAGTCGGTCGAGTCGCTACTGAAGGAGGTCAAACGCACAACGCGTGGTACTGGCCGGCAAGCGGTTACGTCTTTATCGGCGAGGAAGACTTCGGGACGCCAGGTAAGATGCACGTCGTGGACGTAAGCGATCTGGCGAATCCAGTAGAAGTCGCAACGTTCGGGGTCGGTGGGACAACACCACACAACTTCTGGCTGGACGAGACTCGCGAGATTCTCTACGCCTCTTGGTACGATAAGGGCATTCGGGCAATCGACGTTTCGGGTGAACTACTCGGGGAACTCGATCTCCAAGGCCGTGAGATTGTGGGGTTTCAATATGCCGAAGCCGCCGGCTCGGGCTCTGCCACTATGAACTGGGCACCTCAACTCCACAACGGCCTGCTGTATCTCTCGGACCTGAACTCCGGACTCTGGGTGCTGCGACCGGAGTTCTAGGAAGAGATACCAGCACAGTCATCGGCCGTCGATCCTGTTATCTTTTGGCCATGGCAACCGAACAGTTGGACCGCGCGCGCTATGACCGACTCGAACCCGACCCGGTGATCGAGGCTTACAAGCGTGATCTCGATCGCACTCTGTTACGCGAGAACCTGACCAAGTCGGTGGCCGAGCGAGTTGCGAACCTCATTGCGCTGCAGCGTTTGGCAAACGAGGCCCGTAGTGCGGGTGAGCGACTCCGGAAGCGTGACTGACTTCGACGCTCTGATCGGAGCCCTGAGCCAGTCCGGCGTCGAGTTCATCATCGTAGGCGGCCTGGCAGCCACGATTCACGGATCGAGCCGCCTTACGCAAGATGTCGACGTAGTCTACGCGAGATCGAGCGAAAACATCGAGCGTCTGGTGGCAGCGCTCGCACCGCATGATCCTTACCTGCGCGGCGCTCCACCGAACCTGCCATTCGACTGGTCGGGCGCTACGATTCAGAGGGGCCTCAATTTCACTCTCACAACGAAATTAGGCGACGTCGATCTGCTCGGCGAGATCACTGGTGGCGGCGGTTACGACGACCTGGTCCCGCACTCCATCGTTGTTGGCCTCTTCGGATACAAGTGCCGCTGTCTCGACCTTGAGTGGTTGATCAAGACCAAGCGGGCCGCCGGGCGTCCGAGGGATCTGGAGGCTATCGCTGAACTGGAGGCGCTGCTCGAACCGGGCCCCTGAAGACTGGTACCCTATTGGATCTCCTGGAGCGCGATCCGCGCAATGGCAACAAAAGGGGCTTCGCCACTCGCTGCCACCGACCGCAACACACCCACCGCCCGAGTGCCGCCCAGCACACCCAACCCGCGCAGCGCCTCGCCGCGATACTGCATCGCAAAACTCCGCCGAGCCCGGCCCGTGAACTGGGCCAGCGTGACGGAACGGGCGCGCGCAAGATCTGCTGCGCTCAAACCGAGTCCGTCGGACCGCTTCAATCTGCGACGGTACAGGGTGAAGCGGCGTGCGGCCGCTCGATCCGATTGGCGCAGTGCGCTCATTACTGGTCCGCGCTCGTAAGCTTCGACCAAGACAGGCACAGCCGCCGAGCCCAGCGCGGCTAACTCCTGAACGAGTGCCGGACCATCGCCGACCCCGCACGATTGCACCAACCATCTACTGACGGCCGATGCCACTTCAGGTGACTCCTGAGCCGCGGCGCTCGCAGCCACAACTAGCACTGCGACCGTCGCAAACCCTACGGAAGTTGTGCGAGCAGACCTCATGGCCTGAGTCCGGCGTTGGCGGGGAACCGTCCGTCGGGCCACAGTCGGAGAATCAACGCCAGGCAAGTTACATCCGCAAAAGATTCGGGACATGTACGCACCTCACTGGGAACTACCCCGTAGAGCTGATTAAGTGCGGTGAAGCTGTTGAAGTGTGCCCGGAACACCTGGCCTTCCGTAAAGTACTCGCGGGTGTTCGAGGCACTGTGCATGACATTGGTGCGGTCGTATCCCGTGAGATTGTCGACGTGGCCCAAGCCGAACGAGTGTCCGATCTCGTGTACCAATAATTCTTGTCCCGAGAATTCGGCCATGAAGATCACGTCGCCACCAGCACACGTATACCCCCGATCGGTTCCACCGTCGACAGTGCTCACGTAATAGAGGTTGATTCTTCCGGCAACTTTCCCGATAGCGGATTCGGCAAGCGATTTCTGCTGACAGGTCGTTGTATTGAACAGCGATGGTGCGTCCGGGTCATTCGTCGCATCGACGATGTCGAAACTTTCGAATTCCACTCCCATCCGCTCTACACTCCAGACGGCCGCGGTAATCACGGACTGGGTAACGGCATGGTCGCGTTGAAAATCGAATGGACCACGAACGATCCACACCGTTACGGGAATTCGGATTACCGGTGGAAAGGTCACGTCGATCGTGTCGGCTGCATCGGTCCACATAGCGGGATTCAGCAACACCGGCGGTCTTCCCTGGGTGAACGCGGTGATCTCATTCGAGGTCACCGAGGAGTCGAACACCATCTGCACGACGGAGTCGGTCAACACTCGGCCGAAGTCGTTCTGGAAAACTTGATTGTTACCGTCGAACAGTGCACCGATCTGGGCACCGCCGGCGTTGTGGAAGCGAACCCGGTCAGGAGCCCCTGCGACATCGAAGGGAGAACTCGTCACCGTGTCGAACGGTGCAAGTATCTGCAATGTGTATCCGGATTCGGGAGAGTCGAGTGTGAGGAGGAACTCCGCAAAGCCGGTATCGGGCACAACCGTGGTCGAACCGCCGAGCAAACCGCCAGAGGGATTGTTACCCAACACGACACGTATGCTATCCGTAGCATCTGTGGAGAGTTGGCCCAACCGATCGAGCAGCACTACGGTCACCCGAAACAATAACCCGACCGCCGAATTGAGCGGAGTTTCTAGAAGGACAAGAGCACTGGGTACCTGATCGACCGCAACATCGACGGCGGCGCTCGCGGTTCCGGCCCTGGCAGTGATCTTGGTCGTACCGTTTCCGAGAGCGGTTACAAGGCCCTCGTCGCTTACCAGAGCCACGGATGTGTTCGACGAACCCCACTTGACACTCGGCGCTCTAGTGCCTGTTGTGGTTACCGTTGCGGTCAACTGGAGCGTGGCGCCGATGGCGTCGAGGGTGAGGTTACCCGGATCGACGATCGTGACCGTTACCTGTACGGTCTCGTTCGACTGGGTTGGGGTCGTGGGAGAGTCACCTCCACACGAGGCTATGGCCGCGCCGGCAACTCCGCTTGCCACCGCTGATATGATCCAGCGAAGGACGGCGCTCCGGCGCATGTCTACGGCGTCGCCTGCTTGCGCGGCACCATCTCGTCCCGCATGGCCAGGTTGTACGCGGTTGCCGCCACGATTACCGCGGCCTGTTTGAGATCGTCCAACACGAGGTGATCGTACGTGTCCAAGTACGTGTGGTGCGTTCTGCTGCCGTACTCGATCGGATCCTGGATGAAGTTGAACCCCGGGATTCCCGCTCTGTCAAACGAGAGATGGTCGGTGCCGCCGGTGTTGCCGTGCCGCACCGCGACGACGCCCAAATCCCGGAACGGCCACAGCAGCTGCTCGAACACCGGTATCGCCCGTTCGTTCGACTGATCCCAGATACCGCGGATCCGCCCGGTGCCGTTGTCGACGTTCAAGTACGCCGAGATCTTGGCGTGCATCTCGGGATGATTCTCGATCCACGCGCTCGACCCAAAGAGCCCCTGCTCCTCCCCACTCCACAGCGCTATGCGGATCGTGCGACGCGGCTTCAGGTCCAACGTCTTGATAATACGCATCGCCTCCATCATCACAATCGAGCCGGCACCGTTGTCGGTTGCGCCGGTGCCCATGTGCCACGAGTCGAGATGCGCACCGATCATTATGTACTCGCCGGCCTTGTCACCGCCTGGAATCTCGCCCAGTGAGTTATATGCGTTGAGATCGTCATCGTAAAACTGGTTCTTGATGTTCAGTTCGATCTCGACCGGCGTACCACCGTCGACATCGCGATAGATCTCGCCGTACTGTTCAGGCGCGATGACGAGCTGCGGCAGCGGCTCGGCGTTCTTAGGATCGCGACCGCTCGCATCACCGTTCCTGCTCGAGAGAATGCCGTACTGCCGCGAAGACGCATCGATCATCGCCAAGACTCCTTCTTGTGCGAAAAACTTGCTCATCGCGCTGTGCAACCGCCGCGCCGCCCGACGCGCCTCCAATTGTTCCCGCGTGTAGCGCCGGCCGTTCCCGGCCGGCCGCAAGAGATCGCCGGGCGCGAAACGTCTGTCACGCTGCGCGTACTCCGGCTCCCATTCCTCAGGACTCTGCGTGATGACAATCGTGTTCTTAAGCTTACCGCTGTACTGCTGCAGGTCGGACGCGCTCCCTACGTGCAGGATCACGACATTCCCGGTCACCGTGCCGCTGGTGCTGCCGGTCCACGCCACCGACTGGGCATGCAGCGGCTGGCGGAACGGCGTTAGGATCTGCCCGCTGTAGGACACCCGCTCCCAACCGCGCCCGAACTCACCCCATGGTTCGACTATCACGTTTTCCAGTCCCCATTCGCGGAACTTCTCGGCCGTCCAGTCGTTGGCGCGCCGCATCGCGGGCGACCCAGTCAGCCGCGGACCGATCACGTCGGTCAGGTGATGCGCCAATTGCGGTATCTGTGAGTGCTCCAGGCCCTCGGTGCGGATACGCTGCACCACCGCCATGTCCACACGCTCTTGGGCAACCTGAGCGGAGAGAGTGGCCGGCATGCAGACGGCCGAGGCCAAAGACAGGATTGCTAGGGAAGACTTGAGTGACATGCCGGCTCCTAATGATTTGTAGGACTCTCAAAGGTACAGAAACGGTACGCCATGCGTAAATGCGGTTGTGCCAACAGCATCGCTGCCGTGAAGACTTGAGACGTGATAACGCCACTCCGGACGACCACGAAAGGGATCGCAATTTTGCTATTGACAAGACCGTTTGGACATCGCTATTTTGCGATATCGGAGAGCTGACGGCATACGTATCGGGAGATTTGAATGACTACCAAACGCGGGACTGTGAATGCGGTTGAGATCCTTCACCGCGACATCATTGGCGACGACGCTTCCAAACGCGCCCTCCTAGAGGAGGAGCGACTCAATGTCCGCGTTGCTCAGATGATCTATGACTGCCGCACCGCGGCCAACCTCAGCCAAAAGGACCTAGCGGTCATGATCGGTACGACACAGTCCGTTATCAGTAGGCTGGAAAGTACTGAGTACAAAGGACATTCGCTCAGCATGCTGGACCGCATCGCGCACGCTACCCATCGAAGAGTTGTAGTTGAAATGCCTGCCGCGCACGGTGATTGAGATCGGTGCCACACAACTAATAGCTGAGGCAGGGCGGGCGACGCGTGCGTCGCCCGTGTCTATTGCCTTTTCGCTTCAAAAAACTCGCTCAACAACTCGCCACATTCCTTTTCCATCACACCGCCCCGGACTTCCGGATTGTGATTGAGTTTGGGATGCCGTAACAAGTCTTCCACGCTGCCGGCCATGCCTGCCTTCGGATCGTAAGCCCCGAACAACACGCTGGAGATGCGTGCGAGGATTATCGCGCCGGCACACTGAGCGCACGGCTCCAATGTCACACACAATGTTGCACCTTCGAGGCGGTCGACGGTCAAGGCATCCAGCGCCTGCTGTATTGCGATCACCTCGGCGTGGCGCGTGAGGTCCTGCTGGGCCACGGTCTCGTTGTGTGCGCTCGCCACGACCTTACCCTCGAACACGATGGCGGCACCCACCGGAACTTCGCCACGGTGGACCGCGTACTGCGCTTGGTCCAGCGCGGCATCCATCCCGAGTTTATCGGCCGCGCTTATCGGCTGTGCCTTAGGTTCCGGTGGTGGCATGGTTCGGTTCCCTTTCCTTTGCGGGTATGCGTGCAAACTCCAGCGTCTTTCCATCAGTGGAGCGCATGGCTTTGACCATATCTCCCTCACGGAAATCACCTTCCAAGATCGCCAACGCAAGAGGGTTCTGTACGAATTTCTGAATGGCGCGTTTGAGCGGCCTCGCCCCATAAACGGGGTCGTACCCCTCCGTCACCAGCAGTTCTCTGGCCTCCGGGGTCACATCTATTGTTAGACCGCGATCCGCTAGGAGTTCCCGCACCCGGTCGAGCTGGATCTCGACGATCTGCATGAGATCTTCTTGGCTCAACTGACGGAATACGATCACGTCATCCACACGATTCAAGAACTCGGGCTTGAACGATTGCCGCAGTGCGTCGAGCACACGTCGCTCCACCTCCCCGCTGTCGGTATCAGCCAACTCGAGAATCCATTGGCTTCCGATGTTGGAGGTCATGATGATCACGGTGTTGCGGAAGTCCACGGCATGCCCTTGACTGTCGGTCAGACGCCCGTCATCCAAAATCTGCAACAGCACGTTAAACACGTCGGGATGTGCCTTTTCGATTTCGTCAAACAAGATCACCGAATAGGGACGGCGCCGAACGGCCTCGGTCAGCTGTCCGCCCTCCTCATAACCGACATATCCCGGCGGCGCGCCGATCATCCGCGCTACCGCATGCTTCTCCATGTACTCCGACATGTCGAGCCGCACCATGGCTCGCTCGTCGTCGAACAAGAACTCAGCCAGCGCGCGCGCGGTTTCCGTCTTACCGACGCCGGTGGGACCGAGAAAAATGAAACTGCCTACCGGCCGGTGGGGATCTTGCAAGCCGGCACGAGAGCGACGCACCGCGTTCGCCACGGCAGAAACTGCTTCTGCCTGCCCTATCACCCTGTGACTCAGCTCGGTCTCCAGTTTCGTGAGCCGTTCACGCTCGGACTCCAGCATTTTGCTCACCGGGATTCCGGTCCACTTTGACACGATATCGGCGATGTCCTCGGAGTCCACATCTTCCTTGAGATACTTTACGATCGATTGTATTTCATCGAGTCGTTCTTTCTCTTGCGCTATCTCCTGCTCGAGCTTGGGAACGGTGTCGTAACGGATCTCCGCCGCCTTCTGGAGATCGCCGTCACGGGTGACTTGATCAGCTTCCGTTCGCAATTCCTCCAGACGTGCGTTCTTTTCGCGCAACAGTGTGATGGAATCTTTCTCTGCCTGCCATTGCGCCTTCATGCTCTGGGATTGCTCTTGGAGATCGGCAATATCCTTCTTGACCGTAGCGAGCCGGTCCTTGCTCGCGCGGTCCTTCTCTTTCGATAACGCCTGTTCCTCGATGCGCAGTTGAACCATACGGCGCTCGACCTCGTCGATCTCTTGCGGCAAGCTGTCGATCGCAATACGCAACCGGCTCGCTGCCTCATCTATCAAGTCGATCGCCTTGTCGGGTAGCTTGCGGTCGCCCAGATATCTGTCTGACAGCGTGGCCGCCGCGATGATCGCGTTGTCGGTGATGCGCACACCGTGGTGTACCTCGTAACGTTCCTTGAGACCGCGCAGAATCGCGATCGAGTCTTCCACCGATGGCTCGCCTACGAACACCGGTTGGAATCGCCGCTCCAACGCCTTGTCTTTCTCAACGTACTTGCGGTACTCGTCGAGAGTGGTCGCGCCCACCACGCGTAGCTCTCCGCGGGCGAGCGCCGGCTTCAGCATGTTGGACGCATCGACCGATCCTTCGGCAGCACCGGCCCCAACGATGGTGTGCAGCTCGTCGATGAAGACCACGAACCGCCCCTCCTGGCTCGTTATCTCCTTCAAGACCGATTTGAGACGCTCCTCGAATTCACCACGGTACTTGGCACCTGCCAAGAGTTGGCCGATGTCGAGTACGACAATGTGTTTGTCGCGCAGCGACTCGGGCACGTCTCCGTTCACGATTCGCTGAGCGAGACCTTCGACGATGGCGGTCTTTCCGACACCGGGGTCGCCGATCAAGACGGGGTTGTTCTTGGTGCGGCGGGAGAGCACCTGCACTACGCGCCGGATCTCCTCGTCGCGCCCAATGACGGGGTCGAGCTTTCCCTGTCTGGCAAGGTCGGTCAGGTCCTTAGTGAAACGCTCGAGCGCACGGTACTTGGATTCCGGTTCTTGATCGAGCACCCTGTGGCTGCCGCGTACCTGATCGAGCGCTTCGAGTAGATGCGCGCTATCGATACCGCGAGCGCTCAGGAGTTCTCGTGCGGTAGTGCCTTTGACTTCTACCAACCCTACCAGTAAGTGCTCAGTGGACACATAGCTATCACCGAGTTCCTGTGCAGCACGATCGGCTCGGTCGAGAGAGTCGCTCAACTCCCGAGCCATTGAGGGCGCGGCTCTGTCACCCTCCTGGGTCGGCAATCGGAAGATCTCACGCTCGGTATCACGCCGCAGCTCGGTGACGTTGAGCCCGGACTTCTGCAGCACGGGTACCACGACCCCCTCCTTCTGGTCCAGCAACGCTATGAACAGATGCGCGTCGTTGACCACGGGATTGCCGCGTTCCTGAGCCAGGGACTGTGCCTCCCTCAGCACCTCGCCGGCCTTTATTGTCAAACGATCTGGTCTAATCATACGGTCCCGTAATAGCTAGATCCGTACCCCAAAAAAGCTGCACATTTGGCAAAATGGTGCCAAAACGACAGGCGCGCCTTCCCATGATAGGGTCGGCGCGCCCGTTACCTTCAATTTGACTAGAAATCTGCCTTAGACTACCTCCTTATTTTACTACGGTCATGCGTTTGGTCGATTGATCGTCATCAACGATCAACTGGTATACGTAGACTCCTGGTGCCGCCCCTCGATCGGTGCCGAGAATTTTTCCATTCCAGTAGGCAGAGTACCGCCCCGTCCCGTTCCACGTGAGCTTGAGTTCAGTGAACGGCACACCAGAGCCCGTTGAGAGCGGGACAGCGACCAGCTGCGCGAGGACGTTGTAAATCCTCATCGACACCACCGGACGGTGCCCGTTCTCAAACAGACCTTGATCCAACTCAAACGGAATCGTTGTCTCAGATTTGAACGGATTCGGGTAATTACTGAGCAAACGCACCGACTTGGTCAGCCGATCTTCCTGTGCTTCGACAGCGGTTGGCACGGCCAACAGGAGCCCGAGCATTACACCCGCCCAGGCAACGTACTTCATTTCTTAACTCCTTCTCACAAAAACGTTCGTAGGCAAGTCTCTCCTTGCAGGTTCGAAAGGCTGTATTACACCATCATATAACAAGTTACGTATCGCCGACACCCACTGTCAACGTGGGGCCAGCAAGTCCCTGCCCTTGGGTCCGAGCACTCTGACATCGGCATTTCGGACAGTGAGCTGGCGACTGTCCATCCATTCCATCAGGGGGATGAGGTACTTGCGGCTAAGTCCAGTCTTCTCACGGAGTTCGGCCGGAGTGGCCCGGCCCGCGCGGTCGACAGTTTCGACGATTTCCCGGACTAGCTTATCGAGAATCTCGCGATCGTAGTAGCGATCTTTTGTTATTCGCACCGCTGCGCCCTCATCCACAAGGAACCCCAAGATTTGCGTGAGGTTTTCGATCGCGGTAGCGTCGAATTCCCCCAGCGATCTTCCATGGATGCCCCCTTCGGTAAGGCTCTGCCTGACGAGACGGCTATGACCAATCTGATCTCCTGCCAGTTCGGCCCTGTGCTCGGCCAGTCGGACCGTGTCCCGCTCCACTGCTATGAGGCCCTCCCGATCCAACTCGGCATGAACGAAATCGGCCAGGCTCGGATCGCGCAGCGCACGCCGCGCAAGTTCACGCGGCATGCCGGAACGGAGCGGATATTGCTCGTGATACTGCCGAATTCCGTCCACGGCCGCGCGGCGCGCTGCACTAACGACCGCGGCCGAAACCAGCCGGCCGCCGGCCCGAACCGCCCCGCTTCCGGGTGACTCCCAGAGAAGTTCAGATTCATCCGGCCGCAAGCCGAGGCGTACAGGTAGGTGTTCCCGTTGGATGCCCGCGTCACCGGCCGCCTCGACGAACGCCGCCAGCCGCTCCTCCGGCTCCGGCACCGCGCGAGCGGCCAGAGCGACCGGACGGCGCGGCCGCCTGGCGGGCCAGGGATCTACTACGAGACATCCTCCTATGGTCGTGACCGGGGAGTAGGATCGGATCACGCCACGATCACCCCAGCGGCCCACCATGGGAAGTTCCAATCGGAGCCGCGCGGCGCCGGTCGACCCGGGTTTGATCTCGCCGCCCGTCGGCGTTACCCGAGCCATCACCTCGGCTGTCCCCAGGTGGAAGCGAACGCGCGATCGCTGGGTGATCGGTCGCGGCGCACCGGGCAACATCGTAATCATCACATCCATAGCCTTTGTCTCGCGCCATCCACCGTGAGCCACCGCAATCTGACCGCGCGCGACGCTCTTGCGGCCGAGTCCTGCCAACGCAAGAGCCGTTCGCCGACCGGGAAGCGCCGCATCTCGAGCCTCACCATGCACCTCGACTCCGCGCACTCGCGCTTTTTCTCCGCCGGGTAGCACCGTGATCTCGTCACCGACACGCACGGTTCCACTCCAAGCCGTTCCCGTCACTACGGTACCAGCACCGGCGATGCTGAAGACCCTATCTATGGGCAGACGGAACAAGTCGGCCGCGGATCGTGAAGCCGCTCGCTGCGCGGCGACGACCAGAACCTCCCGCAACTCCTCACGCCCCTGTTCCGTCACCGTCGAGAAACGCACTGGGCGCTCCCATTGGATGGACGATCCTGCCAGCCGTTCGGCGATGTCCGCCTCCACCAACTCCATCCACTCGTCTTCGACCAGATCACACTTGGTTAGTACCACGACGCCGCAACGCACCGCCAGTAAATCGAGGATCGCCATGTGTTCCTTGGTCTGGGGCATCACGCCTTCGTCGGCTGCAACGACGAGCAAGGCTACGTCCACTCCCGTGGCACCAGCGACCATGTTGCGTACAAAATCTTCATGGCCCGGCACATCGACGATGCTGGCCGAGATGCCGTCACCGAGGTCGAGTGAAGCAAACCCCAGGTCGATCGTGATACCGCGGCGCTTCTCCTCCTCCCACCGGTCGGTGTCGGTGCCGGTCAACGCCTTGACGAGCGCCGTCTTTCCATGATCCACGTGTCCCGCCGTTCCGATTACGACATGCCGGTCCACGGCAACTCCTCCCAAAAAGCAAGTGCCTTGAGTTCTCGACCCTCGGCCAGATGATACTGCACGAAGTCTCGGAATAGACGCCGGTGAGCGGCTCCGTGCCGGGCTGCGACCGCCCCGACATCACTGACACGTCCCGCTACGAGCGATTGGAGGGCGATTCGATCATCGGCTACCAGCCTTCTGCTTTCTACCCCGCTGGCACAGGACCTACATAGGAATCCTCCGTCAAGTACGGAAAAAACGGCGGCTCCATCCGGCAGTATTTCGCCGTCTCGCGCGCAGCAGTCCAGTGCCGGCGCAAACCCCAGTACGCACACGGTACCCCACAGGGCGGAAAGGATCACAACATCCAAATCATCTGCCGCTACCGATGTTAGGGCATCCAGATACACGACCAACTGCTCGAACAGCTCCGGGTGCGGCCCCGCGTGGGAAAATCGCAATACCAGTTCCGCCAGCGCAGCACCGCCGGCGTATCGCCGCACGTCGGAAGCCAGCTCTTGGCGTTGCTTGACCACATCGAACTCGGCTAGCGTCTGGAGTTCGCGGTTCTGCTTGACGTAGAGCTGCGCTACTCCCTCGCTCAATACTTGGAGCCTGGCACCGAACTTACTTCTCTTCCGTGAAGCGCCTTTGGCTATCGCGCTCTGCACGCCGAGATCTGCGGTAGCCATTCGCACGATCTTGGACGACTCGCCGTATTTGAACGAGTGCAGAATCACGGCATCTGTGGTTACGAGTCCCATAGGGGGAAAGATACCTGAATCAGAACCCTACTTCCGCTCCTAGGAACAAGGTTCTCCCTCTGGCCGGAAAGCCGAGCACTTCCTGATAGCCAACGTCGAAGATGTTTTCTACTCGGGCAGTGACCGTCATTCCAGGCATGTGGCCATGGGCGGGCACGACCAGATATTCACCACCCATGTCGATCTTCGTGTACGATGGAAGTGCGACCGGCATCGCCGGGAAAGTGGAGAAATCGCGGTCATCTCGCGTGCCCACGTGCAGCAACGCGGCACCGGCTCTCAGACGATCTGTCACCCGATAGCTCCCGCTCAGGTTGAGTTTACCGGTGGGCCGACGGAGAAGTCGTTCTCCAATCACGAAGTTGGCGCCTGCTCCAGTATCGAACCCGGCATCTGTCACTTCGGTGTCGAGGTACGTGTAGTCGATAGATCCATTGAAGAATCGGCTTGCGAGCCGGACTCCAAGCTCGACACCGGATGCGTCTGCGGACGCAATATTGAAGAAGTTCGGATCGCCGGGGTTAGCGGGCACTGCGGTAAATTGGATCAGATTCCGGAACCTCTGGCTGAAGTAGGTGGCTTCCGCGACAAGAAGACCACTCAAGAAGGTCTGTTCGGCGCCCACCTCCCAACTGACCGTCCGTTCGGGATCGAGATCGGGGTTTCCGTTTGCAAATGGGCCGAACGCAAAATTCTCGAAAAACGTAGGCTCCTTGAACGCCTTTCCTATGGAAGCCCTGAGCCTGGTGCCCGACGCAACACCATAGGAAGCCCCGCCTCGGTAAGTGACGAATGTGCCGAACGCACTGTTATTGTCCAGCCGGAGGCCGGCATTGAGCGCAAGTCCCGCAACCGGGCTCGACTGAATCTCTGCATAGTACCCACGGCTCGATCTTCCCTCATCACTCGTGCTGCTGGAGTTTCCGAATTGACTCTGTGACTCGTCCGATCTCATCTCGTCCTCGTCCTCAATCTGAAAACCAGCCACGAGTACGGTTGTAACCGGCCCGTAGATGCTGGCACTGAAGTCCGCACTCCTCCTCAGAACCGATTGTGAACTCGTAGAGCCAAAGAACCCCAGAGTGTCGGCAGGACCGTCCGGCCGGTCGTTCGTCCTACGATTCGCATCGCTCGACGCCAAGAGTACACGGCCCTCTATCCAACTACTGAACAATCGGCTGGCTTCGAGAGAAACCGCCAGACGATCCCGTACGCTAAACGAGTTTCGATCGACAACCGTCCCGTCGAAGTCCGTGGGAAACTCGAACTCGCTGTCGCTATAGCGCATCACGAGGTTGACGTTGGTCGTAGAATCTGGTCGCGCTCGCAGTTTTCCGCTTACCGACGTATTACTGTAGTCGCTATTGAATGCGAAGATGCCGTCGGTCGTGGACCGCGAAACACCGAGCGAATAGTCGAGACGCGCAAGACCGCCCGAGAGCGTTGCGTCGACTGACGTGGACCCAAATGTTCCAGCGCGAAACCCAACCCTGCCTTGCTGTTGGCCTCCACCGTCCTTGGTCAGTATTTGCACCACCCCCGCAACTGCGTCCGAGCCATATACGACGCTTGCCGGCCCACGCACGACTTCGATGCGATCGACGTTGTCGAGAGTGAGATCGGAGAAATCGAGCGAGCCACCTGGGTCGTTGATCGGGACTCCGTCGAGTAGCACCTTCACGTAATCGCTTTCGCCGCCTCTCAGAAAAAGGGACGTATTGCCACCGAACGATCCTGTTTGGACCACGCTCAATCCGGGAACCAGACGGAGTGCATCCAGCACTTGCCTGATTCCCTGAGCGCGCAGCGCCTCACCATCGAGCACTGTGACAGTGGAGGTCATTGCGTTGCGTGGTGTCGGGATACGAGTGGCTGTTACTATGACGGGATCCAATTGCGTAGTATCGGAGGACTGCTGCGCACTTGCAGGAATAGCTGCGACGCACGAGACACAAAGTGTGAATAGCAAATACGGCTTCATCGAACGGCTCTCCAGGGTGTAGGTGTTCACTGGGTTTCGTTTTTCCTCAGTGGGACAAACTGCGGTATGTTATTCCAAGTGGTGAGCGCAACCGGCCACCCAAACACATCCTCCAGCACATCGCGCGTGAGCACTTCTTCGGGCCGGCCGACGGCACGTGCGCGCCCACCCTCCATTACGATCATGCGGTTCACGAATCTTGCGGCGAGGTTAACCTGATGAGTTACGATTATTCCGCCCAGTTGACGTTCTCCGACGAGTTCGGAGATCAACTCGAAAACCTCCATCTCGTGTCGTATGTCGAGATTCGCTGTCGCTTCGTCGAGAACGAGACCGCTCGGTTCCTGAGCAAGTGCACGGGCTACCCGTACTCGTTGCCATTCACCACCCGACAGCGTCGCCACCCAGCGCTTGCGCAGATGCACGACGTCACAGCGTTCTAGAGCCAGCTCAATCGCGGCAATATCCTTCTCTCTAGGTGCACCAAGCGCCGTAAGATGCGGATATCGTCCGAACATGACTGCTTGCTCGACGCGGATCGGAAATCCGGGTTCTTCGCGCTGCGATACGACGCCTACACGTTGGGCCAGCTCGCGGCGTTTCCAATCCTTTGAAGTTCGTCCGAATGCAAGGGCCTCGCCCCTCGTTGGCACGAGAAGTCCCAGCAACAATCGCAGGAGCGTACTCTTGCCGCTTCCGTTTGGGCCAACCACTCCGACCAACTCTCCGGCTTGAACCGAGGCCGACACCGCGGTTACAGCTTCAGCTTCGCTGTGCGGATACCGAAACGATAGCTCGCGCGCCTCGAAGATCATGTTGTCCATCGTCTCACCAATACGACGAACACGGGAACCCCAATCAGGGCCGTTACGACCCCCACGGGAAGTGTGAGCGGGGCAAAAACCGTACGTGCGACTGCGTCGGCCAAGACCATGAGCGTACCGCCCAGGAGAAATGCAGCCGGAAGCAGAGTCTGGTGAGTGTGTCCCCACACGATCCGGATAGCATGAGGTACGACGAGCCCTACGAATCCGATGATCCCCGATACCGCCACTGCGGCAGCAGTGAGAAGTGACGCCGCCACGTAGAGCACCCGCTTCAGTCGCTCGACGTCCGCACCAAGGAATTGTGCCGGTTCCTCTCCCAACGACAGAAGATCCAACGGTCGGCTCTGCCGGTAAATGATGATTATTGGGAGCAGCGCGTAACTTCCAAAGATGGTAAGAGCTTGCCACGAGGCTCCATCAAACCCACCCAACATCCAGAGGAAAGCGTTGCGAACTTCCGGTGCGGGCGAAACCGAGATGATCGCTCCCATCAGTGACGCGGCGAAAGCTCCCACCACGACACCGCCCAACAGGAGAACGCGCGCGTCCAGCACTCCGCCTGTCACCAGGGCCAGTCGGTATACCAGCGCTATGGCCAGCAGCGCGCCCACCAAAGCGGACAACGGCACTGTCCACGGCCCGCCCGCATGCAACACGATGGCGAGCACGGCGCCTAGACCTGCACCACCCGAAAGTCCCAGGAGGTAGGGATCGGCGAGCGGGTTACGTACGAGGGCCTGTAGAGCTGCTCCCGTTACGGCAAGTGCACCGCCCACGAGGAACGCGAGTAACGCCCGCGGCAGTCGAAGGTCACGCACGATTGCAACAGTCGAGTCGTCCGCCGTGCCGACAATAGCACTCCACAGTGACGACAGCGGAACTTGCGCAGGTCCGACGGCCAGTCCGATGAAGAGCGCGGCTAGCACCCCAGCGCTGAGAACGCCCCAACGCGTTACCGCGCCCACTTTACAAACTCCTGTCTCAATCGACGGACGGCTGCCGGCGCGCGAAATGTTGGGCGTCCAAATTCGCTTCCGGGTGCAACGATGAACCTACGTTCTCTCACGGCTCGCACGGTCTGCCATTCCGGCCGCTGGCTCCACTGCGGCATTCCAGAATCCGACACGACCAACACGAGATCGGGATCACGCTCTACAATCGACTCGATGCTAACCGTGGCCGACGGCTTGTCGATATCGTCGAACACGTTACGCCCGCCTGCGAGTTCAACGATCTCGTTCAAAAAGCTTTCGCTACCGATTGTGATGGGAGGATTGTCCCACGCGAGAATCAATACCTTCGGTACGACACGCGACGGTCGCGTAGATTCGAGTTCGGCGATCTCTTGTTCCAGCGCCGACGCGAGAGAATCCGCAGTGGCGCTGTCACCGACAATCCTTCCAAGCAGACGAGCGGCCCGAACTAGGTCCGCCAGCCGATCTGTCCGCAAGCTTACAGTGGCGATACCCAGTTTCTCCAATTGACTGATAGCTGGTGAGTTGGCCGGCGACGCATAGAACACGACCAGGTCGGGACGCCTTCCGATGATCACCTCGACATTTGGTGCCAACCCCTCGCCCACACTGGGGATCTCGCTCGCTTGCGGAGGATAGTCGCCCCATCTGGTCCGGCCCACCACACGATCGCCCGCACCGATGGCGAAGAGGAGTTCCGTGAGCCCCGGGGCGAGGGACACAAGTCGTTGCGGTGCGGCACGCAGGTCCACCGGACGGCCTGTGTCATCTAAGACCGCACCGGCCGCTCGCTGCTCTCCTGAGCTACAGGCAGCCAAAGCGCAGAGCGCCACCGAGAGAGAGAGACTATAACGCACGAACGCTCACTCCTTCACGACGGAAAGGATGTGAGCGTACGCATGACATGATTGCGCTCTCCCACCGGTCCCTTCCCTTCGAGGGTCTGTTGGTGGTGCGAGCCGGAACGTCTCCTGGCTTAGGGTGTCGACTCGCCTTCCCAGTTTCCCAGTGGCTTCTGAGTCGAACTGTGAACCCATTACAGTGGCGGGGCCGCGCCGGTGTCACACCGGCTTCCGTACTCCGCGCTCGCAGTATTCAGTTATAAGCTATCGGTAATCTAGTCTCCGTGACGGTGAGAGGAAAGGGCGCGGTTAAGACAGCTCTTCAGCTCGGCTCGCCGCTTCTTGTAAGCTGTTTGCTCCTCAGGCGTACCCGGCTGTTGCTCGAATTCAGCGTCCAGTCCGGCAATCTGCGTGGCCAGCGCATTGGCATCTAGAATCGGAGCCACAGCCTGCGGACTACGCCTTATCCACCAGATCAAAGCTCCAAATAGCGTGAGCCCCGCAACCGCTATGACCAGCCACCAAAGCGAATTAGCCGAAAGCGGTGCCGGAGCAAATCGAACCTCTATTAGAGATCCGCTCAATACTGTGTCCGCTCCAAATCGCCGGAACAACCTGTCGTCCAGTTCTTCCTCTCCCATCAACACGAGTCCACTTCCGCTCACCGACGCCGTAGCATCTTCGATCAAGAGGTTCAGGCGACCGACCGAGTGGTCGAGCGGAAACGCAAGGTCACGCACCGAGCCAGGGATCAGATATCCATAGATGACTTGCTTCTCCCCGGGTGTCATTGGTGCTGCGACGGCCACCGAGTTGCCGCGTCGATATATGGCTTGGGCACTGAAATCGCTCTCACCTAACTCGAACTGAATCGCCTCAGCCGGGATCGCGCCTTGCCAGACAGGATCGGACGTATCGCTTGCGATTCGCGTAAGCGAACCTTGGTTCCGCAGCACGATCAATTCGATCACGCGGCGGGAGCCGTCGACCTCGGCAGAACGTACAATGAGGTGACGCTCTGTAAGAACCATGTCAGGCCGCACCGACGAAGTGTCATAAACGAACAGTGTGCCGACTGTATCGGTGTCCGCCCGACCTAGCAGCGGTGCCGAGAAGTACCCGACACCATCGTGCTGAACACTTGTCAGATAGCTCGCCGTGGAGTCTTTTCGGGAGGTACGCAGGCGATAGGTGCCGGATCTGCTGGTTACTGCGGAATCTACCGGTCGTCCGCCACCGAAGCCCACTTCATGGAGGGTTACCATGCGGTCTGTGACCGGCACAGAGTCAGTTGCGCCAACTCGCATCACTCGCCCGGTGACAACAAGACCCTGAGCGCTTCCAATTACGGGAACCACCAGAGAAGCGGTTAAGGTGATGAGGGTACTACGGAGTAAACTTACCGAAATCTTCCGGGTCCAGCTTCTCGAGTCGCGATTTGAGAGAATCGGTGCCGGGTTGGGCTTCTTCAGCGGGAGCGGATTCCACCAAGTCGATAGAAGTGTGGTGCAACAGGTCATCACTCGTGAATATCGGAGCTTCCAGCCTCAGTGCAATTGCAATGCTGTCCGACGGACGGGCATCGACTTGCACAACTTGATTCTCCCTATGAATCTGAAGCTCGGCGTAATAGGTGTTCTCCTTTACCTGAGTGATCCTTACCTGTTGCAGGCTCCCTCCAAGACCAACGATAATCTGCTTGACAAGATCGTGAGTAAGTGGGCGCGAAAACTTCACGCCTGCTAGTTCCATCGCTATGGCACTCGCCTCGGAAGGCCCTATCCAGATCGGTAGAGTGCGCTCGCCCCCCGTCTCCTGCAAGACGACAACGGGCGTGTTCGTCGAACGCTCGAGTCCCAAGTGCTTAACTGTCACTTCCACCATCATACCGAGCCGACTTTCGGTGTTTGGACGAAGCAGCCGTGTGGCCGCGACCAACCCATCTGATTCAGCTAATACCGGTAGTGATCGGGCTTGTAAGGCCCTTCTACTGGAACACCAATGTACTTGGCCTGTTCCTCGGTGAGCACAGTTAGCTTCACACCAAGCTTGTCCAGGTGCAGTCGAGCCACCTCCTCGTCCAGTGTTTTCTGGAGGCGGTAGACTTTCTTTTCATACTCTGCGCTTCTCTCCCAGAGTTCCAACTGGGCCAGCACTTGATTGGTGAATGACGCCGACATTACAAAGCTTGGATGGCCGGTGGCACACCCGAGGTTGAGCAACCGTCCCTCGGCCAATACGAGGATGCTTCGCCCATCTTCGAAAACCCATTCGTCGTATTGGGGTTTGATATTGACATTCTCGATCCCGGGAACCTTTTCGAGCCCTGCCAAATCGATTTCGTTGTCGAAATGTCCAATGTTGCCGATGATCGCCTTATCTTTCATCCGCTTCATGTGATCTACCGTGATCACGTGGTAATTGCCGGTAGTGGTAACAAATATGTCGGCTAGCTCGACCACGTCATCGACCGGTTTTACCTCAAACCCCTCCATGGCGGCCTGCAAAGCGCAGATGGGGTCTATCTCCGTTACGATTACTCGGCATCCTTGGCCACGCAGCGCTTGAGCGCACCCCTTGCCGACTTCGCCATAGCCGCACACCACCGCGACCTTTCCACCCAGCATGACATCGCTAGCCCTGTTGAGCCCATCGATAAGCGAATGCCGACAGCCATAGATATTATCGAACTTGCTCTTGGTAACTGAATCGTTGACGTTGATTGCCGGGAACAGCAGCGATTTGTCTTCTTCCATTTGATACAGCCGGTGGACACCCGTGGTGGTCTCTTCGCTGATCCCCCTGATGCTCTTTGCCGCCTTGGTCCAGCGTCCGGGATTGGTCGCCTGTTCTCTGCGTAACGTCTCCAGTATGACGCCCCACTCCTCGGGCTCGGTCTCTGCGTCAAACTTCGGAACGGATCCGGCGGATTCGAATTCGGCACCTTTGTGGACGAGTAGCGTAGCGTCTCCGCCATCGTCTACGATCAAATCCGGCCCCGAACCATCGGGCCACATCAACGCCCTGGCAGTCAACTTCCAATATTCTGGAAGAGTTTCACCTTTCCAGGCAAATACCGGGACACCTGCAGGGTTCTCGAGAGTGCCATCGGGCCCAATGACGGTTGCAGCCGCGGCATGGTCCTGCGTCGAAAAAATGTTGCAACTCACCCAGCGTATGTCTGCTCCCAGCTCAGCCAGCGTCTCTATCAGAACTGCAGTCTGAATGGTCATGTGCAAGCTGCCCATGATCTTGGCTCCCGCCAGGGGCTTGTCTGCACCGTACCGTTCTCTGATCGCCATTAGGCCGGGCATCTCGTGCTCGGCCAGCTTCATCTCACGTCGGCCCCACTCTGCTAGGCCTAAGTCCTTGACTTCGTAGTCGGAAATCGAGGTAGCTGTCTTGTTAGGATTTGTGGCCACTGATGTCATGTTTGTTTTCTGTGAAAGTGTGTCGTGGTCTGTCTTCTATGCCTTAGCGGCCATCATCTCGGGTTTCTTCTCTGCTTCCTGGGTCGCCATCACAAGTTCGGACTGACGGTTGGCGTCTTCCCAGCTAAACAACTTCACCTGTACGCCATGGACTTCCGTTGCGTACGGTTTCCTGCCGAAATGGCCGTAAGCAGCAGTCGGTTGATAAATGGGTTTTCTAAGATCCAATGCGTCGATGATGGCACATGGTTTGAGGTCGAACACCTCTCGTACGGCCCGCTCTAACGATGCCTCTGGCACGTTAGCTGTTCCAAACGTGTCGACCATAACGGACACGGGCTCGGCAACACCAATAGCGTATGCGACTTGCACTTCACAACGGCTAGCCAATTGGGCAGCAACAATGTTCTTCGCTACCCATCGGGCTGCATAGGTGGCGGAACGGTCTACCTTCGTCGGATCCTTGCCGCTGAAGGCCCCGCCACCATGTCGTCCCGCACCGCCATAAGTGTCGACGATGATCTTCCGACCCGTCAATCCCGCATCGCCATGAGGGCCGCCGACAACAAATCTACCTGTAGGATTGATATGCAGCTGCACGTCGCTCACATCCAGCTGTGATTGATCGAGTACCGGCCTAATTACTATCTCAGCGACGCCCTCTTGTAGGTCGGCGGTCGTGACACCGTCATCGTGTTGCGTGGACAGGACGACAGCCTTGACGGCAACCGGCTTGCCTCCAGAATACTCGATGGCAACCTGGCTCTTGCCATCGGGCCGCAGCCAAGTGAGTTCTCCCGATTTGCGAGCGTCTGCCAACCTCTGAGTAAGGCGATGGGCCATCATGATCGGCATCGGCATTAATTCCGGCGTCTCGTCTGTGGCATAACCGAACATCATGCCCTGGTCACCTGCGCCGCCCGTGTCTACACCCTGCGCGATATCACAAGATTGGGCATCCAACGCAGTGAGAATTGCACAGGTCTTGGAGTCGAAGCCGAACGACCCGTCCGTGTACCCAATGTCCTCAATGATCTTGCGCACCAGGGGGGGAAACGCGCAGGGCTTGGTGGTCGTGATCTCGCCTGCCAGAACGACCATCCCTGTCGTAATAAGTGTCTCGCATGCCACGCGGGCCGTGGGATCCCGGGCAATGATGGCATCCAGCACACCATCTGAAATCTGATCGGCCATCTTGTCGGGATGACCTTCTGTGACTGATTCTGACGAAAAAGTATACTTGCTTGAACTCATCTGAATCCGTAAGTCTAGGTAAGCCTTTAAAATAGCTCTAGGTCAATCGGTGGGCAACCGGCCCAGTCCGAGCAGGGCGAGGTCTATTCTCTCTGCTGCATAGTCCTCGAGAAGCGAAGCAACTTCCGCGCCCGAACGGGCCTTGAGAGCCGCAGAGGCGGCGGATTCTGCACCCTCGATATCGAGTCGTCTGACCAACCAGCGCACCAGCGGCAGCGACGCGGGTGAAACGCTCATGACGCGAAAACCGAGACCGATTAGTAGCACCAGTGGAATCGGTTCTGAAGCCATTTCGCCACAGACGCTCACATCGAGACCGGCCCGACGACCACCGTCAACAATCTGTTTCAACGACCGCACTACTGCTGGATGCAACGAATTGAACCGGTCGGCGAGACGCGCGTTCCCCCGGTCTACCGCCAACATGTACTGGGTCAGGTCGTTGGTCCCAACGCTCAAGAAATCAGACAGTTCTGCGAGTTCATCCACGAGGGCCGCCGCGGCCGGCGTCTCGATCATCACTCCCACGGGAAGGTCCTCTCCAAACTCCAGACCTTCCGCCTTCAGCTCTGCAGCGGCCTCGCCTACCATCTCCCGCGTGCGGATAACTTCTTCCACTTCCGTTACCAGTGGAAGCATGAGTCTCACGTCGGCTGTTGCGCGCGCGCGCAACATTGCCCGTATCTGCGTCCGGAATACATCGGGCTCATCGAGGCAGACACGTATGGCTCTCCATCCCAGAAACGGGTTTGCTTCCCGCTCGGCATGGAATGCGGCGGGAAACTTGTCGCCGCCAAGGTCGTAACTACGAACTACTACCGGGTAAGGTGCGAAGCGTTTGCCGACTCGCTCGAAGAATTCCGCCTGCTCGACTTCTCCCGGAAGTTCTGTCCGCCCAATTACTAGGAACTCGGTGCGCAACAGTCCGACACCGGACGCACCGTTATCGTGGGCGACTTCAACTTCTTCCGGAAGGTCGACATTTGCCCACAGAGATACTGCCGTCCCATCAGAGGTGACCGACGGTTGCTCGAGCACGGCATCAAGCTCACGTGCCATTTCCAGCCGATGCCCCTCACGTCTATGGGCATTACGTATTTCCACGTCGGATGGGTCGAGTAATACCGTGCCGAGAGTCCCGTCCAAGATGGCCGTGGCCCCAGACTGAACCTCATCCATACAACCAACCAAACCCATCACGCAGGGTATACCTAGACTGCGGGCAAGAATGGCTGCGTGCGCCGTGCGCGTTCCACGCTCACTGGCAATGCCAACCACCTGATCCTTTTGCAGCTGCACTGTGAGACCCGGAGTCAACTCTCGTGCAAGGACAATGACAGGTGGCGCCCCATTCTCGTTCAAGACTTCGTCGGTTTCACCTCCTATCAGAGCCCGCAGGACCCGGATCTGAATGCCGACGAGATCCGCAACTCGCTGTCGAAGGGTCGCGCTCGACGACCGTGCCCAGACAGCGCGCACTTCCAATACTTTGAATTCGAATGCGCGCTCGGCTGTAAGCTGATTCTCGCTCACGAGGCGCTCGATATCGCCCAAGAATTCTTGATCTTCCAACATGGCGATCTGGGCACTGAAGATCTTTGCTTCCTCGGGACCTGCTAGGGTCTTCGTGCGATCCTTGAGTTCCTCGAGTTGCTGGCGGACCCTTTCGACTGCTCCGTGAAGGCGCGCGATCTCCTCCTCTACTTGATCTTCTGAGATCGCGCGATGAGAAACATCCGGAAGATCGGTACCCAATAGATAGAGCGGACCGACCGCTATGCCCGGAGAAACGCCGACTCCCGTAAATAGTCGACTGCTCTTCATATCTCGTCCGTGAACTCGCTTCTGAGGAGGGTTGCCAACTCCTCTACGGCATCGGCAGCCTCCAGACCATTGGCACGAATGATCACCTCGCTACCGCACTCGGCCGCAAGAGTCATCACTCCAAGAATACTCTTGCCATTCACCTCGACACCATCCTTCGATACTGTGATCTCACAAGTGTACCCAGTAGAGCGTTTCACAAACTCGGCTGCCGGTCGCGCATGGAGACCAAGTCGATTGCCGATAGTCACCCGCTGCTCGGCGGAACTCACAACCAACTGCCTGTCAGAGCAAGCGCCATGACCACCAGAGCGAATCGGGTCGATCCTAGTGTCGGCCACAGCCACCTTGCGATCAACAGTCCGGAACAAGCTACAATTCCAATTCCTATCAACCCACCAGAATCGAAACTCCTGATCAACCATGCGGCAACAAGCGGCAATGCGAATCCAAGCACTAGTCCCGTCATTGGCCCCGCCGCTCTTAGTCCTGATTGCAAGAGTGGGGTAGCCAACTGCTGGGCTACTTGCGTCCCAGCACGCCAACCTGCGAACAACGCCCAGGTTCGCAGTGTCAAGTGGATCGAATTATAGGCCAACAACGCGACGACGATCGCCACCACAGGAGACACTGTCACTGCAAGGACAAGACCTAGTCCCGAGCTTATGGGAAGCGCGCCAGCCCATATCAGTTGGTCGCCAATGGAGCCCAATGGCCCTGTGAGCGCCTTTCTCAGGTGAGACAACTTGTGATGATCGACGCCGTCAAATTCGGCGCGGGCGAGAGCGCCTACAGCGAACGCGGTTAGATACGGATGACCGTTGAAGTACTGGTTGGCACGCCCCAGCGCCTCCCTGTAATGAGAACCTTCTGGGCCTCCGGGCAAATCACGCAGAATCGGCTCACTAGCAAAGGCCACTCCAGTTCCCACCATCCGGTCGTAGTTCCACGACGCCTGTACCAAGAATGTTCTAAGATACACTAGCATTGCCGACGGCATTCTCATGATAACACCACGACTCCGACCAACCCCCCCGCCAGTCCGAGAAGGAACCAACGGAGCACCACCTTGCGTCCAATCAGTCGGAATGTCCCGTCAGCCACAGCTCCGAGAGAAGCGCCTACCGCAACAACGCTCAGATATACCGCCCCCTCAAGGGTCATTGGCAGCCAGTTCTTGACCACCAGGGCCAGCAACAGACCGAAGGCAGTTATAAGCAAAGATCGGAGTGCATCACGCCCAAGGCCACGCATGTGAAGGGCACCGAGAGCGCGCCGATCTCCACTATCGAGTGCAGCACGATGCTTTTGAACGTCTCTTGCGTTCAGAGTACGTATCGCATGGATTCCGACACCACCGAGGTACGCTGTCGCCAGCCCGACGCCAACGCCCACTCCTGTTCCAAAAACAGACGGAGCCCCAACCGCAGCAACCGTAGCAGCTACCGCGCCCAGCCCAAAATCAGGATACCTTGATGCGCCAACCGGAAGCACACCCAGGGCGAACAGCTCCAAGACGATTCCCACCGATGCCCCCGCCACAGGATCTCCCACAATGATGCCTGCTACTGTGCCCGCCACCAGTGGTCTCGAAACCATGATCTGTGGCACCGTCACAAGATCCAAACCGACGACGACACTCCAAAGCATCAGCCAACCCAAGTGGTCGATCATGCCATCTCCGCCAACGGCACCTGCCGCGCCGAGGGAAGGTCCTGGGCCGTAACCTCAACGCCACTCTCAGAAATCGATTGGAGTACGGCGAGTTCGTCGTCCGACAAGAAAACGTACGGTAGCCGTCTCCTTCGATCGTCACGCTCGTGAACTCCACCTATGTTCACTTTTTGAACGGCGTCGTTTGCGTGACATACCCGGGCCAATGTATCGACGTCTGCCACTATCACAATGGTGCGTTGCGGCGCGGACATCCACTCCTCTAGAATGTCGGAGGCTCCGGCTACCGAAGAGAACTCCACCTCCATACCGGGGGGAACTCCCAGCCTGTATAGCTCACGCTCCCAATCGCTCGCGCTTACCCTGTCATCTATCAACAGAATCCGATCGATGTCCAGGGCATGGCCCCATCCGACTACTACCTGACCATGGATCAGCCTGTCGTCTAGACGAACTAACGTCAGGCTCACAGATCCACCGTTCGAATGCCCCCAACTCCAGCTGAGACTGCCCTCTTTGCAGCAGCGGATGGAGTTGTCTCTCGGTGGTATACGAAATCGATCAGCATCGGCAAGTTCATGGCTGTGACGACCGCCACCTCGTCTCTTCCATGGAGTTCTCTCAGGGACGCCTGCAGGCAACTTCCTCCCGCCATGTCTGTGAACACTATTGCGGCCCCTTCACCGGTGGCCGCCGCGATGTTGTGGCAGAGAGTGTCTAGATCCGCACCTTCGTTCGTCACCGCCTCCAACGCACCCAGCTTGCCGGTAATGCCTTCGACCGCCTGCACGATGGCTGCAGAAAGGCCGGCATGAGAGACTACCACGCCTCGGAGGGCCTTACTCATAATCTTCTGAAAGGTACTCCTTCAGCTCCTGCTGCTCCGCCATCTTGTTCAGCAGCTTCTGATTCAAGGCCTGGGCCGGACTATGACCGCTGAAGTGCAGCAGGTGATTTAGCGCAACGACCTCGGAGACAACTGTGATATTCTTGCCGGGATTCAGCCGTACGGTCACCAATGGTAGGTCGACCCCAAGGATCGTCGTGGTCTGTTGGTCCAGACCTGTACGATCTACGTCTCCCGGGCTGTCCCAATCCTGCAGCTCCACGACGACCTCAATACGCTTCTGAAGACGTACTGCACGAACTCCAAACATTGCCGAAACATCGACGATTCCAACCCCGCGAATCTCCATATAGTTGCCCGACAGCTCGTCGGCCCGACCAATCAGCACGTCCGTGCCTCGCTGCATCACGTGAACGGTATCATCCGCTACTAGACGGTGACCTCGTTCAACAAGGTCGAGAACACATTCGCTCTTGCCTATCCCCGATCTTCCTCTGAACAGTAGTCCTACACCGAACACGTCGGCCAGCGAGCCGTGAACTGTAGTCATCGGCGCAAAAACTTCTGTGAGGTACGGTGTGATCCCTCGATAGAATTCGCTTGTCTTGAGTTTCGAGCGCAATACCGGAATACCTCTCTCCTTGGCAAGCTTCACCAATTCACGCGGCACCGTTTGCCCTTTCGTCACAAAGAGACAAGGCATGTCAAAATCCATCAATGTCTCCAGCGCTCTGCGCCGGGCCTCCTTGTCGAGTGTTCGGAGGTAAGCGATCTCGGTCTCTCCCAGTGCGTGCAACCGGGCCCCCAGGAAACGATCGGTGAAGCCGGCGAGGATGAGTCCCGGACTGGACACCTCGGGCACAGTCACCTTCCTATCGAACCCCATTTCGCCCGTAAGCGAATCGAGTTGGAGTTTATCTTTCTTTCGCTCGAAGAGATCACCTACCGTCAGATGTTTCATGGTTCCGACAGACCCGAAGTTTGGTGCACAGGGTGTTCACTTTGTTTGTCGAGCTGATTGCGGAGCTTCGCCGCAGCCCGATCTACGGCCGTGCGAAAGTCGGCCGCTTCGGCCGATGCGATCTTAATGATGCCACGTGCCAACCGTAACTTCAATTCGACTACTTGGGCGCCGTGGTCCTCGTCGAAGACGATCTCAGCACTCTGCGGCCTACTCGCTATCTTTGCAACCTTGTTCAATACATGCTCCGCTCTTGTCCTCAATTCGTCAGAGATCTCACAATGGCGTGCTGTTATCGTAATTTGCATTTGTTAGCCAACTCCATTGGAAGTAGTTCTTGTAATTGCCTCGAGCATGTGCTCTTCAGTCTCTTCGGCTGCCTGACTCCAAGAAAACCTCTCGGCAAATTTGCGCGCGGAGCGGCCCATCTCCTCGACGCGGGCACCATCGGAACTGAGCCGCGATATCTCTCTAGCAAGGGCAGCGTGGTTGCCATGCTCCACCAAGACTCCGGTCTGTCCATCAACGACAGATTCTCTGAGACCCGGACTGTCGGAAGCGACTGCCGGCGTTCCACATGCCGCTGCCTCAATATTGGTGATGCCCCAACCTTCCTTTGCGGACGGGAAGATCACGGCCCAGGCCCGTCGCAGTAGCCGACGTTTCTCTTCTTCGGAAATGAACCCCAGGAACCGGACCGCGTCACCAAGATCCAGTTGCCGCGCGAGCTTGCGGAGCCGACCCAAATCGTCGCCTCTGCCCGCGATCTCTAGCTCCGCTTCGTGCCCGGCCTCCCTAACCGCTGCCATTGCCCGAATCACCGACTCAATGCCCTTGTATCGTCTGATCCGACCAACATAAAGGAATGTGGGCTTCTCCGCTCTGCTCGTCGCACACGGTGAGAACCACTCAAGATTCACTCCGGGAAAAATTACCCGAACGGACGATGGCCTCACACCCCGCATCACCAAATCGTCTCGCGTACTGGTGCTGATGGCGTGAAATGCGGCCCGACGATATACCGTCGGTATAGCCTTCTCCGCGAGCCAGACAACTGTCGCTATCGGCAATGACGTCTCCTGAAACGCGGTCGTGCCAAAGAGGTGTGGGACGATGACGTATAGCGGCAGCCTGGTCATCGTTGGTAGGTACAGCGGCAGCTTGTTGATGTCCTCGACAACAACGTCGAAGGACCCACCCTTCAGCGCACGCCGCACCGCCCCCCTCCCTTTCAGGGCAAAAGTGTGCCTGCCTCCGACTCGCCTCACATCAATTCCCGATACGGTAGCTCGAGGCGCCGCGCCCTTCCATCCGGAAGTCACGAGAGTTACCTCGTGCCCGCGCTGCACTAGCCGGCCGAAGATTTCAAAGAAGTGGACCTCTGCTCCGCCGAATTGCGGGTTCTCCAGGTCGACCCAGTTGACAGCGAGTATCCTCACAGACGACCGAGTCGACGGGCCATAGCGTCCAACACTCCGTTGACGAACGCTGGGGCCTTGGCCCCAGCAAACCAGCGGGCCAACCGAATTCCCTCATTGATCGTCACCCGCGGTGGAACCGACCCTTCCTCCAACTCGTGAAGCGAAAGACGTAGGATATTCCGTTCAATAATTCCGATCCGGTCCAGACGCCAGTTGTCCGCAGCCTTCTCGATCTCAGGATCGAGTCTCGGAATCGCCGCTACTACGGCCTCGACTCTCTCTTCGGCTTGTTCGACTGCTCGAACCCACCGCGAGTCTCCCTGCAACAAACCTGCTGCCACACCCGGAACGTCCGGAGATCCTTGGATCTCCCAAGCGTAGAGGAGCTGCAAAGTGCGAGCCCGCACCTTGGTCTCTGGCCTAAGCACCGCGCCCAAACTGCTGGAGGACCCGCGCCGTGGCTACCGCTGCTTCTGCAGCCTCAGCTCCCTTGTTGCCCGCATCACCACCTGCCCTCGCCAGTGCCTGCCCCATGACCTCGCAGGTGAGCACGCCGAAGCCAACCGGGATACCGTGTTGCCTTGCAACGGTGCTAATGCCCCTAGCCGTCTCTGACGCGATGTATTCGAAGTGTGTCGTCTCACCCCGGATAACAACTCCAAGCGCCACCGCAAGAACGTACTTGCCCGTGGCGAGTCCACGGTCAATCACTAGTGGAAGCTCAAACGCCCCAGGTACCCAAACAACATCGACATCTCGAGTGCCGAAGCCGGCGTTACTCAATGCATGTTCTGCACCCTCGAGCAGCTTGCGCGTAACACTTTCATTGTAGCGTCCCGCAACCACCAATGCGCGCCCATCGAGTGGACGCGCTGTGCTGGATCCGCCAGTCATGTCAGCGAGAGAAGAGATGGCCCAGTTTGTCGCGCTTCACGGCCAGGTAGTCTCGATTCTCGGCCGTAGTGTCGACGACGATGGGAACTCGCTCGACGATCTCGAGACCGTACCCGTCCAAGCCCACGAGTTTATGAGGGTTGTTCGTGAGCACCTTGATCGATCTGAGCCCCAAATCCAATAGAATCTGGGCACCGACCCCATAGTCTCTGAGATCGGGCGCGAACCCAAGCTGTTTGTTTGCTTCAACGGTATCGTGTCCTTCATCTTGCAGCTGGTAAGCCTTGAGTTTGTTCAAAAGACCGATGCCTCGCCCCTCCTGGTCGAGATAGACGACCGCCCCCACTCCCTCATCTGCAATCATCTGCATCGCACACGCCAGTTGCCATCCGCAATCGCAGCGCGCTGAAGCGAATACGTCTCCCGTCAGACACTTCGAGTGCATCCGTACAAGAACATCTTTCCGCTGGGTCAGATCGCCATACACCAGAGCGATATGTTCTGCCTTGTCCACGTCGTTGGCGTATCCAATAATCCTAAACTCTCCAAAGGGAGTGGGCAGTCTCGCATCGGCCACACGATGAACCAATCGCTCATTCCGCAGTCGATATGCCACCAATTGAGCAACTGTTACTAAGGTCAGGTCGTGTTCCTTCGCGAATTTCACCAGCTGCTGCCGCCGCATCATCGCCCCATCTTCCGCCATCACTTCGCAAATGACGCCCGCTGGGACTAGACCGGCCAAGC
The DNA here is from genome assembly GCA_036679605.1 of Gemmatimonadota bacterium. Lineage (GTDB taxonomy): Bacteria > Gemmatimonadota > Gemmatimonadetes > Gemmatimonadales > GWC2-71-9 > JAZDCZ01. Next base: position 43,522 of record JAZDCZ010000180.1, read on the forward strand.
GAGCCAGATCTATACTCGCCTCAGTATGCCCAACCCGTTGAAGAACACCGCCCGGCCGCCCTCTCAACGGAAATACGTGACCCGGTCGCCGAAGATCGGCGGGCACCGTCTTACGATCGATCGCGACCTGAACTGTCCTAGCCCGATCGGCAGCCGAGATCCCGGTAGTCACTCCAAACCGCTCTGCCGCATCAACACTCACGGTGAATGCTGTCTCGGAAGATTCGGTATTGGTTGCCGCCATCTGCGGTAGCTCAAGCTCGGCGCAACGCTCTGCGCTCAGTGCCAGGCAGATGAGTCCCCTGCCATACCGCGACATGAAGTTGATCGTTTCAGGCGACACGTGGGCCGCAGCACCAACCAGGTCGCCTTCACACTCCCGGTTTTCGTCGTCTGCTACGACGATCAACCGGCCTTCACGAATATCTGTAATTGCCTGCTCTATCGTACCTATCTGCATCGGCAGTCATCTCCCGCCACTCTAGCCTTGCCTCTCATTGACCAACTGACGCACAAACTTGCCGATCATATCGGCTTCAACGTGCACCCTATCGCCGGGCTTCAACTTGCGCAGGGTCGTGTTCTCTAGCGTGTAGGGTATTAACGCGAACTGGATCAAACCGGGTTCCAGGATCTCGTTAACAGTAAGACTCACACCGTCGATCGTGATCGACCCGTGCGGCACTGTGATTTCCGCGACTTCCGCCGGCACACTGACGTTCACCAACGTCGCATCGGCCTCATTCTCTACGGCGGTTATCGTTCCAACCGCATCCACATGCCCCTGCACCAGATGCCCTCCAAGCCTCTCCCCTATTGGGAGCGCCCGCTCGAGGTTAACCTCGTCGCCCTCCACGATCTCATCAAACCACGTCCTGCCTCTCGTCGTAACCACTGCATCTACGGCGAATGAGTCGTCGCAGCAGTCTACGACAGTGAGACAAGCACCGCTTATGGCAATGCTCTCTCCGATCTCCAGATCGGAAAACGTGGCTCGGACCCTGAACCTCAGACGGTCCCCGCTCCGCTCGACTGCGGAGATTTCGCCAACTTCGGTCACGATTCCAGTAAACATAGCTCTCGATCTACTACCAATAATGTATCCCTGCCAAGGCTCCTGCGCTCGGTGGGCACCCAGCCCGACACGCAGTCGAGTGCCGTGGGATGGGCTGGACCCAGCCCCGGGACACCCGATCCGAGTAAAATGGGGGCCTGAATCCAATAGAGTCGATCGACCACGCGGGCATCCAGCAATTCGCGGGCTAGCGTCCCGCCCCCTTCAATCAAGATGGATTCAATACCCTTGGCTCGTAGGGCCCTAAGAGCCTCGCCAATGCCGCTGGCTGCCAAGACCTCTACCTCGGTTCCCTCGAGATCCGCTTCGGATTCGCGACTCTTGCCAGGTTCGGCCACTAATATGGTCGGGGTCGTTCCGGCAGTCTGGGCGATTCTCGACAGCGGTGAGAGCCGCCCGGACCGGCTGAAAACGATTCGCGTGGGAGGCACCCGCGGCTCGATATCCCCCCTTACTGTAAGCTGAGGATCGTCCTCCTCTACCGTACGGCGCCCCACTCCCAAAGCATCAAATCCAGCGCGGAGCCAGTGCACGTAGTTGCGGGCCACTTCCCCTGATATCCACTGGGATCTCCGATTTTCGTCCGCGATGAACCCGTCCAGAGACGTGGCGAGCTTGAGGGCCACGTATGGAAGATCCGTGCGCGTGCGACTCAAGAGGAACTGCGAATTCAAAGCCGCCGCCTCGGCTGCGCAGACGCCGCTCGCGACCTCGATTCCTGCGTTACGCAGACTCTCGGCGCCGCCTGCAGCTGCCCGATCGGGATCTTGAACAGCAAAGACGACGCGCTTGACTCCAGCCGCCTCTAGGGCGTCGGTGCAGGCGGCAGTTTTCCCTTGGTGACAGCACGGCTCGAGGTTGATTACACAAGTCGCACCTTCAGCGGATTCGCACGAATCGAGTGCCGCGACCTCGGCGTGCGGCGCCCCAAATTCCCGGTGATACCCCTCTCCAACAACCTCACCATCCTCGAGCAACACCGCACCAACCAGGGGGTTTGGCGCAACTCGTCCCCAGCCTTGAAGTGCAAGCGAGATAGCCCGCATCATTGCCTGCTCCTCCGTCACCTCTTGCCGCCCCCCGGTTGGCACATGGCGATCGCCACCCTCACACCAGCTCCACTCCGGTTCCCGGCACGACATTGCCCGCTACCCAAGTGCCTACGCCCGCCACGTCCGCGGCCGCACGTACGGACCCGAGTTCATCTTCGGGAACGGCAGCAATCATGCCCACTCCCATATTGAACACCCCGAACATTTCGGCCTCGCTTACGTGCCCCGCATCCTGTAGGACACGGAAAAGCGGCGGGACTGGCCATGCGTCGCGCCGGACAACGGCACCACATCCATCGGGTAAGGTCCTTGCCAGGTTTCCCGGAATCCCACCGCCGGTTATGTGTGCTAATCCATGCAGCTGCCGCAACACGGGAGAAATGGCTCTCCAATAGCTGACGTGGACGGATAGAAGCAGTTCGCCCACCGAAGCACCCAGTCCGGGCACTTCGCTGTCGATGTCGAGCCCCATGTCCGCGAACAGAATCTTTCTGGCGAGCGTGTATCCGTTCGTGTGAAGCCCACTCGATTCATAGCCCACCAGTAGATCACCAACTTGCACAGCGTCGCCGGACAGGATCCAGTCCTCCGACACGACACCAGCGATCGTGCCCGCGAGATCGTAGTCACCCTCACTGTACAGGTCCGGTAGCTGGGCTGTTTCACCTCCGAGAAGCGGCATTTCATGCTGGCGGCAGCCGCGGCCGACACCGTCGACAATAGAAGCGACGACGTGGGGGTCCAGCGCCGCACCGGCAACGTAGTCCTGAAACGCCAAAGGAGTTGCCCCTTGCACAAGGATGTCGTTGACACAGTGGTTCACGAGATCCTCACCGATCGTGTCGTAGCGCCCCGCCCTGAGAGCAACCAGGATCTTGGTCCCAACACCGTCCGTGCTCATCACCAGTACCGGCTTGCCAACATCTTCCGGAATTCGGACCATCCCGCCGAAGCCTCCGAAGGCCCCGAGCGTATCAGATGAACGAGTTGAGGAAACGGTATCCCGAATTCGCCGCTTGGTCTGCTCGGCAACCTCGAGATCGACCCCGGATTCGCGATAACGGTCGGCCGATTGCATTGCTATCGGGAAGATCGCCCGGGTCTAATCATCTCAGTCACGCCCCAGCCGGATCATGCTCCGGATCTACCTGGAAGTGGACCAAGTCGCTGAATTCCCGGACCCTTGCAGTCACCTCAGCAGCTCCAATCTCCTGGAACCGATCGATAGAAAAGCGCTCCACCGCGAACGAGCCCATGGCTGAGCCGTAGACCATGGCGCGGCGCAAATCAGCAGGAGTCAGGTCGTTGATTCCGGCGAGATGCGCCATGAATCCGCCGGCGAATGCGTCCCCCGCCCCAGTCGGATCGAACACCTCCTCCAGAGGGAACGCCGGGACGTAAAACACGCGGTCCGGTTGTACGAGCACCGCACCGTAGGCACCTTGTTTGATAACCGCCATCTTCGGTCCGCGCTCCAAAATCCATCGTGCGGCACGGTAGATGTTCCAGTCTCCCGATAGCTCACGCGCTTCTGAGTCGTTCACCAAGAGAACGTCGATCCGTCCTAGCAAGTCCAGCAGCACCTCACGCTTGCCCTGGATCCAGTAATTCATCGTATCGCAGGCTACCAACCGTGGTTCGCGGATTTGGTTCAGAACGCTCAGTTGCAATTCCGGATCGATGTTTCCGAGGAAAACCATCTCCGTGTCTCTAAATTCATCGGGTATTTGCGGATTGAATTCTGCAAATACGCCTAGCCGCGTATCGAGGGTCTCGCGGCTCTGCAGATCGTAAGAATACTTGCCCTTCCAGCGGAAACTCTCTCCTGCTTTCCGCTCCACCCCGGCCAAATCGACGCCGCGCTCACGTAAGCGTTCGAGCGCATCGAACGGATAGTCTTCACCAACGACCCCGACCATGCGAACCTCGTGCAGCAGCGAGGCGGCATAACTGAAGAAGACCGCGGATCCACCCAAAGCGTCGGCATTAGATCCGAAGGGGGTCTGTACGGAATCGAGGGCAATGCTTCCAACCACGAGTAATGACACGATTACATTCGCTCCGGGGCGCTCACGCCCAATAAGTGTAGGCAGTTTGCCAAGACTATCTGGATCGCACGCGTCAACACAAGTCGTGCAGCCTCCAGTTCCTTCTGCACACCGACTACTCTGTGTCGATGGTACCAACCGTTGGTCAACCGCGCGAGATCCTCTGTGTAACTTGTTATGCGATGCGGCTCCAGAGCCTCGGCCGCTCGCGTGACGACCTTGGGAAATTCAGCAAGATGTTTGATTACCGCCTGCTCATCTGGTTCGGCAAGAAGCGACAAATCAGCACCATCAGCCGTGACCTCAGCGGCCTCAATTTCTGCGGTGCGGAAAATCCCGGCCATCCGAGTGTGCGCATACTGCACATAGTAAACCGGATTCTCGTCCGACTGCTTTGTTGCAAGATCCAAATCGAACACAAATTGCGCATCGCCCCTTCGCATCAGGAAGAAGTAGCGTGCAGCATCCGTTCCCGTCTCCTGCACTAGATCACGGAGGGTCACGAAATCGCCTGAGCGCTTCGAGAAGCGCAACTCGGTTCCATCTCTCATGACACGCACCAACTGAACCAGAACCACTTTAAAAAAGTTGTCCGGCATACCTAGAGCTTTGAGAGCGGCCGTCACTCTTCCGACGTATCCGTGATGGTCGGCGCCCCAAACATCGATTACCGTATCGAACTTGCGACCGGCCTTGTCACGATGATACGCGATATCGGGCAGGAAGTAGGTAAAGGATCCGTCGCTCTTGCGCAGCACCCGATCCTTCTCGTCACCGTATTCCGAAGTCTTGAACCACAGTGCGCCGTCTCGCTCGTATGTCAGTTGGTGCTCAGCTAAATCTGCCAAGGTGGCTTCGACCAACTTATCGGCGTACAGCTTGCTTTCGTTATACGTGACGTCGAAGTGGACGCCGAACTCCGCTAAGTCGCGGTCCTGCTCCTCGCGCTGCTCCTTAACGGCTACCGTGCGGCAGCGCGCCACTCCTTCTTCTCGATGCAAATCCGCCAACTCCCCGCCATCCGCAGCGAGCATCCGCTGAGCCAGGTCCACTATGTATTGTCCGTGATACCCTCCCTCCGGGATCTCTGCCGACCGGCCGACAGCTTGCTGCACCCGTGCCCAGACCGATTCCGCCAGCCGGTCGATCTGTACACCGGCATCATTGACGTAGAATTCCCTGGTGACCGAATAGCCCGTGGCTTGCAGCAACGTGGCTATGGCATCACCCAGCGCCGCGCCCCGTCCGTGCCCCACATGGAGCGGACCCGTTGGATTGGCCGACACAAACTCGACATTGATACTATGACCGCTACCCACATCCGAGTGCCCGTACTGATCTACGGCGGCAAGTACGTTCTGCAGCACCTGGGTGAGAGCCCCCTCGGCAAGCCAAAAATTGATGAAACCAGGGCCTGCGATTTCTACCTTCGAGATCAGGGTATCGTCCAGCTCGAGTTTGGCGACTAATTGCTCGGCTACTTCGCGAGGCTTTCGCCCCAGCCGCTTCGCCAACCGGAGCGCCAAGTTGGTCGCGAGATCTCCGTGGGATACCTCGCGCGGTCGCTCCAAGACAATATCTACGCCGTCTACACCCAACGATTCTACGACCCGTAGCAGCGCGGAGTGGAGCCGGCCGGCTCCGTCAGTCAGGACTCGGCTCCCGCCTTAGGCTTGGGCTTGTCAGACCCGGAACCTTTCTTCTCCTTGGATTCATCTTTCTTCTTTGGCTTCTCACCCGACTCCCCTGATTCGGACTGTTTCTCGCCCGCACGCTTGTAATCGGTGATATAGAAACCTGACCCCTTGAAGATGATCCCAGCGCCGCCAGTGATGACACGATCGCCACGGGCACCGCATTCGGGACACTTCGCACGGGTGTCGTCGCTGATTTTCTGCAGCTTTTCATACTCGTGTCCACATTTGGGACAACTATATCCATATGTTGGCATCGCGCAAACCCTTTAATTACAACAACCTAGCGAACTTGGCTAGGACTGTCGGAGTGGTCAAGCCGGTGTCCGGAAGGTGCCCCACACGGATCGCAAACTGTCGCTGATCTCGCCAACCGTCGCTCGGGCACTGACCGCCTCGATGATAAGCGGCATGAGCGCACCCGAACCGCTGGCCGCGGCACCAAGCTGCTGGAGTACCGCCTCACAGCGCTGTGTGTCCCGACCGGATCGAGCCTTCTGAAGACGTTCTATTTGACGCACCGCGAGTTCGTCATATGCCGGTGTAGACACGCCGAGATCTCCTTCGCTTTCTTCAAAACGATTCACACCGACCACGATCGATTCGCCCCTCTCAGTCGCACGCTGCTGAGCGTACGCCGACTCGGCAATCGCGTCTTGAAAGTAACCATCGTTGATCTGCGAGGCGGCACCGCCAGCCTCGATCACCTGATCTATGATGAGCCGTGCCGCGCTCTCGATTTCCGCGGTCAGTGTCTCTACATAGTATGAGCCACCGAAGGGGTCGACCGTCTGAGCGACTCCAGACTCGTACGCGAGAATCTGTTGCGTGCGAAGCGCGAGTCTCGCCGCCTCCGCACTCGGTAGAGCGAGGGCCTCGTCGTATCCATTGGTATGCAAGGACTGCGTTCCACCGAGAACCGCAGCAAGCGCCTGGATGGCAACGCGCACGACGTTATTCCGCGGCTGCTGGGCCGTGAGTGTCGAGCCGCCGGTCTGGATATGGAACCTCAAACGACAACTCTTGTCGTCGCCATCGTAGCGTTCGCGTACCAGTCGGGCCCACAGTCGGCGTGCCGCCCGGAACTTCGCTACCTCCTCAAACAGATCGCTATGCGAAGCAAAGAAGAAGGAAATCCGCTGCGCAACAAGATTCACGTCAAGACCCGCCGCAGCCGCGCGATCCAAGTACTCTATGCCGTTGGCAAAGGTGAAGGCGATCTCTTGTATCGCCGTCGCTCCCGCCTCCCGAATGTGATAACCGCTTACCGATATCGGGTTGAAATTCAACTCCTCGTCCAGCACGAAGCGGAACGTGTCGGTAACGAGACGCAGCGACGGCTCGATCGGATAGATATACGTGCCTCGCGCGATGTATTCCTTGAGAACGTCATTTTGTATTGTGCCGCGCAGTTGGCTCCGTGAGATGCCTCGCTCTTCCGCAACGACGATGTACATCGCCAAGAGGATCGCCGCAGTCGCGTTTATGGTCATCGAGGTCGACACGGTATCAAGCGGGATTCCTTCGAACAGGCTAGCGAAGTCGTCGACAGTATCGATGGCGACGCCCGCCCGACCTACCTCGCCCTCCGCGATCGCTGCGTCTGAATCGTATCCCATCTGAGTTGGGAGATCGAATGCTACTGACAGTCCTGTCTGTCCGGCTTCGAGCAGTTCACGAAACCGGAGGTTGGTCTCTTCCGCCGTTCCGAAGCCGGCGTACTGCCGCATGGTCCACAGTCGGCCCCGATACATATTCGGGTAGATGCCGCGGGTGTAGGGAAATTGGCCCGGGTTTTCGGAATCGGTACCGCAATCGCCAGGACCGTAGACCGGCTTGATCATCAACCCCGACGGTGAGCGTCGCTCGTCGCTCATGCTCCATCCACTTCAGCCAAGGTGGTCTCCACAAATTCCACGTCTTCCTTACTGCCGATTACAAGCGGGGTACGCTGGTGCAGACTCTCCGGTTCGATGTCGCGTATCCGTGTGGTCCCGCTCGACGCGAGTCCGCCTGCCTGCTCCGCGACGAACGCCAGTGGCGCAGCTTCATACAGCAACCTCAATTTGCCCTTGGGCGACCTTTCCTCCGCCGGATACATGAAGATCCCTCCGGCTACCAAGTTGCGATGAAAGTCAGCAACCAGCGAACCGATGTATCGGGCATTCTTTCGGCGTTCCGGACCACCTGCTCCTTTGAACGCACTGACCACGCGGCGGTAGCCGTCCGACCACCTATGGTAGTAGCTCTCGTTGACGCTGTAATATTTCCCGACCGGTGGAGTCTTGATGTCGTGATCGCACAGCCGGAATTCACCGATCGTCGGGTCGAGCTGGAACAGGTGCACGCCTTTGCCGGTGGTGTACACCAGCACGGTACTACTTCCGTAGATTACGTACCCCGCGGCTACCTGTTCGCGACCGGGTTGTAGACAATCCTCGAGGGTTCCCGGACCGCTCTCTGAAACTCTTCGATGCACCGAAAATATGGTGCCGATCGAGGCGTTTACGTTGATATTTGACGATCCGTCCAAAGGGTCGTGCAGGAGCACGTACTTGCGCGGATTGTATTTCTCCGGAACTGGAAACGGATCGGGGTCTTCCTCGGAAGCAATAACGCAAACTCGCCCAGTACATCCCACCACTTGCTTCATGGTGTCGTTGGCAATGACGTCCAACTTCTGCTGTTTTTCTCCGTGGACGTTCACTCCCCCGGCGGCTCCGAGTATGTCGATTAGCCCCGCTCGTCGGACGTATCCGGATATGATCTTGGCAGCGAGCGCGATGTCGTAGAGCAGATCGGTAAGCTCACCCGTGGCTTCCGGGTGCATCCGCTCCTGCTCGAGGAAGAATCGTTCGATTGTAATGACGGTTGGATCAGACACCCTAGCGCCTCCGTTGCCGTTCTGTGTTGTTTTTGTGCGACCTCAAGATAGCGCCCGTCGGTCCGTAACGTCACCGTTCCGCCCTGATCGGTTCGGAACAGCGGGATGCCGCGGTCTCGCAAGCGAGTAAGCACCTGTGGTGACGGGTGTCCGTAGCGGTTTCGGCCCACACTCACCGCGGCCACCCTGGGTCGGAGCGAGTCAAGCCAGACCCCAGACGTACCGCCGGCCGATCCGTGATGACCGATCTTTAGAAAGTCGACCTCACCCACTCGCGCGACCAGGGTGGATTCGACGGGCCACCCGATGTCTCCCGTCAACAGTGCGGTGAAGCAACCATAACTTACGCGCAAGACAACCGAATTCTCATTGGCATCGAACTGGGTTGCCATCCACCCGGACGACGGGTGGAGAATCTCGAATGACACGGAATCGACGGTGAACACGTCTCCTGCCCTCGCGGGTCGCCACTCGCTCCCCATTTCATCGATGGCCGCAAGGTACTCCAAATAGAGCGAGGTCCCCAGCGGTTGTCCCGGGTCCAACACCAGAGCCGGTTCGAGTTCGCGGATCACTACCGGTATTCCGCCCAGATGATCTGCATCTCCATGCGAGGTAACGACAATTGAAAGACGACGCACTTTCTGGCGTCGGAAGAACGGCAGCACAACCCGGCGGCCCGCATCAGAATCGAGTATGCGCGGCCCACCATCTACCAGTAACCAGGATCCGCGTGGAGTGTGTATGGCGATCGCGTCGCCCTGACCAATGTTGAGGAGGTGGATCGTGAGTTTACCGGCGCCGTCGCGGCCCGACGTAATCGAGACCGACAGGAAAAACCAGGACGCTATGGCACTAGCAAGCATCACCCGTTGGCGCACAACCACCCACGGCGGACGCTTCGCCAAAATCCAGATCATTACAACCGACAGCACAAACCAGGGAGCCGCAAACCCAACTCCGGGCTCGCCGGAGATGTGGCCACCCGGCACGCTCGCGCCGAGTGCGGCTACCCGTTCAATGAGAGCGAGCACGAAGCCGGTGCCTCGGGCAATCGGGCCACCCAGCACCAAGCTCGCGAACACCCCTGGGACGGCCAGCCCGGCGAGGGGTATTGCTACCAGGTTCGTTGCGATACCGACGGGCGCTACGGCACCAAACGCAAAGGCCGTTATCGGAGCAGTGATAAGCGTGGCTCCAAACGAAGCCCCCAGCAATCGATGCCGTCTCATGGCCCTGGAGCCGATGTGCGTCCCCCAAACGGCTGCGCCGGACAGCCACGCGCCGACCGACCGTGCTGCTTCGCCATCCACCGCAAGTACTAGCAGCAGCGCCACCGCCAGGACGGCACTTGGTGACGGGTGTCTCTGACGTGTCTTTGCCACCCCTAGGATCGTCACAAATCCCGCCGCCCGTGCGGCGGATGCAGGAAAGCCGAGCAGGGCAACGTAGCACCAGACCACCAGGGCACTGACGAGCCATCCACTCTTCCTGGCCCCGAGGCGACGCACCAACAAGAGGATCCACGCCGCAACTATGCCCACGTGGAGACCGGATATTGCCAATAGATGGGCTATTCCGGCATCAGCGAAACTGCTGCGAACCTCGGGCTCGATACTCCCCCGATTTCCCAACACCATGGCCTCAACGAGCGGAGATCTGTCACCGAAAAGTGTTTGGATCCGACGACCGATAGCTTCTCGCACCATGTACCGTGGTGACCGGCCTCCCTTGAGAATCCGGATACTCCCGACCCGGAATACTCCATAGCCTCGGTAGGTCCCAACGATCAGCGCTCTGGCGCCGGACGGGATCGAGTCCTGATCCATGCGCAGCAACAGAGTTCCTCCACATGCGATCGGAGCTGCAAGCACTGTGGCAGTCGTTCTACCTCGTCGTCCCGGCCGGTCTCCCAGTCGGACCAGGACAGCCTGGGGACCCGAGCGCCAAACCGTCCGACACTCCCCACCACTCGTGCGCGCCAGCAAGGCTCCCGTCGCCAATCCCACCACCGTTGCCGCCACCAGAGTCAGCCTCCAGCTCCTTGCGGCCTGGGCAACCGCCATCACACCGACACCGGCCAGTATCGAGATTACCCAAACTGGTACCAAAAAAACGAGGCCGACCCAAAGGCCGGCCCCATATAGCGCGACTAGCTGTACGATGGGTGGTCCCACCACCCCCTCAACCGCCCACGTCGGGTCCCATTGGACTCGCATGCCCTGCACGAGGCTGCGCCTTTACTTTGCGCATCGCCTCCAGCAAGAGCACCGAAACATCTGTCTTGGATTGATCTGCCTCCAACGCGATGTTGGAGATCACCTCGCCCGCGCGCTGTGCTACGTATCGGGGGGGCAACCGGTTTAGTGTATACACCAGTACGTCCTCCTTGCACGGGGTACAGGTGCAGAAACCGGCTACGCTGTCTTTCAAGGCCTCGTACTCGCGCTCAACCAGGTCAACCAAAATATTCTTCACCCCACGACGGCCAACCTCCTCTCCGTCACGACCGGAACTCCAGTGAATGTCGCCCCTGTCGTGCCCGTCAACCTCACGTCGAGATACTGCCCGATTTGGGAGGCCTCGTCTTCAAGTAGAACCACCTTGTTGGTACGTGTCCGCGACTGTAGCAGATCGCCCCTCCTAGCTTGGTCTTCTACCAAGACTTCGTGCGTACTCCCAACCAACGCCGCGTTCTTGGAGCGCGCGATATCTCTCACTGTCGATATTAATCGTTCCAATCTTCCTGCCTTTACATCTTCAGGGACTTGGCCGCTCAGCTTTACTGCGCCCGTCCCGCCCCGTCGCGAGTACTTGAACGTAAACGCGTCATCGAACTCAACCTCTCGCACCAGACTCTCTGTCTCGACAAACTCGGCATCTGTCTCACCTGGAAAACCAACAATGATGTCGGTAGTTATCGCTAACTCCGGTATAGCAGCACGTAAGCGCTGTACACAGTCTAGGTAAATAGAACGATCGTAGCGTCTGCCCATCAGCTTGAGCACGCGCGACGACCCGCTCTGGACAGGTAGGTGCACGTGTTCACACACGCTCGGCACTTCGGCCATCGCTCGAATCACCAAGTCAGTGAAATCGGTCGGGTAAGGGCTTGTGAACCGCACACGTCTGATGCCGGAAACCGAGCCCATGGCCCTCAGTAGCACCGAGAAATCATTGTCACCATCTCGGTAGCTGTTGACCGTTTGCCCCAACAGCGTAATTTCTGTCACTCCGCTCGCCACGAGAGTTTCCACCTCGGAAATTACGTCCTCCAATCTACGGCTTCTTTCCCGGCCACGTGTCATCGGAACTACGCAGAACGTGCACCTATAATCGCAGCCACGTTGCACCGTCACGAAAGCGCGCGCCGTGCCCGGCCGCTGCGGCGGAATGTCCTCATAGTGTTCCCATGGCTTGAACTCGACGTCCGTCGCCCGGGTGCCCCGGGCTGCGTCCGCGATCAGGTTGGGAAGAGCCCTATATCCGTCCGGGCCAACCACCAAGTCGACATGAGGAGCTTCGTCCAGCAGTTGGCGACCGAGTCTCTGTGCCATGCAACCAACGGCGCCGAGAACTACACCGGCCCTCTTGTGACGCTTTAAATCACCCAACCTGCCTATGACGCGCTGCTCAGCGCGGTCGCGGACCGCACATGTGTTCACCAGAATCACGTCCGCCGCCGCCGGGTCGTCGGTGCGAACATACCCCTCGCGCGCCATGAGCCCCGTTAACACTTGGGTGTCGGCTACGTTCATCTGGCAGCCGTACGTTTCGATATACACTCGTTTCATCATTGCTCAACAGGTATGGCACGCATCTCGTTCGCTACCAATCGCAGGTCAACTTCGAATCTATTGGACAGAACCCGGTCCGTTGCCATGCGTACCGATATGTAATCGCCGGTCAACGCGTCGTATCCGCCACCGCCCCTACCCAGCAACACTACATCCGCACGCCCGCCATGTCGGGACTCGCGATAGGCAGAACTCTTGACCTTGGCAAGCTCCCTGAGCTGCTCCGACCTGAGCCTGGCAACACCCGGGTCAATGGCCCTCCCGAGCTTCTGCGATGCGGCGCTCGGCCGCTCCGAATAGGGAAACACGTGGAGGTAGGTAAACGGTAGCCTGTCGATGACTGCTATTGTTTCCGCAAAGTCGGTTTCCGACTCACCCGGGAACCCCACCATGACGTCCGCACCAAGCCCAAAACGAGGAAGCCGAGACGCCAATCGCTCGAGCCTCTCGCAGTAATCTGCTGAAGTATACCAGTGCCTCCCCATACGCTTGAGAACGCGATCACTCCCCGACTGCAGCGGAGCGTGAACGTGCGGTACCAGGTGATCCGGAGCACCGATCATGATCTCCGCGAGCCTGTCATCAATTTCTGTCGCCTCGACAGAAGATAGGCGGAATCTAGCACTTGGGACTCGTCGTATCAGCTCCTCGACAAGCATGCTGAGACACACGGGATCAGCACAGTCGAGACCGTAACTACCGATGTGCACTCCTGTCAGGACTAGTTCGGGGTGATTGATTGCGAGCGCACATGCTTCGGTCACCAGCTCGTCTATTGGACGTGACCGGCTTGCACCACGGGCTACGGTAGTGGCGCAGAAGGTACAGTATTCATCGCAACCGTCCTGAATTTTGAGCCACGCACGACCGTCACGCCCGAACCTGCGCAGGACCGTATCGACCTGCGCGTCAAGAAAACCCAAGGCCGGCAAAACTCTGTTGGGATCCGCCCCACCGATGACATCGGTCACGCCCGGGAGTGCCCGTATATTGCCATCGTCGAGTGCTGCCGCACAGCCCATCACTACCGTGCGTAGATCCTTGTTGTTGCGAGCCAAACGCCGCACCAAACCCCGCATTTTCGCCTCGCCTACGTGGGTGACGGTACAAGAATTCACAACGGCCGTGTCGGCTTCACAGGGGTCATCTACGGTCACAGCGCCGACGTCCTCCAGCGCTTGTCTCACCAACGCGGTATCGTACTGATTGGCTTTGCATCCGAAGGTGTGGTAGTAGATTTTGGTCATGGCCGTATGGTGATTCCGAACGAGATATGCCACGCACGTTCCTCGGCTCCGGCGCCATCACGCAGCAGTCGTTCGAGCCCGAAATCGATGATTCCTCGCCCATTCGCTATGAGCAACGAAGTACCAAACGAGAAATCGAGTTCACGTGCTTGGTCGGAGGTTGGGCTAAACGGCAGCTGAGCGTAGTGCACGCCTAACCGCACGGGGAGCTTGGATCCTCCATCCCCTCCGCCGATTTCTAACCCACTTCCGAATTCCAGCACGTCGAACACCTTTCCGACTCCGCCCGCGTCAAGACCGTCTGCAGCATCGGACCAAGATCTCCAGGTGACGGTACTCGACCATCTTATTCGTGGTGTAAGCGCAATCATGGCACCACCAGTGAACGAAGTCGGCAGATCAATATCACGCCCTCGCACCGAGTCCCGCGTCGTCTCCAGCTTCCCATCGCTTCGCATAACACCGCCCACTGTGACACGCGGATGTGGCAACCACATGAATCCCGCAGACAAACCCGTTCCTTGAAATGAGAGCTGATCCACCTCCGTGAGAGGCCGAAACTCAGGGACCGCAAATCCACGAGTCGTACCGACTCGTGCCGATCCCGTAATGATGTGGACCGCACCACCTACGCTCAGCTTCGATGATACCTTGACTCCCATTGCAGCCCGTACGTCGGCGATTGAGCCGTCCGATTGCAACCTATCAGTTACGGAGACGGGTTCACCCCGTATCAATACGGTATCTGTTGTTACGAGATCGAACGTGCGCTCTGCGTAGATCGAGAACCCCAGTGAAGCGAATAACGGGCCATTGCCGAACCGCCCACCTAGAACGCCGAACGGGAATCTCGTCTCGGATAGCCCCGTGGCCGACGTATCCAGCGCAGAGTATTTTCTCAGAGTGGTGCCAAAGTTTATTGCGGCTGTAAGGCTCCGAAACCCCACAACCGCCGCAGGGTTGACACCAGATCTGGCATCGAACGTGGAGTACCCGCCCCCAAGGGTTCTGCTCCGGACACCATCGGCCCGACCCGGAAAACCAATACCCAGCACACCAAAAAGCGAATTCTGCGCCACCGCTCGAGCGGGCAGCGCAGCTAAAAGTGCCACAATGAGCACCATTGTTCCGCGCACTATCGGTTGCTTCCGGCCGGTGGGATGAATGTCCACTGTATCAACGGTGAGCCGAAGCTCGCTCTACTCGATTGGAATCGGTATTCACCGACTCCAGCTCCCTCCGGAACTACTCGTAGCATGAACGAACGGGGCAATCTTGGATTGTTCTTCCACGGAACGACAATATGTGTGATATCGATGCGAACAGTGTCCATGCTACCCACGGGTAAAAGAGCGCTACCGAACAACAGAGAATCAGAGGGCAGAGGTATGATCGGAGATTTCGGTCCGAAGTCAGTAATGAGTGCTTCGGCTTGGATCCGTATGGTGTCCCCGGGCACGCCTATCACGGGTTCACTCGGGATCATTATTAGCGTGGCACGGATCACATTTGAGGTGTCGACAATAAATGACGGCGCGTTTACTCGGAGCAGCGCTCGGGCAGAAGGGCTGCCTCCAACCGATAACGCGTCGGGTCCTGGTACGCCACTCGCCGAGAATAGGAAACTATCGAAATCAACCTGGCGGCTCTCCGACCGTTGGACCGTCGTTCCATCTGTCGAATCTATTTGCACCCAACGCCCCAACGATGCTCCGTTGCCACTACCGTTTGCGGAAACGTCGACGAGTGCCGGTCCAACAGATCGAATAGCGATACCTATGGACGCTACCAGGCTGTCAGCTGCCAGCGTTGGAAATGCATCGACAGCCAATATTGCCGAGAGACTATCCGAGGTCACCGAATCGGCAATATTGATCGTTGCAATGAGCGTACTGTCAGCAAAAAATTGATCGACGGCGCCAAAAGTCGTCGTAGAATCGATGTTTGCCGGAAGGCGATGGATCGCAAGCTCGATATTCGAGCCCGCCGGGAAGCGCCGCGCCAAATTCAACCTGAGGCTGAACGAATCCGTCGCCAACACCGGTTGATTGGACCCGAAATCAATCACGCGTACCGAGTCGCTAAAAGGCAGGAATCGGATCACGCCGCGCGACGTGATCGCACCCCCTGAAATAACCTGCATCGTTGCTGCATCTTGGGGAATGACGAAGCCGCGAAAGGAACTGTCCCGCTCGATAAGGCCGGCGATAACCGTGTCAATCACTTTGATTGTGCTCGAAGGGCAAAACTCAGGACACGCACCCGGAGCCCCGACGTCTTCGGTGCACGCAGCCGCGATTACCAGCAGGCTAAGCGAGGCGAGTAGTTTTCCCATTTGCCTCAAAAGAATCCAAGATAGCCATGATCACGGCATCAACCGGACGGTCCTTAGTGACTTCCGTCTGCCGTGCTGAGGAACCCGACGCATACAGCACGACCTCGCCCGCTCCGGCTCCCACGGCATCGACAGCGACGACATAGCTCCCGTCGCCATCAAGTTCCAAGCTCACATTTTCGACCACCAGAAACTTTACTCCTGATAGAGAAGGATCCTTCCTCGTAGCCACTACGGTTCCTATTACTCGACCCATCTTCATTGGCTCAGGTCCTCCCTTTGGAACGCATTGGGCAACAGCTCACGAAGACACCAACGCCGCGATTCGTTAGGTCCAATCGCATCTACGATCAGCTCACTCCCGAACTCGTTCAGCACCTGCCGACACGCTCCACACGGCGCCGCGGGTGGCGACGAGTTCGTCACAATTACTATCCGCGTGAACTTCCTTGCGCCCGCACCCACCGCAGCACCCAACGCTACACGCTCGGCGCAATTCGTGAGTCCGAACGACGCACACTCAACGTTGGCCCCAGTAAAAATTCGGCCGTCTTCCGATTCCAGCGCCACTCCAACCGCGAACTTGCTGTAAGGCGCATACGCGTTCGACTGTGCCTCGGTGGCAGCCGCCACAAGAGGATCGGTTTCCGCTGTCAATTGGTCCTCCATGGTGCAACATCATCCAAGAACGACTCTCCTGCCGCCGGCGACAATCCAAAGTAACCGGCGATCGTTGCTCCGATGTCTGCGAAGCTAGATCGGGTCCCCAGCGAAACCGGAACCACACGCGGCCCAACCACCAATATAGGAACTGCCTCCCTCGAATGATCGGTTGAGGAGGTAGTCGGGTCATTGCCGTGATCCGCCGTGAGGATCATCATGTCATCCTCCCTTAAAAGCTCGACCAGCCCCGGAAGGATCGAGTCGAGATCCCGCAACCCTTTGTAAAACCCCTCAACGTCATTTCGGTGCCCCCAGCTTTGATCGAACTCGATCACGTTGGCGAAGAGCAGCCCGCTATCCATGCTATCGAGAGCTTCCCCGATCAGTCGGTACGCGTCCTCGTTGGTGGGGGTATGCCGGCTTGATATGCTGCGGCCCGCAAAAAGGTCATCTATTTTGCCCACACCCACACGTGGAACACCTGAATCTGCAAGGCGATCCAGCAACGTCTCTTGAATCGGATCCACTGAAAAATCACGGCGATTATGTGTGCGCCTGAAGTTATCGGGTTCCCCCACAAATGGACGGGCGATTACCCGAGAGACTGCGTTTTCACCAACCAGGACCTTCCGCCGGGCTTCATCGCAGGCCTCGTATAGCTCTTCAAGCGGGATCAGGTCCTCGTGAGCCGCGACCTGAAACACGCTATCCGCTGACGTATAAACTATCCACGCACCCGTTTCGAGGTGATCGCGACCCAGATCGTTGATTATCACTGTCCCCGAAGCGGCAACGTTACCAATGGACTTGCGGCCGGTTCGTTGCTCAAACGCGCCGATCACCTCTGCAGGAAACCCGTCGGGATAGGTGGGGAAAGCATCGTCCAACAGCAACTCACAGATTTCCCAGTGTCCCGTCGTACTGTCTTTGCCAGGCGACTTTGGTAGGGCTACGCCATACGCCCCCTCAGGACTCTCGCATTTCATGCCGGACAGCGGTCGCGCGCAACCCAATCCCAGCGAGCCGAGGTAGGGCAATTCCATCCCTCCCACGGCCCTCGCCAGGTTCCCGAGCGTGTCACTCCCCTCGTCCCCATAATCGGACGCGTCCGGTGCGGCTCCGATTCCCAGGCCATCCAACACAATTAGTGCGACCCGCCCTTGTTTCTGCTTTTCCACTACGACACGTACTCTCTCGGCAGTCTATTTCCCAGCCCTGTCAGTATCTCGTACGAAATCGTACCTGCCCAGGATGCAAATTCGTCCAGGGTAATTGCACCCTGTCCCGAACCGCCGAACAGGGTAGCCACATCCCCAATCTTGATGTTTGCACTGTTGCCGACATCCACTATTACGAAGTCCATCATTACTCTCCCCACGATTGGGACCCGTACACTGTCCAGTACTACCTGTGCCTGCCCCTGCACCGACCGGCGTATGCCATCAGCGTAGCCTATGCCAAGGGTTGCCAGTGTCGTGTCTCGCGGCGCCGCCCACTCGGCGCCGTAACTGACCGTTGTTCCCTGAGACACTGCCCGGATGTTCACAACACGTGCGCGAACGGTTGCCACCGGCAGCGGTATGGGTAGATCCCGACCACAATTCCCTCCATACAGAAAGATGCCCGGCCGCACGATGTCGGTGCGCTGGTCCAGCCTCCACACCCCAGCGCTGTTAGCCGCATGCACCAGACTTGGTGGTCGCTCCAATCGTTCAAGCGCCTGCTCAAAGAGGGACCACTGAGCCTCAACGGACTCGGGCACGTCGTCTGCCGCATAAAAGTGGGTGAACACACCCTCCAGCATCGGCGACTGGATACGTGTCAAACGCTCATCATCGTATCTCATGCCGGTGCGGCACATGCCCGTGTCGATCTCCAGATGGAACGGCAAGTTCCAATCCTCGATCAGTTCCGGGTCGTCCAGCACCGCCCGTAGGCCATGCCTGCGAAACAGATCCTGCATATTCGCTGTAGCTGGGGTCAAAACTAGAATGGGCCGGCGGATACCGGCCTCCCTAAGTGCCATTCCCTCCGCGGGTGTTGCTACCCCAAAGCCCCACGGATCCAAATCTTCGAGTGCCTGGGCGGCTGCCACCGCCCCGACACCATAGCCGTCCGCCTTGACCATCGGCAACAACGGACCACTCCGGGCAACCGCCCGCACCGTTTGCGCATTTGCTTTGAGATTGGCAAGGTTAACCTCAACCCAAGCTCGGGCATTACGCAACTGCATTGACACGTTCACGGTCGGACGGGTATTGTACCGGCGCACGTACGCAAATGCAAGAACCATCAGCGCTTGGACGCATAATCGAACTGGTCCGCGACCTGAGAAAGCGGTGTCCCTGGGATGCCGCCCAGACCGCGTTGACGCTGCGCCCATACCTGATCGAAGAATCGCTCGAACTCGACCACGCTCTGGCCTCCGAAGACGTTGATAAAATAAGGGAGGAGCTTGGCGACCTCATGTTGCACTTGGCCTTTCAGATAGTTCTGGGAGAGGAATCCGGTGCATTTGGGAGCGAGGACGTCACTAGCGCCATTGAAGCCAAGATGTGGCGCAGACATCCTCACCTCTTTGAACAGGGGAATCAGCCCACCTCCTGGGAGCGCACCAAGCTGACCGAGCGCGCCGGGCGAAGTGTGCTAGATGGACTCCCGACAACACTGCCCGCATTGATCATGGCGATGCGGCTGCAGGAGCGAGCCGGAGGAGTGGGTTTCGATTGGCCTGATGCGACTGGGCCGAGACAAAAGGTGCACGAGGAATTGGCGGAGCTTGAGTCTGAGATTTCTGATGGCGCCGATCCTGACCGGGTGGAATCAGAGATCGGCGATTTGCTCTTCGCTGTGGTAAACCTCGCACGAAAGTTGGACTGCGATCCGCGGGCAGCTCTGGAGAAAGCAAATGCCAAGTTCTTGAGCCGGTTCCGCGCTGTAGAGGAACTCGCTTCCGAACGGGACATCGACATGGCTCACGCAGAGCTAGCTCAACTGGATAAGTTGTGGGACGAGGTTAAGGAGAAATTGGGCGACAGCTAGACCACTAGCAGAATCATGAATATCCAATAACGAACAAGGAATAATGAAGTGGTCGGCGGCTAACAGCTCGCCGCTAGAGATGCCAGGTATTCTTTCAAACTCAGATCGTGGGCTGCGGCGAGACTTCGTAGCGCGGCTACGCTCGCAGTTTCTCCCTTCTCAATACGGCGCAAGTTTCTTTCGGAGAGTCCGGCAATGTCTGTTTGTCTCAAACCGCTTTCCTTCCTGAATGAGGCAACGGTTCGACCAAACGATGTGTCGTGCGCTAGTCGTTCTGCGATCCGTCGGTCCCTAAACTCAGGGTCGGTTGCACTGCGAATAGCATCGATGTCGAGGTGCACATCGGAGGCAGGCCAATGGACATAGCTACCATCGCCGGCGATCTCGAAAGCGTCTCGTTCGGCTACCGGGATGCGCCTAAGCGCCGGAAGCCGATCGAACGCAATCTCAAGCGTCTCTTGCTCACAGGACGTCAAGAACAATCGATCAGCGACAACCATGGCGCGTGCAATCAGTTTGTCTTCAGCGTTGTTGAGCCACGCATTGAGAATCCGCCTTGGGACCTCGGCACTTGAGTGGGCAACGAGATGCCTAATTGCTCGCAGGTTTGCCCGTTCCAGCATCTGGGGTAGCCAATCCGGATTCTCAGCTCTCACAAAGAGAGCCCGTAACTGGTGACGGCGGTTTACTCTGCTAACGAGATCTGACACCCGGGGCAGCTGCACGGCGGAGCAGAAGACAAACAGATCCCTCACACGGTCTGGCCGCGGCCGATTGACAACACGAAGCATGTTCGACCTCGGTAGTGCCGTTCTTGGAACCCCCTTGCAAAGGAAGACATTCCACGTACGCTTTCTTCTTGAAGCTGTTACTGACATACCTTGCACTCCCATTCTTCCAGCAGCCGATCGCGATACTCCTCCACGCGAGCAAGTAACTCCCGTCTGTAAGTCCGCCCCGGCCCACGTCCCCACTTGATCTCGAAGCGCAAGTCCCGAATGGTACAGGTCAGGAAGAACACACGTATCTCCCACTCACCGGGTCGGCGTGCGTGAAAGTGAGGCGGTCTGTGGTCATCGGAGTTGAACCACAGATCAAGCCCACCTACCACGAAAGCGTCAACCTGTCCCATCGAGGCAACTCATCTTGGTATCAGATGACCCTAAGAAGCTACCGAGCAACCGGCCATATGTCAATCGCATTTGATACAATATTTGGCCGGTCACGCTCCCCGGAAGCCGATATCGTTCTGCATTCCTTGCTAAGTATTCGATATTCGACTCGATCGCATAACCGTTCGAACGCAAGGGATGCCCGAAAACCGCGGGCTGTTCTCGATGACAGTCAGCACTCCCAAAAAAGCACGGAGCGAGCCTCGATCAGATAGTTGCCAGGTTGTTGATAGAAAAACGGACCGGTACGACAGACCTAAGGATACAGTCGAGCCATCATTCGGGGGAAAGCAATGGCCTCACGGATATGCGGGACGCCGCAGATCCATGCAACGGTACGCTCGACCCCCAGCCCAAACCCCGAGTGCTGAAACGTTCCGTATTTTCTGAGGTCGAGATACCAACCGTACGCCTCTTCGGGAAGCCCTTCCTCTCTGATGCGGTTCAGCAATCGGTCATGATCGTCCTCACGCTGGCTGCCACCAATGATTTCCCCACATCCCTCCGGGGCCAGACAATCGTTGCATAGCACGGTCCGGGGGTCCTCAGGGTTCTCCTTCATGTAGAAAGCCTTCACACGGCGGGGATAGTTATAGACGAACACAGGCCTGTCGAATAAAGCCGCCAGTTTGGTCTCATGGTCGGCCCCAAGGTCACTTCCCCACTCGATATCAGCTCCCATTTCTCGCAGCTTGTCCACTGCCTCGGTATACGAGATGCGGTGGAAGGGTGGAGTGATGTTGGCAAGCGGCAAGGTGTCACGCTCCAGTATTTTCAGCTCTTCAGCTCGGCGCTCGAGACAACGCTCCACGATGTAGGAAACGAATTCCTCCTGTAACTTCATGGAGTCTTCGGAATCGTACCACGCCATTTCTGGCTCGACCATCCAGAACTCTGCAAGATGACGTCGCGTCTTCGATTTCTCCGCCCTAAACGTGGGTCCGAAGCAGTACACTTTGCCGAGTGCCGCAGCGGCGGCCTCGAGATACAGTTGTCCGGTCTGCGCCAGGTAGGCCTTCCCCAAATCGAAATAGTCCGTCTCGAAGAGATTGCCTGTAGACTCACCGATCGAGCCCGTCAACAGTGGGGTGTCTACCAAGACAAAATCGCGTTCGTAAAAGAAATCCCGGATCGCCTGGATTGCCTCGTGACGTACCCACATGATCGCGCTCTGTTTCTTGGAGCGAAGCCAGAGGTGACGTCGTTCGAACAAGAATGAGGTGCCGTGTTCCTTTTTGGTGATGGGAAAGTCGACACTCTCACCCAAGATCTCCAGCGAGGTGACGCCGAGTTCGACACCTCCGGGTGACCTCTTGTCCTCTCGGACCTCCCCTACCACCTCGACCGAAGATTCTTGAGTCAAGTGCTTGGAGGCGGCCCACACGCCTTCGGCCACGTCGTTCTTGACGACCACGCATTGGAGATAGCCGGTGCCATCGCGTAGCACCGCAAACGCGATCTTACCGCTCGAACGAACCGTTGTCACCCAGCCGAACAGTTTGACGGTCTCACCAACGTGAGCCGGGAGATCTTTGATCAAGAGATTGTCTCGCATTGAGCGGTATCGTAGCGAGGGCTGTGCGCCCTGTCAAACGCTCTCGTAGACTTGCGCGCCCGAGCACGCGTTCCTACGATATCTGGAGGCCCTGCTTTAGTTGAAAGGAAGTCGTATGTCCAGCGATCTCGCAAACAAACAGTGTGTACCCTGTCGTGGTGGCGTTCCCCGCCTCGGGGCAGCGGAGGTGGCCGAGCTTTCTCTCCAGTTGGGGGGAGATTGGAGGGCGCTCTATGGACATCATTTGGAAAAGGAATATCAGTTTAAGGATTTTGCGTCGGCACTCGCGTTTACGAACCGAGTGGGCGCACTGGCCGAAGAGCAGGGACACCATCCCGATATCTACTTGGCCTGGGGCAAAGTCGGACTCAAGATCTGGACGCACAAAATCGACGGCCTAACAGAAAGCGACTTTATCTTTGCTGCAAAAGCTGACTCGGTACTTGATCGGGACAACTAGCCCACTCTGAAGAGTTCCATGCCTCTTTCGTAGCGTCGCTCGATGCGCTGTCTGAGGGCCAACCGGGATTTCCCCGATAGATCGGGGTCGGTCGCAATCATCTCCCGTGCCGCGCTTCGTGCCACGTCGATCAAGTCGGAATCGCTGGAAAGGTCGGCAAACCTCAAATCGATTCCGCCCGACTGACGAGCACCAGCCAATTCTCCAATACCACGCTCCTTGAGATCCAACTCGGCGATGCGGAATCCATCGGTTGTACGCGCGAAGCGCTTGATCCGATCGGCCGCCACAAAATTGTCTGCCAGGAGAATGCAATGACCCTCCGCTTCTCCTCGACCGACTCTACCGCGCAACTGGTGGAGCTGGGCGAGGCCGAACCGCTCCGGATGCTCTATGACCATCACCGTCGCGTTAGGTACATCTATCCCGACCTCGATCACGGTGGTAGCCACTAATACACTGATTTCACCGTCCCTGAACCCACGCATCACCCCATCTCGTTCTTCCGACTTCATTTTCCCATGCACCAACCCGACCGAAAATGGAGCCAAGCGTTTCCTCAGCTCCTCGGCCATCGTAGTGGCAGCCTTGAGATCCACTCGTTCGGACTCCTCGATGATCGGATAGACGACGTACGCCTGCCGCTCTTCACCGCATTGCTGCTTGATAAACTCGTAAACCGCCGCTCTGGACTTGCCGGAACGGACTCCTGTCTTAACATGGGCAGGACCAAGCGGCTTTTGCTTTAGCGTAGAAATATCCAGGTCACCGTAGAGGGTGAGTGCGAGCGTACGGGGAATCGGTGTGGCTGACAGCAGTAGAACGTCGGGCGCCTCCCCCTTTTCGATCAAAGCAGCCCTCTGCTCCACTCCAAATCGGTGCTGTTCGTCTATGACGATCAGACCCAGTCTGTCGAAACCTGTCCGAACCTGAATCAGAGCATGGGTGCCCACAACTATCATGCTCTCGCCGACTGCAATTCGCTTGCGAACCATGTCCTTTTCCCGGGCTGTCAGCCTACCGACCAACAACTCCGGAACGATTCCGAGTGGTGCCAAGAGTTCGCCTATCGTTCGCGCATGCTGTTCGGCCAGAAGTTCCGTGGGCGCCATGAATACTGCCTGATGATCGTTCTCTACAGCCAACAACATTCCGAAGAGGGCAACTACCGTCTTCCCGGTTCCGACATCGCCCATGAGAAGTCGGTGCATCCTCTCGGCGGCGCTCATATCCGAAGTGATTTCCCTGATCGCCTTCTTCTGCCCCGACGTCAACTCATATGGCAGGGAATCTTTGAGCGCAGTAGTGAGTTCTCGCTTGACCTCAAACCGCGTCCCTCTCTTGGCACTCTTCGCCAGATACCTGGCACGTGCAATCACCAACTGAAGATCGAACAGTTCGTCCAGCGCGAGCCGGCGGCGACCATCCTCGGCCATGGCAAGAGATTCGGGATGGTGAATGGCTAGAAACGCCTTATCTAACGACTTGACGTTCGCTGACCGCCGCAACTCCGGAGGCAGCGTGTCATCCACGCAAGCAACAATAGCGTTTAGGTGAGAGGCAATCAGACTGCGTACCAACCGGTGGCTCAATCCCTCGGTCGCCGGATAAACCGGAAGAATCAATCCCTTACCCAGATCGTCACCGGAATCCGGATCGTCCGGCTCCGCCAACACGATCTGTTCCCGAGGAGTTATCTGTCTTCCGTGGTAGTACTTGACCGGCCCTGTAACCAGCAAGAGCTGGCCGGGCTTGATCGTGCGATCTAGAAACGACTGGCCGGGCCAAGCGCACTCGATCATACCAGACGAATCTCTTATGACGGCTCGAAAGATCCTTAGTCTCTTACGAGTTGGAACGACCCCCTTCGACACGACCCTACCCACGAGAGTCACCTCGCTACCCACTACAGCCTTTGCAATAGGGGTTATGGCCGTGGCGTCCAGATACCGATGGGGTGCGTGATATAGCAGATCCTCAACCGTCACAACACCAATCCGAGCAAACGCCTCGGCACGACGCGGCCCCACGCCTTTCAAAAATTGAACCGGGGTGTCTAGCCGCAGCACCATCAGTCAGACAGCAGTTGCTCGGCAAACTTGCCGGGCTCGAAAACCTCCAAGTCCTCGAGCTTCTCCCCGACCCCTACGAATCGAATGGGAATGCCGAGATCTCTTTGCAACACAACCACTGCACCGCCCTTCGCCGTACCATCCAGCTTAGTTATGACCAGGCCCGTTACGTTCACGGCCTCGGTGAAGACGCGTCCTTGTTGCAGGGCGTTCTGTCCTACGGTTCCATCCAGCACGAGCAAGCTCTCGTGCGGAGCGCCGTCACACCGACGTGCTACCACTCGCTCTATCTTTCTTAGCTCCTCCACCAAGTCCCGATGCGTGTGCAGCCGGCCGGCCGTATCGATCAAGACCACGTCGATCCCGCGGGCTGTCGCTGCCTCGACAGCATCGTAGGCCACGGCGGCCGGATCGCCACCTGAGGCCCCGGTGACGCACGTGATATTGAGCCGAGATGCCCACACATTCAACTGCTCCTGTGCCCCCGCACGAAACGTATCGGCAGCGGCCAACAAGATACTCTTGCCCTCGCCAAGAAGCCGATGGGCAAGCTTTGCGATCTGGGTGGTCTTGCCGACACCATTCACGCCGAGCACGAGGATTACCCCTGGACCGCTACCGTCCCCCAGATCGAGAGCACCGGGAACCGCTTCCGGAGTCACGTACTCGACGATTCTATCTCGCAGCCACTTCCGGACGTCGGCCGGCGTCTTGAGATCTCCGCGGCGCAACTTCTCAGAGAGGTCATCTGCCATTTCAAAGGCGATGGCCCCGAAGTCCGCCTCAGCGAGGATTCGTTCCACGTCATCCAAAGAGTCTCGATCTATTCCCTTTACCAAGACTCCCACGTCTGTGAGCGCGACACGCCTGATCTTTTGCCACAGTCCGCCCTTCACGGCAACCCTCGACGATGCCGTAAGGCCCACTCCACTGCGAAAGCAGCAACCACGATCACAAAGAGCCACCACTTCTCTCGGGCGAACCGCTCGACGAGGGTTGTTCCTAACCCGGCCGACTCACTCCGGATCGTCACGGGTCGCGGGTGGTATTCATCCGAGTAGCGCTCGACCACACTTTGTCCTGACAATCGGGGCGTTAGCGTTGGGGTAGACCAGGCGTAGACGCCCGGATCAAGCAACCATGTTGCGACACCACTTGCATCGAATCGAAGTGTCGCCGTTATCGTATTCGAACCACTCTCCGGGGCAAAAGAGACGGTCAATGAGTCGGGAATCGAGTCTCCGGTCCAGCGGAACACTGTGGGGTCACCGCGCACGACCACCGGACTCGCCGATAGCACAGCTCTTCGCCTCACCACTTCCGATCCGAGTAGCCAGTCTACACCTGCGGCAAGAACAGCTCTATACGCTTCACGCGCTGCACCGCCCCGGAAGCTCCAACGCCACAAGCCGGCACCGGCCGTCACGAGCCGCCTGACACCGGCGGAGTCGCTACCCAGGAGAACCGCCCGCTCCGCCCCCCGCCTCCCCCGGCGCGCAGTCAAAACGACCCACTCGTCCGCTGCCGGCACCAGCGGGATCACTCCGGTCAAGGGCGGAAGCGAATCCGTCTCTATGCCGCCTAGACGTCTCCCCAGCGGGGAAGGCGGAACGCCATTCGTCAGATACCAGTCCCCGGGAAAGAATTCGGTCAGTGTGTCGCTCGATGCCGGCCAGTGCCATACTGGCCGTCTTTTTACTCCAGGCACTTCTACCGGTGCCCTCCCACCCCGTGTCACTAGAAGACCTGCGTTCGCGGCGGCCGTCCGAACAGTCTGTTGAGAGACCGACTCTAGCGTACGGGTGTCGACCCAGCGATCAAGCGATATTCGTGCATAGGACTGTACGCTTCTCTCGAGTATTGCAGATAGTTCCGTTACCAGAAAACGCCCTTCCCAATCTGAAGGATCGACTACTACTACCACAGACCGTTGCCGAGTCACGGTGACCACACGATCCCGTTCGTCATCCCCGGCTATCGAATCACCCTCCATTCTCAACCGGAAGTGCAGGACGGCCGGACCTACCGACAGTGCCCGTGGGCGCAGAGTCAACGTCCTCTTCGCAACACCAGGAGACGGTGGCAGTCGCAACACCGCCGTGTGGATGACACGATCTCCCAATAACACGTCTAGTGTCGCGCGACTAGTATCTGCGCTGTTCCACGTACCGATTGTCAGGCCGATGCGAACGGAGTCGTCAAGTTGCACGCGATCCGGCAACTTCACGTCGAGCAAAGCAGCATTTAGAAGAGTGTCGCGGGGAAGCAGGATAGTCGTTACGCCTTGCAGCAGCGATGGCGCTATCGTGGCAGCATCATCGATCTCGCCATCGGTGACAACATACACGGGGCCGCCCGAGGCTCTCGCTGCCCGCACTGCCTCGTCGAGATGCGAAGTTCCCGCTGAGGGAGGGAGGGTATCGAATCGGCTCAAGCCACTGCCGAATCTGGTGACCGTTCCACCGGTGCCCGCTATCGCACGCGCCGTGTCAATTGCCGCGTTCCACTGCCCACCGTTGACACCCATACTAAGCGATTCATCCAAGAGGACCACAGCTGCGCCCCCGGAGACTCGTACAGTGCTTCCCGGGTTCACAAGAAGCAACAGAAGGGAGCCAAGCCCCATGGTTCTGAGCGCTGCCAGCCCCAGACCCTGCAACCCCAATCCCTCCCTAATCACATAGACGAAGCCGGCGACGCCCGCCACGACGAGAACTCCAAGTCCTACCGCGAGCACTCTAGCGCCTCTTGCAATGTGAAGCGTCCCTCGTAGATCGCGCGCCCCACTATGGCGCCGACGAGTCCGGCCGCGGCTGCCCGGCACAGATCGTCGGTTCCCGAGACGCCGCCTGCAACGATCACATCGGCACCCAGTCCGACAATTCTTTGCGCGCCAGCCACGTCCGCGCCGCTCACCAATCCGTCTCTCAAGAGGTTACGGTACACAATAGTCTTTACACCGTAGTCCAAAGCGCGATTCACGAGATCGGGCACGGACTCCTTCACCATTCCACCTTTTCGCAAAGCCGGCTCGCCACCATGAGTATCGATCGCCAGCGCGCACTTTTGCGCTCCGATTTCAGCTACCAGACTCGCAAACAGCTGGGGCTCAACCGCCGCACTCGTTCCCAGAACCACTCTGTCAGCTCCCGATCGTGCCGCGTCACGAGCCCATCCGATATCGCTGATGTCGCCGCCCACCTGTATGCTGACATCGTCCATGCTAGCGATCTGCCGAACCACTTCCATGTTGTCGCCACCGGAACCGAATGCGCGATCCATGTCGACAACGTGGATCCAATTCACACCGTCGCGAACGAACTGCCTGGCCTGCGCTATGGGATCGTCGGAATATCTTGTCTCGCGGAGGTTTTCACCTTCCAGCAGACGGACTACCCGTCCGCCCTTGATATCGATGGCGGGGTAGATTTGCACGAATTGTATCCGAGAAAATTAGTCTACGGATGCCGGTTTCAGGGATCTAAGCAGCCCGTCGTAGGTCATCTTTAGTGACTCGAACTCCGCGCGCAACTGCTTCGGCACTGGTCTACCATCCCCTCTCTGCGCCACTCGGGGATCGCGATGGCTGCCACTCTTGAGAAATTCGTAGTGAACGTGAGGGGCGCTGGCCAAACCAGTCATGCCAACGTAACCGATGACTTGTCCCTGCTTCACCCGGACTCCCGCTTTGATACCCCGCGCCACGCCACGCATGTGTCCGTACCTCGTCTCGATGCCGTTTGGGTGCCGGATGGCCACCATGATACCGTAGGTGCCCCACCTGCCTGCTCGAACAACCGTGCCGTCGCCCGTGGACTCAATGGGCGAACCAGTCACTGCTGCATAGTCGATTCCTAGGTGCGGGCGATAACGCTTCAGAATCGGGTGGAACCGTCGTTTCGAGAAACGCGATGTGAGTCGCGCAAACGACACAGGATAGATCTTGAAGGAACGACGCAACGAAAGACCGTCAGCATCGTAGTAGACGTTGCGACCATTCTTGTCCGTCATGACATAGGCCGTGTTCTCAACTCCACGTGTGTTGATCTTCGCTGCCACTACCCGGCCGAATCGGATATCGCCCATGGGCGATGTCAATCGCTCAAACAACAGGCTGAAACGATCTCCAGGGTACAAGTCGCGGTAGAAATCGATGATCCAACCGTAGACGCCATCCGCCAGATCCCAGGCCAACCTGGTACGCTCCGCCCTGGGGAGAATCGAATCCGGAATCAACGCATCTAAGGTCTCGTACAGAGAAGAGCTAATCGTACCCTCCGCGCGCTCCATATGTACTGACCAGACGATCTCTTTGGACTCAGACGACCAGGAGTGGGTCGAGTCACGCGAGATAGTCAGGATGCGCTCATCACCCAGTCGGACCACTATTTGGTCAGGGATATCTTCGCCGATGGCGTAGCGAAAACGGAACACCTGCTGCGGAAGGATGCGTCGAGGATTCAAACCATCGGCGGCCCGCATCACCGCTACCAGTTCGTTTCCAGCAATATTGTGGCGGGCAAAGATATGTGAGAGGGTTTGGTTGTGCTGAACAGTGTCAGCACGTTCAACGTATGCCTTGCTTATGACAATTGGCGTAGCGACAGGCAGCCGTGATGAGGCAGCCACGCCGGCGGTCCACAGTACCAAGGCAAGCATAACGCCACCGCCCAACAGCGCTTTGACAGCCTTGGCAAGCATCAATCCATCTGCCGCCGAATAAACGTTGGGATCTCCATTTCGGAGATTCCAAGATTCGCGTCGGTTTGTGGAGCTGCGAGCTTAGGCATCGCAGAAGTCTTCGGCACCACCGCTGGTTGTGAATGACGTTGCGGGAACGGAAGCACTCCCGGCGCTGACCCACGGCCGAACGGCCCCTCGACCTGACCCAAAGCGCGATCGAACCCGGTCGCGATGACCGTGACTCTAATCTCTCCCTCCATGGCAGGGTCGTGGACGGCTCCAAAGATGATCTCTGCCTGATCGCCGGCGGCATCGTGAATAATGCCGCTGACCTGATTGACCTCTCCCAACGTGAGGTCCTGGCCGCCCGTGATATTGACCAGCACTCCGGTCGAGCCGTTTATGGAAACATCGTCGAGAAGCGGACTGGAGATGGCCTGCTGAGCGGCCTCTAGCGCACGATCCTCTCCTCGGGATATCCCGGTTCCCATGAGTGCCGAGCCACCGTTCTGCATCACCGTTCTCACGTCGGCGAAGTCGACGTTCACCAAACCTGTGACACTGATCAAGGTGGAGATCCCCTGCGTAGCGTGCAGCAGAACCTCATCCGCCTTCTTTAGGGCGTCTTGGAAAGGAACGTTCTTGCCGACCACGGCCAGAAGGCGCTCGTTGGGTACCACGATCATGGTGTCCACGTGGCGGTTCATTTCGGAGATCCCGATCTCGGCCTGTCGCATCCGTTTCCGACCCTCAAACAGGAACGGCTTCGTGATGATGCCGACAGTCAGCGCCCCAACGTCGCGTGCAAGCTGCGCGATAATCGGGGAGGCTCCAGTGCCGGTACCTCCACCCATGCCACAGGTCACGAATACCAGATCCGCACCCTCCAGCACAGCCAGCACATCGTCGCGGTTCTCCTCGATTGCCTGACGCCCAATTTCCGGTCGGGCACCCGCACCCAGCCCGCGAGTGAGCTTCTTGCCGAGCTGGACCTTTAGATCGGCATTGTTATTCTGCAATGACTGGGCATCGGTATTGACCGAGATGAACTCTACACCCATTAGGTGCTCGGCTACCATCCGGTTGACGGCGTTGCCACCTCCACCGCCTACACCAACGACTTTCATCCGAGCGTTTTGCGCGACAGTTTCTTCGAGTTCGAAAACCATGGAACCCTCTTAACCCATAATTTTAGAAAAAATCCTGCAACCAGCGCTTCACAGGTCTGAACAATCTATCTACACCGGGTGCATCGTCATCCGCGCCCCTCACCATTTCCGTCGATCCATACAGGGCCAGCCCCACCGGCACGGCATAACGCGGAGCTTGAACGCTGTCGACGAGACCAGTGATTCCCTGCTCCGGCACACCCTTTCGTACCGGCATAGCGAACACCTCTCTCGCAAGCTCTATCACACCGGCGAGCTGAGCACCACCACCCGTCAGGATCGCACCGGCCGGCAACCGGCTCCTGAAACCGGCTTGCTCAATCTGATCCAAAACCAAGCCCAGGATCTCATCCAGACGTTGGTGGATAATATGTGCCAACAACTCTCGCTTGACCTGCCGGGGTCCCTGACCCGGCGTTCCCGGCAAATCTACCACCTCAGCGGCATCTACCAACGGGCTATATGCCACGCCCCAGCGTTCCTTGATCCGCTCAGCATCGCTCTGCGTCACGCCCAAACCCTGCACCATGTCGCTAGTCACGTGCGATCCGGCGAACGGAAGAGAAGCAAGGTGCTTGAGCTTGCCATCGTGCAGAATCGACACTGTGGTCGATCCGCCTCCAAGCTCGACCAGGGCGCACCCTAGCTCCTTCTCGTCCTCCGTGACCGCTGCCAGAGAAGCCGCCAAGGGCTCCAGCACCAGCCTCTTAACCCGGTAGCCCGCCCGCTCCACCAATTTGCGAACGTTCTGAGCGGCCTTGTTCTGGACCGCAACCAGACACATTTCTACCTCGAGCCGTAGTCCTGCCATCCCGACCGGATCGCTGATCCCCCCCTGATTATCGACCTTATACTCCTGAGGGATGTAATGCAGCAATTCGTAGTCGTCACCAAGACTCACTCTTCGAGCGACTTCGTCAACCCGTTCGACGTCAGCGCGGGCAATCTCCTCGCTCGCGACAGACGCCAATCCAGGCGATATGCGGGTTTTTACGTGCTCTCCGGCGATGCCACAATAGACCGTTGGGACAGTGACCCCGGCCATCCGCTCTGCGTCTTTCATGGCCTGACTGGCCGACCTCGTAGCCTCCTCAATATCGGTGACCACTCCCCGCTTCACTCCGGTAGTCTTCGCAATCCCGACGCCGAGGACCTTGGCACCCGGATTTCGCGCGTCCCCCTGCGCTTCCGCTATCACCGCACAAGTCTTGGAACTCCCCAGATCGAGCCCGGCTACCAGGCGATCGCGCTTCACACTCCACTCCGACGCACGACAACCCGCCCGGAAAATCGCGCGTCAATCTGGTCGAACTGACGGCCGGTCGCCGAAAGGTGACGCCGGACCATGTCTATCGCTCTTATTTCGCTACTTGTCGGAATGCCCCTTAGCATTACCTCTTCCGATCCTAGTTCGAGGATCACTTCTCCCTCCGAGCCCAGCCTTGCGGCGTCTACCTCGCGGTACAATGAAAAGTCAGCCGTCCGCACGGTGGCGAGAACCCCTATCACCAGCGAATCAGCGCTCGGCACGACCGGCAGATCGAGATCGATTTTGGCCGGATCATACGGCAGCGGTCGTGCGCTTGCATCCAGAGGTTGCAATCCCGATTCGGTCGGTACAAATGCGACCGGTACCCGCTCTTCCACCAGTATACGTAATGTGCCCGGTAGCCGCCGCTTCAGCTTCACATTCACCACGCCCGGCAGCCGCGACAATCGCAGCTGCACATCCCGGAACGAAGTAAACAGGTTCTGATCGGACGCCAATCCTGACCTGGCAAGCATCTGACGCGGCGACAGGTACCGGACACCAATCAACTCCACCTGCCTGATCCGAAAGAAGCCCACCCTGCTCAGTCCGAAGGGCGCCGCAACGATCACGGCCACGACAGCCATTGCAGCCAAACCCAGTCTGAGCGGTCTCCGCATCATGCGGCGGTTTCCCCTAGCTTGCTGAGAAGCTCCGGCCCTACCTCAGTAATGTCACCCGCTCCCAAAGTAACTACCACATCGCCGTCACGAACCAAGTCTGCCAGGATCCTGGAGATGTCTCTCATATCGGGCACCCATTCCACTCCTATGCCGGCACTCGCGGCGGCATCCGAAACCATGGATCCGCTGACACCCTCGATTGGTGCTTCTCGTGCCGGGTAGATTTCTGTCACAACCGCGAGATCAGCAGCTGCCAATGCGATCCCAAGGGCTTCACCGTGGTTCTTGGTCCGCGAATAGAGGTGCGGCTGGAAGACCGCGACCAATCTCCGACCGGGAAACCGCTGACGCGCAGCCCCTAGAGTTGCAACGACCTCGGTGGGATGATGTGCGTAGTCATCCACGACCGTGACCCCACCGGAGGTTCCCAGGATCTGAAATCTCCGCTCCACGCCTTCGAAGTCACTAAGGCCAGCCGCTGCACTCGCAACGTCTCCGTCAAGGGCGAGGGTAGTGCCAACCGCCATCGCTGCATTACGAAGGTTGTGAAGTCCCGGTACCCTAAGTGCGAGTTCGACTAGATCACCGTTGGGGAGTGACAGCTTGGCGCAGTTGCGCTGCGCATCTGCCTTCAGATCGCTCAGTCTAATGTCTGCAGATTTCGAAAGGCCCACGCTCCACTTGGGTACCTCAACTGCCCTACCGATTCGTGCCGAGCCCCGATCGTCGGCACCAACTAGCAACCGACTCGCTCTATTGGCGAATTCAACAAACGCTGCTTCCAACACCTCGATCGTGCCGTAACATTCCAGATGATCGGATTCGACGTTGTTGATCACGGCGATGTCGGGATGGAGTGACAAGAACGCACGATCGTATTCGTCGGCCTCGACAACAAACAGATCGCTCTTACCAATGCTCGCGTTACCTCCCCAGGAATCGATGCGCCCGCCGACTATTCCGGTGGGATCCATGCCCGCCGCCCGCAACGCCGTCGTCACCATTGCCGAGGTGGTGGTCTTGCCGTGTGTGCCAGCTACCGCAGCAACCACTCCGTGCTTTACCACCTCGTCCAACGCATCGGCACGACGGACCACCGCGACACCCAGATCCCGCGCAGCCTGCAGTTCGGCGTGCTCAGGATCCACTGCTGCGGTGTAAACCACTGCCCTAGCACCGTTTACGTGTTCTGGGTCGTGCCCGCAATGTACCGGTATCCCGGCGTTCAGAAAGTCGGCTGCTGCCCTAGGTTCAGTGTCACATCCGGTAACTGGCACACCCCGGCTCTTAGCAATGAGTGCCAGCGCGCTCATCCCTGCACCAGCTATCCCCATGAAGTGGATGGGTCGGGGATCGTCAAGGATGAACAGATGCATCGGCGGGAAGCAAATATAAGAAAAACTCGAAAGTTGCGAAAGGCCTTGGACTTAGCTCACTATGGCCAGTAGCTCAGAGGCGATTTTTTGAGCTGCGTCCGGCCGCCCCCGAGACCGCGCAGCCCGGCTCATAGCCGTTCGCCGGTCACCGTCCGCGAGCAACTCACCGAGCGATGCCAGCAACCTCTCGGGACTCAGATCCGATTCCGGTAGGTGGAGCGCCGCTCCCACTGCAGCTAGAGCCTCAGCATTCCGAGCCTGGTGCTGGCCCGCTGCTGTTGGCAGAGGTATGAGCACCGCCGGCAAGCCCCACGCGCAAATCTCAGCCGTGGTCATGGCCCCGGCCCGGCAAACCACCAATTCAGACACGGCATAGGCCTCCGCGATCGGATCCCAAAAGGGTCTCACGTATCGCGCAGGTGGGGAGTGGAGTTGTTTCAGATCTTGCCACATATGCTGGCCAGTGCTCCACAAGAGTGCGACATCGGTAAGCCGTTGCGATTCCACTAGAGTCCGCACAGCCCGGTTGATGGCTCTGGCCCCCTGGCTCCCACCCATCACGAACACCACTGGAACACCGTCGGGAATTCCGATCGCCCTTCTGGCAGCGCTGCGATCGGGCAATGGGCTGGGAGGCGCCTGTATCGGATTCCCGTAGGACCTCACCAGGGTATTGCGGCCGGGCTTCAGGTGTGCTGATGCCTCCGGAAACCCCAGATGTACTTGTCGAGCTTTGCGCGCTAGCAGCCGCGTCACCAAACCGGGATATGCGTTTTGCTCTTGCAGTCCCACTGGGAACCCAGCACGCATCGCCTGGAACAGCACCGGACCTGCCACGTAGCCGCCTGTTCCCACCACCATGGCCGGCCGCTCCGATTCGAGGACCTTGCGGCACTCCGCTAGTACGCGCCACGCTAACGTCGGCCATCGAAGATTCCGCCACAATTCGCGACGATAAATGGGATGGAGTGGAAGGAGGTGATGCTTGTAGGCCCTCGTGGGCAAAATGCTTGCTTCAACTCCTCGCTCGGCTCCGACGAGGACGGGCTCCACTGCGTCATCCAATTCGGTGAACGCATCTGCCAGAGCCAGGGCCGGCATGAGGTGTCCGCCGGTGCCCCCTCCCGCGATCAGAACCTTCAACGTCTACCGCCCGCCGACACCCGTGCGCCGCCAATGTTAATGAGGACTCCTGTAGCGACCAGCGAAACGATGAGGTTGGATCGCCCATACGACAAGAACGGAAGCGGCAGTCCGGTCGTGGGGACCAGCGATAGTGTCACAGCGACGTGAAGTATCGCAGTAACTCCGATCAGTGACGTCAGGCCTGCAGCGAGACGTCAGGCCTGCAGCGAGGAGCATTCCGAACCGGTCGGGCGCAGTCCGCGCGATTCTGAACCCCAGAACGATGAAAAACGCATAAAGCAGAATTGTGAGAGTAGCTCCCATGAACCCCCACTCTTCACCTATCGTGCTGAAAATGAAATCCGAGTAGGCGTACGGCAAATAACCGAGCTTCTGAAGCCCCTGTCCGAATCCGACGCCAAAGAACCCCCCCGCGCCGATACCTATCAACGACTGCTTGATCTGCCATCCCGCATCCGCAAGTTCGTTTCCTTGGCCGAGAAACGAGAAGATCCGCTGAACCCTGTACTGTGCCCCCGCGATCTCATGCCAAAGAAGCGGCACAGCAAATACTGAAATCAGCAGGAAATGACCGATCCGCGCACCGGCACTGAACACGATGATCGCTGCCAGAAGCACGGACAGACTCGCGGTCGAAAGGTCGGGCTCGAGAAGTATCAACCCGGCAACGGGCGCCAGTACAACTATGAAGGGCAGAAGACCTTTCTTGAAACTGCGAATTGTATTCCCTTTTTTGCTGGCAAGCATCGCGACCCACACAACGATGGCGAATTTCGCGAATTCCGACGGTTGAAGCGTAACGGGACCGAGCGACACCCAGCGTCTGGCCCCATTTGCTTCAGGCGAAATACTCTGGGTAAATGGAAGTACTGGGATTATCAGCAACACTACGACCGCGGCCAGCACCGCCCAAGCGTGCTCCCGCCAAAACCGGTAATCCATGCGAGACGCAACCCGAAGAGCCACGATTCCCACCAGTGCTCCGACGAACTGCCGCGATGCGAACACCCCGCCACGTTGCCCGTTCTCCACGGCCCAGATTCCCGAGGCACTATAGACTGCGGCGATCCCAAAAACTGTCAACGCTACCGCGATTATTCCGACCATTCGCGATTCCCAGATCACCCCCGTTTCACCGCGAGTCGCCGGACTCATTTTGCCTTTGCCAGTTGGCGAAACGATTCCCCTCTGTGCTCATAGTTGGCGAACTGATCGAAGCTCGAACATCCGGGTGAAAGCAGGACTGCCTCACCATTTCGTACCATAGCCCGGGCACAGTGAACGGCTTCTTCAAAGTTGAGCACAGACCTCACTGTCACATATTGCCCTATCTGTTCCTCGATGGTCGAGCGAGCCTCACCGTAGGCAGCGACTCCCGTGCACTGCTGGCGGAGCAATTCACCTAGTCGCACAAAAGACTCCCCCTTGGGCCTGCCTCCCGCCACTAGCGAGAAGCGCCGATCCATCGCAGCAAGTGCGACCGAGACAGACGCGACGTTGGTAGCCTTTGAATCGTTGATCCACGTGACACCCCCCACGACGGAGATCGGTTCAAGCCTGTGTGGCAGCGGAGCAAACGAACGCAGGCCGCGAGCTATCGCGGAGCGCTCCACTCCTACAGCGCTTGCAGCCAGCGCTGCGGCGAGCGCGTTGGACACGTTGTGGTCACCCATTAGCGCAAGGTGATTCCGCTCCAGGAGGTTGTCCTTCTCCAATTCGAGGCACTTTCTGATGTCGTCGTACCAGGCATCGGCTTGTTGCTCCAAGCTCCAAAGTCTACGCTGGCCAGGAACCCCTTCTACAAGCGAGAGCACTTCCGGGTCGTCACCGTTCAAGATCCAGGTGGAATCTTCCGACGCCTTATGAAACAGGCGCCGCTTGTCATCATAGTACTCGGCGGCAGATGCATAGCGATCGAGATGATCGGGAGACAGGTTAGTCACGACCCCGATTCGCGGTCTCAGATGACGTGCGTCATGTAGTTGGAATGACGAGGCCTCGACAACGACCCACTCAGGCCGCACTCCGGCTTCGGCAATCTCTATGAGCGGACGTCCGATATTGCCGGCGACTTCCGCAAACACTCCGCCCTCGGTGAGTATGCGCTGGATCAGCGCTGTAGTGGTTGTCTTACCGTTCGTTCCCGTAACGACAATGAGATTCGTGTCATCCAAGAACATCGCAGCGAGATCCAGCTCGGCAAATATCTCGACCCCAGCACCACGCGCGGCAACGAGCGGTGCCGCATCCAACGGAACCCCGGGCGAGCAAACTACCAGCGCCGCATTCCGGATGCGCTGCAAGTCATGACCGCCCAACTCCACCGTGACCCTCGGATCGGTGACGCTTTCTGCGGCCGCACTTTGCTGGGCGGAGCTAGCGCTATCCGACGCATAGATTGAAAGTCCCCGCTTGGAAAGAAATCTTGTTGCGGCAGCACCGCTCCTGCCCAGTCCAATAATCGCTATCTCACCCTGGCGCCAGTCGTCCGGGATCATCGAAATTTCAGCGTCCACAGTGCCACAAGAGCACAAAGAACTCCGATGATATAGAACCTGGTGACGATCTTCGGCTCGGGCCACCCAAGTTTTTCGAAATGATGGTGGAGTGGGGCCATCCTAAAGACTCTGTGTTGGCTGGCGTACTCTCGACCATGACGATGCACCCGCCAGCGGAACACCCCGGCCTGTACGATCACGGATACCGTTTCTGCGACAAACACGCCCCCGATCAAAAGCAGCAAGAACTCCGCCTTGAGCAGGATGGCGACAGCACCAAAGGCTCCGCCAATCGCCAGGCTGCCTGTATCTCCCATGAAGACTTGAGACGGGTGGGCGTTGTACCACAGAAATCCCAAGGCAGCACCCATGAGGCTTGCGCAGAAGATTGTCAGTTCACCTGAGTCACGCATGTAGTAGACGAACAAATACCTTGCGGCGTCGCTCCGACCGAATATGTAGGCAAATATTGCAAAAGCGGCGGCCGCAATCACCGTGAGCCCTGTAGCTAAGCCGTCCAATCCATCGGTCAAGTTTACGGCATTGCTCGTTCCAGTCACGACCAGCGTTACGAAACCTACGTACGCGAAGTAGGGCAGCAACACAACGACGTTCTTGAAGAAAGGAAGGGTGGTGGCATTGGCGGGCAGCGTGTCCGCCACTGGCCAGATCAGCAGATACGCTCCCAACGCGATGCCAAACGTCACTTGCCCGACCAACTTGTAGCGGGCCACCAGCCCACGTGACTTTCCGTGCACGAACTTGAGATAGTCGTCGACGAACCCGATTCCCCCCATCCACAATGTCGCTACCGCCGCTACCAACACGTAGCGATTATCCAAGCGCGCCCAAAGCAAAGTAGGAATCAACGTGCACACCAAGATTATCAACCCGCCCATGGTAGGGGTTCCGCGCTTTGACTGATGTGAAGCAGGCCCCTCGGCGCGTATGATCTGACCCACCCCTCTTGCCTGCAATTGCCGGATGATCACCGGGCCGATCACAAACGCCAGCAAGACAGCGGTGACCATAGCACCCGCTGCACGGAACGAGATGTAGTTGAACACATTGAACACGAACCACCTCGAGTCCAACGGTGTCAGGAAATGGTAGAACACGGAGTCCCGTCTTTTGGGGTTAAGTATGGAATGACTCGCTCCAGGTGCACTCCCCTGGACCCTTTGACCAACACAACAGCGTTGGGTTCTATTCGTTCTGCAACCATCCGACCGAGCGCCTCCGGATCGTTCTCCGTTACCAAGCGATCTCCCAATTCCGCCCCATGCCTCACAAATGCGGCGACGAAATCGCCCGAGGCAGCTATCAGTTGAGGGCCAACCTTCAGCACCACCTCGGCCATCTTCGCGTGGAGCGCGACGCTCTCGTGACCCAGCTCCAGCATAGTACCTAGGACAACCACCAGAGGGGCATCGCCACGCAAAGCGGATGCTGTCTCGAGGGACGCCATCAGAGAGCTTGGATTAGAGTTGTAACAGTCCTTTAGGATGGTAAGATCTCCGCATCTTATGACCTCACATCTGCCCGATGGAACGCTCAGCGCCGCAAGAGCTGTCGCGACCTCACTGATATCAAGATCCAGCATGACAGCCCCACCTATCGCCAGCATAGCGTTCTCCACCTGGTGCCTTCCTACAAGAGGCAAATCGAATCTTGCGCCATGATAGGTCAGCCGACCCTGGCCATCCGAGTTCACTGACCACTGATCCGGTCTTACCTCTGCGTCCGCACCAGTGCCCGCCACCAAGGCCCGATCTGCACGTGACCTAGCCAGTAGCCCTAGATCCGATGGTTCGGTGCCAACAACGGCCATTGGCGTTCCGTCCAAGAGCGAGACCTTCTCTTCGAGAGCCACGGCTACGGATCCAAAACCCTCGAGGTGTCCAGCAGACACATTCGTCACTACGCCCAACGACGGTTCCAAAACATCGCGCAACTTCGCTACTTCTCCAGGTAAGTTGGCACCGACTTCCACGACGAGGGCCTCGCACTCCGGCGGAGCCGCCAGAATCGTCAGCGGCACACCAACTAGGTTGTTCTCGTTTTCGTGCGTACCGTGCACAGCCCATCGGGTAGATAGGGCACGGATGAACATTTCCTTGGTAGAGGTCTTGCCGTTAGTTCCTGTGATCCCTACTACCGGCCCCTGCACCATCCTTCTCCGCTGGCGCGCTAGGGAACCCAGTGCGTCGAGAGTGTCGGGAACTTCGAAATATCGGAGTTCCGAAATCGGCGTGGTTCCCCTGCGCACGACTGCCGCCGCGGCACCTGCATCTAGTGCATCCTTGAGAAAATCGTGGCCATCGAACCGATCTCCCACC
Source organism: Gemmatimonadota bacterium (assembly GCA_036679605.1). GTDB lineage: Bacteria > Gemmatimonadota > Gemmatimonadetes > Gemmatimonadales > GWC2-71-9 > JAZDCZ01. The sequence goes on from JAZDCZ010000180.1 coordinate 83,761, forward strand.
AACGCCACAAACAGTGATCCCGACGTCAGGGTGCGCGTGTCGGTCACTATACCCGTAAAGGGCATGGAAGACTCGCAAGGCAGATCCAGAGCGCTCGATACTCTGTCTGACGTCCAGATCGTCACGCCAAACCTAGATCCCTTACCGCCTCGGCAACTACCGACTTCTCATCAAACCAGAGTTTTTCGGTGCCCACTATTTGGTAGGTCTCGGGCCCTTTGCCTGCCAGAAGCAAGCAGTCACCGTCTTGCAACATCGAAACTGCGTGGCGGATGGCGTCTTCTCTGTCGAGAAGTCTAGCGTCGGCACTTCGCCCCATTCCCTCCTCGATCTGATCGAGGATCGACTCCGGATCTTCTGTCCGAGGGTTATCAGAGGTTATGATGACGACATCAGCTTCGCGAGCAGCAATGCCACCCATTTCGGATCGCTTGGTCGGGTCCCTATCGCCTCCCGCTCCAAACAGTAGGAACAGACGCCCAGGCGTCAGGGGCCGAAGCGCCGCGAGGGCCCGCTCGAAGCCATCTGGAGTGTGCGCGTAGTCACGCAGGACTGTACAACGCCCCGAGAACAGCCGTTCCATGCGGCCAGGTACTGCGGGAGCACTGGCCATGCGTTCTGCAATTTTGCCGGGCTCTACACCAAACCACCAAGCCGTGGCCGCCGCCGCCAGGGCATTGCTCACATTGTAGTCACCCAGTAACGGTAACTCGACACGCAACTCCTCGCCCTCAAAGCTGAACACGCTTTGAGATCCCGCAGAACCGTACTCGACATCCTTTGCGGTCACGGTGGCATCATTAGTCAACCCATACGTCGCTCGTCTAACGTCGTCCCTCACAGGTAACCCGAGCCATGCGGGGTCGTCTGCGTTCACGACCTCGAGACCGCCGCTTTCGAGGTGGCGGGATAGCCTCATCTTGGTGGCCCCGTAGGAAGCCATGTCGGCATGATACTCGAGATGTTCGTGAGTGAGGTTGGTGTACGCGACCGCGCGGAAAGCGATCGCGTCGATTCGATGTTGGTCCAATCCGTGCGATGACACCTCCATCACAACCGTCGAAACCTGCAGTTCCAGAAGTTCTGCTAGGATTCGCTGGAGTTCTACGGCTCCAGGTGTGGTGAGCGCGTGGTATCCCTCCAATTTCGTCCCGTGTCCGTCGAAAACTCCTACCGTGCCAATCGAGCCTACTGACGATTCGGGATTAAGAAGATGGCGGATGAGCGCCACCGTGGTGGATTTGCCGTTGGTTCCCGTAACTCCGACAATCTCCATGCGATCGGCTGGGTGACCGTACCACTCTTTCGCAGCCACTGCTGCAGCGGCCCTCCCGTCGCTGACCACAAGCTGCGGCATCGATACTTCGCATGGCTTGCTGACCAAAGCTGCGGCAGCTCCACGTTGGGCGGCGTCTACCAGATAGTCATGACCGTCCTGAGCGGTTCCTTCAACCGCACAGAATAGTGACCCTTCTGACACTCCACGTGAATCATCGGTCACGCCTTTGATCACCGCGTTGCATTCCGGGGCTGCTACCAACAGACCGGCCCGCCTAAGCTCCTCCGCAAGAGCACCTAATTCCACGTCGACGGGGCCTTCTTGTCGCGGCCTACCACTTCTATGACCGTACCAGGTGGGACCTCCGAACCCGCAGGAGGATCGCTCGTCACGATGGGTCCCCAGCCGGTAAGCCGCAATCTTAGGCCCTCCTTGTGAAGGAGCCGTGCAGCAGCTCTAGCTGTTAGCCCGATAACGTCCGGCACACGGCGATCCGGCAGCGAATCTGTGTCACCGTTCAATGGCCACTGCATTATGTAAGGCTTTGATCTGCTCAGTTCGCTCGTGGTCGGCTCAACCGACTGATTCGGGCGAGACAAACCGCGACGGTCGAGTACACCCGTCTCGGCAGCGATAACTTGTTCGAGCACGAGCCGAGTGAGTGGTGCTGCGGTGACCCTAGCATACGCACCCTTGGGATCGTCCAGCTTGACAACCATGACTAGCTGCGGCCGATCTGCGGGAAAGAGTGAAGTGAAGCTCGCGATATACGAGCCAGGGATGTACCCTCCGGGGCCCGCCCGCTTAGCAGTCCCGGTCTTGCCACCGACTTCGTAGCTTGTCAACGCCGCCGTCTCGCCAGTGCCTCCCTTGTATACGACCCCGCGCAGAGCCGCCCGTAGCTCGCTGGCAACGGCGGGAGAAATAACTCGCCTAACAGGTTCCGGAACGTGACTGTAAACGACTTTCCCATCTTGATCGCGGATTTCCTTAACCAGAGTGGGTTTGACGAGCACGCCGTCATTGGCTATGACGGCGTAAGCCTGCGCCAGTTGCAACGGAGTCAGCGCTACTTCATAGCCCATCGCCAAACTTGCTGACGTGAGCGCGCTCCAAGTGTCCGGGTGATGGAGAATGCCCTTGGACTCACTTGGATACTCCACACCAGTCGGCGTGCCGAAACCAAAATTGCGTAGCATCGTGAAGTGCTGTACTGGAGATAGTAACTGTGCAAACTTTACGATGCCGATGTTGCTCGATTGTTCGATCACCTGTCGTAGTGATAGCCTGTCGTTGGGGTGCTCGTCCCTAATCGTCCTATGCTCCATCACGTAGGTGCCGCCTTCCGTATCTACCGAGTCATCGAGCTTGGCGAGCCCATTTGCCAGAAGTGCGGCTGCAACGAGCACCTTTGCCGTCGAACCTGGCTCGAAGATAGCGGTAAACACGTCACTGCGACCCCTTCCCTCCACAGTGAGCGATGCAACGGCCAGGATCTCCCCTGTGTGCGGATTGAGTACCACCACATCACCGGCGGCGGCGTCCATCTCCTGGAGGGCGGCGGCCAGGGCGTCCTCGACTATCTCCTGTAGGCCGGCGTCCAACGTCAGGTACACGTCACTGCCCTGTACCGGAAATGCGTCGAGTCTCGCAGGTGATTCGTAGCGGCGACCGCTGCGGTCCCTCAGCACCACTGCCCTGCCAGGTACTCCCGTCAGGACGGAATCGAGCGTCCTCTCTACTCCACTTGCCCGCCGGCCCTGAGTGGCTGGCCGACCCAAAATTGGGCGAGCCAGATCTGAAGCCGGATAGAAACGCACCAACTCACTCGATAGGTGGACCCCCCTCACCTTGTTCAACCCTTCAACGCGTGCTGACGAGAACGGACCGTGGAAATAGGCATAGCGCCGCTTCAGTTGCCGCAGAACCGCGGTGCGGGGAAGGTCGAGTCGTCGCGCGATTTCGGCTGCATCGCGCTCTAGATGACGTAGCTCGTTTGGCGCCACCCCAACGTGGTAATTTTGTATGGTGAGAGCCAGCGCCAGACCATTGCGATCGTAAATTGTCCCGCGCCGTGCCGGCAGCACGACTCGCTCCGTCTGCTGAGCTGCCGCTGCCTCGGCGTAGCGCTGACCATCCATGAGCTGGACCTGGGCGACGCGCGCGATGAGCGCGGCTGTTGCAACAACAAAGGCTGCAAGCACTGCGGTCAGACGAACCTTTGGTTTGGCCATCTCAGCGTCCCTCACGGATAGGAGCTTGCAGGATGACGATTTCGCTGTCGGCAGACAAGCGTAGTCCCAGAGATTCCGCCCGCGGAATCAGGATGGCCCGACTCCCCGCCTGGCGTACCCTTCGGGAAAGCTCGGCGCGCCGCGACTGGAGTATCGATCGCCGACTGCGCAGATCTTCTAGCCGACCCGCTTCCGCGAACCCGGATGTGTCACGCCAAACGACCCACGCGAATATCGCGAGCCCGAACAACAACCATGCGCCCACCCAAATGCGCCCCTTAACACGCATCGCTTTTTACGAACACCCTAAGCTTGGCACTGCGTGCCCGGGAATTATTGGCAATCTCGTCGTCCGTTGGCTGTATCGGTTTTTTCGGTTCCATCCTACCGAGGGCTCGGCCACGGCACGTGCACACTGGCAATCCGGGCTTGCAAATGCAACTCCTCGCCCACTCCTGAAAGTGCCTTTTGACGACACGATCCTCACCAGAATGATAGCTAATAACCGCCACGGCCCCACCCTGTACCAGGGCGTCCTGCACCACTGGCAACGACTTCTGCAGAGACTCTATCTCCGAGTTCACCGCAATTCTAAGTGCCTGGAAAATCCGAGCAAAATCGGACGGACCGCTTCTGGAGCCCAGAACAGATCGAATGGTGTTCACGAGATCATCGCTGATGCGAAATGTTGACCTTTGCCTTCGCCGCGCTACGGCAGCAGCCAACCTTCTCGCTCTTCTCTCATCTGCACCTTCGGCAAAAATGCTGGCCAAACTCTTCTGTGGAAGATCGTTGAGCAAGTCTGCGGCGCTCTTGTCCCCGCTTCCCATGCGCATATCCAGCGGGACGTCGGGTCTGAATGAAAATCCTCGTTCATCGCTGTCGAGCTGACGCCCGGATACTCCAAGGTCGAACAGAACAAGATCGGGGCGGAATGCACGGATGGCCTCTAGAGCCTCTTGATCCACAAAGCTCCGATTGAGCCAACGAACATGGTCTCCCGGAACTACCCGGCGAGCCGTCTCAAGAGCCTCGGGATCGCGGTCTATGGCCAGCAGATCGCCGCCGCCGCGCAACAGAACGGTCGCGTGTCCGCCTCCACCTACGGTGCAGTCAACGAACCTGCGCCGGTTTCGCGCGAGCTTCGCAATTTCGTCCGTCAGAACTGGAATATGGTAGGCAGCCACCGTCTTTGCCGACAAATCACGAAAGCCCCGCGTGCTCAAGCATGCGGGGCTAGAATTATGCGGCGTTCGTGTGATAGTCACGGGGCTGACGGGACTCGAACCCGCGGCCTCCGGTGTGACAGACCGGCACTCTAACCAGCTGAGCTACAACCCCAAACGTTCATAGCCTTGTAATCTAGATACGGCAGGAACTCGATTCAAGCGGCGTCGGGTTCACTTGCAGTAGGCTTCACGGAATTGCGCCGGTCGGCCTCTGAGTTGGCGGTAGACCCCCAGGAGCCCGTCCGCGGCCTTCTCCGCAACCACCCTTCCGGCGGTCAGTGCCTCGAACCCCTTGTTGATCAGCCGCTGGTACTCACCAATCGCACTGCAGGACTCAGACTCGAGGATCTGTTGATCCATGGGGCGGACAACATAAAACAAGCCATATCCAATCCAGAAATTGGCTGGATTGGTAACTTTGTTCTGCCAATCGTACTGCTGTGCCTTTTCAAGCCAGACAATACCCCTGGGAATATCGATTTGCATCTGCACCAGCTTCTGACCGGGGGTGTAGTACATCCCCGCAACTCTAGTCATTACAGTCGTGTCGTGACTGAGTTGGCTCAACCGCTGAAGCAAGCCATCTAACTTGTTGAGCGCGGCCGTATCGAGCGGTGTGATCGTATCGATTTGGAGCGCGCGCGCATGCAGTGTCGCTACCGTAAGCAGGCTCCGCTCATCGTGCTCATCGAGTTCGATTAGTCGCTCGTAAGCCATGAGAGCTGAGTCCTGTACTCCGGCTCTCTGCAACAGAAGGGCTCGCGCCCTCCAGAACGGTATCGAGCTGGGGGAATATTCCAGTCCCTCCGAAGCCCATCTCAGCATGGCAGCGGTGTCTCGGATTTGACTTGCGAGCGCAAAGATCCGGGGATAAAACAAAGTGTCCCCTGTAAGGGCCGAATCGAGTTCGTACTGCTGAGTCATGGCCTCTAGGGCACAGTCCCAGAGTGCGCCGTCAAAGCAACCACGCGCCTTGAGCCCGACGAACCGCGCATTCGACGGATCGCGACGGAGGCCTTCGTCGATGATATCTCGTGCCCGAAAGTAGTCCCTTGTGGTTATGTAGCCGGCGGCTACTTGATATCGGATATCCTGATCGTCCGGATTGGCGCGTAGCTGCTTCGCAAACGCATCCACTGCCTTAACCGTATCACCTCTTCGCTGGTATTGCCGAGCAAGATTCTCCCATGCCCGCATATTGAGGGAGTCGCCCTTAGTGGCTTTCTCGTAGGCCCAAATGAGGCTGTCAGAGCCTTGTTGGTTGGCTTCGAACACGTAAGAGAGGCACATCGCCGCCGAGGGGTGGTTCCTATAGATCTCGAACGCTTTATTCGCTCTGTCGCGGGCACGCTTGAAATCGCCACGATCGCGGCGGGTAGAGCATTCTTTGGCAAAGTCGGCTGCTTTGACCTGAGTCCGCAGTGAGTCCATAACCCGACCCGCAAGAGACTTAGGAGGGTCACCCGGCTGGCCCGTTACGGTCATCCACCCTGACAGGCCGGTCCTCCGGACATCAACCATTCTTAGCGTCAGCTGAGGCACAGGCCCTACCCGATTCAGCCAGCCATATGCGTAGCCGTCCGCCTGCAGCGCCTTCGCTACCTGTTCGACCATGACTTCACTAACGATTGTCGTTGCTGCAAACCCAGAACTCACGAGCAGGTCTTCGATAACGTCGTTCTTGATGACTTCCCACTTTTGGCGGTACTTGTTTTGTGCCTCAGTTCTGATGTACCTGACCAGCTCCTGCACATAAGCTGAGTCTTGAGGGGACCGGGGGGATGGGGCGAGGAACAACATACGGCTCGATTTGGTCTGGGCACCAAGGCTCGCCGGCACCGCTACCGCGAGCTCTACAACAATCAAAAGCCCTGTTCTGAGAGATGAACGTAGCCGATGCACAGCTATAGACTCCCCGTTTTTACTCTAGTGGTCAAGGCAAACTACCGTTTCCATGCAAAATGGGCGAAGAGGGATTCGAACCCCCGACATCCTGCTTGTAAGGCAGGCGCTCTGAACCAACTGAGCTATTCGCCCTCAAAGCGCGAGGCCCAGCGGGAACAACACGCAGTAGCCCAGGACCAGCAACATCGGCGCCAGCGTGGTATCGCCACCTGCAAGCAACAGGTAACCCACTCCTATTGTCCCCAATGCACAACCCAGTGTCACCAGATTTCTGCTCCGAAAACGAAGCCTTGCGGACGAATCCCTCCTAGACATAGACCCTCAGGCTAATCGGAAGTTCCATATGCGTCAAGCACTTGCGTCGTCGATCGGTGTCACGTCGTCGATATCTGCGGGGAGGCTCCATCCCTCATCCAAAGCGAGTCTCCGCTCTTGGTAGCGGCCGCGGCGCCAGCCCCAGAGGCTCAACAGAATCAGGCCAAGTACCGCCCAGAATAGGGCCATCGACCCCAAGATCAAAGCCCAGCCGTAGTGCTTGCGGAGGTCCTTTCGCCACATCGCTTCAAATTGGCCGAGCGTTATCTGGTGCGTGATTCTGAGTGCGCGATCCATATCAGTAGTCTTGCCCAGGTTTTCTAGCAGCGGAGCCAAACCACGATCCCCGCCAAGCCGTTCCAGCAGCAGCACCGCAGTAGTGGCAAGTGCATAGGCTGTCTCAGGCCTCACTCCGCTGCCTCGAAGATCGGCGTTCACACGGCCCAGTGAAGGGAGGACGCCCATTACAAGAGCCCAATTGACTCGCAGAATTTCCAATCGGTCCCACTCGTCTGCGGCCCTCGCCGCATATCCCTCGTCAAACCAAAGTGGCACTCTTCTAACCTTGCTGTGAAGAGCCAAGTGCGCCATCTCATGAATCAGGACGCGCCTTGCGTCGCCCGACAGCTTCACGATCACCGTGTTTGAACCAGGGAATGCCGCTCCGGCGCTCCACTTGGGCACACGACCCCTGGTAAGCGAATCGAACTTAGCGGCGTCGGGCGCCAGAATCAGCCGCACCGGTCGCCTTCCGATATTTTGGATTCCCGGCCAAGGTCCCGCCGCGTCAGCAATTTCAGCTAGCACCGTCGCCACCGCCTCCTGCTGTGGCCAATAAACGGCTCGCACTCTACCTACCCTGACGAGCTGAGGGTCCTGCACAGATAGCGCCAGCAATCCCATTACTATGAACGTGGTGGCTCCGTCCCCTGTTCCACCAAGTCCAACATCTCTCTACAGCGCTTGCCCCAGGGATTGAACTTGTTTGCCTTAAATCCGTTGATCCAGGTTTCCTTAGCCATATCCTGCTCTTCGGCAAACCACTGTGCTCGTCCCAGTTCATAGTACGCTTCAATGAGATTTGGCCCCAGCTCAAGGGTCTTCTCAAAGAACGTCTGCGCATCCTCGTACATTTCTCGCTCTTGATAGACGAGACCGAGATAGAAATGCGCGTAAAGGGTGGCCTTCTTGTCGTTGTCTAGACGGATGGCCTTCGAAAGATGCTCTATGGCTTCGCCGAAAATGCGCTTCTTTAGGCAAATGTAGCCGACATTAATTCGTGCCAGAGAGTTCGCCGGTTCTGTGCTGAGAACTTGTTGGAATGTGCCCAAGGCGTCATCGTAGTCTTGGTTGAGCATTTGGGCCCAGCCAAGCAAAGACTTGGCCTGCACATCTGCAGGTGACAGTGACAGGGCCTTTGAGAGCGCTTGGAGCGCACCAGGATAATCGCCCAAAGAGATGAGGCTCCAGCCTTTCTCAATGAACGTGGAGGCCCCTATGTGATCGACCCGTGCGGCAGGTACAGCGCCGGTGAACTGGGGGGCATTGCCCCCTTCCCCACCTTGGGCGAGCTGCTTGTACCGTTCTACGAGTTCCCGAATGTTTTCCTTGAGGTCAGAAAGATCGGTGATCGCCTGATCGACGATCTTGAACAGCGAGATGATCTGTTGCTTGACGGCGTCCCGCTCAGCCTGGGGCACATCCGACTCAAGCTTCTGTGAAATTTCGTCGTACGATGCGCGCAGTGGTGCTACAATGGAGTCACTCATGAGCAGTCCCCGCCATCAGCGTGTCCAGGGTGAGTTGCTCCTCCGCCTCGAGCAGTTTTGACACCGCCAACACTACGGTAGATCGCTCACCTATCGTGGCTATCCCGCTGACATACCGTGCGGCTAGCCCTCTAACGATCGGCGGCGGAGGCAATATCCGGTCGGCCCCGACTTTGAGTACTTCGAGCACCTTGTCCGCTACGATCCCAATTCGTCCGCCCTCCCAATCAACCACTATGATCCTCGTATCTTCACCGATGCTGGCTGGCACCTCCAATCGCTTTCGCAAATCGAACACCGGAAGCACCTCCCCACCATACTGGATAGTACCCTCAAGAAATACAGGTGCACCTGGAAGAGGCGCTGGCTCAGTGTAGCGAAGAATCCTCTCTACCCTGGCAACATCAAACGCAAAATTGTGAGCCGCAATCGTAAATGTTACCAGTTGGACTTCGTCGTCTGAACTCATGTCTGCTCTTCAATCGAGGCTGTGGTCAATCGATCTACCAAAGTTGCCACGTCAACCACAGGAATCAATTCCTCGTCACGTTTTGCCACACCCAATGCCCATGGGAGATCCCATCCGTCCGGCACGGGAAGAGGATCTTCGAATACTACTTCATCTGCATCGTCCACTTCAAACGCCACCGTTTTGCCGCTGCATTCGGCAACCACTATCGTATCACCTTGCAGCTCAGGAGGCGGAGTGCCTGAGACCAGCGAGCCCAGATGCACGAGTGGAACGAGTCGGTCGCGCACCGGAGTCACGCCCCTCACGGAAGGATGAACACTAGGCACGCGATCGACGGCAAAACCGTCGATTACCTCTGTTACCCGGTTTATTCCGAGACCGTAGCGTTGTCCTCCCGCGCGTACTATGAGGAAACCCATCATGCGCTCTTCCGCGTAGACAACGCATATTCTACGAGCCCGGCAATTCGATTCAAGGGTGCCACTATCTCGGCACCTCCCGACGCGATTGCAGCTTGTGGCATTCCGAAAATCACTGAGGTCTCTTTGTCTTGGGCCACGGTCGCACCCCCCACATCCCGAATCGCCTTGAGTCCCGCTGCTCCGTCCTTGCCCATCCCAGTCAGGACCACTCCAACCGTCCGGCGGCCAAAACACTTGGCAATGGACCGAAATAGCGGATCGGCCGCAGGCCTCACTCCCCAAACGTGTGGGGTTTGGTCGAGTGCAATGCAGGGACTCGCATCGCCTCCGACCCTCATATGATAATCACCGGGCGCCACGTACACTGTGTCGCTTGTTATCTCCATGCCATCCTCGGCCTCCACCACGCGCAGTAGACTGGCTTGGTCGAGACGAGCGGCAAGACTCTTAGTAAACGAAGGAGGCATGTGTTGAACTACCAGAATCCCAGCGCCAAGTCCGGTGGGCAGCTCAGGTACCAACTGCGCTAGCGCGCGCGGACCCCCGGTGCTCGCAGCAATCGCAACACCCACCGGCGGCTGCCCCGAATAACGCGCCGAGCTTGGCTCCCCTCTATCTTGAATGCGAAAACGCCACGGCTGGGACAGACGCCCAACATCCGCCGAGTGCGCAGCTTCTAGCGCAGATAGAAGTTGGGGTTTCATCATAGTCAGCCCGGCAACGTCGGTTCCAGATTTCGCCACTACCTCTGTCGCCCCCAACTCAAGTGCCTTGATAGCGGCATCAGCGCCGGGTTGAGTGTGGGCGCTCACGACAACTATCGGCACCGGAGTATCACTCATGATGCGTTCAATAGCCTCTAACCCGCCCAGTCCGGGCATCTCGATGTCCATCGTGACCAAGTCCGGTTCGAGGTTGCGAACTTTTGCAATCGCATCCGCGCCATTTCTCGCCGTGTCGACGACACTGAACCTGTTCGAATCGTTCACTATATCAGAGATCAAACGCCGCATGAAAGCGCTGTCGTCAACTACCAAGACAGTGGGGCGGATTCTAGATTCGGAATGGTTCGCCATAGGGCATCCTCACAGTCACCACTCCGTTTTCAATATCAAACCAAACTGAACGACTCGACTCCCCGCCAACGGCCTCTGCGACCACGGGTATATTTTGGGCACTTAAAGCCAACCGACACGCGGCCAGATTGCGTTCCCCTATGTGGACTTTGCCACTCGCCATCAAGTCAGCAAACATGCAGGCTCCACCAATCAAGCGACCGACGATGTGATCTCGCACGCCTCCGGCCTCCAGCACCTTCTCGACAAGAAGCGGCACGGCAGTTTCTGCGGACCGTGCCGGCTTGTCTCGAATACGGGAATGCGACTGAGACGGGAGCAACACATGAACCAGCCCGCCCACTCGTCGCTCCGCATCGTGCATCAGAACCGCAACACAACTGCCCAACCCAAGCGCAGCCAATCTGCCAACGTTTGCTGCAACGGCGAATTCTCCCATGGGGACTAGAGTCGGGGCGGTGGTAGAGGTCGTGCCATCGCCGCTCATGGCAGCTTGTAGATTCGCTCTCGTGCGTCTACGAGTTCTAATATCTCACGCACATTCCCCGACAGTGTCTCGGTTTTGCCTAGCACCAGGTAGCCTCCAGGCGCCAACGAGTGCACGAACTGTCGGAAGAGTTTCTCTTGTGTTGGTCTGTCAAAGTAGATTAGCACGTTGCGACATATGATGATGTCGTAGGGTGGGTTCGGCGGTGGTTCCACTGTTATGTCATGTCGGATGAATTCCACGCCTTGCTTGACCGACTGCAGAACGGATCGCGGAAGATCACGGGAGAAATAACGATCCACCAACTCTTGCGGCATCTCCTCCAGGGCGGATTCCTTGTAGCTTCCTTTCTCTGCCCGGGATAGACTTTCGGGATCAAGATCTGTGGCATCTACCCGGCCAACGCTGACAAGGCCGGCACCATCATGGCGGGCCAACTCGAGCAAGAGGATAGCCAGAGTGTATGGCTCCTCACCTGACGAGCATCCGGCTGACCAACATCGCACATTGCCCTTCCGCACTTGCCACAGCATAGGTAGGACATGTTCGGTAAGCGCGTTCCAGGTATCTCGATTGCGATAGAACTTCGTGACGTTGATCGTGAGCGCGCTGAGGAGCCTGTCATTTTCATCCTCATCGCGAGCGAGAACGGCCGCGTAATCGGTATAAGTCTGGACGTCGCATGCTCTCATGCGAACGGCAATACGGCGTCTGAGACAGCTCTCCTTATATGCGCCACACTGCAACCCCATCTGCCCTTCAATTGTTTTCAGTAGCTCCTCTAGATCGGAATCGAGGTGCGTGTCTATCACTTTAACGCGCTCACCGTCTCCAGATTCGTACGCGCGAGTTCGTGTTGCGGATTGATCGCCATCGCCTTCGTCCAATACTCCGAGGCAAGTTCCCGGTCGAGTCGCTTATACGCGATGTTCCCAAGTTTGAAATAGACGTCGTCGCCTAGCTGGGGTTGCAGCTTGATGGCCCTTTGATAGGTCTCCCATGCGTCGTCGTGGCGCCCAGCTCGATAGAAGAGATCTCCCAAATTCTTGGACAGCTGTGGAAGGGACGGTTCGTCCGCAAAGGCTTGCTCGAGGATCTCTTCCGCCTCCTTGGTCTGTCCGATCAACTCGAGCAGGGCTCCCAGGTTGTTTCGCAGAACAGTATTTTCGGGATAAAGCTCCAGGCCTCGCCTCAGGATGGATTCGGCTTCCTCGAACTCGCCTCGAGCACCGGACGCGAGAGAGCGCATCCAAAACCACATGACTCCAAGCTGTTCCTCGGATGCGACTTCGGCAGCACGATCTAGGCGTCCAGCAGCCACTTCGAATTCCCCTTGACGCAAGGCGACGGCACCCCAACCCATGAGGATTTTCGGGTCGCGGCGTGCGCGGGTCGCAGCCTCGGCGTATGTCGACTCGGCCTCGTCCAGCTTACCGGCACTTTCCAAACTAAGCGCAAGATTGTACAGCACTGCAGGCCGCGCCCCACCCCTCTCCGCGGCCTGCCCAAAATCCTTTATGGCCTGATCCCAGCGGGCCTGCTTGAAACTGATTAGCCCAAGATGGAAGTACGCGCTTCCGTCGGACGGTCTGAGGTCCACAACACGGCGGAATTCGCGTTTGGATTCGTCCAGCATTCCGGTGCGGTAGAAGGCCACACCAAGATTCCGGTGCTCCTCAACTCGCTCACTGCCTTCCTGCGCCCTCTCGCCTGACTCGCGGCGTCCTACCTGTCGTACGAATCCGGCTGTAATGAGTCCGAAGATGGCCTTGCCCGCTTCGAATTCGAGCAATCCTGCATCTTCGATTATCTGCGTCACGTCGCGTGATCCATCGAGCAGTGGAACGATCCGCTCCTGCTCCTCCGACAGATCGACTTCGGCAACATCCAATCGCTCTTGGTCTAGTTCGAACTGGAGATCGAACGAAGGGATCTTCTTCTTGATCTGGCTCCACTCGTCTACTCGTCGGGCGCCCTCGAGCAAGAGAGATTCTGGATCGATCGACACCAAGAAGTCTTGACGATTAGGCCGCAGACCTGTTTCGAACGAGAAGTGCCCCTGGGTCCATGTGAACAGAAAGTAAACCGCGTCCTCGATTTGCAACCGCATGAAACGCTCCAGTTCAGTGCGGTCAAGGGCATGCATCTCCAGCAGGATCTCTCCAAGTTTCTTCTCGCGCTCGTCCGATTGCCGGTCAATAGCGGCATCGAGCTGCTCCTGCTTGATTACGCTTGCCTTAACGAGGATGTCTCCCAGCCGGTCGCGGCGGTTCACTACGGTGGCATAGCTAACACGACCTGCATCAAAAAAGATATAGCCGAGGTTGGAGCGGTCGGTGATCGAGAGACAGCCGGTCTTTCTACCCAATGAGAGTAACTGCAGCACGTCTGGGAGAGAGGCCTCCTCGAGACTTCCCTTGATAGCCACTAGGCGAACTCCTCGATGAGCCTCTCCTCAGGAATCGGCCAATTCCACACTATTTTCTCGCTGCTGCGAATGCCACCAGTAGGGGAAGTCAGTACGCCGCTGGACCGCGTCTTTGACGATGGCCGGCGCATCGGTGCAGCAGTGCCCTGAGTGAGTTCCCTGGCCAGCGCAGCACTTACAGTCACTTCGCCAGACTCTGCACTGGTGATTACCCGTTGGACCAACCCCACCACACTTCTAATGGAATCCGCAGGCCGGTCAGCCAGGTAATCGGTAAGTTCCTGATCGGCACTGCCCAGTCGATCGGTAAGAATTCGGGACACGATCGCGTATCGTAAGTCGCGATCGGGCGGGCCGATTTCCACCACCAACCCTGCGCCCAGTTTTGACCTGAGCGAATCATCCAAGCCCTCCACTTCTTCAGGCAGTGCGTTGATCGTTACCACTACCTGGCGCGTTGAATCAACGAAATTGTCCAGGAGACGAACAACTTCTGCCTGCACCCTTGGTTGGCTCCCAGCCAAATGGACGTCATCGATCAGCAGCACCATGGCTTTTTGAAACCGGCTGCGCCAATGCTCTATCTTGCCGTTGGCCAACGCCTCCGAGATGTCGTCGAGTAATTTCTGAGTGGACACGCAGACTACAGGAAACCCCAGTGTGTCGGAAAGTTCGTTACCTATCGCGTGGAGTAAGTGGGTTTTTCCAACTCCAGTCGATCCCGCAAGCACCAACGGGTTGTGGCCGGTCCCAGGAGCGACAATAACTGCCCTCGCAGCTTCCCTGGCTGTGCGGTTGGACAAACCCTCTACATGTGATTGAAATGTCCAGCTAGAAGACAGCAGATCCGCCGGCTTATCGCTTGCTACCAGCCCCTCCACCAAGGCCTTTGCCTCGGCAACCCGATCGGGATCAGAGAACACCGGATCCTCCGCAGCGTCCGGGTCTGAGCCGACCATTGTTGCCCTGAGCGACGCCAGCTGCTGAACGTCCCTTTCAAATGCGTGTACCGAATCCTCTACCGATACCAAAGTATCCTGTTCCAGCATCGTCTCCAGACGCGCCGTTACATATCCCTCATCTCCCCACTTGCGTATCGCGTCGCCCAGTCGAGACTGCCACACTTGCACTTGTTCCTGCACGGTGACGCTTACGTCGGCAAGAAAGTCAGCGAACTCGTCTCGCTCTTCCGGCTCTCCCCTCTCGTCTATCTCTTGCTTAGCGGTTGCAGGCAGAGGAAAGGTTTCCGCCTCGAGCAGGGCACGAGCTGCCTTTGGAGTTATCATGTCATCGCCTACAGCCTGCAGGGCCATCAATCGGTTCTGCACTCCCAACAATTCTCTGATGTCAACGATCTCGAACTCCGCTACTGCCTCTAATACACCGGCATTGAACTGTACTTCTCGCTCCTTCGTGCGTCGTTCCAAGATGGCAAGTCGTGTCTCGTAATCGGGCGGCTCGATGTCGACCACCAGACCGGCAGAAAGCCGCACTACGAGGTCGTCGTCGACTCCGGCGATTTCCGACGGCTGGCTCGTACCCGCGACAACAACCTGCCTACCAGCTGACACCATTGAGGAAACTAGCTCCAGCACCGTCGACTGTATCTCGAGCCGCTGCGACAGCTGCTGTATGTCGTCCATCAGCAAGAAGTCGATGGCAGAAAGACGCTTTTGAAAGGCCTCACCCTGTCCGGCGGCGTTGGCTGCTTGATGGGCCTCAGCAAGCTCGTCGAGGGGCAGGTACTCTACGGTCATCCATGGTGCGCCAAGTTGAGCCATCCTGCCGCTTGCAGTCAGCAGATGAGTTTTCCCTGCTCCCGGGTCACCGCATATGTAGAGCGGGTTGTAGGCGGTTCCAGGGGCCTCTGCCACCTTGCGCGCTGCGGTTGCAGCTAACCCGTTACCGGATCCGGTGAGAAATCTCTCGAATCCCAGCTGTGGATTCAGCTCGACCGTCACTCTGGACCCTCTTCACTCAATTTCCGTAGAACTACTTCCGAAATTCCTTTCAGTGTCTCGAACACTCCGTTTCCGCTAAGCGCATCGGCGACAAAGCTGGGGGTCTCGCGAAAGTTGAGCGCTGAGTCGAGTTCATCCGCCGTTAGAATGAGATCAGACGGAAGGTCTTGTTTGTTGTACTGCAGCACCATGGGCAACGTGCGGACATCAACCGCTTGTTCAACAAGGTTCTCATGCAGGTTTTGCAGGCTCTGGATATTCTCATCCAGTTGACGCGCTTGGCTATCCGCTACGAAAACGACGCCGTCGGCACCGTGGAGCACGAGTTTTCGAGTCGCGTTGTAATAAACCTGCCCGGGCACCGTATACAACTGGAACCTCGTCGTAAAGCCTGAGATCGACCCAAGTTCCAACGGCAGAAAATCAAAAAACAACGTGCGGTCTGTTTGAGTCGCCAGAGACACCATCCGGCCTCGTCTCGCCTCTGGGACTCGGCCGAAGATGTAGAGCAGGTTTGTCGTCTTGCCCGACCTGCCGGGACCGTAGTAAACGATCTTGCACGTGATTTCGCGTGTCGTGAAGTTGACTAGAGACATCTGTTTATCGTCCGAATAGCGAGTTCAGGCTCTCATTCAAGTCCCGTTCGAAATCAGCAGCTAGCACCGGCTTGCGTGTCTCACCAACTGGGCATGCATCCACGAGATCCCTCACAAGATCTTCGAAGAATAATTGTACCAATCCGACCGACGAATCTGGGCCGTAGACAACCAACGAAAGCAGTCGTCCTCTGGGTGTGTCAAATTCACCCAAGAAAATTCCGTGCTGCGACCCTTGGTGGTTGAGCGCGGTGAACTTCTCATCGCCAATCAGTTTGGCCATTTCGTTAGTCGAGGAAACAATTGCAGCACCCAATGCTGCCGCGGCCATCACATCAACAGCTCGTGTGAAGCCATGCTGCGCCATGACTTGCCCCGCAGGAGTCATGACCAGTGTCAGCCGCGCAGCGGCTTCATCGATGAAGCGTTCGACAGGTTCCACGAGCCACTGCTCGACCGCCCGCGTCAGCTTCACGCAACCTCCCGGGCCATATGTGCCATCTCGAGTCTTACAAGTCCCATGTCGACATGCTCATCGGCAATGGCCACAATCACAACATCCCCTGCCGTTGGCATGACAAACACCGAACCATCCCTTGCTTGCAAGTGCAAGAACTGCTGCGCACCGCCACACGCCGCATGGGCCGCAAGCCCCATCCGTTTGACCAAGCTTGCCGTGAGTGCCGCGACAGCATTGCCACGCACTCCTTCTACCAACGAGTCGGCCACGATGAGACCATCGTCATGAGTAACTACCAACGCACCCCGCACACCGTGAACTTGCGTAATGCTTTTTAGCGCCTGTTGATATTGGTCAGTCACTGTCGCTGAGCCTCCAGCCATTCGCGCGCCCTGCCAGTAGCGGTGTTGGCAATGAGCGCAAGTCGGCCGACCGGCACATCTCGACCGCGAGCCACTACGAGGAGTGCATCGGTTACCGGCCTACTAACATGCATACTCCCGCCCTCACTCTCGACAATCATCCACTCCCATGCTCCAAGCTCCAGAATTCGGGCAGTCCTGTCGGCCTCGCGGCCACCTGCAGCCACGTGGGCGGCAACATCCTCGCTCGCTCCATCTAACAATACACCGGCAAGCAATCTGCCTTTCGCATCCACCAAGAGGACGCCATGGTCCGCATCGCTCACTCCCTCAAACGCCGATTTGGTTCCACCAACCTCTTCACTGGGAGCCTTCTTGGCGGCCGCCAGACGTACCGTCTTGAGCGCCCTCACAGCAGCGGGATCACTGGGATCGCCCGCCAATGCAAGTTCGAGATGCTCTAGAGCCCCATCGATATCCCGCCACCGAAAGCATAGAAATCCAAGCCCCTTGCGGGCGCCGCAATGTCGCGGCTCGAACTCCACTGCGGCCATCCACTCATCGTAGGCACGCTGGTACTGTCCCATGTCAACGAGGATCCGAGCGTATAGGTCGTGTGCATCCGCTGAACCGGGATGTAGATCGAGCCCTGCCGTCACCACCTTGACGGCAGACTCGTGCTGGCCGCGATCCCTTAGCATCTCACCCAACTTCAGGAAAACCAGGCTGCTTGGATCACTGGCCAGTTCCGCACTCATCGACCTGATGTCCTCACTCACGAGACGTGCTCAACAAGTTGTCGAGTTTCTCCACTGCCTTCAGCGCCTCCCGTACACGTTCCACCTCGCGCTCTCGCTCTTCTGAATCATCCTCCAACTTGAGCCAGCGCTGCCACCATTGCACGGCTTCCTGGTGCTGCCCCTGCATGGCGAGTGCGTTGCCCAGCAAGCGATGAGCCTTTGCCAACATCGGTTCCATGCGAAGCGTGCGCCGGAGATTGTCCTCGGCATCGCTTGCTCGATGCTCAGCGAGGTCTATTTCCCCCAACATCAGGTGGGCTGTAGGCTCCTGAGAATGATCGGCCAATGCACTTTCTGCGTACCGCCGAGCCGACTCCGGCTCGCCCGCAGATAACGCCTCGTCGGCTCGCCTCATCAGATCCTCAAACGCCTTTCCCTCCTCCGCGATCGAGCGTCGCACATGCGGCCGCGACCGCAGTGTGAGCACGTCCGCACTGTCCAAGCCAAAGATCATCTTGGCAGTCTCGAATTCGGACCGGCCAAGAACAGTCGCTATCTGTCGTATGTCTCGGTCACCATCCACGGCCGTCAGCACCTCCCATTCGGCCGGCAGGAGATCGAGTGACGCGTCATCGCCATCAGGTTTTAGCTGTGCGAACGCCGGGACCACATCCAAGTTCGGTATTCGCCGCTCGATAAGAGACCATTCGTCAATTCGCCGGGCCCCCTCCATCAACACCGAAGCGGTTGAAATGGAGACTTTGGTAGGCAAATCTCGCAATTCCCCTTCAACGAATGAAAAGTAGCCTTCCTGCCAACTCAAGAGTTCGAAGACAACCTCTTCGATTTGGAACCGTACCTGATGCTCGAGTTCCTTCTGTGTAATGGCACCTATTGCGACCAGTACTTCGCCCATGCGGCGATCGTCGCCACGAAGCTGCATCTCCCGGGCGCGGTCGAGATCGGCCTCGGATATTTTACCCGAACGCATGAGCAGCCCGCCCAACAAGTGCGGATTGCTCTCGATCTCCGCGTAGACTACGACACCGGTCTCGAAGTATACACACCCATTGTTTTGTCGCAGTTTTGAGTTGACGCTGAGCCTACCGGTCTTTCTGCTCAAGTCGAGTAGCTGGAATACGTCGTGTATGCCCAGCTCTTTCAGCGGGCCTTCGATAGCCATTTAGGCGGCCCCCGTC
Source organism: Gemmatimonadota bacterium (assembly GCA_036679605.1). Classification (GTDB taxonomy): domain Bacteria; phylum Gemmatimonadota; class Gemmatimonadetes; order Gemmatimonadales; family GWC2-71-9; genus JAZDCZ01. Next base: position 102,695 of record JAZDCZ010000180.1, read on the forward strand.
CGAAAAATGTGCTGCAGATCACGGGCCGACCGAGCATGGTTGCGGGCCTCTCTCGCGAAGGGACCGTCTGGGGCAATAGAAACGACTTGCTCCCACTGTTCGATGGCCTCGCCGTACCGGTGCAATCGGGCAAGCACGACTCCCGTGAAAAACTGGGCCCCGACGTGGCAAATGTCGTACGCCAGGATTCGCCTGAATGTCTGCAGCGACGCCTCGAGTCTGCCGTCATCCAGTAGCGAGTGCCCGAGCGCCAGCAGCGCGCCCAGGTCCGACGGGTCGTTGGCGAGGACATCTGCCAGCAAGTTGACTGCCGTGCGAGGATGCCCGGTAATCCGATAGACTCGCGCAAGCGCCAGAGCCGCCTCAACAAAGGTGGGCAGAGCTTCAAGCGCAGCTCTGTAGCATCGCTCTGCCATCTTCCAGTCCTCGTCGGCCTCATAACTCCGGCCAAGATTGAAGTGGACTTGGGCGAATCGAGGATTCAGCAGCAGGGCGTCCTCGTAGGATTCTCGGGCTGCTTCGACGTCTCCCATGTCGGCTGCAATGTCACCCTCTAGCTTGAGAATGTCCGCTCTATGGGGTGCTCTCTGACGCGCGAGACGGAGCGCCTCGAGTGACTTTGCCGGATCACCGGCCGCAAGCCGAGCCTCAGCGAGCGTTACCAGAATATCGGCATCTTCGGGCCATTCATCGCCCAACGAGATTGCTTCCTGAATCGCCTCAGCTCCCCGACCAAGTGCCAACAGTTGGCGTACTTCGCCGAGTCTCGCGTCCGCACGATCTGACATCACCGCTCTCGCAGCTCGGTACCTCTCTAGCGCCTCGCCGTGAAGACCGCGCCGCGCGAAGATCTGGCCTGCGAGCAATTGGGTTTCGGCTCCTTCGGGGTCGTGACCCGAGGCTCTGTCGACTTCAGCGGCCGCCAGATCCAGCAGTCCCTTGTTCAGGTAATCTCTTGCCAGGGAGAGCCGGCCCTTCGTCGCTCCCTGCGGCGGCCTGTCCGGGGGCTGATCGAGTTCTGCAAAGAGGTTGTCTATCAGACCCTGGTCAAACTTTAGGGGCACACCTGATTCGACAGTGACTTCGGCAGCTATTTCCGGGACCACAGAAATCGCTGGGTCCTCATACTGAAGATCGATCGCCAGGCGAAATTTCAGGGGATTGTAATACGGATTGAGCGTTTGGGCCCGCGTGACTTCCCGCAGCGCCCCATCGTAATCGCCTAGGGCCGATAGAGCAAAACTCAGGTCATAATGCGCCTCCGCAGAGTCAGGATCTTCCTCCACGGCTCTAGCAAACGCGTTCCGGGCATCCTCCCGACGTCCCAGCTCTGTCAAGACCATGCCGATCCCGTTCCATGCCGCCGCCCCTACTTGATCACTCTCGAGAATCTTCTTGAACGCGCTCAAGGCAAGTTCGAATCGGCCCAATTTGAAAAGAAGTAAGCCAAGGTTGAGTTGCGGAGTCACAAGCGGGCGATCTCGCTTCACTGCCTCCGCCAAAGCATTGACGGCATCATCATTTTGCCCCTGCTGAGCTAAAGAAACCGCCAAATTATTGAGAGCCAGGGAATAGTCGGACTCCAGTTCCACCGATCGACGGTATGACTCAATAGCATCGGCTGGTCGGCCCAGCTGATGGAGGACTACTCCCCTCTCGTTCCAAAGCTTGTGTGAGTCTGGCACCTCCTGGAGCAGGCGGTCGTACAGTTCGAGAGCGGCCGAAAAGTCGCGTTGCAGCAGGTACACTTCGGCCATGGCTTGCTGGACCATTGCACCGTCCTCACCCCGGTCGAGAGCCAGCCCATACTCTTGCATTGCCTCGCGGTAATAACCCTTCTGGCGAAAGGCTAAGCCTAGATTGAGATGCGGTAGGGACTCATTCACACTCACAGGACTCTCTGCCAAGACCGGCTCTACCTCTTCTTCTTTTCGATCTCGAGATAGACGTTCGAGTGACAGATTGGTGTGCGCACGAGAGAACAACGGATTCAACTGAATCGCTCGTTTGGTTGCGGCCCTCGCTTCCTCGTGCCGGCCAAGATCACCCAGCACAAACGCCATGAGATAATGCGCGTCTGCATGTTCCGGATTCAGCTTTATCGCCTCGGTCAGAGCATCCAGGGCTTCACGGTTCAACCCACGGTTGTAGAGCGTTTCACCGAGATAGGAACGCACGACACTGCTCTGATCGTCAAGTTCACAGGCCCGCTCCAGTAGCTGCGTTGCCTCCTCCATGCGACCGCCGGCCTTTTCTGCCAGCGCCAACTGCAAGAGTGCCGACAGATCTTTCTCGTCGTCGGATACAAGCACCCGAAATTCATCGGCGGCGGCGGCGGACTGACCGAGCACAGCCAGTGCCTTTCCAAGCTCCCATCGAGCTTCACGATCCTCGGGGTTGGCCCTTAGACGATCCCTCAACTTGGTGACGCGCTGATCGTAGGAACCGGTACGCCGGTGTGCCAGCTCCAAGTTTCGCTGTGCAACCGTCATTTTTGAATCCAACTCGAGCGCACCCGCAAACTGTTCGACGGCCTCTTCAAAAAGGTCGTTCACATAGTACAGCGCGCCCAAGTTGTTGTGGGCACCTGCGTCGGATGCGTCGATACGGTGCGCAAACGACAGGAGTGCGGCGCGTTCCTGGTCGTTCAACACCATTCGCTTAGGACAGTTGCACCGCGTCTAGGATAGCCTTGAGCGATACCAGATCGGGTAGGAGTAGAAAAAGTCCGCTAAGCCTTCGGTCGGCTTCCTCGAAATGAAAATTAGTTTCGACACAAAACATGTATTCGCGCTCACTGCCGAAACCCAGATGCACAGTCGTGAGCACAGCTCCGGCTACATCGATGACCAAACTCGGCACAGACGGTAAGAGCATCATGCCCATGAAGTCAGAGAGCGCGTTGAGGTACGCACCTCCCAAAATATTTCCGGCCTCTTTCAAGCTGGATCGTTCCAATTCGTCGAAGACTTCAGTGGTCCCCGGCGTTCTTTTCAGCAGTAGATCGCAAAGCAACTTCGCGTTCTCAGCTGGCAGCATCAAAAGGTTCCGACCCGTCAGATCACCCAACATGTGCATCAAAACGGCTGCTACCAGCTCTTGCGGATCGCCCAGAGTACCGGAAATCTGATCTATGTCTGCCACTTTGATTGTGGGAACACTGATCATGATGCGGCTGTTGGTCAGCTGTGACAGGGCCGTTGCTGCGTGTCCGGCACCGATGTTGGCTACCTCGGTCAGGGCATCGAGCTGGTGCGGCTTTAGGTTCGTCAAATCGTTCATATTCTGGCCTCCTACACCAGTCCGCCGGCATCGAGAATCAGAGCGGGGGAACCATCACTCAGGATCGTTGCACCTCCAAAGATCGGTAACATGCCCTTGGGAGGCTCGAACGATTTTACCACGATTTCCTGCTGTCCTACCAATGAATCTACGACCAGTCCCGACCGCCGCTCTCCGATTTGGAGGACAACAACCGGGCGGCGCTGTGGCGCCGTCCCCGAAGCTCCGACCAGATCACGCAAGTGAAGCAAGGGAACTATTTCATCCCGGACCGAGAGTGCTTCCTTCCCCTCCAGCTGAGTGATCGCGGCCGGATTCAGATCCAGCGTCTCCGCGACGTGAGTGATCGGCAGCACGTAGCTCTCGTCTCCGACCCGCGTCATCAGAGCGCGCACGATAGCAAGACTCACCGGTAGCCGGAGGGTGAAGGTCGTTCCCTCACGCGGCTCGCTTCGTATCTCCAAGCCGCCGCCAAGGACACGAAGCTGAGCCACCACCGCGTCAATCCCCACACCGCGTCCGGCCACAGCCGAAACAGATTCCGCAGTACTGAAACCCGGCCGAGCGAGGACGCGCAGCATCATCTCATCGCTCAAGGTATCGACCTCCGGTCCCACCAGACCACGCTCCTTTGCCTCGGACAAAATTTTCTGCCGATCGATACCCCTTCCGTCGTCGCTCACTCTAATTGCCACGGTGGCCCGTTCCTGAATGGCGGTAAGCGCTATTTGCCCCTCTCGGGACTTCCCGTTCCGCTCCCTTTCATCTGGAGGTTCGATTCCGTGGGCTAGCGCGTTGCGCAACAGGTGCACCAACGGATCGGCGATGTCATCGAGAATAGCGCGATCGAGTTCGATTTCCTTTCCCTCAACACGGAAGTTCACCGCCTTGCCCAGGTCGCGTGCGAGATCGCGAACCAACCGGGGGAACCGATCGAACACTTGCCATACAGGCGTCATTCGTCCCTGAATTATCTCCGCCTGAAGGCCGGTGGTAAGCTGAGAGATCTTCGCGGCCACCTCGTCCAGCACTACGTCCGACCGCGCTGCACTCAGCGCAATCAGCCTGTTCCTCGCTGTCACCATCTCGCCGATCAAATCCATCAGGGCATCCAGACGACGCAGATCGATTCTGACGTGGCGCGATTTCCCGGGTCCGGCACTGGCTTTCCCCCACGCATCTCCCCCAACAGTGACACTTAGAATATCTCCAGCCGCATTGATCTCTTCTCTAAGGATGTCTTCGCCAGCAGTTGTTTCGATTCTAAAACCAAAGCGGCCGTCGAAATCATCTGACTCGAACGCAAGGCGAGATGGACGAACGTCCCGTAAGACTCCGATCTCCTCCATGCGGCCCAGCACCACCGCGGCTCTCGCCCCCTTCAGAACACTATCCGGAGCTACGACAACTTGGATCGCGATTCCGGGCCCCTCTGACGGCCCCGATGTGGCGGAGGGTGCCACCACTGACGGTCTCCTCTGTGCTACACCAAGCCCTCCCGCGGCAGCATCGAGCGCAGCAATGAGATCGCTCGCAATATCAGTACTGCGCCCCGCCACCGCATCGTCGATCGCATGTTCCAACGCATCCGCTGCACGAAACAGAAGCTCGATCGTATCTTCCGCAGGCTTCTTCTCACCAGTTCGCAACCCGCCCAGCAGATTCTCAGTGTGGTGCGCAAGATTGGAGACGGCCGTATAACCCATCGTTGCGGCCATTCCCTTAATAGTGTGAACGGAACGGAAGACTCCGTCTATCGGTTCAACTATTTCCGGAGTGCGTTCCCACTCCAAGAGCTGCTGGTTGATCATACCGAGGTGTTCGTGGCTTTCGGCCAGGAACAATTCGGCGTACTGCGAAACATCCATGTCAGCCGAGGACCCGTTGGACAGCTTCGAGCACGCGAGATGGTTGGAACGGCTTCACCACGAAATCCTTGGCACCGGCCTGTATGGCCTCGACCACTAACGCCTGCTGGCCCATCGCACTGCACATCAGAATCCGGGCGCCGCTGTCAATCTTCATTATCTCGCGGACAGCGTCGATACCTCCCATGTCCGGCATAACAATGTCCATCGTCACCAGATCTGGTCGCAGCTCGCTAAACTTCTCCACTGCCTGGACTCCGCTTTCAGCTTCACCGACGACTTCATATCCGGCCTGCGTCAGGATATCGCTGATCATCGTCCGCATGAAGATCGCGTCATCACAAATGAGTACAGTATTGCTCACTGCGCCCCCTTCTATTCAATCAGGATCGGGATAAGTAGTGCATCGATATCGAGGAGTACAAAAGATAGTTTCCCGCGCCGGCCTACCGCCTCTACATATCCGGAATCGAGGCCCGGGAGATCATAGGTCTCAACCAGATCAGCACTCGAGATCGAAAAGAGATCCACCACGGAATCGACCGCGAATCCTACAGTCCGCTCGGCTACGTCGAGCAAGACTATGGGACCCCGTTTCTCTCCCAGAGGATAACCCAAAGCGCGCCTCGCATCCACCAGCGTCAAAAGCTGACCACGAACGTTGATCAGACCTGTGACGGCATCAGTCGCACCTGGTATTCGAGTGGCATCGGCTCCCGGCACGATTTCCCGTACCGCCTCCGCTCTGGCCGCACAGGCAAGATCGGCCACGCGAAAAACGAGGACACGGGCGCCAGACAAGTCTGTCTTCTCAGCGGAAGAAGCCAAGATACTCCAGGATATTGCCCCGATCAAGCAGACTCGGGTCGTTGTTGGCAACGCCTAGAAGTTGCCTCAAGTCGGAAGGCCAGTCAGCTCTGAACTCGCACGGTTCGCCGGTCACGGGATGCGCAAGATTCAGCCGGGCCGCGTGCAGGGCCTGACGAGGTGCAGCTCTTTCCACCTCCTGTGCCCGGCGGCGCTGTGAACCCGTCATGCGCCTGGCTCCCCCTCCTCCGTAAACAGGATCTCCGACCACAGGATGGCCAATGTAGTTCAGATGCACGCGAATTTGGTGCGTTCTCCCGGTCACCAACCGAACTCTAACCAGATCACAGACGTCGAACCTAGACACAGGCTCGACCCTACTCTGCGCCGAGCGTCCGTTCGCCAGAACGGCCATGCGCTTGCGATCCTGTGGGTGGCGTGCTATGGGAGCGTCAATGTCGATCGGTTTATCTACGTGTCCCCAGACAAGAGCCACATACGTGCGGCTTACGTGTCGTCGCCCCAGCGCCCGCGCCAAACGAGTGTGCGCCAGGTCTGTTCGCGCAAGCATGATCAGACCGGACGTATCTTTGTCCAAACGATGCACGATCCCGGGTCTTCCGACGCCATCCGACAACTTGGTCCCTCTCGCAACCAATGCATTCAGGAGAGTGTCGTTCCAGTGTCCTGGTGCCGGATGCACCACCAGCCCGGCAGGCTTATCGAGTACCATGAATGCATCGTCCTGATACACGACGTCGAGCGGAACGAAATGAGGTTCGAGTTTCCGCAGACCTGTGTTGGAGTCGGCTGAGTCCAGCAGCGATACGCGGTCTCCTCGAGTGAGGGTACGCGATGATCGTGCAAGCTCATCGTTGACGCGAACCGCTCCGTCCGCGATTAGGCGTGCGGCTTGGCTCCTCGAGTATGCTAGCTGATCGGCAAGAAAGCGGTCTAGTCGCTCCGTGACCGCCACGGAGACCTGAAACTCTAGGTGCCGCTCCAAGGTGAGGTGATTCCGACTACGAGGACACTTCGGCCGGCTTGGTAGGCTCTCCTGTCAGCTGCGGTACCTGCTTCCCCTCCGACCAGAGGATCGCAGCGAGCCCAATCGCACCACAACTTACGGCCATGTCGGCCACGTTGAACGTGGGCCAGTGAAAGTTCTTTATCCAAACGTCGATAAAATCCACAACGCCGGCGGGACTACGGATGCGATCGATGAGGTTGCCGACCGCTCCACCGCAAACAAGCCCGAGTGTCAGTAGCCGGAATCGGTGCTCCACCACGGTCTGTCGTACCATCGCCCCAAGCACGAACAAGGCAATGATTGCAAGTGCCATAAAGACCCAACGGGAGTATTGTCCGACATTGATTCCAAAGGCCGCCCCGGGGTTGAATACCAACCGAAAGGTGAGCCACTCACCGATGACCGGCTTTGACCCGGCCGAGAGTTCGGCTACTGCTACCAGCTTTGTAATGAAGTCAAGGACCACGACCGCTGACCCCACCAGCCAGAAGATTGCTCGACTATTACTCTTTGCCATCTTCCTCTTTGGCCTTGCACTGGAAGCAGAGCCTCGCATGCGGCAACGCGTCGAGCCTCTCGAATCCGACGGGCTTAGCGCATTCATGACACGTTCCGAAAGTTTTGGGACTTCTATACAGGCGCCTCAGCGCCTCGTTGACGTGCCAGAGGTACCGGCCTTCCTTGGATGCAAACAAGAATTGCTTCTCCCTCTCCATTGCATCCGTGCCTTGATCGGCCATATGGAAGGAATACGCCGACAGATCGCCATCCGAATCCTGCAGCGTTCCACTGAACTGCTCATCGTAATAGCCAAGCTCCTTCGTCACCCTCTCACGTTCTTCGAGGAGTCGCTTCTCGAGATGAGCCAACTGCTTCTTATTCATGCTTAATTACCGTGGTCCTTGTTTGCTTTAGAATTGTCATTTTCCTCTGAATATCGTCTCAGCGATATGACGGCCACCAGTTCATCGATTTTGACCGACTCAGTTATGTCCGGCTCGAACAGCTCGGAATCTATCTCCACACACCTCGCCAGGGTCTCGCGGGCAATAAAGGTGCGAAAATCTCCGGTGGCTGCCAAGATGCCGTCTGACCCGGCCACGCCGACGGCAATACGTGTATCGTAATCATAACCCGCCTGTTTGCGCAGCCTTTGGATTCGATTCACCATTTCACGGGCTAGGCCCTCCCGCTCAAGTGCGGGCGACACCTCAGGATCTAGCGCGGCCACATACGGTCCATCGCTCTGCACTAGCCAGTCGGTGACCACATCGCGCTCCACGATCACGTCCTCCGCCCTGTACTCGAACGTCCGACCGTTCACCTCCACCTCTTGCATCTCACCCCGCTCCAGACCCCGGAGCTGGCCGGAATCAAGGGTTCTCGCGGCGTTGGCTGCCAACGGCGTATCCTTACCATATACCTTACCCAGAGTTCGGAAGTTCGGTTTCGCTCTCAGTTTCACCAAGTCTTCGTCCGACTCCACTACAACGATCCGCCGTACATTAACCTCCGCTACCAAAATATCGAGCAAGCCGTCGAATTCGCTTCCCCTCGCTGCCGCGGGTACGGCCACCTTCATACATGCCAGCGGTTGCCTGACTCTGAAACCGCCGTCTTCTCGGGCGCGCCTCGCGAGCGATGCCAGCTTGCGGACTGCATTCATTGCTAGGTCAAGCCTTGCGGAATCCCTTCCGCCGCTCTCGGGGAACTCCGCTAGATGAACCGAATCGCCTTGCAGCTGCCTGTGAATCGCGTCACTCAAGAACGGGGCGGCCGGAGCCAGTAGCCGACTCACCGTACCCAGAGCCTCATGCAAGGTCGCCAGAGCCGCTGTGTCCGCGCTCGTGTCCGGGGCCCAGAACCGTGAGCGATTTACCCGGACGTACCAATTAGATAGATCGGCGTCGCAAAATTCCATGATTGCCCTGACTCCGCTCGTTACGTCGTAGCCAGACCAAGCAGTACGCACTGCAGTCACCAATCGATCCAGCCGGCTGAGAAGCCATTTATCGACCAACGGCCGTTCTTGCCAGGGATCAGAGTCGCACGGATCCCATTGCTCGGCGTAAAGCGCAAAAAACCCGTAAGTGTTCTTCAGCTGGTTCAAGAATCCAAGCGACAGTTCGGGAATCTCCTTGGCATCGAATCGCTTCGGCAACCACACCTGACTCGCCGCAATCAGATAGAGCCGCACGGCGTCAGCCCCAAAGTTCTCGACCGCCTCGAAAGGATCGACAACATTTCCCAGCCGCTTCGACATCTTGCGCCCGTCTGGATCCAGCACGAGCCCATTGACTATCACATTGCTGTACGCTGGCTGCTCAAACACCCCAGACGCGATCGCGAGAAGTGAATAGAACCATCCTCTCGTCTGATCCAGACCTTCACAGATAAAATCTGCCGGAAAATGGCGCTTGAACTCTTCGCTGCCTTCAAACGGATAATGCCACTGAGCATATGGCATTGATCCGGAATCGAACCAAGCATCGATCACGGCCGATACGCGGTGCATGGTTCCACTGCACTCGCCACAATCGAAGGTGAACGAATCGATATACGGTTTGTGCGGATCGAAATCGTCCGGGAGAGGATCGCCCTTCAATTTCGCAAGTTGCTCGTAGGAACCGACAAAAGTGCGGTGACCATCGTCGCGGTCGCAGATCCACACTGGCAAGGGAGTGCCCCAAAAACGATCGCGGGACAGGGCCCAGTCCACATTGTTCTCCAACCATTCGCCGAACCGACCGGTGCCGACTTCCGGAGGGTACCAGGATACCTCTTCGTTCGACTGGATCATTCGATCCTTGAAGGCCGTTGTTCGGACGAACCAAGATTTCCTCGCGTAATAGATTAGCGGAGAGTCACATCGCCAGCAGAAGGGATAGGTATGTTCGTAACCCTTAGGCTGGTACTTACCAAACACCTTGCCGGAAGCCTCGAGGTGTGCCGCAATAGTTGGGTTTGCCTCAAAGACCGTCTTTCCATTGATCGAGTCGAAAGACGTACCTTTGAATCGCCCACTTTCGTCGACGGGATTAACGAACGCCATCCGTTCTCGCCCTACGACGGCATAGTCATCGACTCCGAACGCCGGCGCGATGTGCACCAGACCGGTGCCTTCTTCACGGGTCACGAAATCGGCGGCCACGACCCGGAAAGCGTCTTCTTCGCCATCAACGGCAACCGCGTCCATCAATTGATGGTAGCGCAGGCCCACCAACTCAGAACCAGACAACTCCGCAACCGTTGCAAACCGCGCAAGCGGCTCTCCCTTTCCCACTCCCGGAACGGTCAGTGACTCAGCAATCGACTTCTCAACAATCACACTGCGCCCATCTATATCTAGTACTACATATTGGAAGCTCGGATTGACCGCAACGGCCACATTCGACGGTAACGTCCACGGAGTGGTAGTCCACACCAACAAGAACCGACTCGAGTCACCTTGCTCGGCTAGACGAAACAGCACGTATATCGAAGGGCTACGATGGGTGTCGTATCCCAAGGCGAGTTCATGACTTGAAAGCACAGTACCGCAACGGGGGCAGTAAGGGAGAACCTTCTGGCCCTCGTAAAGGAGATCCTTATCTGCCAGCTGCTTGAGCGACCACCACACGCTTTCCACATAGTCATTGGTGTATGTGACATACGGCCGGTCGTAGTCCAGCCAATATCCAATCCGTTCCGAGAGGGATTCCCAATCGGATTTGTACTGGAAAACGTTTTTCCTACACAGCTCATTGAATTTGGCCACGCCAAATGACTCGATACCCGCCTTGCCACTGATCTCTAGTTGTTTTTCCACCTCTATTTCCACCGGGAGACCATGCGTGTCCCAGCCGGCGATTCGTGTTACCGACTCTCCCAGCATCGTGTGATAGCGACATATGAGATCTTTGATCGTGCGTGCGAACACATGGTGAATACCCGGCTTACCATTTGCGGTGGGCGGACCTTCGTAGAATACAAACGGCTTGCCACTTGCCGTCGCTTCCAGGCTTCGGTGGAACAGCCTTTCGCCCCGCCATTGGTCGAGCAGCTGACGCTCCAGCTCGCTCAGATTTTTCGACGCGAGTGGTTTGTATCCCATCAGTTCATATGCTGCAGAACACGCGTTACCAAACTGGTCAAGCTAGGTTCGGCTTTCTGCGCGGTTGCGATGATCTTCTGTATGTCAGCGGGCTCGAGGGCATCGGGCAAGCAGGCATCGGTGATGATCGAAATGCCAAGTACTTTCATTCCGCCGTGGACCGCGACGATCACCTCCGGCACGGTCGACATGCCCACGATGTCAGCCCCTATCATGCGTAGGAAGCGGTACTCCGCGGCGGTCTCCAGATTGGGCCCCGGGACCGCTACGTAGACTCCCTCCCTCAGGGTAATTTGCATCTCGCGTGCCGCGGACCGCGCCAACTCCCGCAAATCGGCATCGTACGGCTCTGACATGTCCGGGAATCGAGGCCCCAAACTGTCGTCGTTGGACCCGACGAGTGGGTTATCGCCCAACAGATTGATGTGGTCGGAGATCAACACGAGGTCACCGGGAGACCAGAGAGGGTGCATTCCACCACATGCATTTGACACGAGCAACGACGACGCCCCCAACGACCGCATCACCCGAACCGGAAACGTTATCTGCGCCATCGAGTAGCCTTCGTAGCGATGAAAGCGCCCTTGCATTGCGACAACAGACCTACCGCCTAGCTTTCCAAGTAACAGCCTCCCTGTATGGGTCTCGACCGTAGAAAGCGGAAACCCGGGTATGTCCCCGTATGAGATCTCAGCTGCGATGTCGATCTCTTCGGCCAGGCCGCCCAGGCCGGTCCCCAGAATTACCGCGACCTCGGGCTCATCTGTGCACGACTCTCGCACTACGTCGACTGCCCTTTGGATCGCTGACTGCGCATGGAGTGTCATAGTTACTATTCCGGTGGAGATCCATCCTGCTCGTGCTGCGCCAGAGCATCTATCTCCGCGAGGTGCCTGTCGAGTAGTCTCCGAAACGCACTGATATACGCCGTGAACTGACGCTGTGCTTCCGCGGTACTATGAAGTACTCCAGCCTCCGCCTCTCGGGCTTCATCAACGATCTTATCAGCCGCGATTCTGGCTTCACGCGTAATCAGTTCGGCCTCTCGTTGAGCACTCTCTTGCGCTCCTGCCCTCAGCTCCTGAGCCATCATCACGGCATCGTTGATGGCCTTCTCTCGCTCTCGCAGTGATTTCAACTGTTCGCGAGCATTCTGCAGTCGCTCCTCCAAGACAGCGCGATTTCTGATCAGCCGCTCCATTTCCTCGGCCACGCGCTCTCGAAAATCTTCGACTTCCGCGGTGTTGTATCCAATGGCGGCCTTACGAAACTCCTGGGACCGCACATCGATTGGAGTGAGGCGGAATCCATCCTCGCTCACGATCGCTCTCCGAAGAGAACCGTACCTAGTCGCAGCATGGTTGCTCCTTCAGCAATGGCTGACTTGTAGTCATGCGACATTCCCATCGACAATTCTGGTGCATCAATTCCCGACGATGCCAAGTTCTCCCTCAGCGCGCGCAGTGCCGCAAAAACCTTCCTTTGAGTCCGCTCGTCGTCGACAAACGGAGCCATCGTCATTAGACCCCTGAGTCGCAATGCGGATAGCTCCGATACGACGGACGCAATTTCATCTACCACATCGGGCTCACAGCCGGCCTTCTGCGGCTCCCGCGCTACGTTCACTTGCAACAAGACGTCCAACACTTCTACTTCCCCACTTCGATCGACGGCTTTTTGCAGTGCCTCTGCTAGCCGGAGCGAGTCGACTGAATGTACCAGCCCAAAATTTCCCGGTACCTGCTTCGCCTTGTTCGTCTGCAGATGCCCGATCATATGCCAGCACACCCCTGATTCGCCAACGGAATCCATCTTGCCGATCGCCTCTTGCACCCGGTTTTCACCTACGTCGAGCAGGCCCGCAGACTGCGCCGCCAGAATAGCCTCTACTGGCTGACCCTTTGTCACGGCGACGATCCGCACCTTACCGGCCGTACCCTCCCGAGCCTTGATCCGCTCGATCTCCTCCCGCACACGGGTGAGATTATCGGGAAACGCGGCAAAACTCATAGCCTGGAAAGCTAGTGGAAGGACTATTCTGCTACAACCAGTGACCTGCGCCTACAGCTTACCTACTGGTCGGCGTATCTCCCAAGGCCGGGACCGGAAAACCGCTCGGAGCAGACGGCATCACTAGAGACTGAGAAAGCGGGGAAAGTTTATACGCGTTTTGGAAGTTTTCGAGACTACGCTGTTCATCTCCTCGGGCCATGTACGCCTTGGTCAACGAGTAGAGCACGAAACTCAAATTGGTTGCTATGTTGCGGTTCCACGGATCAAGACTCAGACTATCGGCTGTGAGGAGATCGGCATAACGATAGACCTGCCACGCCAGTAAGTCAGTTCGAGGTATATCGACCGGGATCCTGGTGATTCCCGGGCCGAGGCGAGCAGTGTCGGGCGAACTCTGGATGTTTATTTTCAGCAGCAGGCCCTCCTGCGTAAAGTAATCTCCCAATTGCAACCAGTTATTGTCTCCTACCGTGAGAGAGAAGTAGATCGGCCTTTGGCGCCAATTTTCCTGAATCAATCGCAAGATTAGAACGTCCTTAACGTAGAGTGCCGAGTTCGCCGCGTAAGTTTGGTCGACGCGCCCCGCTACAAAGCGCAGCGGGCTACTCAAGAGCGTCGCGCTCAGACTATTGATCTCGTCATCGGACATCGAATGCAAAGGTGAGGGAATGCTGTCCGGGGCCAACTCGGCAAACCACGGAGCCTGCTCGGGATCGAACCCGCGCACCGGGTTATCACGTAGCTGGCGAACGTACCAATCGGTGTTACCGAGAGATAGGTTGACCACCGAAACATCACGTCTGATCTCTTCCACTTCCTGCACATACCACAATGGAAAGGTGTCGTTGTCACCGTTGGTGAAAATGATTCCGTACGGCTCGGCGGATTGAAGCAGATCATAAGCGAAGTCGCGCCCGAATTCGGCCTCAGGACCATGCCTTCGGCTCGCAGCATCGAAGTTGAGACCAAAGGGGAGTAATGCGATGAGGAAAACCGAGGCGGCCGCTGGCGTGCCTTGCAATCCGCCAGAGGCTAATTTGCGCTTCAGAGCCTGGTACATACCGGCCAATCCTATTCCGGCGAGCATCCCCCACACTTGGAACGACACGGTAAAGAAATAATCACGCTCGCGCACCTCGTGCATCTCACCGCCGGGGAAGATATTCCAACCCAGTGAATAGCCGGGCTTGAAATTCATGTACCCCATCAGGCCGGGGCCGGTGACAAGGAACAGAGTGATGAGAAGCCAAAAGATCGATCGATCTCGCTCTCTCAAGATGGTCGCGCCATAGATACCGAGAGAGACAAAGAACAACGTGAACGGAAGTCGCGCCGGGATCCAGCGCATTAACGAAGTATCGATCAGTGGTGTACCGCGTGCGAAGACTGGATCACCCGTACCCAGGCCGTTGGCCCACTGCCAATCAAAATACTGCAGATAGTTTTGTATCTGCAGCAAGACCAGCGTCAACGATCTTCCTGGATTGTCCGGTCCCGACGGAAAGATCGGGTTATCGAACGGCGAGCGTGGTGGATACTGCTTCCGGCCAATGACTGCTGTTAGGTTCTCCCAAGTCGAAGGGTCCGCTTCGTTTATGAACGGACCGTGCTGCGCGCGAATATACAGAAAAGCATATAGGGTGGCGCCAAGTACAACCAAACCCAGGACCATCGCAGCAAAACGAACGCCTCCGTGCATGATGGCATATGCCGCTGTGGCAGCAAACGCGATTGCGCCCAACAGCATGATATTGGAATTGCCGAGCCCAGTTCCGAGCATCAGCACCCACGCACCGGTCAACATCGCCCATTGAGACCACTCGACTCTCCGGTCTAGCTCGTTCTCCTGGGGCTCTGTCTTGAGCACATGTGCCACAAATACTATGAGCGCCGGCCCAACTAGTAGACCAAGCAGGTGACTTCCCAGTGAAAGTGCCTGGAGGTATACGGCGAGTAGCAGGAACTGGGCGGCACGTGGTCGGCCGCGATGCTCGCGCCAGAGCCATCCCAGCAAGGTCGTAACGGCAATACTGAATGTTGCAACCACGTAAACTTCTGTTTCGTTGGAGTTCTGCCAGACCGTAAAGACAAATGCAGAGATGATTGCCGCCGCGGCTGCTCCCCCCAAAGCAAACGTACGGTCCTGCTGTTGCCCGTTCGCGCGACCGCGCAGAGTCTTCATCACAAGAATGAAGAAAACGGCCGCTCCAGCTGCGCTGAACGTCGCCGTCATCAGGTTGGTTCGGTATGCGAACCCGCCAATCGCTACGACTCGCGCCCAGACATTGGCCAACAGAGTGAAAAGGGGTGTTCCCGGCGGGTGGGGGATACCCAGGATCTTGGCTGTTGCGATGAACTCCCCGGCATCCCACAGCGTCACCGTGGGCGCTAGGGTCCACACGTAGCCGGCAAGGACCAGCACAAAAATCGCCAGCGCCGCCAGGTACTCGAGTCGCGGTGCGCGCTCGGGGGTGACTGCGGAGGGCACGCGTCGCGCGAGCGGCACCGAGGTCTTGTCGTTTTCGACGTACCGTGCTGTTTTCATTCTCTATAATTTGGGATTAGGCCGGCGAAGCCTCACTAGGAGCGTCCGCCAGCGCAAGGGCGGGCCGGTCATGGCCCGCGAGTGCCTCGCGAACCTGATCGGGAGTCACACCGCTTCGCAGAAGTCCTCTTTCAGCAATAGAGATCTTCGCCGTTTCTTCTGAAACAACGATGACCACGGCGTCGGTCTCCTCCGATAGGCCCAAAGCGGCGCGGTGTCGTGTCCCCAACCGGCGATCCGTGACAGGAAATTGGGTAAGGGGAAGAACACATCCGGCCGCTACGATTTGGTCTCCTCGAATTACGACGGAGCCATCGTGAAGAGGTGAATACGGAGTGAAGATAGTCGCGAGGAGGTCCGCAGACACATTGGCCTGCATCTCGGATCCAGACTCCAAATAGGGGTTCAGCGATACCTCGCCCTCAGAAGCGATGATCGCGCCCGTCCCGCTACGCGAAAGTCGGCCCACTGCCTCTGCGATCTCGTCAGCAACGGCTCTCTGCGTGGTACTCGTCAGAAACCTAATAGCACGCGACCGGCCGAGTCGCGCCAGCGCCTGCCGAAGCTCGGGCTGGAACACAACGACGGCTGCAAAAGCACCATAAGTGAACACGAGGCTCAACAAGGTGGCAATCATATCCAGCTTGAGGAGCACGGCGCCGAAATAGATAAGCACCAGCGAGATCAAGCCGACCAGGATCTGGAACGCTCTGGTACCGGCCAGAAACATCAGCAATCGGTAAATAACGTACGCGACGATGAGTATTTCCACGACGTCTCGCACGCCCGGTGACAAGAACCCAAAATATTCGAACGACACGATCTATCCTCTACTTACCGGCATGATGGATCGCCAGGATATCACGCAACAGTCGTACTGCATGCACGCGAAACAGCATCGCGCCCAGAGCGTATGCCACGAGACACACGGCTGCCGTCATGGAGTCACGGCTGACTGCTTCGTCGTTCGCCATCAAGTCAAGAAACCGCTTACGTGACGGTCCCACCATGAGCGGCAAACCGGTCGAGCTGAGGACAGACAATCTGCTAAGTATCTCGTAGTTCTGCTCCGGCATCTTCGAAAAGCCGAACCCGGGATCGAGTACGATACTGTGTCTTTTCACACCCTGCTCACAAGCCAACTCCACAGATCTGTTCAGCTCTTGTGCGGTCTCCGCGGTCACGTCCACATAGGTCGCATGGTCGTACGTGGCCAACTCCGGCAACGATCCGCGAGAATGCATTAGAATGACACCGGCACCATGCTCCGCACACACGGTCGCGATCCGGGGATCGAGCCGCAATCCCGATACATCGTTTATCGCCCAGGCTCCAGCACCCAATGCCCGTTCTGCTGTCTCCGCCCTAACTGTGTCGATCGTGATGGGGTAGTCTGGGTATTGGCGTGCCAATTCACCGACGACCGGCTTCAACCGCCGCCACTCTTCTGCGCCCGAAACCGCCTCGGGGCGACCCGGGCGAGTTGATTGGGCACCTATATCGAGCAAATCCGCTCCGGCCTCAATCATCTCCTCAGCGTGCCTCATGGCCGCAGACGGATGCAAGTACCTTCCGCCGTCGCTAAAGGAATCGGGAGTTATGTTCAGAATTCCCACGATCAGGGGTCGGTCAAAGGGCACGACCCCTCGGGCCATCACCCAGTTGCCGACCTTCGGTGGATTGTCGCCCAGACCCGATTGGCCGATTTCAGGCAGACGATCGAGAACAAAATCAACGGGAACTGCCTGGATGGCTGCCGCAGCCCGGTCACGTTCCATTCCCCGCCGTACCAGCGCATCACACACCATATCGGTGGTGTGCGCTGCCAGCGGGGCATGCGTCATGCCCCGGCTGGCTCGGCCGGGGGACTCCCGAGCACTGGCCCCGGATCGGAAGAAGATGTCTTCTTTTCGGGGGGCGCCGGAGCGGGTGCAGAGGCACCTGCGGAGTCGGCTGGCGGCCGCTCCGGTAGTTCTTTGCCGGCAACAACCAGCTCCACCTCTTCACGGCCAATTGTCTCTCTCTCGAGCAGCACCTCAGCCATGCGGTGGAGCGTGTCCATATCTCCCTTCAGAATCTTGTGGGCTCGAGCGTAGCCCTCCTCCAAAATTCGCTTGACCTCCCTATCAACCAACTCGGCCGTTCCATCGGATATCTCGCGACGCTGCGAAAACTCACGGCCCAGGAAAATTTGGTGTTCCTGATCGCCCACGGCGACAGGACCCACCGCATCGCTCATCCCGAACTGTGTTACCATCTGGCGCGCCATTTCTGTGGCCTGCCGAATGTCCTGGGCCGCGCCAGTTGTCACCTTTTCGAGACCGAATATCAACTCTTCCGCTACGCGACCACCGTAAGCCATCGCAAGACGACCATTGATATATTCCTTCGTGTAGTTGTGTCTGTCTTCCTCGGGCAAGGAGAAGGTCAGACCCAGCGCCCTGCCTCTGGGAACGATGCTGACCTTGTGCACCGGATCAAGAATCGGTATCCGAAGGCTCACAATAGCGTGTCCGGCCTCGTGAAATGCGGTGAGCTTGCGTTCATCGTCCGACAGGACCATGCTCTTGCGCTCGACCCCAAGCATGACCTTATCCTTTGCGTCCTCCAGATCCTCGTTTTCAACCGCCGATTTGTTGCGCCGTGCGGCCAAGAGTGCGGCCTCATTGATGATGTTTGCGAGGTCGGCACCCGCCAGGCCCGCCGTCGCTTTGGCTATCAGGTCTAGTTTGACCTGGTTGGCGAGCGGGATCTTACGCACATGCACCTTCAGTATCATCTCTCGCCCGCGCACATCCGGCATGTCCACGACAATCTGACGGTCGAAGCGTCCCGGCCTCAGCAGGGCGGGATCCAAGACATCGGGTCTGTTGGTTGCCGCCAAGAGAATGACGCCTTCGTTCGACTCGAATCCATCCATCTCGACTAGGAGCTGGTTCAACGTCTGCTCACGCTCATCATGTCCGCCGCCTAGGCCGGCGCCACGATGCCGTCCAACCGCATCTATCTCATCAATAAAAATGATGCAGGGAGCATGCGCCTTCCCCTGCTCAAAGAGATCTCTCACTCGGGATGCGCCCACCCCTACAAACATCTCTACAAAATCCGATCCCGACATCGAGAAGAACGGACGCGCTGCTTCACCGGCGACCGCACGCGCCAAAAGAGTCTTGCCAGTACCTGGAGGACCAACAAGTAGAACCCCCTTGGGCAATCGGCCGCCCAATCGCTGAAACTTTTGCGGATCTTTCAGAAACTCTATTATTTCCTCTAACTCAACCTTGGCCTCGTCCGCACCGGCCACGTCTTGGAAGGTGACCTTAGGCGTGTCCGCTGTTAACATTTTGGCCTTGGACTTGCCGAACGAGAACGCCCGATTCCCACCTTGCTGGACCTGCCGGAAGAAAAAGACCCACAGACCTATGAGTATGACCCATGGCAGCAACTGAACGAAAATTTGACCAAACGACGTCTTGGGTTCCTTGGCGGTGATCCTTATCTGCTTTTCCTCGATCCGATCGAGTAGCAGTTCAGAATCCTGGATCGGGAGCACGGTGTTGAATCGCAACACCTCTCGTCCGTTATCAGATATGGATTGTTTGAGTTCGCCCTTCAAATACTTGCCGCTGGTGATCTCGACGTTTGCCACATTGTCTCGGTCGAGTTCGCGGCGGAATTTCGAATACGGCAGCTCAACGGACTCATCACGCTTGGGCCCGAGCATTTGGTAAAAAACCAAAGGCACCAGTACAACGAGCAACCAAAACAACAAGTTCTTGCTCATCATACCCCAACCGGCTTTTTTCGGCGGCAATCGCTCTGCCATATCTAATCCTTCAATGCCGCTATGAACGGCAGGTGACGGAAATCTTCCGCATAATCAAGACCGTACCCAACGAGAAAATCGGGCGGCGCATCGAAACCAACGAAACGCGGTTCGTATTGAAGAGACTTCGCTACCCGCTTATGCAACAGCGCACACACATCTAGACTCGACGGGTCGCGCGTCTCGAATAACCGTACCAGTTGGTTCAGCGTGGCTCCTGAATCTACAATATCTTCCACGAACAACACTC
This sequence comes from Gemmatimonadota bacterium, assembly GCA_036679605.1. Taxonomy (GTDB): domain Bacteria; phylum Gemmatimonadota; class Gemmatimonadetes; order Gemmatimonadales; family GWC2-71-9; genus JAZDCZ01. The sequence goes on from JAZDCZ010000180.1 coordinate 122,409, forward strand.
GTTTACCGGCAACATCTGCCTCCGAATCGTAATGGAGCCTTACGTGACCGCTCGACTTCTTGGCCGATCCATATGATGCGGCAACCAGGAAGTCCAGCTGATGGGGTCGCGGAATAGCTCGCGCAAGGTCGCTCAAGAACATGAAGCTCCCTTTCAGCAGCCCAACTAGAAGCAGATCTCCATTATCATAGTATTCACCTATCTCCTGTCCGAGTTCCACGACTCGTCGCCGGATCGTCTCAGCATCAAAGATCACGTCGACTTCATGACCGCCCGTCAACTCGAGTATTTGCTCCTGCACGCGCCTCCAGCTTCATAGATGGTTCGCCTACCCTCGGTACATCCAACTCGGACCGACATACTCCAGGGATCCAGATAACTTCACCGCCCCGAACCACAATCGGGTACGCAGCCCGGTCCCGAGATCGTACACCGGCCTCCATCAACAACCTCCGGACCCTGCGCCGACCTACACCGCCCAACGGAAAAATTCTGTCGCCTGTTCGCTGCACCCTGATCTCGCCCGCACCGAGCGTAACCCACGTACAAAACGAACCGCGACTCAACCTCTTCGCCGGCTCGGGCACCCACTCAAACTCCCACTCCCGCCAGGCAGCGCTGCCACGCTCCTTCGCGCCCCAAACCACCGGTTCACACAAACGCACGCTCGGCGGCGGCTCCACTTGTGCAATCCGCAATCGCGAGAACACGATTTCGGCCTCCCAGCCCGACCCGAGTTCAAACCTGTGCCCGCTGGAACTCTTGGCGAGAAATTGCCGCAAGCGTGTCGCACACTTGGGCCCCACCACACAACCAGCCTCTCGTGCCAATGCACGCAAAATGCCTTCTGATAACACTTTATGATACCGTTGAAACGGTGCCCGAGCAACCTCGACGACCCCGGTGTGGCCACTTAATTCCAGCTCGGGGAGCACCCGCAGGATCTGAGACCATGCGGCCCTCTCGGAGGCCGCCTGCCTGGCCACGTCCAACAGTCGATCGTCTGTTCCCGGGCCAAAACGGTCACGGAGTAGCGGCAGCAATTCTGTGCGCAGCCAGGATCGGTCGTGACGCGGATCGACGTTGCTGGGATCGTCGAAGACAGGAGGCCGGCTTTCCGGATCGGGGTAGGTCGCCTCCATCCACGAGACCAGCTCCGATTTCCGAAATGGCAAGAGCGGACGTCTCAAACCTCCGGCACTGCTACTTGCGATCCCCGCCAGGCCAGCCGTTCCGGAACCTCGCAGGAACCGGTATAAAACGGTTTCGACCTGATCATCCGCGTGGTGGGCCGTGACCAAGTATTTCGCCCCAACACGCCTCTGAACACCGCGCAGAGCTTCGTAGCGGGATACACGCGCCACGGTCTCCGTTGTGCCCGGGCCCAAGGCAAGCGTCTCGATGTAACATCTGAGGGAAAACCGCTTTGCCAGTTTCTCGACCCGGCACGCCACATCTCGACTCCCGCCAAGAATGCCGTGATCGACGTGAGCGATTGCGAGATCCAGATCCAGATCACCGGCGATCGCAACCATCAACCCAAGTAGGGCGATCGAGTCTGCTCCCCCGCTCACAGCGAGTAGAGCAAGCCCTGGTTCATCGAAAAGCAGCTCGTCCTGCACATATCGCAGCAGACGAGTGCCGACTTCGGTTGTCACCCTCCCTCCGATGCCTTCTTGCGAGCCTGCGCCAGGTAGCCAGGCTTGAGCCCGAGGAGATGGGAGACCTTTCTCATGAGATAGCTTTCGTGTTTCGCCAACTCGCCGTCGGCGTACACCACCCGCCACATTACTTCAGCCAGCACCATCTTCTGGCCAATATCGTAGCGTTCCGTGATGAGCCGGGTAAACTGATAGAGATCGACGGCCCGTGTTCGCTCCTCCTCGGCAAGAGCAATCAGCTCATTGGCTGTGTCGGGTGGCACATCAAAGTGCCGTACCAACGCCTCCTCGATATGGGCTCGTTCGTCCGCCGTGAACTCGTCATCTGCGTGAGCCAACTCCAACAGAAGCGCACAGGCAGCAATTTGGATCGAACCGTGCCGTGCTGTTGACGACGCCGCTAGCTCGTCTGTTGGCTCCTCTGCGGAATCAAGATTCTTGATGAAGAATGACTTGATGCTTTCAAGCATGCACTACCCTCCCTACAGATCTACCGTGGCTATTTACTCGTTCCGTCGTTCCACTGCACGAATTCCTCGAGTGACTTGCGCCGCAAGTCCGGTACTGTCGCATCGTCGGACGGGTACCCTATGGGAAACAGGATATACGGTTTCTCGTTGGGGGGACGATTCAACAGCTTCGAGAGAAATCCCATTGGGCTAGGAGTGTGAGTCAAGGTCACTAAACCCATTGAGTGCAAGGCGCTGATAAAGATGCCACACGCTATACCGACGCTCTCGTTTACATAGTAATTGTTCCGCTTCGTACCGTCCTCGGCGAGGCCGTATGATTCCTTAAAGACAACCACTAAATAGGGAGCTTCTTCAAGAAACGGCTTGTGCCAATCGGTCCCAAGAGCAGCCAGCGCCTCCAGCCACTCCTTGGAAAACCGGTGATCGTAGTTGTCGCGTTCTTCTCGCTCGGCGGCTTCTCTAATGGAGCGCTTGATCTCTTTGTCATCGACAATTACGAAGCGCCATGGTTGGCGATGTGCTCCCGAAGGAGCCGTCGCAGCAGCACGCACAGCGTACTCAATACAATCACGAGGTACCGGATCCGCCGAAAAGAAGCGGACCGACCGTCTCCGGTTCATGAGTTCGTGAAATTCTCGAGCCCTGGCGACCATCTCGCTCTCTGTGCGGCGCTCAAACTGCAACGGAACGTAGCGCGGTTTACTACCTACCATCGCGACTCCTTAAGATATCTTGTCTGACTATCTGGAATTTATGCCGAGAACAGGCCGGCGGTTAGCGCCGGCGACATATGGACGAGGAGCAACCTTACTCGTGGCAAGCCCGCTCTTATAGATAGGGACTCAATAGGCGCGCCGTACCGTCGCGCAGCCGAACCGGAAGGCTGCGTGCGTCCACATCGGCCTTGGTGACTTCGCGCGCACTGCTCAGTTTTGCTTCGACGACACGACCCAGGCGCTCGGATAGGTCTTCGTCATAGCACTCCAAGTCGAACTCGAAATTTAGCCTTAGGCTCCGGTCGTCCCAGTTGGCCGAGCCAAGAAGAACCCATGCCCCGTCCACTAACGTGAGCTTGGTGTGATCGAACGGTGCCGGCGAAGCGAAGACACGACAGCCTCGTTCCAAGAGGCGCCAGAGGTGTGCGGTGGACGCCCACTTCACCAACGGCTGGTTGCTCACGGCGGGCAGCACAATCGTGACAGCAACGCCACGCATTGCCGCAACGTTCAGTGCGCTTATCAGCTCGCGATCTGGCAGGAAGTAGGGAGTGACGACACATATGCGTCGTTGGGCAGTTGCAACGGCAGCCAGCAGAGTCAGATGCAGTCTGTCAAAATCTTCGTCTGGTCCATCTGCAATCCCTCGGGCCAGAATCGATCCTGCCATCTCGAGTTCAGGAAACCAGTTTTCTCCCGTCAAAACTTCCTCGGTACTGAACGCCCAGTCTTCTGTAAATGCCTCCGCAAGATGCTCTACTACAGGACCTTCGACCCGAAAATGGAGATCCTCTACCGGCCGACGAGGAAGGTCGTTCAGAACGTGGCCCGCCCGAATGTTCATTCCACCCGTAAAACCCACACGTCCGTCCACTACAAGGATCTTGCGGTGAATTCGGAGATTGAGAAACGGGATTCTCCATGGCTTCACAGCCTCCAGGAACCGCGCTACCGTCACACGCTTGCGCCTTAGCGCTCGCACCATTGAGGGCCACGAATACCGGGATCCAAAGGCATCGATCAGCACCCTAACCTCAACCCCCCTAGTCACTGCGCGACCAAGAGCATCGAGAAATCGCTCTCCAGCTCGGTCATGATCGAATATGTAAGTGCTCAATCCCAGGGTGTGCTCGGCTGCATCGATGGCATCCAGCATCCGTGGATAGGCCTCATCGCCATTCACCAATGCTTCTATCCTGTTGCCAGATACCAGGGGTCGCCCAGCAACACGTCCGACCATCCTGGCGAGTCCGGCCAGGTGACCTCGCTGCTCCGACAACTTGTCGGTAACGGCATGCCAATCGGTAAATGTGTCAGGCGGGCGCTGGCGGGCGTCGTGGCCCAGCCGTCTCAATGCCGCTGCCCGGCGCTTGATTCGATTGATTCCGAGAAGCACGTACAGCAGGGAGCCCACAATTGGCACGAACCAGATCAAACCAACCCAACCCGCTGCCGCGCGGGGATCCCGCTTGTGCAGCACGACGTGGCCTGACATCCCGAGTGCCAGAATCACCGTCAGTGCGCCAATGATCCATGAGCGAAGCTCCAAGAGATCAACCACTGACACCGTCGATCGGCTCGATGCACTCGGGCAGGTCATTCGCCGGCTTGTTGACCAGAGTGCTCACCGGTTGCGCGATCATCTGATCAGGTGGGAACGGATGTAGCAACTCGCCTAGTTTCCCCTTGTCACGAGTGTTCGGATCCAGCCAAGCATCGTGCTGCGCAGCGTTTAATATTGCGGGCATGCGATCGTGGATCGGCCGTGTTACTTCGTTCGGTTGAGTCGTAATGATCGTACAAGAATTGATGACCTGTCCTTCTCCCTGCCACCGATCCCACAGTCCGGCAAACGCGAATGGTGATCCGTCACGCATCCGAATGTAGTAGGGCTGCTTGTGGCCACCCACCCGCTGCCACTCGTAGAACCCGTTCGACAGGATGAGACAGCGACGTTCCCTCAAGGGATCCCTGAACGCCGGCTTACTCGCGACCGTTTCGGCTCGCGCGTTGATCGTGCGTGCACCGAAACCAGCTTCTCGCGCCCAGTGGGGAATGAGCCCCCACTTCAGCATGACCGGCTCACGTTGAGAATCTTCTCCCAGCCGAACTGCTGCCACCCGGTCCGTAGGGGCAATATTGTAACGGGGGCCTACGTCAAACACCCGCCGTACCTCCTCAAGCGGGAGGCGAAATATCCGCGCCAGTTCCTCGGGCGAAGCAAATAGTGTGTACCGACCACACATGTCAGACCTCGGGTCCTATATTAAACCTCGCAAAGTTCTAGCAACAATCTACTGGCACATTGTTGAATTCGTGCGGGTATCAGCAGACGGATCGCGAACATCTATGAATCAACATTCCGACTTTCCGCAAAATAGACCGCTCCGCAGCCGCCTGCGGCTCACGATATTTGCCACCGGAGTTGCTTGCTATTTTCTGTCGATCGTCGCGGCCTGGACTCCGGGTCTAACAGACGTGGCCTATGGCAGGTGGATGGGTCCCCTCGTTGCTCGATGGTTGTCGCTGCTGACCGGAGTCATTTCCATATCGCTGGCCGAGGTATTCGTGCTGGGTGTCATCCTGCGTCAGTTGGTGGGTGGCTCTGTCGCCGTGGTACAGGTCGGACGCCGGCAGCGCCACTGGACCAACGCTGCCTCCGCCGCGCTGCTGCGACTGGCCCAGGACGCCGGAGCCCTGCTGGCCCTCTTCTACGTGCTCTGGGGCTTCAACTACTCGCGGCCTTCCCTGCAGGACCGCCTGGGTTGGACCTTGGGTAGCGATGCACCCGTTGAAGAGCTGGTGGCGCTAACCAGCCAGCTGGTTGAGGCCAGCAACGCTGCCTATAGAGAAATCCACGGAGTCGCGGATGCCGGCACACCAACCACTCTACCGATGGACCGGCGGACTCTCGGAGTGTCTCTCGAACAAGGCTGGGTGATCGGGCGAAGCGATCTGGGTCTTCCCCTCCTCTCGGGACACTATGGAACGGCTAAAACACCCCTGTTGACTCGATGGTACGAGTGGCTCGGTATTGCCGGTTTCTATTTTCCGTTTACGGGCGAAGCCAATCTCCGGGCCGGAATACCGGCGATCGACGTCCCCAAGATGCTGGGGCACGAGCAGGCCCATCAAAGGGGGGCGGCACGCGAAGCCGAGGCCAATTTTTGGGGATACATCTCGAGTGCGAACGCTCCTGACCCATACGCTCGCTACTCGGCTTACGTTTTCGCACAGCTACAGCTGATGAGCGCGCTTCGCCAAGCCGACCCGAATCAATTTTCTCAAATCGTGTCGGCGATGCTTCCTGGCATAAGAAGAGACATCGAAGAATCGCGAAAGTATTGGGTCAGCTTCCGAGGTCGCGGGACCAAGATCGGTACGAAAGTGAATAACGCTTACCTTCGCAGCAATCGTGTCACAGGAGGTGTGCGGAATTACTCGATGAGTTTACTCCTTTTTATCGCCTACGCTCGCGCGCACGGTGGTAGATTGGTCCCCACGAACGCCGAGCTTTCCGACGGGTCCTAAAAGCCCTATTCTTCTGGCAGCTAAATTTCTTGGTAGGGACTGCGATGACAGACTCTGACGTATCGCCCAAATCACGCGGCGTCGCACTGGCTCTCGCGACGCTAACAGGCACATTCGGAGGGCACCGGTTCTATGTGGGAAAGATCGGGACCGGTATTTGCCAACTGCTCACTATTGGGGGACTCGGCATCTGGTCTCTTTATGACTGGATTCTAGTGGTATCCGGTAGCTTTCGTGATGTCGATGGTAAGCGCATCGTAAACTGGGCCGAAGGGCCCATCGAGCCCCAGACTCAGCTATCGGGCGAGCGCATGGAGCTATTGCTCGACGAACTGGACTCCCTCCGCTCCGAAGTGGAGGATCTCTCAGAACGTGTCGACTTCACGGAACGCGTTCTTTCTCAGGTTCGAGATCGGGCGGTAATACCGCCGGCATCCACATCTCGCTAGTTTCCTCGTCGCGCGACTTGAAACCAATTTGCAAGCTGCTCACGCACGCTAATCAACCTATGAAGGATGTCATGAAACGATTCACTCGCGTCCTGATCCCGAGCGCAGCACTGTGCGCTCTTTACGTTTCGACACCTGCAACGAGCCTGTTCGGCCAGTCGGAAATAGCCGATCGATACCGACAAGCAGCGAATCGAATCATCGATTCAGCCCTGCAGGACAGCTCGGCCTATGAACGATTGTCCGTACTGGTGGACCGATTTGGACCTCGCTTGAGCGGATCGGAGAGTCTGGAACGAGCGATCGATTGGATTCTGGCAGAGATGAGCAGCGACGGGCTACAAAACGTTCACAGTGAGAAGGTAATGGTGCCTCACTGGGTTCGTGGCAACGAATCAGCAGTGCTCATCGAGCCCAGGCACCGAGCACTCCCGATGCTCGGACTGGGTGGGAGCGTCGCTACTCCGCCCGATGGCATCACCGCACAGGTGTTGGTAGTAGGGAGTTTCGACGAACTCGAGCGACGCGCGGACGAGGCAAAAGGCAAGATCGTACTTTTCAACGCACCCTTCACCGGATACGGCCAGACTGTTCGGTACCGCAGTAACGGTGCGACGGCGGCGGCCAAGGTAGGTGCCGTTGCCAGCCTGATTCGGTCCGTCACGCCCTATTCCATCCAGACACCACACACCGGTGCTATGCGGTACGCTGACGACGTTCGGAAAATTCCGCACGCGGCAATAACACCAGAAGACGCAGCGATGCTGCAGCGGATGCAGGACCGCGGAGAACGAATCGTAGTACAGCTAAGAATGCAGGCAAAGACGCTTCCCGATGCACCTTCGAGGAACGTGATCGCCGAGATTGTGGGATCTGAGATTCCGGATGAGATTGTGGTGCTTGGCGGACACATAGATTCCTGGGACGTCGGGCAAGGCGCGATGGACGATGGAGGCGGTGTGGTAGCAGCTTGGGAAGCAGTCCGTCTAATACAGAGGCTCGGGCTCAACCCCCGCCGTACGATCCGCGTCGTGGCATGGACGAACGAGGAAAACGGATCGCGGGGCGCGACGGCGTACCGTGACGCTCATGCCGAGGAGCTGGAAAACCACATTTTTGCGATGGAGTCGGACGGAGGTGTTTTCAAACCCACCGGCATGGGGTTCTCGGGAACTGACGAGGCGTTCGCCATGGCCCAGGAGATTGGGACTCTGTTGGCTCCTATTGAGGCCGGTGTGACGCGGGGTGGTGGCGGCGCAGACATTGGGCCCCTTCGGAGGGCCGGAGTGCCCGTCGCAGGCCTCCAGGTCGACGGATCACGTTACTTCTGGTTTCACCACACCAATGCCGACACGATCGACAAGCTCGACCCACGAGAAATGGCACTCAGTGTTGCGACCATGGCGGTCATGGCCTACGTCGTGGCCGACATGCCTCGGCGACTTCCTTTCGGGACCGAACGGTAGGCCCACACCGACAGACTGAAGCGCACCAGGAACTAGGTAGGTCACTGGGTTGTTTTCTCCAGTGTACTGAATAGTTGTGCCTCGACCTATTTCGGAGGGCCCAAAGATGCGAGCACCCGCTCTCAGAAGATTGCTGAACGCCGCCGCAGTGGTGTGCGGCTTGATGATAGCCGCCACAAACCTTGCCGCTCAAGATCCCCCACCAAAGGACAGCATTCAGGCTCGCCTGGACAGCATCGTCAAGGCTAGCAAGGCCAACAGACGGGACAAGAGCACTCGATCGATCTTTGTTTCGGGATACAAAGACCGGGGAGTGGATGCGTTGCTACCGTTGGTGAGAGCACGCGGAATCCAAAACCCGCTGATTGTTGTCGACGGCATAGTGATCGACCCACCGCTACCTCAGTACCTCAACGAGTTCAACATTGAATGTGTCGAGTTGCGGCCCGGCCGCTCGGCAACGCTGGAGTTCCAAAGGGGATCCCGCGACCGAGGCAAAGACGGTGTCTTCATCGTTTGGACACGCGGGGCCTCGGGCCATAGACCGAGAGGCTGCGCGGTTCCCTACTAGCCTCTCCCGGGGTTCCTCCCTAGAATAGATGGGGAGATACACTGCCATCGCCGCGCCAGAACATTTGCTACTTGGTACTCACTCGCCCAAAAGGTAAGAAATGCTGACACGATTAGCGCGAGCGGTATTGCCCATAACCGGGTTGCTGTTGGCGCCGAAATTCCAACCGTCACAGCTTCCCTATCAATCCCAGACCGTAGATGCGGCGCACTTTTCTGCGGGTAGCGCGGTTCGCACTGCCCACGGCATGGTGGTATCCGGCACCGAACTTAGCAGCAAGGCCGGGATTGAAATTTTGAAGGCGGGTGGCAACGCCGTGGACGCCGCGATCGCGACTGGTTTTGCCTTGGCTGTAACGCACCCGGTGGCCGGGAACATCGGCGGTGGCGGGTTTATGGTAATTCGATTCCCCGATGGCAGCGTCACAGCGTTCGATTTCCGCGAAAAAGCCCCGCTGAAATCGAATCCGCAGATGTTCCTCGATGAAAACGGCGAATACTCTTCAGGTCGACATCACAATAGCTACCTGGCAGTTGGCGTGCCGGGAACGGTCGCAGGTTTTGCCAAGGCGCATTCGACATACGGCAAATCGTCATGGGAGGACCTTTTGGAACCGGCCGTCCATCTGGCGGCAGATGGCTTCGCAGTCATGCCGGGCCTCGCTCGTTCGCTACGCTTCCAGCTGCCACGATTTGGGCCGTATCCTGCGAGCATGCGGTCTTTTTCCAATAATGGAGAGCCGTACACCCCGGGGGAGACGTTGCGTCAGCCCGACCTCGCGCAAACGCTCGAACGCATTCAGCAGAACGGGAGAGACGGATTCTACAAGGGTGAGACAGCACACCTTCTGGCAGAGGAAATGCGCAAGGGCGGAGGGATTATCACGGAAGAGGACCTCTTACGATACGAGGCCAAGGAACGGACTCCAATAAAGGGGACATATCGGGGATACGAAATCATCAGTATGCCACCCCCCAGTAGCGGAGGGGTGGCCCTGGTGGAAATGCTAAACATTCTCGAGGGCTACGATCTACGAGCCATGGGTCATAACTCCCCCAGCTACATCCACCACCTGGCGGAATCCATGCGGAGAGCCTTCCGAGACCGCGCCCGGCTGCTAGGTGATGTTGACTTCGTGGACGTCCCAATAGATCGGCTGACTAGCAAGCAGTACGCCGACAAATTGAGAGTGGGCATAAGCGAATCGCAGGCCACTCCCTCCCATCCCTCGGACGTGGAGCTTCCATACGAGAGCCCTCAAACCGCTCACTATTCAGTTGTGGACGCTGACGGCATGGCTGTCTCCGTCACATACACATTGGAGCAAGGGTACGGATCGAAGATTACGGTCACTGGAGCCGGATTCCTGCTCAACAACGAGATGGGAGACTTCAACGGCAAGCCGGGCCTGACCACCACCAGCAGCCTGATCGGAACGGATCCCAACCTTGCACGTCCGGAGCAGCGCATGCTTTCGAGCATGACGCCAAGCATCGTGGCACGTGACGGTAAACTCGTCGCAGTAACCGGAAGTCCTGGGGGCCGCACGATCATCAACAGTGTGTTGCAGGTGATATTGAACATAGTCGACTTCAAGATGGACGTGCAGGACGCCGTCGACGCCTCGCGCATACACCACCAATGGCTGCCCGACCAGATACGAATAGAGAACCACGGGATTACCAACCACCAGTTGCAGCTTTTGGAACAAATGGGCCACTCAGTGCGAGTCGGGGGAACACAGGGTATCACACACAGCATCATGATCGACCCTGATACCGGCGAGCGACTAGGTGCAGCCGACCGACGTGATGCCGATGGAGCTGCCGTAGGATACTAGGTCGATTGTAAGCTAGATCACGGCACCTCCGGCACCTCGAGAGCTAGTATTGGTTCCCCGTAAGCAGAGGAACTCTCATGGCCAACACGCTCGGGTGGGCTCGCGTCAGCTCTCGAATCCAGAGGTCCGAACGGCTACGTCGAGGCGCATGGTACAGAGTGATCGATGACCGCGCGTCCACACAGAATGTGGTACTCGACCTGGACATGGACGGCGCACCGAGTCAACTGAAGGTTTCTAGAGCGCTACTGCGCATAAGGCAGCATCGCCCGGAACGACTAAGTGTGGTTGAGCTGTCGAGAGACATTCCCAATCCTGCGAGGGGGACGCCTAGCTACCTTGGTTCGGTTTACGCGGTGTGCCCGAATACCGGATCTCGGTTGCGCCTTTGGGGACAGCCCAACCGCGTTGTGTGCTCGAGCTGTCGTGAGATACACTCGGTTGCGTGGGACGACCGCTGTTGATATCAGGTAACGATCGACCAATAGCCGCTACTGGCGCGCGCCCGTACGCTACCCACCACGACTCGCGCCAACATCTGGTGGAGTTCCTCTAGCTCATAGGGTTTGCGCAGAGCGGGCTGGCCGGCCGCTTCCAAGAACGAGCGAGCCTCCTGGCTCACGGTATCACCGGACAGGAATAGGAAACGTCGGGCAAGCTCCGGCCGCTCTGATGATACCGTCTGAAAAAGCTCCGAGCCGGACATGCCCGGCATGTTGAGATCGCTGATCACGATTTCGAATTCGGTTTCGCGCATGCGTTCCAATGCACTTGCACCGCCATCTGCCACTACCACGGTGTGACCCAACCGATTGAGAACCCGCTCCAGTGCACGCCTATTGGCAGCGTCGTCATCCACTATCAGAATCCGTCGAGACCCTATGTCCACCATTTGGTGGCCGGTTTCTGGTCCAGCGTCGACATCCGAGGATTCTATGGCGGGAAGTTCGACAACGAACCGCGCCCCTCCCTCCTCTCGATTCTCCGCCCAGATCCTGCCCTCGTGCTCCGACACGATTCCTTGACTCACGGACAGTCCAAGACCAGTGCCTACTCCCTCGGGTTTGGTCGTGAAGAACGGTTCGAATAGACGCGGCAATACATCCAGCGGAATCCCTGGTCCCGTGTCCTCCACGACAATCATTACCCCAGCGTCAACCGCACCCCGCACACGCACGGTGAGGCTATGGCTATCGCCTCCAACGGCAATCATCGCATGGTGGGCATTGACGACCAAATTGAGAACCACCTGTTGGACTTGATGCCCATCGGCAAAGACGACCGGCAAATCCTGAGGACAGTCAACCTCGATTGCGATTCCCGACCTGTTCAGTTCGTAACGCCGCAGCTCAATGACGCGTTGGATGATGGGAGCTAGTTCAACGCGATTCCGCTCCGACTGCGTCTGCCGGGAAAAACCGAGAAGGTTGCGAACGATCCCTCCAGCGCGACGCGCTTCGTCGGCAATCGTCTGTACCGCATCGGCATCCTCCTCGGAAAGCTTCTTTGTGTCTATGGTATGGGTGAACGTCGCGATCGCGGCCAGCGGATTATTGAGTTCGTGGGCAACACTCGCCGCAAGGGTTCCTATTGTTGCGAGCTTGTCCTGTTGCTGCAGTTGCTCTTGAGCCGCTCTCGTCTCGGTGATATCTCTGAGAACAACGGCAGTTCCCTGGCTCGGAGGTGGCAGCGGCGTTCCGATCAGGACTATGGTCTTCAAGGTTCCGTCCGAATGGCCAACCTTGACCTCGATCTCCGCCCCGACCTCGTCCGGCGGCCGGCCTAATATCGTATCCCGCTTTCCCAATGGCCTAGCACCCATGCCCCTTAGATGTGCTGCTACGGTTTCCCTGTCCTCATCGCAGAATAGAGACGTAATCGCAACATTTTGTAGTCCGCGGCGCTCTACGCCGAACATCTCGGCAGCTCGCCACGACATCCGCTGGATCCGAAGGTCGTGGTCCACTTCTGCAAATCCATAGGGCATAGCATCCAACACCAAAGCCAACTCAGTGCGCCGTCGAACAGCTCGTTCCGTAACCCTATCTAATACGGTCACAGCGGCCAAGGCCAATAGAAGCGCCACGACGGTGGCCCCTAGTAGGAACGGGAGACCAAACTCGCTCAATCGCGAAGCCGCGGCGGACAGCTCCGCAAAATTTGCTTGCTGCAGCTTCCCAAGCTCATCCAGCTGAGTAGTGATCAACTCAAACGTAGAATCTCCTGCCGCCAGGGTGTCGACGGCGCGCGCTCGAGCAGCCGCACCCGCAAGCACCACGGAGGGACGGGCAAATGTTTCCAGCCATCCGACTGCGAGTGCTGCCACCTTTAGCATTTCGCCGGCATAGCTCGAACCCTCCCGGCCCCATGTTGCAGCGTCCCGCTCGATCTCCTGCAATTGCCCGGCTAGCTCATCAAAGCGGCTGCGCAGCGCCGAATCTCCGGTGGCGGCATAGTTACGTGCCAAGCCATCCAGCTCATGCAATTGGTTGTGGATTGTGAGGGTCGAGTTCTGCTCGCGTAGGGTGCGTTCCACATTGTGCGGGACGGACTGAAAACGGCGAATCGCCAGCCACCCGACGGATGAGCCGAGGACGAAAAGAACCAATACGATCGCGTGTGCCACCGGCCAGCGGAGAACGGCAGGGAGATTCGCGTCGGCCACGCCACGGGCTAAACGCCGCTGTTTGGACATGTCTAGAAGCTACAGACCGCTCTCTCCGGACACCAGAGACTAGAACCGACAGGAATTCCGCGTATCTTTGGAGTAGGGTCTAAAAAACGGCGCGCTGGAGGTTGGATGAAATCTCGCACTGTCACAACGCTGGTCATGCTTCTTCTCGGGGCGTCGCTGCTGTATGCTCACGATCTCTTCATCAAACTCGACAGTTACTTCGTGAGACCCTATACCTCGATACGAATCCCGGTGCTGAACGGCACGTTCAACCTGAGCAATAATTCTATCACGAGGGACAGGCTCCGAGACGTGACCCTGATGTCCGATGACGGGCGCGCTCTCGTCCCGATAGTCAGTTGGGATGCGGAAGGTGATACGACCTATCTGACAATCGAGACGGAGAGGTCAGCCACGTACGTACTGGGCATCTCGACACAATCTACGGATTTCAGTTTGGAGGCCGAGGCATTCAACGAGTACCTGGAGCACGACGGAATCCCCGATGTGCTGGAGGCTCGCAGACGCAACGGAGAACTCGACAAGGCCGTGCGCGAGCGATATTCCAAGCACGTCAAGGCCGTGCTACAGGTAGGGAATAGACGGACCTCCGGTTACAGTATCGAGCTGGGATATCCCGCCGAGATAGCTCCTGTGGACAGTCCCTATCTAGCTCAAGTGGGCTCTAGACTGCGATTCCGTTGTCTCGTTGACGGAAGTCCTGTGGTCAATCAGTTCGTGATAGCTGGAGGAGAGCACGATGCAGAGCTCTTCGAATGGCGCGGCGCTAGAACCAACTCAGATGGGGTGGTTTCGTTCGTTGTTGATTCACCGGGAAAGTGGTACGTCAAGTTCATCAACATGGTGCCGTCTGCAGACCCGGCGATAGACTACGAGTCCAAGTGGGCCACTCTGACGTTCGAGATCCGCTAGGTAACCTCCATTCGCAACCACGCAGCTACATTAGTACAGGCTCGGCGTTGAAACCCCACTAGCTAGAGGCGTGTGACGCGGATAGTTTCTACACTGCTTCTAACCGGAGACTTGTGGGTGAAGGAACGATACCGCCAACTCAGCCACGGCCAAGCTAGTCGCGAGGCCGTCCTCGGTTTGTTGGTGGCCTCATATTTACTACTCTCTATCATAGCTTACCTCGATTTCCCTCGACACAACTCGAATGAGCCGCTCTCCGAACTGGAACGGACGGGCCTCAGCATCTGGCGCGAGAACAACTGCCAGGCATGTCACCAAATTTACGGGTTCGGAGGATTTCTTGGCCCGGATCTTACGAATCGCGTTACCGACCAAACTCCAGATCAACAGCTGAGCCGGATACTAACTTCGGGCTCTCGCAAAATGCCGGCCTTCAATTTTTCACCCGCCGACCAAAGTGCAGTTGCGGCGTTTCTAAGAGCTGTCAACCGTACCGGGCGCTCCCAACCGCAACCACTCGTAGCACGCCGCCCGATGAGTCCGATCGAACAGTATCGCCTACTGCAGCAGGAGTGGACCGCTCAAACAGGAGGGGAGCTAGATCCGGAAACCCAGGCGGGCCAGGAGATCTGGCACGGCAAGGCATGTGCTGTTTGCCATGTACCTCTTGCGGTGGGGCTGAGCGGGGCACCCGATCTTTCGAGGCGCACGGTAGACCGCTCGAGCGAAGCGTTGCACGGCGTGCTCGATCGCGGACGCGGAAACATGCCGCCATTCGCCCTAGGCGATGACGAAATCGAAGATCTCAGCGCATACCTAAATTGGTTCTCCGCGCACCGGGCTGAATTTGTGGTCCTCAACAATCGACTGACCGACCGAGAGGAGTTCTCTTGGACTCGGGTCCCTTGGTTCGAGTACAAATGAGCGAATCTGAGAGTCAGCGCCGGCTCCTCGCTTGGCTCATGATATTGGCTATCGGCGCCTGCTCCATTGCAATTCTTAGCGGTCTTGCCGCAGCACTCACCTACACCGGATTAGAGCCGGCGTTACGATCGATTGGCTTGACGTTGCAGCACTTCAGAGCCGTGCACGAGACCTACGCCTTCGCATGGGTCTTCCTCGGGGGCGTTTCGATCGTCTACTACTATCTCTATTCCAGCTATGAACCGCTTCCCCTCGCGACCCGGCGACGGTTTGTGTGGCAACTGTCGCTCTGGTCGCTGGCTGGTATCGGAATCCTGGTGTCTCTATTGAGTGGACACTTCGCCGGTAGAGAGTACCTGCAATTCCATCCACTGTTTTCTGTTGCAATATTGGCCGGCTGGGTACTCTTCGCCTGGAATTACTTCGCTCACCTCAACGGCGGTCTCAAGGGACGCCCCGTCTACATCTACATGTGGGCTGTTGGCATCGTGTTGTTTGTCATCAGTTTCACTGAAGGACACTTGTACCTTCTGGATTTCTTCAGCGACAGACCGACCCGCGATCTCGCGATTCAGTGGAAATCCAACGGAACACTCGTGGGCGCATTCAACCAGATAATATATGGCTCTCTGATGTACGTCTCGGGCAAGCTGCACGGAGATGACAGCTACTCACATTCGCGCACGGCGTTTGCACTATTCTGCGTTGGTGCCCTCAACACGTTCACCAACTATGGCCACCACACATTTCACCTACCACAAACTCCTGTAATACATTGGGTTAGTTTCCTGGTAAGCATGCTGGAGGTAGTCATTCTCGCCAAAGTGTTCCTCGATCTTCTGGCCATGCGTCGACAGCGGGAAGCACCTCCCGAACATCGCACCACCGTTTCGTTTATCCATTCGGCCACCGTATGGACGTTCGCATTGCTGATCGTCGCTCTGTTGATTTCCGTCCCCCCGCTGAACGCTCTGATCCACGGGACTCATGTGGTGGTTGCCCATTCGATGGGCAGTATGATAGGCATAGACTCGATGATATTGTGGGCCGCAATTTCCTACGCTCTGTGGTACGTTGTTCCGCCAAGAACGGGAGTGGACATTGGGCGCGGTGTCAAAACGGCGATCCCGTTCATAAACACGTTCTTGGCTGTGTTCCTGGCCTCGTACCTCGTGCGCGGAGCTGCAGTCGGCTGGACGCGATACGTCGGAGCATCCTCAAGAGATTTTTCGACCCTCTTGGCAATTTTTCCTGCGGTGATGGTGCTTGCCGGACTCGGGCTAGTATTGAGCACCATGTGGATTCTAGTCCAATGGCTCTTCGCCTTGGGCTTTCGAGCAGCTAAATAATTCCGATGACTTCGGTCCCCACCCATCCTACCTTGCCATCCTCTAGGACTATTTCCAACCAATCTTCAGCCTGCTGCTCGATCCTCACTTTGGTGCCTTCGTGGATTGTAAACAACTCCAGCGAGGTATCGTCGCTTGGCGCACTGTGCACAGGCACCGACCGAACCAGGATGATGCCTTCCTCGTGGACCCCGATGCCCAACTCGGTCACGGCGAGATTGACACCGAAAACCACTACGGTCACCATAGCACCGACAGCACTTCTGGTGGCCCACAACCGAACCCTCGGTCCCTGTGTCAAGATTCTGACAATGAAAGCCGCCGCTGCCACCAGATAGCTCACCCCGACTATGAGCACGAGCCAAAAGATTGGCAGCAGGTGCACCCACCATTTCAGCACTTGGAACGGCCAAAAAGTTGGAAGCGGAGTGATCGCGTCCGTAGCCAGCGACCTGGAGAGCGCCAAGTTTGCCTTCACATCTTGGTTGCGCGGCATCAGTCTCTGCGCTCGCTCGTAGTTGAGAATCGCACGGCCAAGTTCACCCAGCTTGAAATGGGTGTTGCCGATATTGTAAAAGAGGGCTCCGCTCTCATGACCGGAATCCAGAATCTTCTGGTAGGTTTCGAGTGCTGCCTCGAAACTGGACTCCTGATATTGTTGGTTGGCCTGCCGGAACAGCGAACGGTTCTGCTCCAGCTGAGCCACAGCACTACCGACATGAACTAGGCAGCAAAACCCCGCGACAGCGACCAACACACGGAAACTCATTTGGCTATCGCCCGGTCTAAATCCGACATGGCATTCTCTGCGCGACCTAAGAATTCCAGCATCTCGGCCGGAGCCGCAGCGGACGGCGAAAACCGTTTGAGGTCACACAACTCGATGCACTCGAAGTAGGCATCTGCTACCTGATCAGATACGCCGTTTCGCTGCAATCGATTGCGCACCTCATCTTTCAAGAACCCCGCCTCAGCGATATTGAGCTTGTCTCCGAGAAACCCGAGCAGTGCCCTGCCCGCCTCTGCGTAGAACTCCTTTTGCGTACCATGATCGGCTAGAGCGCGTGCGGCAGCCATGCGTTTCCTCGCCACTCTACTGGCTCTGCGATGTCGGGCGTAGGCTACATCGCCTTGCAACCGGTCCAGATGACGGCGACCAGCCATTGCCCCGCCGACGAACATCAACGGCACCGTCAAGACGATCCAGAACAACGCCCCGTCGAAGAGCGAACGTCCGGCGGGACGCAGTGCCGGCGGACCGGTCTGTATGAACCGGATATCTTCGCGTAGCGGCAAGATTTCTCCGCGGACCCGTCCAGCAACTCTCGGTGCCGTGACCGCATCACCGGTTACGTCGACAACGATGGGTCTGGTTGCAACCGACTTATACGACCTGGACGATCGATCGAAATAGGCGTACGTAATGGGAGGGATCGTGATGCTGCCGGGAGCCCGTGGAATCATCACGAATTCGTAGCTCTTGGTGCCCGTAATGCGACTGCCCTCACGGTCGATCTTCTCATCTATTCTCGGAGGGTAGGTTTCCACGTCCGGCGGAAAGCCAATCTTCGGCTCCGGCACCATGCGCATGTTCCCGCTCCCGCTGAGTTCGACCCTCAAGGTGATCGCCTCGTTGGTTTCGGCTTTCCGTTTGTCGATCGATGCCGCAACCGCGAGGCTTCCAACCAAGCCACTGAAATCGACCGGCTTACCTTCGGCTGGCAAAGGTTCAACCGTTACAGTCAGCGGCTTTGAGGTTATGAGCTTGGTCACTGTCCGATCGAGCAGCGGGCTTCTAAAAAAATTGTCAAACGGATCTCGCGAGGTTCTACCGACACGCACTTCGGTCGACAGGGTCATGGCTGAAACCGTCCGCTTCCCCGCACCGGTCGGGAAAAGGGCCGTTTTCTTGAGCGTAGCTACAGTGTACCGCTTGCCGTTTAGGACCTCGGTGTGAGTCTCCGGCGAGCTGGCGAGCGGGAAATCTTCCGCCCAGAACCCCGTGGTTGCCGGAGGTCGTGATAGTATATATGACGTAACCGGAACCGTTGTGTAGATCTTGTACTCCACCACCACCGGCTCATTTTGATAGACCTTTTGCTTGTCGATCGTCGTCTTGAGAAAGAGATCGTCTGCGGAGATCACATCGGCAGCGTCGTTCCGCGCAACTCCACGGTTGCCCCGCCCGGGCCCAGCGGTCGCAGTCCGGCTAATCTCCAAATCGATGGGTTCTGTCCGGTAGGTTCTCCCCGCGACACCGACCGAAACACGCCCGATCCGGAATGACCCTACGGCGGTGGCCTGGAAGCGGTACTGCAGTGTCATGGAAACTGAAGTTCGTCCGTTTACAGTCTGCACCTGCTGGGATGAACTGCTGCCCAGATACGCCGAGAAGGCATTCATGTCGGGCAGCTCCGGATTCGACGATAAACGACTGACCGCTCCTGTGATCTCCACCGACAAGTTGAATTGCTCGTTCAGTCCGACCGGAGAGCGATCGATGAACGCCCTGACAGACACGGTTTGAGCGACAGCAGGGCTACCAGGGATAATCGCGAGCAACATAACGATCGCTCCCGCGACACGCCGGATCATCACCAGTCCTTCTTCACCTTCGGCCGACCCTGCGCCTTGACTCGTCGTTTTATTTTGTTGGGGTCTTCCTTGATTGCTTGCAGCAATCTCTCCGCTTGCTCGCGGGTCATCTGATTTGGTTTCTGCCGGCGGTCTTGCTGCTGGTTCTGTCGATCGTCCTTATTATCGTTTGGTTTCTCTTGTGGCTTGTTCTGCTGTTGCCGGTCGTCATCATCTTTCGGTTTCTGCTGCTCTTTGTTGTCCTGATTGTGATCCTTGTTCTGTTTCTTGTCCTGGTTCTTGTCTTGCTGCTGTTGTTTCTGCTCCTCACGCTTCCGCAACGCGAGTTCCAAGTTGTGCTTGGCGTCGTAGTCGTGTGGATCGATCCTCAGGGACTGCTTGTACGCCTCGATACTCTCGTCGAGTTTCTCGTTCCTATAGTGCACGTTGCCGACGTTATACCAAGCTTGCGACTGCAGGTCGCCATCCTCCGACTTGAGTGCCTCCTGGTAGGCAGCCATGGCTTGGTCGAATTCGTCGGTCTTGTATAGAGTGTTCGCCTCATCAAACCGAATCAGTGGTGAGTTCGGCACTTCTTTGAGTGCTTCGATATATTTGCCGCGCGCCTCAACATATTTTTCCTCGGTGAAGAGTTTATTTCCCTCCTTCACCTTGACTCGGCCCGCCTGTGCGATCAGACCCGAAGGCAACAACACGCAAACAGCTCCATAGGTCAGGCCACGCAGCAACATTCTCATTGGAACCTCCCCTTCCATGCTCCCTCCGTACGGCGGCGCTCTGGGACCAAGAACTCCGCGGTCAGCAAGATCAGAGCAAGTCCAACAAAAACCTGGTATTGTTCATTGAACCGGGTAAACCGGCGCGAGCTGAGTTCGGTTTTGTCCATTTCGGCGATCTCGTCGGTCATCTCGTCCAATTCGCTCTCGCCCGAGGTAGCCCTGTAGTACCTGCCGCCGGTTCTGCTCGCGATATCTTGCAGGACAGACTCGTCGAGACGGGACAGAATCACTTCCCCGTTTTCGTCCTTCTTGAACCCCCGGCGCACACCAAGCGAATCAACATCGGGTATGGGCACACCCTCGGACGATCCAATTCCCACCGTATAGATGATCACTCCCTCGTCGACCGCGCGTTCCAACGGCCTGCCCACATCGCCGGAGTGATCCTCACCGTCGGTTATGACTATCATGACTTGGTGCTGGCGCTCGTCACCCACAAACGCTTCCAGCGATGCCTCCAGCGCGGCCCCCAAATCAGTGCCTTGCACCGGGATCAGGTTTGGCTCCATCGAGTTCAAGAACATCTTCGCAGCACTGTAGTCCAGTGTGAGCGGGCTCTGTACGAACGCCTCGCCGGCGAACGCGACGAGTCCAATTCGATCTCCATCCAGCCGATCGATCATCGAACTCACGGCATGCTTTGCCTTTTCCAGTCGGTTTGGTGCAACATCCTCGGCCAGCATCGACTTAGATACATCCAGAGCGACAATGATATCCTGGCCTTCTCCGCTGACGGTCTCCACCCGCGTACCAAACTGAGGACGAGCTAGACCGGTAACCAGAAAAAACACGGCGGCTACGACCAGCACGGCTTTCCAATACCGACCTCTATCGCTGACGGATCTGCTCAGTTTCACCATCAATGCCGGAGTGCCAAACCGCTCCAACGCCTTTCTCCTAAGCAGGAAGGCATACCACAGAAAGACCGCAAGTAGCGGCACCAGGGCGTAGGCAAAAAGAACGTTACTCGATCCGAATCGAAACATGGCTTACGGAATCTTGCGCAGCTTAGTGTTGCCGAGCGCTATTTCTGAGAGTACCAACAGGAGTCCTAATCCCAAGGGAAGCGGGAATAATTCACTGTATTGAGTGTAATTCCGCACCTTGAGTTCCGTCGTCTCGAGACTATCGATTGCCTCATAGATTCTTTCGAGACTCTCGCTGTCTGTTGCGCGGAAATATTGCCCCCCGGTCAACTCGGCGACCTCCTTGAGAGGTCCCTCGTCGATATCCACGCGCATCCTCACGTAGCGCCTCCCCGTCACCGGATCCGCCACAGGGAACGGAGCCTCTCCTCTGGTTCCCGCACCGATCGTGTAAACCTTGATGCCCAACGCCTGCGCCATTTGTGCTGCAGTCACCGGGTCTATTTCACCTCGGTTGTTTCGCCCGTCCGTTACGAGGATGACCACCTTGGACTTCGCCTCGCTGTCACTCAATCGCTTGACCGCGGTAGCTAGTCCCATCCCGATCGCGGTGCCGTCTTCCACCATCCCCACTTGGAGATCGGCCATGACATTGAAGATGACGTTGTAGTCGAGCGTGAGTGGAGCTTGAGTAAAGGCCTCCCCGCCGAAAATCACAAGACCAATTCGGTCATTGCGCCGGCCTTCCACAAAGCTTGCTCCCACGTGCTTGGCCGCACCCAAACGGTTGGGCTGCAGGTCTTCGGCCAGCATGGAACTGGAAACGTCCATGACCAAAACGATGTCAATCCCTTCAGTCAGAATATCCTGGCCCGAGACGCCGGACTGGGGCCTGGCAAACGCAACAATGAGCGCGGCAATGGCCAACGATCGCAAGGCAAACAATGCGTGTCTATAACGCGCTGCTCCACCGCGACCGGCACGCTTCACCAACTCCACATTGGAGTAGCGCACTGCCGCTCCCCTGCGAGAGGTCCTCTTCCAGTACCAGATACCCATGACCGGCACGATCAGCGCCAGCAGGAGATAGTACGGGTCGGCAAATCTATACACGGCCGCCGGCTCCTACCATCTCAGGCTCTTTCTCCTCCGCTTCCGTCTTCCCCACTTCCATTGTCTCGCCTACAAACTTGCGAGCGGTCGGGATGAGTGCCTTGCACGAATCTACCCCAGGACGATGCTTCGCAAACTTGACCAAGTCGGCTGTGCGAAGAAAATCCTCCAGAGATTCCACTTCGCGCCGGCTCAGTCGCAGCGATTCGAGTTCTCGCAAAATGTCACGCGAGGTCATTTCCATTGCCACTATTCCGAAGCGACCGTCCAAGTACACGCGCACGATTTCGGATGCCTCGGTGAAGTATCTCTTGATGTCACCGCGATCGAGCAATCTCGAGGACTCGAGCGCATCCAACGCGGCATAGGCGATTTCGTGAGGTAGCAAGTGCGGTTTCACAGATGCCTCGGCATCACCGTGCCTCATGCGTCGGACGAGCCAGAACAGCAGCGCCGCCAGAGCCAATGCACCCAGAATCCACGGCGCCAGTAACCACCAATCACGGGAAATCCCCACGGGTGGCTTTATGTCCTTGATGTCCGCGGAATCGGCAACACCTACACTGTACACGATCACCTTTATGGGATCGGTCTCGACGACATTTGTCTCCCGCGAGTCAGCCGCCGTGATCGCGAGTTCCATAGATGGGATCTCCAACTCGCCTAACTCGAAGACCGTAAGTTCATACTGCGCCCGGGACCGCACACGCCCCTCGACGACCACCGGCTCGAGTGGCCGAAAACTCACAACCTCGAACGATCCCAATTTGTCGGGCACGTTTGGCCACTCGAATGATTCGCTCGTAGCGTGTTCGACCGCGATGGTGAGCACTACCCTGTCTCCAACCGTGATGCTGTCGGGCGCTGCCGCTGCGCTTACGACCATGTCGGAAGCCTGCAAGGCGCCGACTAGAGACAGCAGAACAAAGAAAGTCACCTAACTCTCCGAGATCGGTTCGCAAAGAACCGCACCAACGGCTCGAAGTACGACTGATCGGTACGAACTTCGACGAAGTCCACGTTCATCTTGCGAAACATCTTGCGCCGGTCTTCTTCGAGTTGACTGATCTCGGACGCGAAGGCATCTCCGAACCACGACGCCGAGGTGTCCGCCAACAGGCGCTCACCAGTCTCGGCGTCCTCCAGCTCTATGATACCCACCGGGGGGATCTCACATTCGCGGCGATCGAATATGTGGATCGCAACCAAATCGTGACGGCGCCCAGCAACGCTCAACGGACGACGATAGTCATGGGCCATGAAATCGGATACGACGAACACAACTGCACGCCGCCGCACTACGCGGGACAGGTACTCGAGCGCCATCCCCACGTCCGTGCCACGTCCTTCGGGTTCGAAGTAGAGCAGTTCACGGAGCACCCGTAGAACATGGCTCCTGCCTTTTCGTGGCGGCACGAACTTCTCGATGCGGTCGCTGAATATGATGAGTCCCACTTTATCGTTGTTCTTGATCGCCGAGAACGCTAGTAATGCGCAGATCTCCACGGCGATCTCGCCCTTCATGCGCTCGACAGAGCCGAAATCTCCGGACGCGCTCACGTCCACCACCAGCATTACCGTGAGTTCGCGCTCCTCCTCATAGATCTTGATGTACGGGGATCCGACACGGGCGGTGACATTCCAATCGATGGTGCGGATGTCGTCGCCGAACTGGTATTCCCGAACCTCGGCAAAATCCATCCCGCGGCCCTTGAACACCGAGTGGTACTGGCCGGAGAAAACATCGTTCACCAAGCCTCGGGTGGAGATCTCGACGCGCCTGACCTTCCTGAGGATCTCCTTGGGAATCATACCGGCCGCACCTCTAGGGTACCTCGATCCGATTGAGCACCCTGGTAACGACATCCTCCGAGGTCACCTCTTCGGCCTCCGCCTCGTAGGTGACGATGACCCGGTGGCGCAGTACATCCATGCCCACGGCACGCACGTCCTCCGGCGTTACGTAACCACGACGCTTCAAGAACGCGTGGGCACGCGCCGTTTTGGCAAGACAAATGGATGCTCTTGGCGAGGCACCATATGCGATCAGGTCTGCCAAGTCATCGAGACCGTACGATTTCGGTTCGCGCGTGGCGAAAACGATATCGACAATGTAGCGCTCGACCTTGGAGTCCATGTAAATCGTCTCGACCGTCTTGCGTGCCCGGATGATCTCGTCCGGACTTACCACGGCAGAGACCTCGGGCTCCGCCCCGACCGCCATGCGACGCATGATCTCCAGTTCCTCTTCCTTATTAGGATAGCCGACCGAGAGTTTCAGCATGAAGCGATCGACCTGGGCTTCAGGAAGCGGGTACGTGCCCTCCTGTTCGATCGGGTTCTGCGTGGCCAGTACCAAGAAGGGATCGTCCAGCTCGAAACTGTTTTCGCCAATAGTGACCGTCCTCTCCTGCATCGCCTCGAGCAGCGCCGACTGGACCTTGGCCGGAGACCGGTTGATCTCGTCAGCAAGAATGATGTTGGAGAATATCGGTCCCTTCTTGGTCGTGAAGTCACCGTTCCGTTGGTCGTATACCAGAGTGCCGATCAAATCTGCCGGAAGCAGATCCGGCGTGAACTGGATGCGCTGGAACTTCGTTTTGATGGCGCGCGACAGGGTTCGCACTGTCAGCGTTTTTGCGAGACCCGGAACGCCCTCCATCAGCACGTGACCGTTCGCCAACAACCCGATCAGCAACCGGTCGACCATGTATTTCTGTCCGACTATGACCCGCGAGACTTCGTCGGTCAGCTTGGCGACGAAGACGCTCTCGCGAGTTATCTGTTCCTGAATGGCTTCAATATCCTGACTCATTCCTATCCTTTCTTAACCTAGATGATCGGATTTCGCTGTTGGTCGCGCTCAATCTTCCGCTTCCAATCCCTCGATTCTATGCCGCCACCGGTCTGTCTCCGCAACGTTCTCGGGACGGTAGAGAATCACTCGGGCGCGCTCTAGCGTGATTAACCCACCTCCGATCATTTGATCCAGTTCCGGCAGTATCTCCTGGATCTTCTCCTCCGTCTCTACTACCTCGATCACGACCGGCATGTCCAGCGAAAGCCGGAGGATCTTGTCGGTATGGACCTTGGCATCGGCCCCGAATCCGGCTATGCCACGCAGCACAGTGGCGCCGGCCATGCCGGACTCTCTAAACACGTCGAGCAGTGCCTCGTAGAGCAGCTTTCCAGCGCGCGGGCCCTTCTTAACCCGGTCCTTCTCGGGAATGAAGATTCTCATCAACGTGCGTTCGCCCTTAAATCGATGCGGCACGGTTCACCCCCTCGCCTGAATGATATAGGACCCCAAACCCAGTCCGGCGAACGCCGCCATTAGGCCCAGTAGCACGCTGCCCAGCGTATAGGCCCCCGCTGCCGACCACTCTCCGTGCTCGAGCAGCGCTACCGTCTCGTAGGTAAACGTACTAAACGTCGTAAAGGCTCCTAACAGACCGATAGTGACCGCGGCCCGAACCTCCGGCGTCGCCGTGGAACTCTGAAAAAGCTTGACCATGAGCCCCAACAGCAATGATCCCACTACGTTGACCGCCAGCGTGCCCCAGGGGAATCCGCTGCCGGCCCGCTCCTGCACCAGGCCACTCAGGCCATACCGCGAGACGGCTCCGACGGCCCCACCCAGCGCCACGTAGATTAGCAACATGCCTCCTCCATTTCAGCAAAACGCCCCCCGCCGGCCCGGTGCCGGTGGGAGGAGTCATCAGCGACCGGAGTCAGCGGTCGCGCTTTAGGCGAACTCCATCGCCTCTGAAGGAACGATAGCGGATCCTGAGCGAACCTGGCAAGGCCGGGCTCTCGCCGGAACTGGCCACACGAAGAAAGCCCGAGACAACGGCCTCGGGCTTGCTTCGACTCGTTCGCATTTTACTACTTTGGACGCGTCGCTTCGCTAGGGTTCCAATTATACGGGCGAAAGCGAACCTTACAATCCCCAACCCAACCGCCTGGCAATACGGATTATACGTGTATCCACATCACATAAGCTATGATGCTGCTCAGCCATGCTGCGCAGCCGACGAAACTTTGGTTACAGACCACTAGTTTCTGAAATACTCTGCCGGAAGTTGCCGCCGTGTGACGGCAGGATACAGATCTTGCGGAAGCCGTGCCGCGAGAGGCTCACACAGTAGTCGCGTAGCACCGCCCTGAACGTCTCCGGCTTCAAAGAGATCGTACCGGGAAACGCCATGTGGTGCTCGGAGCATCAGATACGGATTGTGGGAGCCACCAAGGCATTCCCCAGTCGCTGCGCCACCTCCATGCCGAGCCTGGTGCCGTACTCGGCGTCCACCAGGAGCGGCAGGTGCGGACCGTGTTGCTCCACCGCGCCGGCCGGAACGATGATGGTAGTCTTGCCGGCCGCGAGTGCCGCGGCAATGTCCGGCGAGGTCATCCGTTCAAGAAACAACTCGTCATGCGGCATCCAATGGTTCCTCCGATAGGGCCACAGAAGATTGGTGCCCAGCCGGCCGGCTACACAAGGGAGTGGGAAATCGTCCCACATGAGTATCGGGCAAATTGCCGAACCGCTCGGCTTCAGCAATCACCTCGACACATGCATTGGTTATACGTACAATGTACGTATCGTTGCGCTACGGCTCGCGTGGGATCGTAAGCTTGATCAATCTTTACCTTCGGGACTGTGCAGCTCATCACCGCAAACTGCGGATGAAGTGGGCGTCGTAAGAAGAGCCGAGCAATGCGCTGTACTTGACCGCTCACCGCCACGCGGCTCGCGTCCTGCAAACTTGTTTGTTGGGATGCGCCAGTTCTGGAATACCCTTCAACTCGTTCGGTTGCACTGCACCGCCGAGACGGATAGACTGTCTGTATGGCACGCACCGTTCCCGTCGACGACTTGACGGCCGAGGAGCGCATCGAGCTCATCGGCAAGCTCTGGGACAGTCTCGATCCCGCACTGGCCGCCCCGATAACACCGGCGTTGGCAGCCGAGCTGGACCGCCGGGAGGCTGAGGCTGACGGCGCACCTGACGCGGGCGACACGTGGCCGCAGATTCGGGACGACCTCCGTAGGAAGCTCCGGTAGTTGCGGCGGCTCCGTGTTCGCAAGACGGCACGGGCCGAGATTACAGCTGCATTCGAGTGGTATCTGGTGCGATCGCCGTCAGCCGCCGAGCGGTTCCTTGAGGCAATAGACGACGCCATGCGGCTGATCGAAGAGGCTCCGCAGGGCCACCCGGTCATTCGGGGTCATCTTCGTCGCGTGCTCTTGCGGCGATTCCCGTACGGCGTCTACTACAAGGTTTTCCCCTCGACGATCAGTGTTGTTGGCGTCATTCATGGGCACCGACACCCTGACACATGGTTGGGCCGGGCTGCGCCCTAGCACCTATAAGGCCTCCGGTGTCAAGCGGCTATAACTAGACGACACTGGTTTTCTTACTTCCCGTTTTTCGGTTCGTTGTCGAGCGGCGGCGGCCGCCGGCTCCGACGCATCGAAATCTTGAGGGAACCTGCAATTGGTATTACCAATCGGCTCGAACGACCGTATGTTGCAACGCCTTGAGACGGTTGAAATTGTCGATGGAAAGACTGTTACATGATATTCCGTTGCCGGGCCCGGGGAGATCGCGAACCCGTTTCGCGGCGGGCGTGATACTTGTTCTATGAAAGCGGCGCGGAACCTCCGCTGAGCAGGGCCTATCCTCCAAGGACCGTGTGGGGCGCTCACACGGACCACTATGACCATTCGATCTGGGCTTGATCCAAGGGGCCAACATTGAACCCGTTGGCTGCGGTGGCGGAGGTCCTCCACTACGACATTGGCCGCTCTCCCCGGAAGCCACATCGCGATCGCGATTTTCTGGGGACATGCTTCGCGTTCGGCTCGCCCCGGTTCTTCGTAACGGCCGCCCATTGCCTTGACGGATTCACTGCCGACGAGCTGAGCGTCTGCCAAACCGCCCGAACCGGAGCAAGTCTTGTCCGGGTTAACGAGGTTCAGCACCACCCCACAGCTGACCTTGCCGTCTTGTCCCTAGCTTCTCCTTTCAACGGCCTGACTCCCTTCGCCCGCTCGATCGGCACACCCGGCTTGGGCCTGGATTTCTGGGCGTACGGGTTTCCCGAGGACGTCTTCGGGCCGCACGCCAGGCAACCTGTGCCCCGCGTGTTCCGTGGCCATTTTCAACGAGGCTTACGCCATGAGAGCCATCTGGGCTACTCATACGACGCAGTCGAACTGAGCATTACGGCTCCAGCGGGCCTCAGCGGTGGACCTTTGTTCTACGCGCACGAGCCCCACGTTGTTCTCGCCGTCGTGAGCGAGAATCTAGAGAGCATGACCTTGCTGCATTCAGCCGAGGAGACAGCAAAAGACGGAGTCATTGTGCGCGATCACTTCCACAAGGTTATTCAATACGGCATCGCCGTTGATCTGCGCCCCTTGCAGAGATGGCTTACCGATTGCACCAGAGCATAGAGGTGCCCAGGTTGCCCGGCAGCGTTTTCGTCCTTGGAGCAACTAACGTATGGCCCTGAAAAAATCCGAACTCTATAGCTCCCTCTGGCAAAGCTGCGACGAACTCCGCGGCGGCATGGATGCCAGCCAGTACAAGGACTACGTCCTCGTGCTGCTGTTCATCAAGTACGTGAGCGACAAGTACGCCGGGCAGCGCTATGCGCCGATCACGATCCCGCCCGGCGCGAGCTTCAAAGACATGGTCGCCTTGAAGGGCAAGAGCGACATCGGCGACGACATCAACAAGAAAATCATCGGGCCGCTGGCCAAGGCCAACAATCTCTCCGACATGCCGGACTTCAACGACGCCACCAAGCTCGGCAGCGGCAAGGAGAAGGTGGACCGGCTCACCAACCTCATTGCCATCTTCGAGAACCCGGCGCTGGACTTCTCAAAGAACCGCGCCGACGGCGACGACATCCTGGGCGACGCCTACGAGTACCTGATGCGGCACTTCGCCACGGAGAGTGGCAAGAGCAAGGGCCAGTTCTACACTCCCGCCGAGGTCAGCCGCATCATGGCGCAGATCTTGGGCATCCGCACCGCGAAGACGAGCAACTCCACCACCGTCTACGATCCCACCTGCGGCTCCGGTTCGCTGCTCCTGAAGGTGGCTGACGAGGCGCGCACGGACGTCACGCTCAACGGGCAAGAAAAGGACGCCGCCACCAGCGGCCTCGCACACATGAACATGATCCTGCACAACAACGCCACTGCGGTCGTTGCGCAGGGAAACACCCTCTCCAATCCCTTCTTCAAGGACGGCGACACCTTGAAGACCTTCGACTACGTGGTCGCCAATCCGCCGTTCAGCGACAAGCGCTGGAGCACCGGCCTCGATCCGCTGAACGACCGGTTCGAGCGCTTCGAACCGTTCGGTGTGCCACCCACCAAGCAGGGCGACTACGCCTACCTGCTGCACATCGTCCGCTCGCTCAAGAGCACCGGCAAGGGCGCGTGCATCCTGCCACACGGCGTGCTGTTCCGGGGCAACGCCGAGGCCGACATCCGCCGCGCCCTCGTGCGCAAAGGCTACATCAAAGGCATCATCGGCCTGCCCGCCAACCTGTTCTACGGCACCGGCATCCCTGCGTGCATCGTTGTCGTAGACAAGCAGGACGCCCATGCCCGGAAGGGCATCTTCATGATCGACGCGAGCAAGGGCTTCATGAAGGACGGCCCCAAGAACCGTCTGCGCAGCATGGACATCCACAAGATCGTGGACATCTTCAACAAGCGGCTCGACGTCCCCAAGTACGCGCGGATGGTGAGCGTCGAAGAGATCGAGCAGAACGAGTTCAACCTCAACCTGCCGCGCTACATCGACAGCCAGACGCCAGAAGACGTGCAGGACATCGCGGGCCACTTGCAGGGCGGCATCCCCGTCGCAGATGTCGATGCGCTCGAACGCTACTGGAACATCTGTCCACAGCTCCGGCGCGCTTTGTTTAAGAAACGGCGCGCCGGTTACTTCGATCTCGCCATGGAGCAGTCGGCCATCAAGTCCGCGATCTACGAGCACCCAGAGTTCGCTGCCTTCATCGCCGACATGAACGCCCATTTCGCTACGTGGCGTGGGAAAAGTGCCAAGATGCTGAAGGCTCTGAAGACCGGCTTCCATCCCAAGGAACTCATCGCTGGAATCTCCGAGGACGCGCTTGCGCACTACGCCGACAAGCCGCTCATCGACCCCTACGATGTCTATCAGCACCTGATGGACTACTGGGCAACGACAATGCAGGATGACTGCTACCTGATCGCCGCCGACGGCTGGAAGGCCGAGACCACCCGCATCCTCGTGAAGGACAAGAAGGGCAAGGAGAAGGACAAGGGCTGGACCTGCGACCTCATCCCGAAAGCTCTCATCGTCGCCCGCTACTTCGCCAAGGAGCAGGCGGCCGTCGACCAACTCGCCGTCGAGCTGGAAAGTGTCAGCGCAGCACTCAACGAGCTGGAGGAAGAACACGGCGGCGAGGACGGGGCGTTCGCCGAACTCGACAAAGTGAACAAGGCCTCAGTCGCTGCGCGACTGAAAGAGATCAAGGGTGACAAGGAAGCAAAAGACGAGGCCCCCGTGCTGAGCGCCTGGCTAAAGCGCAAGTCCGAAGAGGCCGGCATCAAGAAGCGGCTCAAAGAAGCGGAGGCCGCCCTCGACGCCCAGGTCTACG
The DNA here is from genome assembly GCA_036679605.1 of Gemmatimonadota bacterium. Taxonomy (GTDB): domain Bacteria; phylum Gemmatimonadota; class Gemmatimonadetes; order Gemmatimonadales; family GWC2-71-9; genus JAZDCZ01. Next base: position 153,016 of record JAZDCZ010000180.1, read on the forward strand.
CCAAGTATCGCAAGCTCACCGAATCCGAGATCAAGACGCTGGTGGTGAACGACAAGTGGCTCGCTGGGCTCGACGCCGCCATCCACGGCGAGATGGACCGTATCAGCCAGGCACTTACCCAACGGGTAAAGGAGTTGGCCGGGCGCTACGAGACTCCGGTGACACAGTTGTCCGGCCGTGTGGCCGAATTGGAGGCCACAGTGAACCGCCACCTGGAAACCATGGGGTTCGCATGGAAGTGAAGCCCGGCTACAAGCAGACGGAGGTAGGGGTGATTCCGGAGGATTGGGAGGTGAAACCCGCCGGCCAGATTGGCGCTCCGGTCAGAGGTGGATCACCGCGGCCTGCCGGCGATCCCAGATATTTCAATGGATCATACATCCCTTGGCTAACGGTCGCAGCGCTTACGAACATCCCGGCATCACAGCTTGTGGTATCGGAAACGGCGACGTGTTTGACCGAAGAAGGTTCCTTGCAAAGTAGAACGCTGACGGCCGGCACGCTAATCATTGCTAATAGCGGCGCGACTCTGGGTGTTGCGAAAGTCCTTGGCATTGAGTGCTGTGCGAACGACGGAATCGCCGCACTGCTTAGTCTCAGCAAGCGTGTCAGTCCCCAGTACTTGGCATATTTCATAAACACCAAGACAGGCTACCTGCGGGATATTGTTGCGACTGGTAATGGACAGCCAAACCTGAACACGGCGCTCATAGGCGACTTCAAGATCCCGCTCCCGCCCACCAAAGCCGAACAAGAAACCATCGCCGAGGCGTTGAGCGATGCGGATGCCCTCATCGAATCCCTGGAGCAACTCGTCGTCAAGAAGCGCCAGATCAAACAAGGCGCCATGCAGGAATTGCTCACCGGCAAGAAGCGTCTGCCGGGGTTTAGCGGGGAGTGGGAGGTGAAGAGGTTGGGGCAAATGTTGACTATCTGCCATGGCAAGAGTCAACGCGACGTTGAAGCTACGGATGGCCCATACCCAATCCTCGCGACTGGCGGCGAAATCGGTAGGGCAAATCGCTTTCTATACGACAAAGCATCTGTCCTGATTGGTCGAAAGGGAACGATTGACCAACCTCAATACATGGATACCCCGTTCTGGACAGTGGACACGCTATTCTACTCAGTCGTTCATGCGCCCAATCACGCCAAGTTCATCTTCTACCGGTTCTGTTTGATCGACTGGAAGCGGCACAACGAGGCATCCGGCGTTCCGAGTCTAAATGCGGGGACAATCGAAGAGATAGAAATCAACAGTCCTGGGCCAGACGAACAAACGGCCATCGCCACCGTCCTCTCCGACATGGACGCGGAGATGGCTGCGCTGGAGGCCAAGCTCGCCAAGGCCCGTAGCATCAAGCATGGCATGATGCAGGAACTGCTGACGGGGAGAATTCGCCTGATATGAGCGAGCACCAACACATCGAATGGAAGGTTGCCTGGCGGGACGAGTGCCTGAAATGGATCTGTGGCTTCGCCAACGCCGAGGGCGGTGCGCTGGTGATCGGCAAGGATGACAAGGGCAAGGTAGTCGGCCTTTCGAATGCCAAGAAGCTGCTGGAGGAGATTCCCAACAAGGTGCGCGACCTGCTCGGCATCATGGTGGATGTAAACCTGCATCACGAGAACGGCGAAGATCTCATTGAGATCGTGGTGGAACCCTACCCCTACCCGATCAGCTACAAGGGCCAATACCACTACCGCAGCGGCAGCACCAAGCAGGAACTCAAGGGTGCGGCGCTGGACAAGTTCCTCTTGCGCAAGCTGGGCCGTCATTGGGACGGTGTTCCGGTGTCGCAGGTAGTGGTCAAGGATCTTTCCAGCGCGGTGATAGACACGTTCCGAGAGCTGGCGCGACAAAGCCGGCGACTGGATGCCACCATCCTCCGGGAATCTGCGCCCGGACTCATCGAGAAGCTGCATCTGCTGGTGGGCTCCTATCTGAAGCGAGCCGCCCTCCTGCTATTCCATCCCGACCCCGAGCGCTTCGTCACAGGCGCCTACGTGAAGATCGGTTTCTTCCGCACCAATGCCGACCTGCTTTACCACGACGAAATCCACGGCGATCTCTTCTCCCAAGTGGAGAAGACGATCGAACTCCTGATCACGAAGTACCTCAAGGCAGGGATCAGCTACCAGGGCATCCAGCGCATGGAGACCCTTCCCGTCCCCGAGGCCGCCTTGCGCGAGGGGGTGCTCGAACCCGACGGCCTGTGGGTAGAAGTCCCCTTCCCGCGACAGCCGGCGGGACTTGACTCCGGCGAGAGGTGGGGTGAAAAGTGGGGTGAAAAGTGGAGTGCATCCGCCCTGGCGAAGCGACGGAAAATCGCGGAGACCATTATGCAGGATTCGCGGGTCACGATCACTCAGTTAGCAACGAACCTGCGGATGGGAACCACCGCCATCGAGAAACACCTCAAGGCCATGCGCGAGCAGGGATGTATCAGGCGTGTCGGACCGGCCAGAGGCGGTCATTGGGAGGTGCTGCCATGAACCCCATCGGCCAACCCGAGCGCGTCACGCAGAACCGCATCATCGCCCTGTTCCGCGACGAACTGAACTACGAGTACCTCGGCGATTGGCAGGAGCGCGACGACAACAGCAACATCGAGGAGAATCTGCTTGCAGCCCACTTGAGCAAACGGGGCTACAGCCAGGCGCACATCAGCGTGGCACTCCACAAGCTGCGCACCGAGGCGGACAAGCACAGTCGCACGCTCTACGGCAACAACCAAGCCGTCTACAACCTGCTCTACTACGGAGTGCCGGTGAAGATCGAGGCGGGCAAGGTCACCGAAACCGTCCACCTCATCAACTGGCGGGAACCGGAGCAGAACGACTTCGCCATCGCCGAAGAGGTGACGCTCAAGGGCAACCACGAGCGGCGGCCGGATATCGTGCTGTATGTGAACGGCATCGCCGTCGGGGTGATCGAACTCAAAAACAGCCGAGTGAGTATCGGTGACGGCATCCGTCAAAACCTCTCGAACCAGCAGCCCGAGTTCAACGCCTGGTTCTTCAGCACGGTGCAGTTGATCTTCGCGGGCAATGACTCCGAGGGACTGCAGTACGGCGCCATCGGGACGCCGGAGAAATATTTCATGAAGTGGAAGGAGGACGAGGCGGACGACATCCGCTTCAAGCTGGACAAGTACCTGCTCAAGATGTGTCGCAAGGATCGGCTCATCGAACTGATGCACGACTTCGTGCTGTTCGACGGCGGCATCAAGAAGCTGCCCCGCGTGCACCAGTATTTCGGCGTCAAGGCCGCGCAGCACCATGTGCGCGAGAAGAAGGGCGGCATTATCTGGCACACGCAAGGCAGCGGCAAGAGCATCGTGATGGTGCTGCTCGCAAAGTGGATCCTGGAGAACAACCCCAACGCGCGTGTCGCCGTCATCACCGACCGCGACGAACTGGACAAGCAGATCGAACGGGTCTTCACCGCGGTGGGCGAAGCCATCAAGCGCACCAGCAGCGGCCGCGACCTGATGAACCAGCTCAGCGAGGCGACGCCACGTATGCTCTGTTCGCTGGTGCACAAGTTTGGGCTAAAGGGGACCAAGAAGACGGAGGAGGAGTTCAGCCAGTTTATCACTGAGCTGGAGTCGGCCCCCAGTCAGACGGTGGGCGAATTGTTCGTATTCGTTGACGAGTGTCATCGCACGCAAAGTGGCAGACTGCACCGGGTGATGAAGGCAATGATGCCCAACGCGGTGTTCATCGGCTTCACCGGCACACCTTTGCTGGCGCAGGACAGGCAAACGAGCCTGGAGGTGTTCGGCGGCTACATCCACACCTATAAGTTCAGCGAGGGCGTCGAGGACGGGGTGGTGCTCGACCTGGTGTACCAGGCGCGCGACATCGATCAGCACCTCGGCTCCGAGGACAAGATCGACGCCTGGTTCGAGGCCAAGACGAAGGGCTTGAACGATTGGCAGAAGGATGAGCTGAAGCAGCAATGGGGCACTATGCAGAAGGTGCTCAGCTCCCGCTCGCGCATGGAACGGGTAGTAAACGAAGTAGTCTTCGACTTCAACGTGAAGCCGCGCCTTTCCAGCGAGCGCGGCAACGCCATTTTGGTGGCCTCAAGCATCTACGAGGCGTGCAAGTACTTCGTCTTGTTTGAGAAGACGCCCTTCAAGGGCAAGTGCGCGGTGGTGACCTCTTACAATCCTCTGGCGGGGGACGTAACGCTGGAGGAAACCGGCGCCAACACCGCAACCGACAAACAGTTCATCTACAACACATACAACGAGCTGCTGGAGGACGTCGAAGCCAAGCCCGACACGAGCAAGACCGAGACCTACGAGGAACAGGCCAAGGCGCTGTTCACCGCGGAACCGGCCAACATGAAGCTGCTCGTCGTGGTGGACAAGCTGCTCGTCGGCTTCGACGCGCCACCATGTACTTACTTGTACATAGACAAGTCGATGCAGGACCACGGCCTGTTCCAGGCCATCTGCCGCGTCAACCGACTGGACGGCGATGACAAGGAGTTCGGCTACATCGTTGACTACAAGGATCTGTTCAGGAAGGTCGAGAACGCGATTGCCGTCTACACCTCGGAACTCGATCGCAGCGCGGGCGGATCTGATCCGGAGATTCTCCTACAGGATCGCCTCGAGAAAGGGAAGGAACGGCTCGATAACGCGGTGGAGGCCTTAGCCCTGCTGTGCGAGCCGGTTGAGCCGCCGAAAGGCGAGCTGGAGCACATCCACTACTTCTGCGGCAACACGGAGATTCCGGCGGAGCTACAGGAGCGGGAAGCGCAGCGCGCCGCACTCTACAAGGCTACCGTCGCCCTGGTGCGCGCCTACGCCAACATCGCCGACGAACTGGAACCCGCCGGCTATGATGCTGCCGATATCGGACGCATCGAGCAGCAACTCGACCACTACCTCAAGTTGCGCGAGATCATCCGCAAGGCGAGCGGCGAGACCTTGGACCTCAAGGCCTACGAGGCCGACATGCGGCACCTCATCGACACCTACATCGAGGCGGACGAACCGAGGAAGATTTCGCCCTTCGACAACATGGGCCTGCTGGAGCTGATCGTGAAAACCGGCATCGCTGAGGCCATCACGTCGCAGCTCGGTGGCTTGAAAGGCAACAGAAACGCGATCGCCGAGACCATCGAGAACAACGTGCGGCGCAAGATCATCAAGGAGCAACTGAACGACCCGGCTTACTATGAGAAGATGTCGCAGTTGCTGGACGAGATCATCGCGGCGCGGAAGGCCAAGGCCATTGAGTACGAGGAATACCTGAAGCGCATCGCGAACTTGGCGCGGAGGGTCGAAGCAGGGTTTGCGGACGATACGCCCGAGCCGTTGAAGAACAGTCCGGCGCGCCGGGCACTGTACAACAACCTGAAGAGGGACGCCGGTCGGGTCTCCGAGCCCGACCCGGCGTTGGATCTGGCGCTCAAGATTGACGAAACCGTGAAGCATGTGCGGCCGGATGGATGGCGCGGAGTTCAAGCCCGTGAACAAGTGATCAAGCGGGCCTTGTATAAGCTTCTGCAGGATGAGGCCGAGGTGGAGCGCATCTTCCTCATCGTCAAGGCGCAGAGGGAATACTGATGGTTCAGGAACTCAAGCTGGGCGACATCGTGGTGGACGTGGTGCTCAAGGACATCAAGAATGTCCATCTCAGTGTCTATCCCCCAACCGGTCGCGTGCGCATCTCGGCCCCGGAGCGCATGAACATTGACACCATCCGGGTCTTCGCTGTTTCCAAGTTGGATTGGATCAAACGACAGCAGACCAAGCTGCGGGAACAGGAGCGCGAGACGCGTCGCGAATACGTGGACCGGGAAAGCCACTACGTGTGGGGCAAGCGCTATTTGCTTACGGTCTCCGAGAGCGATGAGCCACCATCGATCGAGCTGACGCACAGCCGCATACTGCTACGGGTGCGCCCGGGAACAGATGAGCGCAAGCGCCAGGCTCTCATGGAGGACTGGTTTCGCGGGCAGATCAAGCAGGCTGTGCCCCCTCTACTCGCCAGATGGCAGCCGCTAGTAGGAGTAGGGGTGGAGCGGTTCTTCGTGCGGCGGATGAAGACCAAGTGGGGCAGCTGCAACCACAAGGCGCGCACCATTCGCCTCAACACCGAACTGGCCAAGAAGCCGGCCGAGTGCCTCGAATACATCGTTGTGCACGAACTGGTTCACTTGCTGGAGCCGACCCACAACGCCCATTTCATTGCGCTGATGGACCGCTTCATGCCCAAGTGGCAATTCTATAGCCAGGTACTCAATCGCCTGCCGGTTCGGCGAGAGAAGTGGAGCTATTGACGTTGAGTGACGGCGGAGCTTGGTTCGCTGGGAGGATTTTGCCCGCGTAACATCGGTTAGCCAATCTGGAGACGCAGGAGAAGCACATGAGTGATGACCAGCAGCCCGCCCCCCCAGCGATGCCGCCGCACGCCCAATTGATACAGATGGGCACAGCCTCTTGGGTCTCAAGCATAGTCTACGCTGCGGCCAAACTGGGCCTAGCCGATGAACTGGCGACCGAGCCCAGGAGCGCTGCAGAGTTGGCCGGCGCGATGCGGATGCACGCGCCGTCGCTGCATCGCCTGATGCGTACACTGGCCGGCCTCGGCATCCTCACCGAGCGAGATGCGCAGCGCTTCGCACTGACGCCGTTGGGCGAGGCGCTCAGAACCGGTGCGCCCGGCTCAGCACGAGCAACGCTCCTGGCGTTTTGCGGCCAGGCATTTTGGCATAGCTGGGAGGAGATCTTGTATTCTCTGGAAACGGGCAACACGGGCTTTGAGAAGGCCTGTGGGATGCCCTTGTTCGAATACCTGGCTCAGCATCCCAAGGAAGCTTCCTATTTCAGTGAGGCAATGGTCGGCTTCCACGGTGCTGAGCCGCCGGCAGTAGCCGAGGCGTACGACTTCTCCGGGTTCGATGTCGTGGTGGACGTTGGCGGCGCGACGGGCAATATGCTGGCAGCGATCCTTTCCAGTCACGCCGGACCGCGCGGCGTGCTCTTCGATCGGCCGCATGTGGTGGGCGACGCACCAGCCTTGCTCAAGGCACGCGGCGTGGAGGCGCGCGTGACTATCGAGCCGGGCGATTTCTTCGAGACTGTACCGGCTGGGGGCGACGCCTACCTGTTGTCACACATCATCCACGACTGGAACGAGGAGCAGTGTCTGACCATCCTGGGCCACTGCCGCAGAGTCATCAAGCCAGACGGTCGCCTATTGATCGTCGAGACTGTGCTGCCGACGGGCGACACGCCGCATCAGGGCAAGGTGCAGGACATGGTCATGCTGGTATTACCTGGTGGCCAAGAACGCACCGAGGCGGAATACGCTTCGCTGCTCGGCAAAGCAGGCTTCCGCCTGAGCCAGGTGGTGCCCACAGGGTCCGTCGTAAGTGTGGTAGAAGCAGTGCCAGCCTAGTGGAGCGGTCCGAGATCACACCTCTGGAGTTACATGGAGCCTGCGAACCGCGGTTCGAACGAATGCGCCGAGGTCGCACGTAAGCTATTGTTGTTGGCGCTGGCCTCGCGGCGCCTTTCGGCCGCACAGCAGATCACCAATATCCAGGGGAGCACACCGGAATGAGTGGACAGATGCGTTGGACCTTCGCGTGGATCACGGTACTAATGGCAGCGGTGGGCGGGTGCGCCAGCGGATCAGCAGAGACAACGCAATCGCCTTCGCCTGCCGTCGACCGCCAGGGTGAGCGCGACCGACCGCAGAAGAAGGACGAGGGTCCCAAGGCTTATTCCGACGTGGTCACCTCGGAAGCAATATCCGACGAGGGCCTGTTCTCCGTCCACAAGGTGGAGGACGACTATTTCTTTGAAATCCCCGACTCCCTCCTCGGGAGGGACATGCTCCTCATCAGTCGCATTGCCGGTGTCCCCACGGGCCTGGGCGGTTTCTTTCCCGCCGGCGTGGCGCGTGGCCGGCAATTGGTAAGGTGGGAGCGTGTGGACGACCGGGTACTCCTCCGTCGATACGAAACGGGATCGACCGCCGACACGTCCCTGCCCATCTACCAGTCGGTGGTTAGCAACAACTTCGCCCCTATTTTGGTCGCCTTTGACATCGAAGCCCGCACCGACGCTGACGACGGATCGGTCGTTGAGGTCACCGACTTCTTCTCCGGCGACACGCCGTCCCTGTCCGGCTTGCGGGCGGCCCAACGTCGCACCTACCAGGTCCGGCGCCTCGACAAGTCCAGGAGCTTCATCCAATACATGCGTAGCTTCCCGCTGAACGTGAACGTGAGGCATACACTCACGTATGAAGCCGGCGCTCCGCCCGCAGGCGCCCAGACCGGCACGATCTCGATGGAGATGCACCAGTCGATGGTGCTGCTGCCCGCCGAGCCGATGAGGCCGAGGCACGCCGATGCCCGAGTGGGTTTCTTCACTGTGGAGCGGGTGAACTTCGGGTTGGACGAACAGAAGGCGGCAACCGAGACATTTATCCGACGCTGGCGACTGGAGCCCAGCGACTTGGCCGCGTATATCAAGGGCGAGTTGGTAGATCCGGTGAAGCCAATCGTTTACTACATCGACCCGGCGACCCCCGAACGGTGGCGCGACGCGGTGAAGCAGGGGGTGGAGAATTGGCAAGCAGCCTTCGAGACGGCAGGCTTTAGCAACGCTATCATCGCCCTCGACCCGCCCACCCAGGAGGAAGACCCCGATTGGGATCCCGAGGACGTCCGCTACTCTGTGGTGCGCTGGGCAGCCAGTCTCACCCGGAACGCTCAGGGTCCCAGTACGTCGGACCCACGTACGGGTGAGATCATCGAGTCCGACATCATCTGGTACCACAACCACATGCGGTCGTACCGCAATTGGATGATGGTCCAAACCGGCGCGGCCAACCCCGATGCCCGGCAGCTCCCCATCTCCGACGCATTGATGTCTGAGGCCATGGAGCAAGTCATCACACATGAAATCGGTCACGCCATCGGGCTACCACACAACATGATCGCCAGCTCATCCTACCCGGTTGACTCGTTGCGTTCACCGTCGTTCTCGCGACGCATGGGGGTGGCGCCCACCATCATGGATTACGCGCGACAAAATTACATTGCGCAGCCAGGCGACGGCCTGCAACCGACGGACTTCCTGCGCCACATCGGACCGTACGATCACTACGCGGTAAACTGGGGATACCGTATCCTCCCCGAGGCCAATGATCCCAACGACGAACTAGCGACATTGGATCGCTGGATCGTGGAACGCGCCGACGATCCGATGTACCGGTACCTCCCTCAACGTGGCTTGCGCGTGTCGGACCCACGGGCTCAAACGGAGGACATGGGAGACGACCCGGTGCTAGCCGACACCTACGGCATGAACAACTTGCGACGCATCATCCCGAAGCTCGTGGAGTGGACGACCAAACCGGGCGAGGACTATACCGACTTGGCCGAGTTGTACGGCGAGGCTCTGAGACAGTGGCAGCGCTACGTGGGGCACATCGTAACGGTAGTAGGCGGAGTTAACGTGAATCTCAAGACGGCAGACCAGGCGGGCGCCGTGTACGACGGGCTTCCGCGACAGCGGCAGAAGGATGCCATGGCTTGGCTCGCACGGGAGGTTTTCGAAGCCCCGACTTGGCTCAACCAGCCGGAGATCCTGGAGCGAGTGGGTCCGTCGCAGGGCGGCTTCGAACGTGTCGCAGCTCGCCAAGCGGGGATCCTCGATCGTCTGCTGGATCCACGGCGTATGGGCAGCCTGGCCGAACTCGAGACCACCGACGACGATCCATACCCATTGTTGGAGTTTCTGGACGACACTCGGTCGGCGGTATGGGGGAACCTGTCGTCGGTTGCCACGATCGACACCTACCGACGCGCTCTCCAGCGTGCGTATCTCGATCGGATGGCATACCTCATGACCGAACAACCCACTTCCAGTCAATTCCGGGGTCCCGCTCCTAGAATGAGCCGGTCGGACATCCGGCCACTCGTGCGAGCTCAGCTCGCCGATCTCCACGACGACGTGGAACGGGCAGCAAGTCGCATCGGCGATCGGGTGACGCGGGCCCACCTGCAAGACGTCATGGTTCGGATCGACGACATCTTGGAAGGAAACGAAGGGTAGTAGAGAAACCGCTCGCAAGCGTGCCGATCACGGCCACGAATCCTCCGTGGCCGTCACGAGGCGACAGAGGTGGAGCTTATTGAAGTTGAGTAGCTGCGGTGCGTGGTTCGCACGGCGCTCCACTTAGCCTCGGCCCATCGTCACTCGCTTCGCAAGGCGGTCAACGGGTCGACTCGGCTGGCGCGCCTGGCCGGCACCACGCTGGCCGCTAGGACCACTCCACCAAACAGCACCACAACCCCGCCCAGAGTGACCGGGTCGAACGAACCCACCTCGAACAGCGCGGCGGTCATCGCCTTGCCAGCAGCCAGTGCCAGCAGGAGCCCTATACCCAGTCCCAGCCCAGCTAGTTTGAGTGCCTCTCGTAGGAAGACATGTCGGATGTTCACGTCCGTTGCGCCAAGCGCCATGCGTAACCCGATCTCACGCCTGCGCTGCGCCACCGAGTAGGAGACCACCCCGTACACGCCGAGGCTTGCCAAGAACAGTGCTGCAGCTCCAAGAATCGCGAGAAAGAGCGAGCTGATAGCCCACTGCAACGTATTCTCCCTCAGGATTTCGGTCATGGGCCTCACGGAAACCGGTAGATTGCCGTCCATACCGAGCAACATCCGACGCACCGGACCTACCAATGACCCGGGAGCACCAGCCGTGCGAAGTACGAGGAATTGGCTCCGTCCCGGTGCTTGTGTGACCGGCCTGTAGATCTGCGGTCTAACATACGTCAGGCGGATCGAGCGGTTTCGGAAATCGCCCAGAATGGCAATAAAAGTGTTCTGAAAAGTTCGGAAAGCCTACCGATCGAACAGGAAATCGAGGATCGCGGGCACCGGTACCACTTGGGCAGGGTTCCGGCGTTAATGAACGCTGGCTCGGCACTTCATGATGCACCTTGAAAAGGTGCTTCCTATATGAATCTGCAGTTCATGCGGACCGCGCAGCGCCCCTCATCATGTCTGCCGGCAAGGCCTCCGCCGTCACCGCACGCCAAAGACTCTCCACCAGCATATATTGATCCCTCAATGTCTCTTCTTTCCAGGCTTCGCGGTTTACTAACGCTCGGTCGCGGCACCTTAGGCGGGCTCTCGGAAGCCGGTGCCGGTAGCGATCCGATCGCGCTCTTCTCCGACTGGTTCCGAGAGGCCAAACGCTCACACATCCTTCTCCCCGACGCAATGAGCGTAGCTACCTCGACCAAAGATGGATCGCCCTCTGCCAGAATGATGCTGCTCAAGAAGGCAGATCAGAGGGGCTTCACCTTTTACACCAACTACGAGAGCCGCAAGGCCGTTGAGCTAACCGAAAACCCCATTGCTGCTCTCGTATTCCACTGGCCTACGCTCCAACGACAGGTGCGGGTGGAGGGCAGCGTGACGAAGCTGACCATCGAGGAATCTGAGGAGTACTTCCGGACGAGAGGCCGAGGCAGCCAAATCGGGGCATGGGCGTCCAAGCAGAGTTCTGATTTAGAGGAACGGTCGGTACTCGACTCACGTGTACGAAAGTATGAGCAAGAGTTCGCGGGTCGTGAAATTCCCCTACCGCCGTTCTGGGGTGGCTTCCGCCTCGATCCTCGTCTTATTGAGTTCTGGCAGGGCCGGCTCAACCGTCTCCATGACCGGCTGCGCTTCACCCGGTCCGCCGATGGATGGACAGTGACTCGGCTGTTTCCCTAAGGGATGGTGGGTGGAATTCATTAGATTTAGATTGCCGCAATGAAACTCGCGCAGCGAGCCTGTGTACCTCTTCATGAGAACCGAGTACCCGACGCTCTTACGAAGGAGATCTCCAGTGGTACGTAAGTCCTTTGCTTTCGGCATTCCAGTGCTTGCCAGCGTCATTCTGTCGAGCTGCAGCAACATCGTTCCGCTAGGTGCTGGATATCATGCACCGATTCTGGTCCCAACAGAGGTAGATGTCATAGACGGCAACGACTTCGACCGCGAAGCGATGACGCGCCTTCTGAACGACTACGAGATCATATCGCGCTTCGACGTGATAGTGAGAGCGGGCAACGATTATGACGCCGCCCTTGCCGAGGAACTGGAAAAGGCAAAGAAAAAGACACTCGAAGCTGGCGGGAGAACTCTCATGTACACTGAGAACTCCGAGCTGGTTGCGGTGATCAAGCGCGACGCCCGTTTCGCCGGATCGAGCGAGGGCATCGTGATGTATGTTTTACAGCGTATAGGCAATGCAACTGAGCCGGCGGTTGCCACGCCCGTCTCCAACCCTCCTGCTGTTCCCAAACAGGCTGTTGCCCCCCCGCCCCCGGCTGTTGCAAACAACCCCGATGTCTTAAAGACGCTCGGTGCTCAGAATTTGTCGCCGGAGCAGCGAGAGGTATGGAGTATGGAGGAAGCATACTGGCGGTATTACAACGACGGTGACGTTGAACGATACATGACCCTGTGGCATGATGACTTCATCGGATGGCCCGATGGATTCGATCAGCCCACAAGAAAGGACGGAATCCGGCAGTCCTTTCAACGAAACGTTGCCGACGGCTGGACATTGACTGAGCTACGCGTGGAAGGTGTACAGCTGTTTGGCGGCATTGCTGTCACACATTATGTCGCATCGGGTGGTTTGCGTGACGGAAGCGAAGCTGGAACTTGGAAGATAACGCACACGTGGATCAGGTTTGGAAACAGGTGGCAGATCATCGGCGGAATGTCGGCTCAGCTGGGTGGGCCCGGGCAATAACTGATAGCGACTCTGCCTGCGTCGCCGCTACCGATTCACCGGAAGATCCAACAAGGCCCGATCAACGATTCTGCCATTCTTGATGACGAGCGCAATCTTCTGAACGTTTTTGATGTCTGTCAACGGGTCTGCATCCAACAGCACGAGGTCCGCCAGTTTCCCCTCCTCTACCGAACCCATGTCGCTTTCCTTACCGAGAAACACGGCCGCATTGAACGTTCCTATCCGGATCGCATCTAACGGCGATATCCCGCCTGCAACCATTAGCTCCAACTCGCGGTGCGATGCCGGACCGCTCGACTGATCCGATCCGAGAACTATCACTCCGCCTGCCTCGTTGATTTGGCGCAAGTTTTCCTGCGCCACCGGAGTCATGACCTTCATCCACGTCGTCCAACTGCGGCGGGCGTACCGATCGCGCACCGAAGTCTTGAGCCGCTCTATTAGGTCCTGCTCGTACACTGCTTGATAGAGCGGCTGGTCCAGGAACTCGGGGTGCTCTACCAATCTGCTGTACCCTTCTCCGATGGTCAGCGTTGAGACCATAGGAACCTTCTTCGAGGCCATGAGTTTCACGAACCCCTCGCTAACCGGGCCCTGTATCACCGGATGCGCCAGCGTATTGATTCCCGCCGCAATGGCCTGACGGGCACGGTATTCGTGCGATATATGAACGGTGGTGCGAACACCATGCTCGTTGAAGTACGCCCCGGCCTGCTGCATTAGGTCAACCGGAAGTAGTGGGATGAGCGGTCGAGTGCCCCAACCGTGCTCGTCGAATGTGAATTTCACCATGTCGGGCTTGCGCGCCAGATGTGCGTCCAGCATGGGGATCGCCTCCGGCCAACTCTCCACCAGCGTCGCTCCACCACGACCACCGTGTCCACCGGGGACAGTGACCACGCCACCGCTCGCAAATATCCGCGGGCTCGTGATCTCACCCGCACGTTCCCGCTCCCGCAAGCCGAAGATGAAATCGGGGTCGTTGCCGGCATCGTAGATCGACGTGAATCCGCTGTACAAGAAACCATGTAAGGCTCTTACCCCAGCTCGCTCATCGGGACCATTGCGACCGAATCCACCTCGCAGATGCACGTGCATATCCATCAGGCCGGGGATTAGGTACTTGCCACGGCCGTCGACGCGTGTCGCACCAGCGCCCGCGGCGATCGTCTGACGCGCGACTCGGCTGATCCGATCTCCTTTGATCAATACGAACGCGTGCACGATCGGCGGAGCGCCCGTCCCGTCGATTACGGTCACATCTTCGATCAGAATCGTTGGGCCGTTCTGCGCGACAACGGAGTCGCTGCACAGCATGCTCGCGAGTACGAGACAAGAACCAAGACGCAGCACGAACATGGGGCCTCCGTGAAACAATGGGGTGTAGAATGCCGAGCAGGCAATGTAGGGAGTTGTACCGGAACTCGGCCACTTCAGGTTCCCGTGCTCAAGGTCACTATCTCCACTTCCATGGCTTGCACAAGTGACACAATCCCCTCAAATTCGAGGGCATCCGCTTTCCCATACAGTAATCATCAGTTGCAGCCAGGGGGTGCCGTGAGGTATCAGCCGCTAGGTCGAAGAACGCAGTTACTAGGTCTGGGCGCCACAGTCATCGCGTGTCTCACTGCAGTTTCGTGCCAGGAAGGCAGCACGGGCCCCACCGACAAAATGACGGGATACATCACCATAGCCCCGGTTTTTGAGACCAGCGCTGCGGCTTTGTTCGCCGTAGAAAAGATGCGCATTACGTTGACCCGCGAAGATTCGGTAACGAGCGTGGCATTCGATTCAGTCGTCTCGCTCCCGGCGGGTCAGGACTCCATCGATCTCTCCATCACTCTCCAGTTGAACTCGCCGTCGGAGAGCTTTCTCCTCGAGCTGAAACTGATCGACTCCAGCCAGGACACGGTATTCCGCGCCGGGCCCACGGTGGTGACGGCATCGACCTCATCCACCGCACCTCAGGTGGCTGTGGTAACGTTGATCTATACAGGAACGGGATCCGATGCCGCGGCCGTAGTGATAACTACAACAAACGCTCAGGTGCTTTCCGGACAGACAGTGACCCTCCAGGCCGAGGCGCGGGATACCCTGGGGCAACCGATTGCGGGGACCCCGATCCGGTGGAATAGTCTGGATGCAACTGGTGGGACTTTCCCCGACGATGAGTTGGGCGCATTCCAGGCAGGGTCCGTTCGCGGCACCGTACAAGTTGTGGCTCGGCTCCTCACCGGCCAGGCTGACACGGGTTCGGTCCTCGTACGACCTCGCCCCACGAACGTGGCTCAGAGCGGGAACGGTCAGACCGGGTCGGCCGGGACACCCCTGCCGCTACCGATTGGTGTGACGGTCACCGCCGACGACGGTTTGGGCGTGGACAGTGTGTTGGTCGTGTTCGGTGTGGCTGCAGGCAACGGCTCGCTATCTACCGATTCGGTATTGACTGACACCCAGGGCAACGCTCAGGTCACCTGGTCCCTGGGTGGGGCAGCCGGACCGATGCAGGCCACAGCGACCATTCCGGCAATAAATAACACTACAGTAACGTTCGACGCCACGGCCACGGCCCCATCGGTACGTTGGATCAATTCGGGCGGCGGCAACTGGAGCAGTCCAGCCAATTGGGACCTGGGCGTGGTACCCGGAGCGGGAAGTACGGTCGCGATCGATTTGGCGGGGATATATGCAGTATTGGTGGACGCGCCTGTATCGATCGGCAGCTTGACACTGGGTGGCGCGACCGGGATGCAAACTCTTTCCCTGGCGGCCAACTCTCTCACGCTGGCCAGCGCCTCGTCGGTCGGAACGAACGGCATAATCCTCATGAGCGGTGGGACCCTGGGCGGAAACGGCGCACTTTCCGTGACGGGCGTGTTCAGCTGGTCGGGAGGCGCCATCGACGGTTCCGTGGGCGCGCTGCGAATCGAGGCCGCAGGTACGCTGACGCTCGCTGGCGGTTCCAAGTCACTTACGGCAAGGACGCTCGAGAATCTAGGTACCGCCATCTGGCTGACCGGCGACATCGTTGCCGTGGACGGAGCAGTGATCTTGAACCGCACGGGAGCAACCTTGGATATTCAGGGCGATGTCGCGTTCCTGCAGGGGACGGGCGGACCGGCGTTTTTCACCAACAACGGTGCCCTCACTCGTACCCTTGGTACCGGCACGGTAACTGTCTCTACCCAGTTCGACAATCCGGGGACCGTCTCCGTTCAGACCGGGACCCTCGGTCTAAACGGCGGAGGTTCGAGCAGAGGGTCGTTTTCCGTGTCCGGAGCGAACCTACAGTTCGGAGGGGGCACTCACAGTGTGGATACGCTCCTCCTGAGCAGCGGGAGTACCGTTGACGTTTCCGCCGGCACGGCCGACCTAGCTGCGAGCAGTTCGTTGGGCGGTAGCGTGACCATTGCCGCGGGAGCCACCCTGATGTTCAGTGGTGGCAGTCATATGCTAGATCTCACGGGCGACATTTCGGGAGCCGGCGTCGTGGACTTCGCGGGCGGCACCACCGCAGTGAACGGAACCTACAACGTGACCGGGACCTCTACACACATCACCGGCGGCACGGTGAACTTCAACAACATTACGACGCCTGCCACGACGACTGCGTTGACGATGAGTGCCGGAACTTTGGGCGGGCCAGGAGATCTCGCTGTCTCCACCTCGATCAACTGGACGGGCGGGACGTGGACCGGCGGGGGCGACGTGAGCCTCGGTGCGACCGGGACGGCAACCTGGGGCGGCGGCACCAAGACACTCGACGTAAGAGGGTTTTTCAACAGCGGCACGGTGACCTGGACTGCCGGTGACATATCGAGCGCCAGCGGTTCGAGCATCACCAATGTGACCGGGGCGACATTCGATATTCAGGGTGATGTGGCTCTGCAGTTTATAGCCAGTACACCTTCATTCTCTAACAGCGGCACGCTCCGTCGCTCCGTCGGTACGGGGCTCGTTACACTCGGGGTGACTCTAGGCAACACCGGTACCATCGATGTTCAGACCGGTACGCTGAGCGTCACCGACCCGTTCACACACGGCGCTAGCGCGACACTCCAGGGTGCGGGAGAGTTCCGGCTTGCTGGCAATCTCGTGACGAGTGGAACCGTCTCCATGCCATCCGGAACACTGTCCATCGGCGGCACTCTCACGCCGACCGGGACCTTCAACGTGGGGACGGTGATCTTTGCCGGTAGCGGGCCGCTGAATCAGGTCGTCACCGATATCCCGTACAACAATGTCGAGGTGCGGGGTCCGGCCCAGCTGGACAACTCGTTTGGTACCCAATCAGACATCTCCGGCAACCTAGTAATTTCGAACAACGGCGTCTTAGACATGAACACCACCGAGATCACCGTAGACGGCGATTTCCGTACGCAAGACAACGGCGCCCTGACGGCGACGGACGACGTCAGCTACGAGATACTGACCGTTCTGGGCAATGTGGTGTTCGGCGGAGGATCGATCGCCGGCTTGCTCAATGAAGCCGAGATCTGGGTGGCCGGAAATTTCACCCAATCTGGGACCAACAGCCCTGAGAGCTTCCACGCAGGAGGGAATACCGAGGTAATATTCAACGGCACCACGCCCCAGACGATTACGTTCGAGAATCCCGGAATCGGAGTGGGAGTGGCACTATCACACTTCGCCCACATCAGAATTGCAAATACCACGGCACCGGTAACGCTCGCCAGCGATGTATTTGCACACAGCAACCTCAACAAATTCCCCGGACTTTCCGCCACTGTCGCAGGAAACGGCAACAGGCTGGCCGTTGGGGGCCTTGCCATCGGGGATCTCGTGCTCGACCACGTGCTGCTGGAGTGGAACGGAACACCCAGCTTCCCGTCATTCGGGTCGTTTATCAGGGTCTCCAACGTGAACTTCGTCAACTACGGCCCCAGCGAGATTCAGTTCACGATCGTCGATCCGGGTGCGCTGTCGACGTATAGTATGACGGGTCTGACGTTTGGCACGGTACCGACTCGCGGGGTCGGCGCGTATGTCCGCGCCACCGATTCGGATGACCCGAGGGTGAACCAACTCGACATTAGGCTGGGAATAACCTCACCAGTCACCTGCAGCGGCGCCGATTTCGACGCCAGGGACGGCGCCGTGCTGCTACCGAGCTGCGGACAGCAGTTCGTGGACGCCACGGCGGGGGGCGGGCACGCCTGCGGCCTCACAGCGGCCGGCAGGGCCTATTGTTGGGGCGCGAACACACTTGGTCAGCTGGGCGATGGAACGAATACCGAGAGCAACGTGCCGGTGGCGGTCTCCGGCGGCCTCACATTCATCGAGATCACAGGCGGCGGGAGTCATACCTGCGCGATCAGCACCGCGCTGGCGGCCTACTGTTGGGGTAACGATGTCTGGGGCCAACTAGGCAACGGTACGACAACCTCCAGCAACGTGCCGGTATTGGTATCCGGAGGAGGCCTGTTCGATACCATCGACGCCGGTAACCTGCACACCTGCGCCGTGCTGACAAGCGGCCAAGGGTACTGCTGGGGTAGAAACGTGGAAGGCCAGCTGGGGGACGGCACAACAAACACCACCAGCAGCGTGCCCGTGCCGGTCGCCGGTCAACTCGTCTTCCGAGAGATCAGCGCCTCGACTTTCTACGTGTCTGGACGAGGCCACACGTGCGGCTTGACCCAGGCCGACCTTGGGTACTGCTGGGGCGACAACACAAGCGGGCAACTGGGCGACGGAACCAACACCGCGAGTAACGTACCGGTTGCGGTATCGGGCGGATTGACCCTCGAGGATCTCAGCGCAAACAATGAAACGACGTGCACAAGCACTTCAAGCACTTCAGGAGGAGTAGGGTATTGCTGGGGCAACAATGCCAATGGCCAACTGGGCAACGGCACCACCACCAACTCGAACGTTCCTGTAGTGGTGTCGGGAGGCATCGTGTTCGACGGCACCGCGACCGGCGGGAGCTTCGCCTGCGGAGCGACGGTGCTCGGTGCGGCGTACTGTTGGGGAGACAACTCATCCGGCCAGCTGGGTGACGGGACGACTACCGCCAGCCTCGTTCCGGTGCAGGTACTTGGAGGACTTTCAGTCGGCGAAGGCGGCCTCGGCGTCGCTCACACGTGCGTGACGACCGGCAGCGGTGCGATCTACTGCTGGGGTAGAAACGTTGTGGGCCAGCTCGGCGACGGTACGAACACCAATTCGAGCGTGCCTGTGTTGGTGAGCGGGAGCTAGGGCACGCTGAGGGTTGGTAGTTGCCGCCCTACATTTCCGAATCTCTGTGCAAGGACAGCAGATGAGACTTAGGTTCTGCGCCACAAGTCGTCATATGATTGCCATCGCACTCGTGGGTGTCCTCGGATCCACGAGCGTCGGGTGTCACATTCTCATAGCGCAGGGTCGATACCAGACAGCGCGCTCCAAAACAGGCATGGTGGTCACTGCACATCCTCTCGCCACCTGGGCTGGAGTGCACGTGCTCGAGCAGGGTGGGAACGCCGCGGATGCTGCGGCGGCGGCAGCATTCGCCGTAGCGGTCGTGCGGCCATCGATGAACAGCATCGGTGGACGCAACCAGATTCTCGTGCGGAAGTCCGATGGCAGAATCTTTGGGATAGACGGCACCACCCAGGTCCCGACAGACTACGATCCTAGTAAAGCCACTAAGGCATCGTACGGTTACGGCACGATCGGCGTTCCTGGCGCACTGGCCGGCCTCATCCGGCTGCACGAGGAGCACGGTTCGGTCCCGCTGGAAACGGTCATGGCATCCGCGATCGAGTACGCGGAAAACGGTTTTAGACTCCTGCCGGGCCAGGCTGTGTTTCATACCTTGGCGGCCAAACGGATCGCAGAGTCCGACGGCGCGCGCGAGTCGTACTTGAAGAGTGACTTGTCGCCGTATCGCGCCGGCGACTTGCTGCGGCAGCCGGTATTGGCCAAGACCTATCGCGCGATTGCCAAGGGTGGTAGCGAAACCTTCTACCGCGGCGAGATCGCAAGGACAATCGTTGCCGACATGGAGCGCAATGGTGGTACGCTGACCATGAAGTCGCTTGCGGACTACCGCGCCGAAGATGCTCGTATCGTGCACGGCAGCTACCGCGGCTACGATCTCGTGGCAATGGATGTACCGGCCTCCGGTGTGCTGGCGATTCAATCGTTACAGATCATGGAAAACTTCGCGAGATCTGACTACACAGCCGAGGAGTGGGCAGCAGTTACCGCTCAGGCCATTGGGCTCGCCATTCCCGATCTCCGAATATTGGGGCCGGACACAACCGCAGTCCGTGCAACGTCAAAGGAATGGGCCAAGACACAGGCGCAGAGGATTCAGCTCGGAGAGTTTGCGGGCACGGCGACAGGTAGCGGCTCAAACCGACAGTTCTTCCCTCCCGACGACAGCGGTTACACGACCCACATATCAGTCGCAGACAGTTCTGGAATGGTAGTCTCCTTGACCCAAACCATCGGTCCCGCCATGGGGTCAAAAGTCGCGACCCCGGGTCTCGGTTTCCTCTATGCGGTAACGCTCGGTGGGTACCTCGGCGGTGCCACTCAACCGGGTACGCGAGCACGCTCCGGTATCACGCCCGTGTTCGTGTTGCGTGATGGAGAACTGGTATTAGTGCTGGGCGCGGCAGGCGGACTCAGAATCATCTCGTCGGTCGTCCAAGCTACGAGCCGAGTGATCGACGACGGCTTGTCACTGCCGGAAGCGCTGGCAGCGCCGCGTGTGCATCCAAGTTTCGATTCTACATTCGCCTTTGGAGGCTTCGCGCTGGAGACGGTTCCGTCCAGAGGTTGGACGCAGGACCAGGTCGCGTTGCTCAAGGAGATGGGATTCAAAGTGACATCGACGTCCCGGCCCGGTTCGTTCGGCCGGGTCCAGGCAATCCGTTTCCACTCGGAAACGGGGGTCTGGGAAGGAGCATCCGATCCGGGCAGTGAGGGGTCTGCCCGAGGACCTAGGAGGCAGCGGCCGTGAGTGATATCAAGTACGCACTGCGATCGCTTGCCTCGCATCCGGCTTTTACGATCGTCGTCATAGTAACGCTAGCACTCGCGATCGGACTCAACACCGCGATTTTCAGTGTGCTGGACGGAGTGTTGCTCCGTGCTCTTCCTTATGATGAGCCCGAACAGATCGTCATGCTGTGGGAAAGCAACCGCGAGCAAGGCCTCGAGGAGGTGCAGGTATCGGGTGCCACCTACCTCGATTGGCGCGAGCGCTCGAGCACGTTCGATGCAATCGCCGCGTATCGCTACCACGGATACACGCTGACGGAAGTAGGCGATCCGGTTCGCGTTGCGAGTGTGGACGTATCGCCCGCCCTGTTCTCAGTTCTCAGGGCCGGCGCCGTACTGGGCCGCACGTTCTCGGCGTCCGAAGAAGCACCCGGCAATGAGAATCTGACGATCCTGAGCCACGGATCGTGGACTCGGCGTTTCGGCAGCAACCCCGGTATCATCAACTCGAGCATTCTTCTGGACGGCGAACCTCACACGGTCATCGGCGTCATGCCGCGCGAATTCCAGTTCCCCGCCGGCGACTCCGACGTAGAGATCTGGTCTCCTCTGACTTTGGACCCGGAAGCGCTCTTGAGTCGGCCGCACCGAATGTACAACGCCATCGGAAGGATGACGGCCGGCATTACCCTTCAGCAGGCCGCATCAGAGATGAACACGATCGCGGCGCAGATCGCTCAGGAAAACCCAGAGTCAAATGAGGGCTGGGGCGTGACATTGATTCCGGCACACGAGCAACTCGTCGGTGCCATCGAGACGACACTCTGGGTGCTGTTCGGAGCCGTCACTCTCGTGCTGCTGATCGGGTGCGCCAACGTAGCGAACCTGGTGCTTGTGCGTTCGGCTGAGTCCACAAGAGACTTTGCAGTGCGCGCCACGCTTGGCGCATCTGCATTCTCGCTCGTGCGTCGGTCCATGACTGAGAGCATGATACTGGCCGTCGGCGGCGGCCTGACAGGATTGCTGGTAGCGTGGGGTGGCGTGGGCGTGTTGCGCAGTATCATCCCCGACACTGTCCCCCGCATCAATGAGATCGGCCTCGACTCAACGGTCCTGGGCTTCACGGCGTTCCTTGCCATAACCTCCGGGTTGCTTTTCGGCCTATTCCCCGCGCTCCGCAGCTTGCAGCCGAATCTCGTACGGATTTTGAACGACACCAGCCGTGGCACCTCGCTCGGAAGGCGCGGGCTTCGCCTGAGTCACCTCCTAGTAGTGAGCGAGGTGGCTCTTGCTCTGATACTGCTGACCGGTGCCGGGCTGATGATCCGGAGCTTCGTCCGTCTGGCTAACCAAGATCCCGGCTTTCGCAGCGACGGCATAGTGTCGGTAGTCGTGTCACTCTCGGAATCACGGTACCAAACTTCCGGCCAGCAGCGAGAGTTTTATTCAGACCTGTCGGCCCGCGTGAAGCAACTCCCGGGGGTCAATGAGGCCGGGCTCGTTTCCGCTCTTCCGATGAGCGCTCTTGGGACCGAGTTCGAGATACCGTTCACCGTCGAGGGACTCGAGGCCTCTTCCCCATCGGAACGGCCGCGCGCCGATTATAGAGGAGTGATGCCGGGCTACTTCCGGGCGATGGCGATTCCATTGGTGCAGGGCCGGCTCATGGACGAATTCGATGGCGGCGATGGACGAGCAGTCGCGCTCGTGAACGAGACATTGGCGCGCCGCTACTTCAGAGGCGTCGACCCACTCGATCAAGTAGTGCAGATGCCCATGGCCGGCGAACTCCAGATCGTGGGCGTCGTAGGGGATGTCCATCACCGCGGATTGCAGTCGGAGGCAAGACCGGAAGTGTTCGTTCCGTTTGCACAACTCCCGCTACGCGAAATGCACGTTGTTGTTCACACCGACCAGGAACCCACCAGCATCGTCCGAGCGGTACGTGCTGAGATTCTCGCGATAGACCCCGAGTTGCCGATAACTGCGACTTTCACAATGAACGAGTTGCTTTCTGCTTCCATCGCCCAGCAGCGCTTCAACATGGCACTGCTTATCGGACTCGCGTTCTGCGCGGTAGTGATCGCTGCCGTTGGCATATACGGTGTGGTGTCGTACTCAGTGACATTACGCCAACAAGAGATCGGAGTCCGCATGGCACTCGGCGCGGTCGGTGCCGACACCGTTCAAATGATCGTGGGCCAGGCTTTGAGGGTAGTTGGAGTCGGTGTCATCGTGGGGCTCGGCGGCTCCGTGGCCCTGACAAGATTGATCGCCAGCCTGCTCTTCGACGTGAGTCCAATCGATCCGGTAACGTACATTTCCGTGAGCCTGGGAGTTGTGATAGTCGCGGCGGCGGCAGCAGCGATTCCAGCCATGAGGGCAGCACGACTGGACCCGGTTGCAGCGTTGAGACAGTAGTGCGAACGGATTCTTTCTTTGTTATCGGACTCTTCGCGATCGGCGCAGTGGGGTGCAGTAGACAGACGGATGGGACCAAAGACGCTTCTGCCGACCCCGATCGATCTGCCGCAAAAGCATTGTTGTCCCGCGCGATCGCATACCACGATCCAAACGCTGTATGGGCTAGCAGCACAATACGTATCGATTGGATAGGCACCGGTAACGACGGCTCCGAACGAGTTGCCGTCCAATTCACTCTGCATCCTGATGGGTCGACGTTTGAGCTAAGCGGACGGTATCGTGGATCCACTCTCGAGTATCGAACCGAGGGCTCCGAATGGAGTGCCACTGTAGATGGCGAGTCCAACCTCGACACCGAGACGCTCAAGAGAATGCGCCTCGATCGGGAGGATGGCTTTTATTGGCGCAGCTATTATGGGTTTCTCACCGGTCTGCCAATGAAACTGTCGGACCCGGGAACGCTCATCGATCCGGAACCGATTGATACCACCTTCAACGGCGAGCGAGTGCTCGCACTGCGCGTGACCTACGATCCTGAGGTCGGTACTGACAGTTGGTATTTCTATTTCGATCCTGAGACAGCGGCCCTAGTTGGATGCCGTTTCAATCACGACGAAGCCGCGAATGACGGCGAGTACATAGTTCTGGACGGTGTGATCGAATCAGGTGGTGTAAGGCTGCCGCGCAAGCGAAGCTGGTACACGAACAAGGAAAACCGCTTCCTGGGCGCAGATGAGATCCGTGTGCTGGAACTGACGTCCGGAAGCTAGGTTCTGCCTCCCCACTCTCCCGTTCAGTGAGCAACCACATCATACCGGAGAACTACCATGAAGCATGCGTTCGCCATCGCCCTAGTCTTTACGGGCCTCATCACCCCTACCCTTGCAGCCCAGACCAACCCGCTCTGGTCGGAATCGAAGATCAAGAACTATCTCCCGCACATGACGCGCCCCGAGGTCGAGGACCTCTTGACGCGTTCGGACATGGCGATCATTCCCGTCACATCGTTGGAGCAGCACGGATTGCATCTTCCAATCGGTTCTGATTTGATTGGCGGCATCGAGCGCGCCAAGCTCATCGTTCAACAAACGGACGCTCTCGTGGTACCGATCTTGTTTCCGGGCCAGTCACCGTATCACATGGGGTTCGCCGGCACCGTGACGCTGCCATCAGAGTTGATCCAGGCAGTCTACGTGGAAGCGGTGAAGAGTCTCATACATCATGGATTCAAGCGCTTCCTCATATTGAACGCGCACGGTGGCAACCGGGCAATCACCACATTTATCGTCGATCGTATCAATCAAGAGACATCGGGAATCGCGGTCGACTTGGGAGCGGCGGCCGGGCCATTCATGACACGCAGCTCAGCACCGCGGAGCACAGTGTTCGATCGGCACGGTGGCGTCGGCGAAACGTCGAGCATCATGTACCTCGCACCCAACCTCGTCGATCTCGCGAGCGCTAGGACCGCAACGCTAACCATGCCTGAGCATATGGAACGGATGGTTCCCGATGTACTCGCCGGTGATCGCACCGCGCTCACTGTACTCCTAGCCGAAGGACTCAAGGCGGAGGAGACGGGCAAGCATACATCTGCTCGCGAGATGTCATCGACGGGTGTTTGGGGCGTGCGCGACCTTAGCGAATCGACTGCGGCACAGGGACGAGACGCCACTGTACGGTTTGTAGACGCAGCAGTGAGATTCATCGAACGCTGGAAGGAGCTGCGCCCGATGGGTCGGTAGACCAGGTAATCGGAAACCTAGTTTACGAGAAAGTCTACGACCAGCTTCTCGCCTGGACTCTCGGATTCGAGCAGGAGCGTGAACTTGTGGCCCTTGATGCCGGTAGACGGCTTTGGGAAGTAAATGAAATCAGTCATGTAGAAAAAGTGCGGCAATTCGATTGCATTGCTGGTAAGATCGCTCCGCGTCTCGATACTGGTAGACCTGGCCGGTGTGAACTTGTTAGAGTAGTACCGGTACGCACCAAAACTCGTGCGGGCAATGGTGGGCATCTCAGACAGAGCCGACCGATCCATCGCCAAGAAGTCGTACTGTTCGAGCAACTCGCGAGGCTCGGTCATGCGATAACGGTTTCCCTGTTCGTCGACCAACACAAATGATTCTCTAGTCAGCCTGAAGGCGCCATCACCGCGGTACGCAACGCCGATCTCAACGGGCATGTACTCCGCGCTGGCACGATACCCCGCCGCGCGAGTACCGACAATGAGAGTAATCTCCTCACCGTATTCAGCGTACGCATACGTCGAGATCTTGTAGCTCAGACCCACTGGCGCCGCATCGCTTGCGGGAATGGTGCGGGAACAAGCCGCTCCAGCTAACACCAGTGCGATGACAATCCATGAATACAGCGAATTGGTCTGCATATGAGAAAGCTATGGACATGGCGCGACTCGTCAACTCCGTCATTGCTGGGCCGCATACGCCACCTGTCGCAACGCCATGACGTAGACTAAGTTTAGTTGACCCGCTGGGACTCCACGCGGGAGCGTCAGCCTTGCCCCTCACCAATCAAAGTGTGTGCAGAGAGACATTTCATGAGAAATCAACTAACCAGAGCCGCTGTCTGCCTTTCCCTTTTGGTATCGACGATATCATGCGAAGTCGAGGACGATTCGGACGATGACCTGAACGTTGCTACCGTTCGTGCCTTTCTGATAGAAGGCCTCGAGAAGAACAAGGAAATGGACATCCAGTTCGCACATGCCATCCCGGACTCAGCCCTGCGTTGGGCACCGAACGCCGACGTGCGCGATTTCGCCGAGCAGGTGGTGCATACCGCCGACAACTCATGGGCGGCTTCGGGTCTGGGAATCGAGACCCACGCTTTCGGAGACACAGCCGTGGTATTGAACGACGGTGAGGCACTCGCCGAGGCCGTTGCACTGGCTTACGATTGGATTCTGAATGCGGTAAGGGAGCTACCGGATGAGAAGTTCACAGAGGCCGTGGAGTTCTTTGGGGCCGAGACTCAAAGGTGGCGCGTCTTCATGCAGGTAATCGAGCACGCGACTTGGACGCGTGGACAGATGGTGCCGTACTTCCACGTTCATGGAGTGCCGGTGCCGGAAGTCAGGTTTTTCTAGGCTCAGCTCGCGGTTCTATCATGAGCCCGACAATACTTCGAGAAAAAGGATATCGGTTCTTTTTCTTCTCACGTGAAGAAATGAGAATGCACATTCATGTCCAGAGTGAGAACGGAGAGGCAAAGTTTTGGTTGACACCGAAGCTGGAACTGGCTCGCAATTTTCGGTTGTCGGGAGTAGAATTGAGAGAGGCTGAGGAAATCATTGAGGCGCACTACGATGACTTTGCAACCGCTTGGGAAAAACACTTCGGAGCTTGAGATCACGCATGTATCGAGTCACGGCGTGTGGTTGCTGACACGAGACCGTGAACTTTTTATGGCGTATGTCGATTTTCCGTGGTTCAAGGACGCTGCGATCGGAAAGATCCTCAACGTAACAGAGCCAAGACGCGGTCATTTCTTCTGGCCTGATCTGGATGTAGATCTGGATATTGAGTCAATTGAACACCCGGAGCGGTTCCCCCTCAGAGCACGGTAGGCGACTTCTCCACCAGGGTTCGTCACGCTGGTCCCAGCGGGCACAAGGGCTATCTAGTACATTCGGTTGCCACACTGCACCAACCGGCAGACACCTCAATTCTCTTCGCGGGAGGAAACGTGAAGCATAGTTCGTTCATACGGGGGCTCATCTTGGTAGCGGGTGTCGCCACACTCACGAGTTGCGTTGCCGCCGGTGGTGCCAGCGATGCGGCCGCGTCTCGAAACGGCAATCTTCTCGATGGCGTGGAAAAATCTCTCGTAGTTGTGGGCTACTCCACCTCGTATGCCTGGCCGCAGATGCTCCAGGAAATGTTGGACGAACACAGCGGTGGCACACGTACGTACCACATACTCAACGCTGTCATAGGAGGGTCCCCCGTGGGCCGGTGGATCGCACCGCCGGACTCGCAGGATTTTCAAGACACCTACGGAGCCATGCGCAACGATTTTTTCGGCAGTGGCGCCCGTCTACGTGGCTCCGCGCCCGCACCCACCGTAGCTATTCTCCAGAATTCGCTTCAGAGAACGCCCACGCGGGCAACTCGACTGGGCCCAGTCACCTCGGCAAACGACGAAACAGGAATCGAAATTGGGGCCGACGCTCTCGAGCGCCTAGTCGCTCAGCTCCGTGAAGACGGAGTCGAGCGAGTGTACATAGCCATGCACATCTACAAAGAGGGCTTCGAACCCGAAGTAGGCAACGAGCGGTTTGCGCTGGCTGCCCTGCTCCGGCGAGGTCGAGACTTCATCTTTGAGGGCCCCGATGTCTGGTCACTGACAATTCGCGAACATCCCGAAGCGTTTACCGAAGACCGGCTGCATCCCAACGAGCGCGGCGCGAAGATCATGGCCGAGGCATGGTACCGAGCGTTGGCCGGAAGTGATGTACGCCAAGAGATCATCGATGCAATGCAAGCGCGATCCTATGACGTTGACGCAATGATGAACGAGTATTTGGCTTGGCGTCGTGGCTCGTAGAGGCTGTAACCACGGCTAAAGCCGCGGCTCGGAGGTTGTCACTAAAGTGACGCCCGAGACTTGCGGTCGCTTGAGCGACAGATGATAGGGGTAGGGAGAACCGATTGGTTTCGGTCCCCCCTCCCTCCGAACCGGACGTGCGGTTCTACCGCATCCGGCTCTCCAGTTGGCGGTCTTACCCCTCAAGAGGATTGAC
>JAZDCZ010000181.1:0-2490 GCA_036679605.1 Gemmatimonadota bacterium
CCGTTGAAGCTCCCGCCGCGAAGCCCGAACATGAACGCGTACGCGGAGCGGTTCGTGCTGTCGATCAAGTCTGAGTGTCTCGATCGGGCGATTCCGTTCGGTGAGCGGCATCTCCGGCGGATGGTCGATGAGTACGCCGAGCACTATCACCTCGATCGGCCCCATCAAGGGCTTGGGAATCGGACGATTGACGGCGAATCTGCCAGGACCGATGCGCGTGGTGCCGTCAGATGTGTTGAGCGACTCGGCGGTTTGCTCCGTTCATATCAGCGAGTCTCGCTTTGAGCGGAGTATTTGGACAGCACGGGGTCGCGGGTTACGGATTGGGTGAGGCGGCTGACTTGGCTTGGGCGAGGATTGCGTTTGTTCTGATGTCTGCGACGCGTTCCATGTCCGCGAGGATTTTCTGCACGGGCTCGGAGTCGACCCATGCGATGAGTTGGCGGATGTGGAGGAGGTGGTTGTCGGCGAGGAGGATGAGATCGGTGTCGCCGATCAGGAACTCTCGCAGAAGTGCCGCTTCATCGGTGGTGTCGGGAAGGACTCTCGGTGCGCCCTGCGTCTCTTCTTGTGTCAGTTCTCTCATACTGGGTAGTATATTTGAAGAATCGCGCGGCGTAAATGGGGGAGTTGGGTAGGGTCACGAAATTGCAGACGGGGGACGGGTGTCGTGCGAAGATTGTTGCTAGTTCGTCGACGGTCGCAACTGCTGAGGAGGTTCAGGCCTGAGTGTACCGCCTTGCAAAGAGCACCGAGATCGCAGAGCCGATCTCGGTGGCACGATTCTCGACAATCTTGGTGCCACCCTGCCGAATCGCCATCAAAAAGACTCCTTCAGTCTGTGTCCCAAACCCCACGGCCTGGGGCGAAGTGAAGCATCAAGTCATTGAAGGGCCAAGAATAGGACATTCTCATGGGCACTTTTTGGTTGGAACGTATGATGCCGTAGAAGAAGGCCTGCTCGTCGCGAGTGATCGTGTATTCACAAGCGAGAATCGCCACTGCAGAGACCGATACCGCGACAAAGCCAGTAACAATGAATCGCGATGGTGTCCGTTGGATCTGCGAAGAGTTTTGGGCCGCACATTCTGGGCATATGCCTTGATGGAGCGGATACCCACAAGCTCCACACTGCCCACGGCGAACTCTGACAGCAATACGTTGTTTTGTCGCGACACTAACTCCAGCGGCTACCAACGTGGTAACTGTTAGAGGGATGATTGCAAGCAGCACACAGCTTACGGCGATTATTAAACTGAACGATGCCGACCGGTCAATTGCGGTAACCCGCGTCAATCCATAAACGTAGTATGCGATACAACCTGCCAGCACCACTGCAGCGTTCGATATAGCCCGGCGTGCCCGATCAGTACTCAACTTGTTGCCCAGCAGCCGGGGCAGCGAACACCCGGTGGACAGCCATTGACAAATGTTCCCGGGGAAACTCTTTGAACCCGGCACTTTGAGCCTCGAAGAAAATTGATAGCGTCCGCGGCGGGAGCACAGCACCATGTGACATGAATCATGCCCCCAGTGCAGTTGACCTCGGCACACGCAAAGTCTGGAATCTTGAACACTATGCCGTTGATTTGGACTGCGTCAACTCTATACGTCTGG
This sequence comes from Gemmatimonadota bacterium, assembly GCA_036679605.1. Classification (GTDB taxonomy): domain Bacteria; phylum Gemmatimonadota; class Gemmatimonadetes; order Gemmatimonadales; family GWC2-71-9; genus JAZDCZ01. Next base: position 1,618 of record JAZDCZ010000181.1, read on the forward strand.
TCGCAATTGAAGATGTTTATGCATGGCTGACTCGAATTCTCGGGTACCAAGCAAATATTCTGGCCCGCGCAGGATCCCTTAACCTTAACGCGACCGGTTCGTGGAATCATGGAGCAATTGCAACCGTTCGGACTGTTGTTTTTCCAATACACTCGAAGATTTGATGTGTCGTTCTGCAAGTTGCAGCCTCCAATAGCTGCGCAATCGTATAGAATTGTACCAGCAGGGTCCACCAGTCGCATGGGAGCGGCATTGACGTAACTATACAGATTCGCCCCATCGACGTACCCCAGCGGGTCCCGCCTCGTCCACCTCCCGGTCTCCGGATCGAGCACGCGGTTTCGCACATGGTACTTGTTGGTCGACGGATCCCACTCGTAACCCGCGACCCCCTTGCGGTTGCGCAGGGAGCCGCTGGATGCCGATCCGCTGAGCACGGCGCGCGAGAGGTCTTCGGCGGCGGCCTTGATCGCGGTGTAGAAGGTGTCGTCGTCTGCGTCCACGGTGCCGTCGGGGCGGCCGTAGGCGGCGTCGGTCGTGGTCGTCGAGCCGGTCAGATCCGCGCGTGCGCTGCTCGCGCCGTGCAGGGTGTCGAAGTAGGACTGGTCGTTGGCGTCGGCGTCGCCGTCGAGCACGCCGTAGTCGTCGGCGGCAGCGGTGTTGGACAGCGTCCAGTCGGCGGCGGGGCTGCCATGCGGCGTGCCGTAGGGCTCGTACCAGACGCGTTCGAGCACACGCCCATTATCCGCTAACAAAGCAATAACATCGGCCCGCCAGTTCTGGCAGTAGTAGATCCGGCGTTCGAGCGTGTCGTCCGCCGCGGCGTCCCAGTCCGCGTCATGGTCGTCCCGGAGTATCACGAGATCAATATAC
>JAZDCZ010000182.1:0-67027 GCA_036679605.1 Gemmatimonadota bacterium
GTTCTCCGGCTTGATGTCCCGGTGTATCACATCGTTGCGGTGCGCGTAGTCCAGCGCGGCGGCGACACACTTCGTGATCTCGATCGCGTCTTCAATTCCAAGCTGCTTCTCACGATTGAGCTTGTCGCGCAGCGTGTCCCCCTCAATGAACGGCATCACATAGTAGAGAAAGCTGTCGGCTTCGCCCGAATCGTAGAGTGGCAGGATGTTGGGGTGCTGCAGGTTCGCCGTGACCTTGATCTCCTGCAAGAAACGCTCGGCACCAATAACGGCGGCCAACTCAGGCCGCAAGACTTTCAATGCAACATTACGGTCGTGCTTGATGTCGTGCGCCAGATACACCGTCGCCATGCCACCCTGACCGATGTGTTTCTCGATCTGGTAGCGGTCGGCGATGGCCGAGGTGAGGCGTTCGGTTAGCTCGGTCAATTCCCCACCTTCGCCTTCAACTCCTCAAGCCAGTTTTCGACTACGATCATCGTGCCCGCCGTCACCCCTTCATCACCTGTCCCGGCGGGTCGTACCATCAGGAAACGCTGGTCGTCGATACTAATGTCGAATGGAGTGTAGTTGAACGACAGAATAAAATCAGCGACGGAAAACAGTGGGAGCTGTTCTCCCCTACTAAACGTCGGTTTCGTAATGACCTGCGCCGCCACCAGCTCACCGAGTCCATTCACATAAAAGAGTTCGCGACCATTGTGCGCCCACAGCGGCATGCGCCCACCCGCTGTTGAGATCTGCCACTTCCCACTGCCTACCTCAGGAAACGGTCGGACATAGATCTCGTCGCGTCCCGTTTCCGTGGACTCATAGGCGATCCAACGCCCATCCGGCGATAACGCAGCCGCTTTCTCATCGAACGACTCAGCGAGCAGCGGTCTCGGCACGCTGTCCGTACCCGGCCGGAACGCCAGGATGTCTCGCCCACCTACAGAACCTGCGACTCCAGCAGTCCGTAGCACGATCCATTCTCCGTCCGGCGAATACCTGGCCTCGAATATCGTTGGCTCCAGATCGAGTACCAGTTCAGCTGCGCCGGTCCCATCGGCAAGCTTGACGTATATATCATCATTCTGGTCTGAGTTCCGATCAGACAGGAACAACACCGACGTTCCATCCGGTGTCCACCGCGGCCGTTCATCCACCGCTTGGTCAAATGTCAGTCGACTCAGCGGACCTCGGTCCATCTCCTTGATCCAGATGTCTTCCCCAGACTCCGTCAACACTTTGAGAGCCAAGCGACTGCCGTCTGGTGAAAGAGCCCACCCTCTGTTCGGCCCTGGGTCAAACGTCCAACCGGACTCGACCGGCGTTGCGGTACCATCGCGTTCGACCCATACCAGCTCCGCTACATTGGCCCCCGCTCCCGACGCACCCGCAAGCATCATTAGAGTTCCCGATCGGGACAGCGCAAAATCCGGAACAATCCCAATAGCGATCTGGACTCCATCAAGTAGCGGAATCGGTGCACCTCGCGTCTCCAGAGACCTTAGATCGAAAGGAACCGCAAACACGCCGCCGTCCTGACGTACGTAGACAAGATGCCCGGTCTGCACGTACCACGTCTGGGCGACTCCGGGGAACAACATTCGAGCTTGGCCCGATTGAAGGTCCAGCACCCAGCTCTCCGACACCGTCCGGCAATTTACATCGCAGACCTTGAATAGCACGCCGCGCCCACCTGGAAGTCCGGTCGGCAGCATCGTGAACATCCCATTCTCGGCAGACCAAATGACGTCTGAGGGGCCACCGACATCCGGTATCCGTCGGAGACGCCACTCCGCATCAACGAAGACGATTTGGCCGTCGTCCAGCCACGCGCCGCCACTCGTGTTCATGTTGACCGAGTCCGTCAACGCGATGGCTGAACCACCCACCGCCGGGACCTTTCTGATCTCCCCCTCTGCAGTGAACGCCACCCACAGTCCATCAGGCGAGACCATCGGAGCTCGAGCCGCCTCCGTACCGGCGAGCGGGCTGGCTTCATAGCGGTCTCTCGCCTTCACCCAGAGTTGGCCGAAGTTGCCCCCCGGACCGCGGTATACGAGCCACGATCCGTCCGGCGCCAACGCGAAAAAGGGATTGTACCCATCCTGCAGTACCTGATCGGGTGGAAAGGCAATGCCATAGCGAATCACAGGTTGCGGCGGCTCAGGGCGCGACAACGTCCAGACGAACAGAATCGTCATCACCGCTGCGAGTGCTGTCACACCAAAGGTCACACGTTTCCACGGACCCCTCGCCGGTGCGCTCGACACCGCCATCGCCCGCGTCGTCGGCAAAGTGAACGCCGGGTTCGTCAATGCTTCCGCGAATTTCGCCGCACTCTCGAACCGATCTGCCGCCAACTTCTCCAATGATTTACTCGTGGCGGCGGCGACATGGGGCGGGACCGACTTCCGCAACGCCGTCACCGGCTGCACATCCTCAGCCACGATCTTCATGATGATCGCCTGCGCCGATGCACCGGTATGCGGTGGCTCGCCAGTCAACATCTCGTACAGCACACTGCCGAGGGAGTAGACGTCCGACCGCGCAGTAAGATCTTTCTCTGCCGTCGCCTGCTCGGGACTCATGTAGTGTGGCGTGCCGAGCGAAAGGCCCGTCTCGGTCATCCGCCCGCCCGCCGCAGCGCTAACCGCCAATGCAATCCCGAAGTCCGCCACCATCGGGCGGCCATTGTGGATCAGAATGTTCTCTGGCTTGATGTCGCGGTGGATCACCCCTTCGCCGTGGGCGTAGTCCAGCGCGCCCGCAATGTCGGTGGTGATGCCAACGGCTTCCTCGATACCGAGTTGGGTTTCGCGGTTGAGCTTGTCACGCAGCGTCTCGCCGTCGATGAACGGCATGACGTAATAAAGGAAAGAGTCTGCCTCGCCCGAATCGAACAGCGGCAAAATGTGCGGATGCTGCAAATTCGCGGTGGTCTTGATCTCCTGGACGAACCGATCGGCACCCAAGACGGCGGCCAGCTCAGGGCGCAATACTTTGAGCGCGACCTTGCGATCGTGCTTGATGTCGTGCGCCAGATAAACGGTCGCCATGCCGCCCTGACCGATGTGTTTCTCGATCTGGTAGCGGTCGGCGATGGCCGAGGTAAGGCGTTGGGTTATTTCGGTCATTCCCTCCCCACCTTCGCCTTCAATTCCTCGAACCAGTTCTCAATCACGATCAGCGGCGACTCTACCTGCGATAGACCGGCAATACTCCTCACCATGATGAAACGTCCGTCGGACGCAACGTCCCAAGGTGTGTACCAGTGGGAATCCACGACGGCCACGTCCGCTGGGATCCGGAACAACACGCGCGGCTCGCCGGCCCGTAGCGTAGTGCCCACGGTTACCCGCACCGCAATCATGTCGGCGTTTGCGTTGCGATAGTAGAGTTCTCGCCCGTCACGGCTCCAGAGCGCTCCGGTACCGCCGGCCTCCGAGATTTGGAGCTTACCCGCCTCGACATCAGGAAACCGGCGAACGAATACCTCGTTACGGCCGGTCTCGTCCGATTGATATGCCAAAGCACGGCCGTCCGGGGAGATAGCGATTGCCTCCTCATCGTACGGCGAAGGCAAAAACGGCCTCGGCACACTGTCGACCCCCGTCTCCACTGCAAAGATGTCACGCCCGCCTGCGGCGGCTGAGCTGGCGCCACTCCTGAGCAGTATCCAGCGCCCGTCCGGCGAGATCGCGCCTTCGTCAAACGCGCCTTGGACCATCAACGAGTCCTCGCCCGTGCCATCCGCACGCCGCTGATACAAGCCGCTGACCCTGCGATTGGAGTTGAAAATGACGGAGTGCCCGTCTGGCATCCATCTCGGCCGGTACTCCGCACCCTCGTCGAAAGAGACCTTAGACAGTGGACCCTGCGGCAGCGCTTTGACCCAGATATCATCGCCGGATCCGGTGGCAAGACCGATAGCCACCTGCGTCTCGTCCGGCGACAGCGCCCATCCTACGTTCCCCGCAATCGCCACATGCCGGAATGTCTCGCTCGAATCAATCACCGTAACCCGTCCGGTCTGGTCGACCCACACGAACTCGAACTCCTGGAGGTTCACCGCTACCCCCGAACGCATCACCAGCGTCCCCGACGCGGAGATCGCAATGAGGGGAACGGTGCCGGCGGCCGCAACACTGTCGAGCAGCGGGACCGCGGGACCGTGAGTTTCAAGTGACGTAAGATCGAAGGGAATTGCAAGCATGGCGGCATCGGGCCGTACGAACCCGAGGTGGCCTGTCGGCAAATAGTGCGCGTATGTGGCTCCGTCCAGAACCAGATGGGCCTCACCGGATCCGAGGTCGACCGCCCAAATGCCAGGATCGGCACACGGCGCGACGCACGACTGAAACAACACTCCGCGCCCACCGGGAAGTGGTTGGACCGCGATAGCGGTCATGGAATCCGACTCCCAGACGATAGTCGGCTCTCCGCCTTGATCGGATACGCGCGCGAGCCGGCGCGCCCCCCCAGCCATCGTGTACACGATGGTGCCGTCGTCGAGCCACGCGATCCCCCCGAGCCGGCCTGCGACGCCGTCGTCGACGATTGTGAGTCCCGCGCCTCCGTCGAGCGGGACCTTGCGGATCTCAGCCCCACCGGTAAATGCCACCCACGCACCGTCCGGCGAGAGTGTGAAGTTCACGACCCCCGTCGTTCCCGCGAGTGGTCTGGCCGTGTGCTTATCCCGGTCCTTCACCCAGAGCTGTCGATTTGCCGTGCCCTCCACCAACCCGACGTAGACAATCCGCGAACCGTCCGCCGTCGGGATGGCCAGGTTGGACGGATCCGGAGCCTGCGCCGGGGGAAGCGCCAACGCGTATCGGATGACGTCTGGCGCCGGTGGTGGGCGGAGAAAGGCCCAAGTCGCAATTGCCGTGGTCAGTGCCGCCACAGCAGCGAGCGGCATCACCAGTCTCGCCCGGCGAGCAAGGTTGGTTGACGGCACAGTCGCAAGCATCGGTGTGGCAAATTTCGAATCAGTCAATGCTTCTGCAAACTTCGCTGCGCTCGCAAACCGGTCCGCCGGGAGTTTCTCCAAGGCGGTGTGTACGGCTGCTGCGACATTTGGCGGGGCGGTCTTGCGATACGTGGTCACGGGCTCAGGAGAAGCCGTCATCACCTTTGCTACGATCGACTGGACCGTGGGTCCGGTAAACGGGGGCTCACCCGCGAGCATTTCGTACAGGACACTACCCAATGCATATATGTCCGCACGCGCGTCGATGTCGCGTTCCCCCATTGCCTGTTCCGGCGACATGTAATGCGGGGTGCCGAGTGACATACCAGTCTCGGTCAATCGTGTGTCACCTTCAGAACGGCTCGCTGCGAGGGCGATGCCGAAGTCCGCAACCAAGGCGCGACCATCGTGTAGGAGGATATTCTCGGGCTTGATGTCGCGGTGAATCACATCGTGACGATGTGCGTAGTCGAGTGCCCCGGCGATCTCAGTGGTGATGCGCACAGCCTCGTTAACCGGCAGTTGTTTCTCTTTGTTGAGACGATCGCGCAGCGTTTCACCTTCGATAAACGGCATAACGTAGAACACGGTGCCGTCGACTTCACCGGAGTCGTGTAACGGGAGGATGTGTGGGTGTTGGAGGTTTGCAGTGGTCGTGATCTCTTGTAGGAACCGCTCGGCCCCAAGTACCGCTGCGAGTTCGTGTCGCAGCACTTTGACCGCGACCTTGCGCTTGTGCTTCAAGTCCTCGGCGAGATAGACGGTTGCCATGCCACCTTCGCCCAAGTGGCGTTCGATCCGGTAGCGGTCGGCAATGGCCGAGGTTAGGCGTTGGGTTATTTCGCTCAACGCCCGCCTCCAGTCATGGCACGTAGTTCCTCGAACCAGTTCAGCACTACTATGAGTTCCGTGGACGCGCGCACTGCCGAACGGATCATCACGAACTCGCCGGTCTGTCGATTGAGGTCGTAGTTGGCACGATTGGCGCTCGTAGCGAAGGGACCCGTGAATAAGGTGTCACGGATTCCCACCGCAAACGCACCAAGGGTCCGCACCGTCGCTTCCACGAGCGCCTCCCCATGGCGGTAGAAAATGGCTTGTCCATCCTCCCTCCAGACCGGCTCGGCACCACCGTCCGCAGAAACCTGCCAGCGGCCGGAGGGCTCCGGAAATGCACGGACATAGACCTCGTCCTGCCCGGACTCGTCCGACACATAGGCTAGCCACCTCCCGTCCGGTGAGATCGCTGCAGCACGTTCCTGAAAGTTCGTCACCACGTACGGGGTCAGACTACCGTTATCCATCTGAATAAGCTGAAGATCACGGCCCGTTTCTTGGCCCAACTCGCGCACGACGCCGACGTCACCGGCCGGCGCGATCTCGATCTCCCATTGGTCGCCTTGGCGGGCAAGGAAAAGTTCCGCTGCTCCGCTCCCGTCGGCGCGCCGCCGGTAGATGTCGCGCCCCGTCGTGTCTCCGCGGACACTGGTGAAATAGAGATGCTGGCCGTCCGGAGACCACGTCGGGTAGTCGTTGCTTCCCTCAAACGTCAGTCGGGACATAGTGCCCTGGTCCCGGTCGTAGATCCAGATATCCTGGTTAGCATCGACAGTGACGCGAAGGGCGATCCGATTACCGTCCGCCGAGACGCGTGGTGTGAAGGCGGACCCCAGCCTCTCGGCCAGCACCCGCTGCCCGCCCGAACGGTCAACACTCACTAGACTCAACTCCGCGGCCTCACCTTGGAGATACACCAGCGTCCCACCCGCAGACATGGCGAATTCCCCCATCCCTGACGTCTTCACCACGAGGCCCTCGCTCAATGCCACCGGGTTCCCCGTGACCTCGAGGCGGCCGACATCAAACGGGACAGCCAGAAGCGCACCCTGGGCCGTGCTGTACACGATGTGTCCTGTGTTCACATACCTGGCGAACGTACCTCCGAACAGCCGCTGGACCTCACCGCTCTCCAGATCGACCAGGGCGATTTCCGCTCCTTCCAGACTACCGTACCACACCGTGAATAGAGCAGCGCGTGCTCCCGGCAGCACATCCGGCCAGCGATGTGCAACCTCTCCACGCGCACCATCCAGACGAGTCACGGTATCGACCGGACCGCCGGAGGCAGCCACCGCTAGTAGACTGGCGGACAGGTTGGGGGCATAGATGATGCGATCGTCATCACCCCAGCTGGCGCCGCGCATGGTCGTCGCATCGGTAACCGTGAGCGGTGGGCCACCTGCCAGCGCTACTTTCTTGAGGTTAGGGGACTGATAAAATCCGATCCAGGCGCCATCAGCAGAGAAGAACGGGGTGTGCGCACCGTCGGTCCCCGGCAGCACCCTGACCCCGAACTGCGAGATGGTGCGCACATAGAGTCGACGACCTGGTCCGAGGTACACGACTGAACGACCATCGGGAGAGATCGCGATGGTCGCACCATTGGTGGAGGCGAAGAGGCCGGTATCGGGAGGCAATCCGACCTTGAACCGCGCCACCTCCGGTGGGGCCTCAGGCCGCAGCAGGCTCCAGATGCCAAGCCCGAACGCTCCAAGAAACAACATCCAGGGGACCGCAACGGCCGACGACGGTAGCCGTAGCGAGATCGTGCGAGCGGGTGCCACCACTTCCTGCGTCGCTGCCGGAGCAGCCTGGGACAATCCCGGTTTCGCGAGCGCATCAGCAAAATCGGCAGCACTCGCAAACCGATCCGCCGGCAACTTGTTCAACGCCTTGTGTACGCTCGCCGCCACATGAGGTGGAGCAGTCCTGCGCTGGAGGGTGATCGGCCTGGGATCTTCCGTAATCACCCGTGCCACTATCGCCTGTGCGGTCGAACCGGTATACGGTGGCTCTCCCGCCAGCATCTCGTACAACATCGCGCCGAGGCTGTAGACGTCCGAACGCGCATCCAACTCACGATCGCCCATAGCCTGCTCGGGACTCATGTAGTGTGGCGTCCCAATCGAGAGACCCGTCTCCGTCAATCGGTTCCCACTGGCCGCGCTCACGGCCAAGGCAATCCCAAAATCCGCTACCAGTGCCTGCCCATCGTGCAGCAGGATGTTCTCCGGCTTGATGTCCCGATGAATCACGTCGTTGCGGTGCGCGTAGTCCAGCGCGGCGGCGACACACTTCGTTATCTCGATCGCGTCTTCAATTCCAAGCTGCTTCTCACGATTGAGCTTGTCGCGCAACGTATCCCCTTCGACGAAGGGCATTACGTAGTAGAGAAAGGTGTCGGCTTCGCCCGAATCGTAGAGCGGGAGGATGTTGGGATGTTGCAGGTTGGCAGTGACCTTGATCTCCTGCAAGAACCGTTCGGCGCCAATGACGGCGGCTAACTCGGGACGCAACACCTTGAGGGCAACTTTACGGTCGTGCTTGATGTCGTGCGCCAGATACACCGTCGCCATGCCGCCCTGACCGATGTGTTTCTCGATCTGGTAGCGGTCGGCGATGGCCGAGGTGAGGCGTTGGGTGATCTCAGCCATTAGATGAGTATTACGACGGCTGAAGCCGCCGCTCGGCGGCGGGTCGCGGGCGGCCGGATCTCGGAAAGGCAAACCTGGAGTGGTTTCACCTCTCACATTTCACTGCATCTTCCCTCGCCCGCCTTACCTTGTCCCTTGTCCCTTTTCCCTTTTCCCTATCTCCCGCTCCTCACCACCCTCCCGTAGTCGCCTCTTTCGCACCCTTGAGTTTTCTGTCAAAGAAATCCGCCGTCGCATGAAACGCCGCAAGCCAACTCTTGTGCATCAAGAATCCGTGGACCTCATCCGGGAAAATCAATTGCTCGAAATAAACACCCTGCTTGCGGAGTTGCTCGACCAAATCGACGGTTTCGCCGAACGGTACGTTGCGGTCGTCGTCACCGTGAATCAGCAGTACCGGAGAACGCCAATCCTTGACCGCGGCCATGGGTGAGGATTCGAATGCGAGTCGAGCGACTTCGGCGTGCTCGGCCGGATTATAGTCCTGTCTGAAGTTTCGGATCACGAAGTTCCAGTCGTGCACCCCGTGGAAGTCGACACCTGCGGCAAAGAGGTCCGAGGCCCTGGCCAACCCGAGTGCGGTCAGGTATCCACCGTAAGACCCGCCCCACAGACCGATACGATCGGGATCTACGTCGGGACGACTCTTGAGATATAGTCCGGCACCCAACACGTCGTTGAACTCGCTGGCTCCACGCGCCCCATAGTTCAACGCCTCGCGGAATTCCGTGCCGTAACCGATCCCGCTGCGGTAGTTGACCGACAGCACTATGTAGCCCTTGCTCGCAAGGTATTGGTTCTCGGCGTAGGCGTTGTGGTAGTAACCGCGGTAATGCCACCCCAACAGCATCTGACGTCGTGAGCCGCCGTGGAAGTGAAGCACTGCGGGTACGCGCTCGCCGCGCCGAACGTTCTTGGGAACGAACAGCTGGCCATGGATTCGCATTCCGTCTGCACCGGAAAAGATCACTTGCTGTGGCTCAACGAGTTCGTCGCTCGGGAAATCGCGCGGCATCGACTTGGGCGCCAGCGCGTGTGCATCGTGAGAACCCATCTTGATTTCTGCATGTGCAGGTGTGCGCGCATCTGACGCCAAGAATGCAATAGCATTGCCGTCACCGATGAGGCGGGGTAACCACTCGACGCCTTTGCCGCTTGTCACCGCCTTGGGACCACCACCAGAAACCGAAACGCGCCACACGTGTCTGCGATCGATATCACCTTGGTTTGACGAATACACCAGCTCCCGCCTGTTCGCGCTCAGCGAAACGTGCTCGACCTCGAAATCACCCGGTGTCAATAGCGTAGGCCGGCCGCCGTTTACCGCAACTGAGTATAGATGAACCCAACCGTCCTTCTCCCAAGGGAAGACCAGCCGGTCTCCAGCGCCCCAATAGAGCTGAGCACCTACCACGCCGTGGAATACACTCCCTGCACCCTCGTCCGCTGTCCACACCGTTCGACCCACGCCCGTCGCAACGTCTGCCACCACTATGGACCACGGCTCGGCCTCCCGGCGCTGCATGAACGGCAACACTCCACTTTGCTGAGGCGTGCGAATGAACGCGATGCGGCGGCCGTCGAGCGACCATACGGGACTGTTATCACGATCCACGCTGGGCGCCAGGTAGCGCACGGTCTCACCGGCAACATTGTAGACGCCGATGAAGCCGTGGTTGCCGCGACTGCTCGCAAACGCCAACATAGAGCCGTCCGGCGACCAGGTCAGCGAGCCGGCCCTACCCCGGGCACGGAACAGTTGTTTGGCCTTTGCGTCCTCTGCACCGTCCAGTGGCACCGACCACACCTGACTGCGCCGCAGGAACACCACGATGTCCCCCTTGGGTGAAGTGCGAGGGCTGTTGCCATCGGCAAGCTTCTGCGGCTCCCCGCCCGCTAGTGACACCACCCATACGGCGCGCTCCGCTCCGTCGGGGTCGCTCGTCGGGTTGGGAATCTCACCCTGGCGGTTGGGAGCGCCACCTCTTACGTAAACGATGGAACCGCCATCGCGCGTGAACTGCAGGCTAGTCACCTCCTGACCATCGTCCGCGTCGTAACTCGTGACTGGCCGCCCCTCGTACTCCGGACCCTCGGCTGTCCAGATATTTCGCATCCCGCGGTCGTCCTGCACCCACGCGACCCGGTCACCCGACCCGGCGGCGACTAACTCACTAGGAAACGGTGCACTCATGACCTGCTCGAGAGTGAAACGCTGCTGGGCTTCAGCCGCTGCGGCGATTCCAATTGCGGCGGCTACTGCTGACAGGACTTTGCCTCGGCTTGCGACAGACACTGGTACCTCCTCAGGGGATTCTTCTTGAGAAGCATACTTTCCGGTTCAGGCGCTGACAATGGACTGTGGACTGTGGGGTGTGGGGAGTGGGGAGTACCTTCGATGTTCGAAGTTCAGTGTTCGATGTTCCCTACTCCCTACTCCCGATTACCACTATCTTACCCCACACTCATGCGATGCACTGACCACCACCTCTTGACGGCGCTCCTTCTGGGTAGCTTTGGCACTTTCGCGCCACACCTTGTGAGCGCGCAGCAAACTGAACGTGACACGCTACCTCCGATAGAACTGGAACCGGTCTCTGTCAGTGTGCTTCGAGTGTCGTCGCCGCTGCACTTGGTGCCCTACGCCGTAGATGTCGGATCCGACTCGCTCATTTCCCGGGGACAACCTCGTCTCAGTTTGGGGGAAGTGTTCATCGGAATACCGGGGGTTAGTGTGCAGAATCGTTTCAACTATGCGTTGGGTGACCGTTTGTCTATTAGGGGATTCGGTTCGCGCACCCAATTCGGAATCAGGGGTGTGAAGGTATTGGTAGACGGAGTACCGGCCACTCTCGCCGACGGACAGTCTACACTCGATCATCTGGACTTGGCGACGGTAGGTCGTGTTCAAGTCCTTCGAGGGCCCGCATCATCACTTTACGGCAACGCTTCCGGAGGAGCGGTCATTTTCGAGACCAGTCTGCCGCCCGCAGCATCTTTTCAGCAGGAGTTCGGCACGGTCCTCGGATCAGACGGACTGGCACGACTAGAGAGTTCTACATCGGTCCGCCAGGGACGCACGTCATTCACGCTCGACCTCACACGATTCTCATACGGCGGTTATCGCGAACACAGCGATGCCGACAAGACCAACACGAACTTCCATATGAGGTACGACGGTGAGCGTGACGCCGTGCATCTCGTAGCAAACTTTGTTGATTTTGATGCGGAGAACCCCGGGTCGCTCAGCGATTCCTTGCTTGGGGTAAACCGCAACATGGCGAATCCGTTCAATGTGATTCAGCGCACCGGCAAAGATGCTCGACAGGCGCAAGTGGGCCTCTCGTGGACTCGCCAATTAGCTGAGAGACAATTGCAGGTTGCAGGATATGGTCTGCTGCGGAACCTGTCCAACCCCATACCGGTCCGCATAGTTGAACTCGACCGCGCCGCCGGTGGGGTAAGAGGACAGCTCAGTGGCAATTCGTTTGTGGGCAAGTTTCCGATCCATTGGACTGCGGGTTTGGAAACCGATTGGCAAAGAGACGGACGTAAGAACTTCGACAATAACGCAGGAGACAGAGGTGCTCTGTCGTTGGACCAATTGGAAACCGTTGTTGGCGTCGGCGCGTTTGTTCAAGCCAGCTCGGAGCTGGTCCGAAGAGTGCACCTCATGGCCGGCCTCCGTTACGACCGGATCCACTTCGATGCCAACGACGACCTTACTGTGGGCGACCCGGACGACTCGGGTGACCGAACGATGGATGCCGCGAGTCCGTCCGTGGGAATCCTGTTCGACGTGGGCGATCAATTGAGCGTCTACACAAACGCCAGCACATCGTTTGAAACCCCCACCACAACCGAACTCGTGAACCGTCCCGATGGAGCGGGTGGATTCAACGATGAATTGGATCCGCAGCGGGCATTCTCAGTTGAGTTCGGCTTTCGCGGCGCAGTCAACGACAAAATCAGTTTCCAGTTCGCGGTATACCGAACGAGGATAGCCGACGAGCTAATTCCGTTCGAAGTGGCTTCGCAACCCGGGCGAACGTTCTTCCGAAATGCCGGCTCGGCCATTCACAAGGGGGTTGAATTGGGAGGCGGGTTTGCCCCAGTGCCGGGAGCTGTCTTCCGGGTCGCCTACACATACACCGATGCGAGGTTCGATGAATTCGCCACCGACAGCGACGTATTTGACGGCAACAAGGTCCCGGGCGTAGAACCGCACCGATTGGAACTCTTCGGCTCATACAATTCGCCCTTCGGATGGTACGTTTCCGGAGAAGCCGAGTTCGCGAGCAACATGAAGGTGAACGACTCCAATCAGGCCATCTCTCCGGATTATTTGGTGGTGAACGCGCGATTTGGGCTTCGCCAAATACCTGTTGGTGCATGGACCCTGGCACCGTTTATTGGAATCTCAAATCTCTTTGACGAGAACTACAACAGCGCTGTAACTGTAAACGCATTCGGCGGACGTTTCTTCGAGCCCGGACCCAGACGTGAGGTCTATTTCGGAACCAAACTGCGCATAGCGAGAAACCCATAAACGCACCGTCGCGGGACCTTGCCCTTTGCTGCCCGCAACGCTAAATACCATGCCTCAGTGCAACGTCGCACAGAATGCCGCGCGGCTTTGTCGCGCAGACTTTCAGCTCGAAAAAGGGGGTTGGGTCTGTGTCATCAGCTGGAATTTCGTATCTACTAGAACTATACGACTGCCCGTCTGAGATACTAAACGACGAGACGTACATAAGTGCAATGCTCCGTGAGGCTGTGGTGCACGCTAAGACCACACTACTGAACGGAGCATCGCATCAGTTCAGTCCGCAGGGAGTCACCGCGCTTGCCCTGTTGGCAGAGTCTCACATCTCTATCCACACCTGGCCGGAACTCGGCTATGCCGCGGTGGACATCTTCACCTGTGGGCGTCACGCTAGGCCGGTCCAGGCGTGTGACTACCTGGTGAAGGCCCTGCAGGCTCGACGCCATTCGGTCCAACGTGTGGAACGCGGAATCGGTCTGGGCACCAAGGCTTCCCAGTTGGGAACCGGGCCCGTCGCAGAGACCGTGCTGACAGCGCTGTAGGCATAGAGATGGACGGCCCTATGCGTCGGGCCAAATTTTCGGTCGACGACGCCGGCACTGGAGATGGATACCGGTACACAGTCTCCCGGATCCTGACTTGGAAGCGGACGCGCTACCAGGACCTCGCCATAGTAGATACACCATTCTTTGGGCGTGCCCTTTTGCTGGACGGGAACTGGCAATCTTGCACCACCGACGAATTCCTCTACCACGAACCTCTCGTCCACCCCGCCATGCTTCTGCACGGCTCCCCCCGCAAGGTGGCAGTTTTGGGAGGCGGAGAGGGTGCGACGATTCGTGAGGTACTGAAATGGAGTAGTGTAGAGCGGGTCGTCATGGTCGACTTGGACGGCGAGGTAGTAGACGCATGCAAACAACACCTCCCCGAAATGCACTGCGGCGCATTCGATGACCCGAGGGTGGAGCTGATCTTGGGCAACGCCATGGATTGGCTCGACTCCAGCGAAGAGCGGTTCGATGTGGTGATTTCGGACCTGTCGGAGCCGCTGGAGGACGGTCCCTCTTTCCGCCTGTTTACACGGGAATATTTCCAGCAGGTGCGCAGCGTGATGGAACCAGATGGTTTCTTTGCTTTGCAAGCCGGATCAGTAGCGCCGACTGAAATCCACCTGTTTGCCCGCGTCGCATGTACCGTTGGCTCCGTCTTCGGACAAGTAAGACCCTACTCGTCGGCAATTCCGAGCTTCGCCTCGCCCTGGGGATTCATCATCGCGTCCAACTCCTCCGTCGATCCGCTCCCGCAACCTGATGACGTCAGCCGCATTTTGCGCGATTCGACGACGGGTAAACTCAAGATGTTGGATGGAGACGCGTTCGTAGGACTGTTCATGATCTCGGCACACATTCGACATGCCGTCGAACAGGAGACCACCGTCTACACGCTCCAGGATCCGCCGCAGCTGTAGCTCAGCGCAACGTCCCCTCACAGAAAAAACTTGGAAATTGGACAAGAAGAATGGGCGCCCGGCCTGGGACCACATTTGCCGAACGCCCTGTCCCCTGTTGGGGAACTTATACAAGCGGTGTGGCGCCGGCCTGGAGACGAACCGACGCCCTCACCGGTTACTAACACTCTGCTAGTTCTGTTGTCCAGACAGAACCTTATCACCAAGGGTGCGACCGACCATGACTCTCAGAGTCGCCCTCATGCCATCACCCCGGCGGAGAGTGCAATCGCAAGGTATCCCAGACAACATGAAGCCGGCGTGAAACAAGTATGAAGATCAGTCGCTGGAAATGGACCCCGAAAGACGGCCTCAAGCCGCCGGTCGCAGCGGCCCCCCCGCGAGGGCCTCTGGCCTGGAGGCGAACAAACACCGCATCGCAAACACACACTCCACATCAAACTGAGAACCAGCGTTCTCCTCTAATTCGTCGAGCGCGAAATCTAAAGCCAGAGGAGCGCGATAGGACCGAGCGCTGGTCATAGCGTCGAACGCATCGGCCACACAGACAATTCTGGCGGACAACGGGATCTCGTTGCCCATCAAGCCATCCGGAATTCCTCGCCCGTCGACACGCTCATGGTGCCAACGCACCACCGTCAAGACGAATGATCCGCGGGGAAATAACCTTCGGAGCATGCGTTCACCGATCACGGGATGCTCCATGACCATTGCGTACTCTTGGTCGGTGAGGGCTCCCTGCTTGCGCAAGAGATCACTGGATACTCCGAGTTTCCCGATGTCATGCAGCTCTCCGGCCAGCCGCATGCGGGACACATCGCACGAGCGCAATTCGAGCCGGCGCGCAATCCCAGCCGCATACGCTCCGACCCGCCTCGAGTGTGCCCAGGTGTACCGATCTTTCGTCTTCAACGAGTGGAGAAGTTGACCGACCAGAAGATCTAGGGCCTCGAGTTCCGGAACGTACGCGTCACTCGACACGTTGGGCTGGTAGCGGCTTCGCCTGCGCTTCGGAACGACGGCAAACGAGGGATGCATCGAGTGCGAACTGCCGGCGGCTACGATTGCCTGTCTCACTGGAACGTCCTCCCGAATGCGGTTATGGGCTCGCCTTTGGATGGCTGCGTCGCCCTGTTGTGATCTGTGCCACTGCGGCCACAGTTCCATTGGGCAATGTTGAGACCAATCGTACCAACCTCATAACTCATTGATTTACAATGTGTTAATGACGGGAACGCAGCAATGACGCATGGTACGCTTCGTGCGACACTGGGTCAAAGCGACCCAACTTCGTCTCCTAAGACCCTTTCCGTCGGAGGCTAGACGCTGACGGTTGTCGGTGGGTCAGCCGGAACGAATCGACCCGCAGTGGTACGAAGTGACCCATGTGTCGCCGAGGGAGACGAATACGCAACTGGTTACTACGGTTCAACTTGGAGGACACACTGTGGCAGGAATGGATTCTGCGTCGGAAGAGCAAGTGAACCAACTACGGATTCTGGTGGTGAAACTTTCCGATTCTTTCTCTGACGTGTGGCGCCAACTCGGCAACGATCTGGATGTGGGGGTTGCGTTGTGTGAGGAATCCGAGCTGCAGTCCACACAGTCCGACATTGCCGCGGTACTCCTCGCGGCGGGCGGTGCTGAGCAGGAAGTTCTCGCGTGGCTCGACCGGCACGACACTCCAATTGATATACCAACTTTTGCAGTGGGCTCGGATACCGGCAGACGCACCGCCATACAGATAGCTGCTCGTGGAGTTAGCGACTATTTTGCTCTGCCCGAAGATATCGAACTGCTGCGCAACGCACTCGGCGCTGCCGTGGAGCGCCGCCATGAAGCCCTCCGTCGCACCGCGACGCGACGCGACGAGGCAAAGACGAAGGCATTCTCACGGATCATTGGCGATAGCGTAGCGCTCAAAGATGTTCTTTCCCGCGCGGCTCGTTTGCTCCCTCATCCTGACGCCACGGTATTGCTGGCTGGCGCGACCGGTACGGGCAAGGAGTTGTTGGCACAGGCGATCCACGAAGGCGGGCCACGCAGGGGGTCGCCATTTGTCCCCGTCAACTGCTCGGCATTGCCCGATCATCTAATAGAATCGGAATTATTCGGACACGAACGCGGCGCGTTCACGGACGCGCATAGCACCAAGCCTGGCCTGTTCGAAGTGGCTGACGGCGGCACGCTCTTCCTCGACGAAATAGGAACGCTTGCCGTCAACGTGCAGGCCAAACTGTTGCGCGTGCTTCAGGACAAACAAATACGTCGGGTCGGTGGCACCAGAACCCGCAAGGTGGACATAAGAATCATCGCGGCAACCAACGACGATCTCAATCAGGCCATACAAGAGGGTGCCTTCCGAGAGGACCTGTACTATCGCATTGGTGTGATCACTCTGACGTTGCCCAAACTTTGCGATCGCGGTCAGGATGTGATCCTCATCGCGGGCGCGCTGCTGGAACGTCTTGCCAAGCAACATCGCCTTCCCACGCCAGCCCTGTCGCCCGAGATACGCCGCGTTTTACTCGGATATCATTGGCCAGGGAACGTCAGGGAACTCAAGAACGCCGTTGAGCGGGCCCTACTGCTTTCTCCCAAGGGGCAGTTGGATTTCCACGAGCTGCTGCCGCAAACCGATCTCCCGACGCAAAGCACGGGACCGATTCCGTTCCCGGCCCAGCTCGATCAGATCACGATCGCCGCAGCTCAGGCAACCGTCGAACTATGTAGCGGTAACCGTAGTGCCGCGGCGCGGCGCTTGGATATCTCCCGTCGTCGGCTGCGAAGGTTGCTCACGGCGAACTTTTGACTGCATGACGGATGTAAGGAGGTAAATACAATGTCTCGGTTGTTTCGCGTTCTTCCGGTCGGCGTGGCACTGTTCTTCGCCGCGTGCTCCGACGGCACAGGGCCACCGGATCCAAATCTGGTGAGCCAAGAACCGACCCTGGGGTCTGTGGTCGGTGAGGGAGTAGACGGCGGCGCGCTCCACAGGCTGCGACAGGGTGCGAGTATTGCTACCAGGCAGAGGCAGTTTCTGCTCGCCAATGGCACCCTGGCGTCCAGTGTGCAAGCATCACCCGACGTCTACGAGGTGAACTTCTGGGCCGTGCGCGGCAAAGAGAGTACGGTCACGGTAAACTATGAAGCCGACTCCAGCGGGACGACACGTCCATTGCTGCGCTTCAACATCCCGAAAGACGGACTCAAGTTGCATCCTGACGGGCGCAAGTTCGGCAAACAAGATTCGATTCTGGTCACGCTTAGGGTAGATCTGTCAAGCTTCTCTGTTGACTTCGGGCCTTCGGGACTCGTGTTCGACGCTCACCACCCAGCAGAACTCGAGATCTGGTACACGGGAGCAGCAGATCCCGTGCCGGTCAATCTGCTCAATCTGTGGTACCAACAGGATGACGGGATGCTGTGGTATCAGATCACATCCCAACACGACACCGCCGTGAAGTGGTTCAAGACGTACCTGTTCCACTTCTCCAACTACGCAATCTCTTGGTAACTGTGGATCGAGACATGCTTAGGTCACTCGAATACTTGAAGAAGGCGCATCAGTACGCCGAGACAGGGCAGCACGCGGCGGTGGTGGATTGCCTGGGTGAACGGCCGCGTGAGGAGTTGGAAGACTCGCCGACGATGTCGTTGTTGTTTGGGACGGCACAGGCACGACTCGGGCGACATGAAGAGGGGAAGAGATGGGTGGAACTAGCGCTGGATCGCTCGCGCGAGCGTGCAGACCGGGCCATTGAAGCCCGCGCGTTGAACGTTCGCGGCGCAATAGCACTGGTGGCCGGAAGGATAGATGAGGCGGCAAGATACCTCACCGAAGCACTGGCGGCCGCGAAGCGAGATGGCGACAACGCCACAGTAGGCCGGTGCTCGAACAATCTTGGGATCATCTACAACCTTCGCGGTGAATACGCCCAAGCGATCGGATCCTACACAATGGCAATGGCTGCGTTTCAGCAAGCCGGTCTGGAACGAGGAGTTGCCGAGACCCATCACAATCTCGCCATCACTTACCGTGACCGAGGCGACTTGGAGCGGGGCTTGGAGGAGTCCGATCACGCGGTGGAACGAGCTTCGAGCGTGGGTGACGCGTCACTGAGTGCGCAGACCGTCGCGGGACGGGCAGAAATCCGGGCGCTCGCGGGAGACTCCGATCTGGCTCTCAAGGAGGTCGAGCGCGCGCTTGCAGAGCACAGGGAACTCGGTGACACGGTGGAGGAGGCTCACGATCTCAGAATCAAGGCGTTGGCGCTGGCAGCGCGCGGAGAAGTCGATCAAACCAAGGAACTGCTGCGGGACGTCATCGGACGTGCTCGTGAGGCACAGCGGCCGCTCCTCACGGCCCTGGCTTCACGTGACCTCGCAAAGCTGCTGCATGAGAGCGGTGCAAATCAGTCCGACGTCGACAAGATCGCGCGTCAGACCCGAGTGTTGTTCAATCAACTTGGCGCACGTGCGGAGATCGAGAAGCTCGATGAAATGATGGCGCGCAAGTCCTAGTCGGACACCCTCAGGACCCACCGCCAGCGATGTCATGGCATTTATCACCCCCCATAAAAGATATGAATCGAACTTATCTCTTCGCCGAAGTGGCGATCCAGAAATCCCAAGATCGCGTCGAGCAGCTGCCACTCGACATCCGACTTGATTTCCAGCTGAACGACCTCTCCCATACCCCTCGCGATTTTCACATATCCGGGATACCGGGAGTGGACCCACCGCGCTCGATCTCTCGTCTTCTTGCCGCTCCGCCTCCAAGTCCCCAGATCTCTGCGCCTTAGATCTGCCTCTTTCCTGACCAGCTCAGCGTAAAGGTTGTACTCTTCGCGTGGGATCACCTGTACCAGCCTCATAAGCACGTCCTTCCGGGCTCTTTCATAATGGATACGAGCCAGCCGTGTCCGCGAACCACCTCCACTACGATAAGACCAATCGGCTCAAGGAGCCATAGTCGCGACGGCACATCCCACGCAACCATTCAGTAACGGCACGCATCTAACGGACTATGATTGACGGACAAAACAGGACGACGACAACTAATAGTGTGGCTTTGATGACCGCGGCGTCGGCGATCATGGGAATGATTGCCTGTGCTGGTTCCGGCTCCACCAAGCCATCTGAATTCTGGCAAGCCGAGATCGACACAGTGGGAGACACTGTGGTGGTGCATACGGTCTCTGGTAGCGTGTGGGGAGATACTGCGGAGTTGGTACCGGGCGTAGCCATTGGAGTACTCGAAGGACCGGACGAATACATCTTTGGAAGTATCCAATCTCTCGCCGTTGGAAACAGCGGCTCAATTTACGTTTTCGATCAACAGGTCCCAGCCATGCGAGCCTATTCGGCAGACGGCGAATACATGTTTGACCTCGGACGAGAGGGAGCGGGACCCGGTGAGTTCAAGCAACCCGATGGGCTCGCTGTGCTCCCCGACGGACGAGTCATCGTGCGGGACCCCGGGAACGTGCGAATCACGGTCTATTCACCCTCGGGGGAGTTTCTCGAAGACTGGCGACACCCCGGAGGAGGCGGTTTCAACACGAGTCGTCAGTTCTACGTCGACACCGCCGGCAACAGCTACCCCATGGTCTTGATGGATCGTGAGGCACAGATTATCGACTGGCGTTATGGACTGGCCCGCATCTCTTCCACCGGAGAACACACGGATACCGTCGCTGCCCCGACCTGGAACTATGAATTGCCACGCGTCGTGGCCCGGAGCGAGAATAGTTCGAGCAGCAACCGGGTGCCCTACAATCCAGATGTAACCTGGACGTTCAGCCCGCTCGGGTACATGGTAGGTGGCTTGAGCACGGACTACCGGATCGATCTTTTCAAACCAAACCAGTCTGTGCTAAGAATAGAAAGAGACTGGATTTCCGTCCCGGTAAAGCGGGAAGAAAAAGCTGAACGCCGTCGTCGCATCACTCAGAATTTCAAGCGACGTTTTCCCGGATGGAAGTGGAACGGACCGTCTATCCCGAACACTAAGCCACCGTTCCGCGGGATATTCGTTGACGACGGCGGGCGCATTTGGGTTACGGTGTCCCAGAAAGGCCGAGCTACGATGACGGCGGAGGAGGTGCGGGCCGCCGAGGAGTTGTCGGGCCGACCGCAACTCCGCTTCCGAGAACCACTGGGCTTCGACGTCTTCGAGCCGGATGGCCGCTTCCTGGGATATGTACGCGTTCCTGACACGTTTCGGGAATCGCCTCAGCCGGTCGTTCGTGGAGACACCGTATGGGCCGTGACGCGGGACGACCTGGACGTCGCCAGAGTCGTGCGGTTTGACCTGACACACCACGATTGAAGATGCGGAACAAATCGGCTGCTATTACTGTCTAAGCATGCCGATGACCCACAGAAGCCAAAAGCTGCACACAGCAAGTTCCCTGTTGCTGGCCTGCCTCGTTGCGGGCCTCTCCGCATGTAATACCTCGCCGTCGGGGCCGAGTGGCCCCGGCAGACTCGAGGTGAGCCTAGCATCTCCCAACGGCAGCGAGGGCGCTGCCGTGATCGTATTGAAGGGCTCCGGCCTTTTCGAACTTGGCGGCGTTGCCGGACAGATATTCACCGCGCGAAGCGCAGACTCGCTGGTCGCAGTCGTGGTGCTCGACGAGCCGGGCGTGATAAAATTCACCGTGCGCGTAGAAGACGTGGCGGTCGTACCATCCGCCAGAGTCGTTGAAGTGGCCGGCGCTGACAATCAGCTCAGAACTTCACTGGCCGGCTACGAGTTCCAAGTCACCGCCCTGCCGGACGCATCGATGGCAGTCAAGGACGCACAGGAATGAACCGGTCCTTTCTCGTCGCCTGCACCGCCTGTGTGGTCTTGGTGCGGGGTCTGTTTGCCCAAGATATCGAGGCCATGTCGCAGGTAGGTCACCGCAAGCTTCCCGCACAATACTACCAACGCATTCAGCAATCGCCGGCCTTCTTTGAGGTTCGTGATGGCTGGATTCGCCGAGCACAGTCTGCGAGAAAGTCGGGATCTGCCATTACCGGAGGGCTGCCCCTGGCTGTCGTACTGGCACTTTTCTCAGATTCCGACGAGCCGTTCGTCGCGCAGGAAGACGTGCAGCGTGTGCTGTTCGACGGCCCGTCTGCTAACGGAACCGTGCGTGAGTTCTACTCCGAAATTTCCGGAGGGCGATTCACTATAGACGGGGAAGCCCTTCCATGGGTCCGCACCGGCCTCACCATGGACGAAGTCGTCGGAGCGTCGTTCGGCTTGGGACAGGGTGCCAGAACCGGTTCGTACCTGATTCAAGCTCTTGTTGCGGCAGACGGTTCCACAGACTTCGGACGGTTCGACAACGACGGTCCCGACGGAGTCCCCAACAGCGGCGACGACGACGGACTTGTGGACGCCGTCGCGTTCCAATTTCTTGAGGTATCGGCTTCGTGCGGCGGGCCCGCGATTTGGCCACATCGCTCGCGAATCTCCGGATGGACCGGAAGCCCGTTCATAACCAATGACAGTACTCCGGCCGGAACACCGATAGCGATCAACGACTACATCGTTCAGAGCGCCGTGACCTGCGACGGTGCAGAGATCCAGAACGCAGCCACGATCGCGCATGAGCTAGGGCATGTGCTTGGCCTGCCGGACCTATACGACGCCACCGACGGGATCCAACCGGAGCAGAGACGTTGGGTAGTCGGATGCTGGGGTCTCATGGCCGCGGGTTCGTGGGGTTGCGGTCAGGTAGATCGATCGCTCTGGCAGCGCCCGACACATATGTCGCCGTGGTCCAAGAGCCAGCTCGGCTGGGTCAACGAGACGGTCGTTGGAGCAGTACAGGACCAGGAATTCACTTTAGGGCCCGTTCAAACAACTGGCGACATCCTCATGATTCCTCTCACACCGACCGAGTTCTTGCAGGTCGAGTACCGACCGACCATCGCGTTCGACGTGAATCTACCGGCGTCAGGGGTGTTGGTTTACCACATCGACACCGAACTCCCGCTCCGGCCGTGCTCGAGTTGTGCCAAGGTCTACCAGGTGGCGTTGGTAGAAGCCGACGCCAATCGCGGCTTGGTGAGGCCGGCACTTCAAGGCGGCAACCGTGGCGAGGCGGGCGACGCGTTCGGAACCCAAGGTCCTTCCAAACTGTCCAACTCCACCACGCCGTCGACGCGCCTCAATTTCGGCAGTATGTCGTCCGTGACCATCTATAGTATGGCGGTCATTGATGGAGCGGCCCGGATCCGGCTTTCCACCATCGCGATTGCAACAAGCCGACTATTGGAACGCTTCACGGGAGCTCAGACAGGCAATCCACTCACCGCTGAAGAGATCGAATACGTCGACAGGATCGGCAATGGCAACGGCTCATACGATGTGGGCGATCTCAGAGCATACCTGAGGCGGTAGGCTTCCTCCCAAGACCAACGCGGGTAGCGTCAACTCCTGCCGACCCGCTACCCTACATACCGTTGTTATTCCAGTGAAAACCGAACGTTCAAGGGAGAATACATAGATGCCTCAGGCGCAGGTTGCGGCACCGGTCAAGGGTGCCAAAATCACCATAGAAAACGGCAAACTCAAGGTTCCCAATAATCCAATAATCCCTTTCATCGAAGGAGACGGAATAGGACCTGACATTTGGCGTGCGAGCGTGCGCGTTATGGACGCGGCTATAGAAAAGTCCTACGGCAACGAACGGCGGATCGAGTGGATGGAGGTCTACGCCGGGGGCAAGGCGTACGAAATGTTCGAGGATTGGCTCCCCGACGCCACGGTCGAAGCGTTTCGAGACTATCTCGTCGGCATTAAGGGACCGCTCACGACCCCGATCGGCGGAGGCATGAGATCCCTCAACGTCGCTCTGCGGCAGGCTCTCGATTTGTACGTTTGCATACGTCCCGTTCGTTGGTTCAAGGGCGTACCATCTCCGGTAAAACATCCCGAGCAAGTGGACATGGCGATCTTTCGGGAGAATACGGAGGACATCTATACAGGCATCGAGTTTCAGGCAGACACCGAAGAGTGCGCGCGTTTCATGTCGATGTTCAAGGACGCTTTTCCCGACCAGTATGAAAAGATCCGATTTCCGAATAGTGTGGGTATCGGAATCAAACCTGTGTCGCGGGAGGGAACCGAACGATTAGTCAGAGGGGCCATCGAGTACGCGATGGCCAACAACCGGAAGAGCGTGACTCTGGTTCACAAAGGTAACATCATGAAGTTCACCGAGGGCGCCTTCAGAAATTGGGGCTACGAACTGGCGGACCGCGAGTTTGCAGATAGTGTCTACACTTGGAATAGATGGGAACGTACGAAGAAAGAAAAAGGCGAGGATGAAGCGAACGCTGAGCAAAAGAGAGAACTCGACTCCGGCAAGATCCTGATCAAGGATGCCATCGCCGATATCACACTGCAGCAGATACTGACTCGGCCGAGCGAGTTTGACGTCATGGCAACGCTCAACCTGAACGGCGACTATTTGTCAGACGCCCTCGCCGCCCAGATCGGCGGTATCGGCATCGCACCGGGAGGGAACATCAACTATGTCACCGGACACGCGCTGTTTGAAGCCACCCATGGAACGGCACCCAAGTACGCGGGCCAAGACAAGGTCAATCCTGGTTCAGTGATCTTGTCGGGTGAGTTGATGCTGCGCTACATGGGATGGACAGAAGCCGCCGACCGAATCATCCGAGGAATAGAGGGCGCCATAGAAAGCAAGACCGTTACGTACGATTTTGCACGGCTCATGGAAGGTGCAACGAAGGTTAAGTGCAGTGAGTTCGGAGACGCGGTGATCAAACACATGGACGACTAGTCCGTCCGGGCTACGGTCAAGCTCATTTCATCTAGAAATCTGCTGCCACCGGTGCCACGACCGGACCGCTGATCGACGCGCGTGAGCACGAGTCGGTCCTCCGCCCGTGTCATCCCCACGTAAAGCAAGCGCCGGGCTTCTTCGATCTCCTTGATTCGGTTGTCAACGGTTGGATAGTAGCCCGGCAATTGATGGTCCTCGACTCCAACTATGTATACGCGCGAGAACTCGAGACCTTTCGTAGAATGAAGTGTAAGGAGATTGACTCGATGCCTGTCGACATCGGCACCTGCTGAAGTCGACAGGGCAACACGTTCCAGAAAGCCCCCTAAACTGCCATCCAACGAACCAGTGTCGCTGACCTCCATTAAGGAATCGAGTCGAGCAACTGCGCGAGGATAACGCTCCGCCGCAGATCGCTCCGCCCTGATCCGATCCATCACATCGCGACCGCCCAACCTATCTATCACTTCCTCTAGAGAGGGTTTCCCCACCATGCCCAACCTCTCACACTCGGACCCATAAAATTCCAGACACTCACTGTAGCGCCCCAACGAAAAAGGTCGTGACAGTTCTTGCAACAGTTCATGTTCGTCGGTTCGGTCGGTCGTCGTATCTAGAGCCAAGCCAAGTCCCAAGTAGTCCAACAGGTTGACCATGGCAGATTTTCTTGCCCTGATCTTCTTCTGCTTGTTCAGCTCGGCGAAAACCCTCGCAAGAGTCTCTGCATCGTCCCTTGCATGGTGTGCGTGGCCCTTGTCGATGCCAAAATTCTCAGCGAGATGCTCTAGGCTGGCGCTCCGGCGAAACAGCGAACGCGCGAGCGGGAGAGTATCGAAGAACACCAAATCGTCTACACCGCTTAGCCCGCCTGCCGACCGACGGAGCACTGGCACGTCAAAGTTATGTCCATTGTGCGCCAGTAAAATGTCCGTCCCGACAAACTTCCTGAACTCGGGCCACACATCTCCGAAAGCAGGTGCATCCTTCAAGTCTTCGTCGGAATAACCATGGACCTCTCTGGCACCGGCCGCGATCGGCTGATCGCTCCTAACCAGCGATTCGAACTCGGCCACAATCTCTCCGTCATGAACCCTGACGGCGCCGATCTCGATTATCTCGCACGTCGCGGGATCTTTGTCTGTGGTCTCTAGGTCGAATGCCACGTAGTCCTGGAAGACGTCGCCGAATTCACGGCTGTGGACGACCTGTAAGGCCTTGAATACCAGAAGGGGTAGGCCCAGCGCTCCGCCGCTGAGCGCGGTGAGTTTGAGGTCCGCCCCACGAGGCTCAACGGAGCTATCGGAGCCCAGAGTGGCGAACCCGGCCGCCATCAACATCCCACGTACGGCGATCTCAACTCCACCTTGCTGCTCTATCAGCACTCGGCCCGATCCGGCCGCCGTACCAGTAAGACGCTCTGCCAATTCCATAACGGCCGGGCAGGTCGCCGGATCGCTGAGGTCCGCGTGGTGATCCTCCAGAATGTTGCGGTACTTGCCGACTCTCTGCGCCAAGAGTTCCTCTACCAAACCGGACAGCGTAGTGTGTGACTGAGCAAGTGCCGCGAGATTCTCGACGTGATAGATGAACCGCCAAGCCTTCTTCGTGTCCGGGTCATCACGCGGACCGCGCCGCGCAAACCGCCGTAGAGCCACAAAAAACTCGTTGTCGTTTCGGGACGCCTCGGCACGCACACGCTCAAGCAATTGCTCCGGCAGAACGCGCGCCGCGCAAGCCTCGATATTGGCCGGATCATCAGGCGAGGCTATCAACCGCAGCGACGCCACCACGTATGCAATCACAGGATCGTCCTGTAGGGCGCGCCCGCGTGCCATACGACATGGGATACCATTCCGCACGAGCGCCTTTTCCAGATCATCGCCCACTTTGTGTTGCCTATAGAGAAGGGCGTATTGCCCCCAACTCGTGCCTGTTGTTTTCCTATCCTGTGTCAGATCACTGAGAATCCACTCGATCTCCCGTTCTTCATCGTCAAAACCAAAGGCCGCAACCTCATGCTCCGACTCGCGGTCGGCGACAGGGTTCTTGTCGAACAAAGTTTGATTGTTCGAAAGCAGCCGTCGAGCCGCTTCGAATATTTGCCGCGAACAGCGCATATTCCTCTCCAACAGCACCTCCTGAGGATCGTAGTCTCGAGAAAAGCGTTTCAAGATCATTGGATCGGCGCCGGTCCAAGAGAATATGGACTGCTCATCGTCGCCCACTGCGAAGAAATTTGAATGCCGTATCACGAGCCGCTTGAGTATCGAGTACTGTGCCTCGTTTAGATCCTGGAACTCATCGACCAACAGGTAATCCCATCGCCCGGCAACCTCATCCACAATATCGGGATGCCGTTCAAACAAATCGGCAGTACTGGAGATCAGATCGTCGAAGTCCAGCATGTTCTGGTTCCGTAGGTACGCCAAGTATTTCTGAAACAGAATCTCGTCGTGCTTGCCAAGCTTTTCGCGTTGGAGTCGCTTGATGGCAAACGAACGTAGCACCTGAGTCCAGCGCTTGCGGTAAACGTTCAGCCTTCTCAGTACGGTGTGCTGGTATCCTTCATCGGCGATACCGAATCCCCGTGGCAATCCAAGAGCACTACCGTGCTCTCGCAGAATAGCGACACAGATAGAATGCAGAGTTCCCCGCGTTACGTCCTGTCCGGTCTGATCCAGAGTGTTCGATAGCCTTACCGCAATTTCCTCTGCCGCCCTGTTTGTAAACGTCACCGCCAGGACGCGCTCGGGACTCATACCCATGTGGGTTATCAGATAGTTTACCCGTTCGATCAGGCAGAAGGTCTTGCCCGCACCGGGCCCGGCAACAACGAGTACCGGACCTAACGGTGCCTCGATGGCCTCGAGCTGGCGCGGAGATGGGGTGAGTGGGGGCACGGAGCAAAGATAACAGTACTATCTCTTGAGCAGGTCCTCCACCAAATAGACTTCACCATTCTTTATGACTACCAGGACGTCGCGTGCAGGTCAGTTAATCTGACCCCACGTGCTTGACAGTGGCAACGGTCCCGCTACGGTTGCGATCACCCAGGGAACCCGCTATCTCACTATCGACTTCTCCCTGGGCGGGAGCGCCCAATCCATAGACTATGAACCTAGTAGTACTCGCAGCCGGATCCTCTAGCCGTTACGGAAGGCCAAAGCAATTGGAGCCCGTCGGCCCGTCTGGTGAGTTACTCCTCGAATACGGCATTTACGACGCCGTTAGATCGGGTTTCTCGCAAATCGTTGTCGTTACCCGCCCAGAATTCGAATCGCAATTGCGAGAGCATATCGATGCGCGGTTCGCTGGCAAGCTGCCGATTACCTACGTCTCTCAGACATTAGAGACGCTTCCTGCCGGATTTTCGATTCCAGCCGGTCGCCGGAAACCTTGGGGCACCGCGCACGCCATTCTCATGGCGAGGAGCGCCGTCGACGGACCGTTCGCCGTCAGCAACGCGGACGACTACTATGGTCCACGCGGATTCCAGGCACTCTACGACTTTCTTGGATCGGCAGGCGATGCATCGGCTCAAGCGCTGGTAGGTTACAGACTACGTGACACACTGTCTCCAGTCGGCGGCGTATCACGCGGTATTTGCAAGCGTGACGAGTTCGGTTTCGTGCGGCATCTGTCAGAAGTAACAGAGATACACCCAAGCGGGAATACAATTACTGGGGTCTCGGCCGACGATCAACAGATTACGTTGAGTGGCGACGAGTTGGTTTCGATGAACCTCTGGGGTTTCAGCTCGGCTATTTTCTCAGTATTGAACGAGCGCTTTGCACATTTTCTGACAAGCTGCGGCACACGACCAGACGCCGAATTCCTGATCGGCACCGCTTTGAACGATAGCCTCGCCAGTCAGAGCATCACGCTGTGCAGTTTGGTGGCAAACGACCGATGGTTCGGTATGACGTATCCGGCAGACAGACAGGAAGCCGTCACCCGAATAGCAGAACTCGTCAAAGCAGGATTGTACCCCGCGAATCTGGCAGATGGAGTGTCTAGTTTATGCAACTGACTGCAGGTGACTGGACAGTAGTTGCACTCTACGGAGTGCTAGTGGTAGCAATTGGTGTCGCATTCGCCAGGCGAGCGGGCCATAGCCTAAGGGAATATTTCCTCTCGGGAAACAAACTCCCCTGGTGGTTGCTCGGCACATCGATGGTCGCTACAACATTCTCGACCGACACTCCAAATCTCGTCACCGACTTCGTTCGCACCGGTGGTGTGAGCAAAAACTGGATGTGGTGGGCATTCCTGATCACAGGAATGTGCACGGTTTTTTTCTATGCCAGACTATGGCGCCGCTCGGGCGTTCTAACAGATATCGGATTCTACGAACTGCGCTACTCCGGCAAGCCCGCCGCGTTCCTCCGAGGATTCCGCGCATTGTATTTGGGAGTGTTTTTCAATGTGATGATCATGGCCACTGTAACATTGGCGGCCATAAAAATTGCCGGCGTGCTATTGGGGTTAGACCCGTTGACCACCGTGCTCATCGCCGGCTCTGCAACGGTAATCTATTCGGCAACATCGGGACTGTGGGGGGTAGTCGTCACTGACTTACTGCTGTTCGCGATCTCGATGATCGGATCGTTTGCCGCTGCATACTACGCGCTGCAGCAGCCTGCGGTGGGAGGCCTAGCGAAGCTGGTGTCGCACCCTGCTCTCGCCGACAAATTGTCGTTCTTCCCCGACTTCAGCGATTGGCGAACCGCGTCGGCGATTTTCATCATACCGATCGCCGTTCAGTGGTGGAGCACGTGGTATCCCGGCTCAGAACCGGGCGGCGGCGGATACATCGCGCAACGAATGCTCGCCGCTCGGAACGAGAACGAATCGATGTTGTCCACCCTTTGGTTCAACATCGCCCACTACGCGCTGAGACCATGGCCGTGGATAATAGTGGCGCTCTGTTCGCTATTGGTATACCCAGATGCGGCTTCGATCATGGTGCAGTTTCCCAATCTCGATCCTGCGACACTGCAACAGTGCGGTGCCACAGGGACTGAACTGTGCCACGACCTTGCCTACCCCGCAATGTTGGTATTCCTGCCACACGGGATGCTTGGGCTCGTAGTCGCCTCACTAGCTGCCGCATACATGTCCACCATAAGCACCCATCTGAACTGGGGCGCCTCCTACATGGTCAACGACTTCTACCGGCGGTTCGTCTCGAGCGAGCGCGACGAGCGTCACTACATTTTGATCGGTCGAGCATCAACCGTCATACTGATAGTCCTCGCTTCGATTGTAGCGCTCTGGCTCCAGAACGCGATGCAGGCGTTCCAGATCTTGTTACAGATCGGCGCTGGCACAGGACTCGTCTTCTTGCTTCGGTGGTTTTGGTGGCGAATCAACTCGTGGAGTGAGATTTCGGCAATGATTATTTCGTTTGTGGTCGCACTATACTTTCAGTTCGTGCACGCACGGTTGGGACTGTCACCACTGGATCCATCGATCATGCTGGTTATTGGCGTTGGCATCACGACCGTCGGATGGCTGACGGTAACGATGCTGACGCGACCGAGCGACAAGGAAACACTGCAGACGTTCTACAACAAGATCAGACCGATCGGCCGCGGCTGGGCCCGCGTCGTGAGTGTGGTGCCCGACGACAGCGACAGCACACTCTCGGCATCTCTGCTCAGTTGGTTCCTCGGATGCGCGGTCGTCTACAGCGCGTTGTTCGGAACCGGTTACCTCTTGTACGGCAATAATCTGATTGGCAGCATTTGTTTGAGCCTGGCAATCGCTGCAGGAATCGGCCTGTTTCGAGTCTTTCCCCGGGGATCCGTGCGCTAGTCATCGCGTAATTCTCAATACTTGATGTCGTCGCGGCCGCGCCTCGAGACTCAAACACAGTACGATATCACGCTGGATCAGGACAGTGACCGCACCGATGCACTCGTCGACGGTTTCGCCACGAAAAGGTGATGACTCAACTCGCCATCGAAACGGCGGTGCACGTAGAATTTACTCTCGAGTGCCTCCAACACGTCGTCCAGAGACGTGCTAGGGCAAAGCGCAACGACACAACCGCCGAATCCTGCACCAGTTAACCTCGCACCGACAGCACCAGATGACATCGCAATGTGGACTAGATCGTTCAACTCGGAACAGCTGACCTCGAAGTCATCGCGCAAACTGTCGTGCGACTGTGTCATCAGCCTACCGAACTGTGTCATGTCGGCGGCACGCATCGCCTCTTCGGCAGCTAGAACGCGACCGCGTTCGGTAACCACATGTCTAAATCTCTTGAATAGAACATCAGACATCACTCGCTCGGCGCGTCGCAGAAGATTCGTCTCGGATTCAGTCGCCAGTAGCTCCGCATACGAACTCATGGCCTTAGGCGGCTCGAGACTCCGCACCGTATCGCTAAGCGCCTGTTGGCACTGCCGAGTTCTCTCGTTGTATGCGTCCCGGTTGTCCGCAGACTTCTTGGCGGAGATGAGACTCGATGCTATCACGAAGCGCCACTGAGGTGGTATGGGTATGTGCGCGAGGCCGAGCGGATCGAAGTCTATTCTACATGCGGTCGCACTTCGCGCTCCCAAACATACGGCTTGATCCATCCCACCACCCCTGAGGCCCACGTATCGTTCCGCACTCGCCATCAAGTCGGCCAATTCAAGCGGCACTACTGCAATTTCATTCACAGTCAGAATGGCCAAAGCAACACCGACCACTAGAGCCGATGAGGAACTGAGACCGGCTTCAATTGGAAGATTCGTTTCCACCACCACATCTACGCCCTTTAGCGGCCCGAATCTCTCCAGCAGTCCTTCAGCCGCTGCCTTCACGTAGTTGCCCCAGTCTCCCTCGGCAAACGGTTGAATCGGAGCCTTCAGCGCGAAAGACCGCAGGCCAAAATTGCCGTCACGGTTCGCTATCTGCACCAGGTTGTCGTCTCTTCCCCGCAGGGTTAGCAAAATGTTGCGCTGGAGTGCCATCGGAAGGACTGAAAGGCCGACGTAGTCAATGTGTTCGCCTATGAGATTGACTCTGCCAGGCGCGGTCACGAGATGCGTCGGACCAGGTTCACCGAAGTGCTCTGCAAAAAATGTGTTAGGCTGTGACACTACCGCTCTCTCAAAGGGGCCACCTTTGCCGTTCGAGACCCAAGTTCACTGGCGCAAAGCTACGGTGACTGGCCGCAGGCGGGAAGCGGGTACCTAGTAGAACTCTGACAATTCCCTAACAATTGTGTCGCAACATACGCTCGGTTTTAACCGTGTGCGAGGAAGATTCAACCGGTAGCACTGGAGTGGCTGCACAACCTTCGCTGAGGCGTAGCGCCTTAAGCTAACATCCATCCGATAAACGACTTACAGTCAGCTGAAACAAACCGGCGGTCAATGGCGTAATAGTCTCCTATAGAATACATTCTCTGTGAGACTAACTCACAAAGCGGAGAATTATGTCATTACCTAACCGAGCGGTCACCCAGCATCTCCCCCTCACATCCGTCGAGTTCGAAATCATGCTGGCCCTGGCCGACAACAAGCGCCACGGTTACGCGGTCATGCAGGAGGTCGAAAGACGAACTGGCGGGACGGTCACTCTACGCCCCGGTTCGATGTACCGAGCCATCAATCGGATGCTCGAAACTGGTTTCCTCGAGGAAACGGCCGAACGGCCTGACGAGAAGATCGACGATCACCGCCGGCGTTACTACCGGCTGACAACGTTCGGTCGGCGTGTGGCGTCCGCGGAGGCCGAACGCCTCGCGAGTGCAGTGAACTCTGCCACGGCCAAGAATCTACTCCACCGCAAACCCGCCTGATACTTCGTGAAAACAGACCACTCCATCTTGGAGCGCCTTCTCCGGTTGTTCCTCCCGCTTTACCCAAGGCGATTCCGCCAGCGAGTCGGGAGTGAGTTGATCCGAACGGTAACCGATGCACTCGATAGGAACATCGTCCGGCATGGCCGAGCCATCGCGTTGGCCATGTTCACCTTTCACTTCGCCGACTTCGTTGGCAGCGGCCTGACGGAACGATTGTCGTCGCGGCATCACCGGGTTGGTATCAAGCCAACCAGAGAGTCCACTATGTCACAGCTGTTCCAAGACCTCCGCATGGCACTGCGGGTGTTCTTCAAACAACCTGGCTTCACAATAGTCGTTGTAGCCACCGTCGGACTGGGCGTCGGGGCGAACACTGCGATGTTCAGCATCGTAAACGGCGTCCTCCTAAGCCGCCTCCCATACGACGAGCCCGACGAACTCGTGATCATCTCACAAAGCGACCGCATGAATGGGACCCCTCGGGAGGGAAGCTCCGGTCCCGACTATTTCGACTATCTCGAACGACAAACAGTATTCGACGCAATGGCTGCATGGGGCAGTTCCAGTCCGACGCTCACAGACGCCATTGGCGACCCCGAGCGCCTTTCAGCGGTCCAGGTGACTCACACCCTGTTCCCGCTCCTCGGATGGGAAGCGGAACTTGGAAGAACGTTCACCGAGGAGGAGGACACTCCCGGCGGTCCTCGCGTTGCTGTGATAAGTCACGGCCTATGGACCCGAAGGTTCGGTTCCGACCCGAATGTTGTGGGCAGTACAATCACGCTCAGCGACATCGATCACGTTGTGATCGGAGTGGTACCCATGGACTTCCAGTTCCCTCGCGCTGCCGACCTCTGGATACCGCTCCAGTACGGACCGACTACGAATAGCAGAGGCGTACACTCGCTCGGAGTCGTCGCGCGCATGAAGGTGGGGGTTACGATCGATCTGGCTAGACAGAATATGACACAAATCATGGCCGATCTAGAGGAACTCTACCCACAAGACAACATCGGGCGTGGGGCCACAGTAGACTCCATTGACTTCGCAACAACCGGCACCGTACGCTCTGTTCTTCTGCTTCTAATGGGCGCCGTAGTCTTGGTTCTGCTCATCACGTGCGCGAATGTCGCGAACCTCCTCTTTGTACGGGGAACGACGCGACAGCGTGAGATAGCTGTTAGGTCTGCACTCGGTGCACAACGCAGCCGCATCGTGATCCAAATGATGGTCGAGAGCTTGCAGCTCGCGGTAGTCGGAGGAGCGGTTGGCGTATTGATCGGGTTCGGTGGCATTAGGTTGCTTCTCGCACTGAGCCCATCGAACGTGCCAAGACTCGACGAGATCACGCTTAGTCCGACTGTTCTAGTCTTCTCATTGTTCATCACGATAGCGGCAGGAACAGTGTTTGGGATCCTCCCCGCACTCCAAGTATCGAGAACCAACCTCACAGAGTCACTTTCGGAAGGTGGAAGAACATCGACGGATAGCTCCGCTGGAAGGGTCAGGACAGGGCTCGCCGTTGCTCAGATAGCGATCGCTTTCGTACTCGTCGTAGGTGCCGGACTGCTGATCAAGAGCATGTGGAAATTGACACAGGTGGATACGGGATTTCGCCCCGAGAACCTCGTGCGATTGTCCGTTTCACTACCGCAGTCGCGATACCCAACGCCCCGCGAAACATGGCCTCATGCCCCGGAAGCAAACGTGTTCTTTACCGAGGTTCTCGACCGAGCATCACGGGTTCCATCGGTAACAGGGGCAGCGATCGCGTTGAATCATCCACTCGCGGCCGGCTGGACCACACGGATGTTCGTCGAAGGCGGACCTCAAACTGTAGCTGAAGGGGTTGAGGAGGAACGAATGCGACCGGTGAGCCCTGGCTACTTCTCGACTATCGGTGCCGCACTGCTGAGCGGCAGGGATTTCTCGGACTTTGATCGCGCAGACGCACCTGCCGTCGCTATCATCAACGAATCATTCGTCCGGAAGTATTTTCCTGACGAGAACCCGATCGGAAAGTACGTGAATTTCTGGAACGTTGATCGAGAGGTGGTGGGCGTTGTTGCCGGAATCCGATTCATGGGACTCGATGAACCAAGTCGCCCCGCCATTTACAGCCCCATGAGACAGTTGCCGTTTACGGCCTTCGACATCATCCTGCGGGGAACGACCGAGCCCGACCAGATCATCTCGGCCATGAGGACGGAGCTCAAGGATATTGACCCGCAGCTAGCCGTATACAACACCGGTACAATCGAGGGAATCATATCGCAGTCAATAGGATCCCAACGGTTCACAACGACGATGCTTGGACTCTTCGCAGCACTAGCGGTCAGTTTGGCCTCAGTCGGTATCTATGGAGTGATATCGTACGGTGTGAGTAGGCGTTCCCAAGAGTTCGGAATTCGCATGTCGCTGGGCGCCGAGCGCAACCGGGTAACAACCATGGTGTTGAAGCAAGGTGCGAAGCTAGCGTCTCTAGGAATCGCCATCGGATTGGTAGGTTCAGTCGCGCTTTCCAAACTCATGGCAGGACTGCTCTACAACGTCACCACCTTGGATCCTGCGACGCTCGGCACCGTCGCCGTGTTCCTCACACTTGTAGCACTGCTCGCTTGCTTTGTTCCAGCCTATAGGGCCAGCAGAGTGGATCCACTCATCGCACTCCGCCGCGAATGATGCGCCCCTAGAATTCAGCTGCGGGAACCATGGTATGTAGCTACATTGCGCACCATGTTACATCGGGAAGACCGATCCGGTACGGCCATTGTGCGCCTGGATCATGGCAAGGTCCACGCACTGGACATCGAATTGTTGCGGGCGCTCAAGAACACACTCGCCGAAATCGAAGATGACGCTGATGTCCGAGCTGTAGTCCTGACCGGGACCGGAACCGCGTTCAGTGCGGGAGTCGACCTGTTCCGCATAGTGGACGGCGGTCCCGACTATGTAGACGAATTCGTCCCACTGCTCGTCGAAACGTTCTTATCACTGTTCCGGCTCCCCCTTCCGGTGGTCGCCGCGATCAACGGCCATGCAATCGCCGGCGGCTGCATGTTGGCCGCTTGCTGTGATTTGAGAATCATGGCAGAGGGACCGGGCAGCATTGGAGTGCCTGAACTGAGGGTCGGCGTCCCCTTTCCTCTTGCGGCAATGGAGATCCTTCGGTTCGCGACCCCCGAGGCCCACCTACAGGAACTAGTGTATCTTGGCAGGAGTTACCATCCACAGGAGGCGCAACATCGAGGCCTGGTGGACGAGGTGGTGGACTCCTCAAAGCTGCTCGATCGTGCCCTTGAGATCGCCGCGCGGCTGGCGTCGGAGCCCTCCGCCCGGTTCCGCATTACCAAACGACAACTACGTGCACCGACGCTCGAGCGCATAGAACGTGACTCAGCAGCAGCCGATCGAGCAGTGCTGGGCGCCTGGAAAGATGCGGCCACGATAACGGCCATTACGCAATACGTAGAAGAACTCAAGAAGCGTCGAGACGCATAACCGGACAATCTGAAGGAGCGAAGTAGGCATGACAGAAGATGGGATCATTGAGTTGACGGACGGAGACGATCTAGCACAAATAGCTTCACAGAATCCTACCATCATCTACAAGCATAGCCCGGCGTGCTGGATGTCGTCGGTGTCAGCTCGTCAGATCAAGAAGTTCGTCAAGAAATATCCCGACACTCCCGTCTATTGGGTTGACGTCTTAGAACAGCGTGACCTTTCTCAGCGCATCGCCGAACATTTCTCCGTCGGGCATGAGTCGCCCCAAAGCATAGTGGTTGGGGACGGTAAAGTTCTTTGGCACGGTTCGCACGGCGCAGTCAACGTGAAGAAGTTGGCAAAGGCGGTCGGCGCCGATTGAACCGGGGACCACTCCCTACTCCCTGCTCCCTACTCCCTTATATACCACCCCTTCTTTCATCACGAACGTCACCCGCTCCAACTCGCTGATTTCCTGGAGCGGATCACCCGCGACGGCGATCATGTCGGCTATCTTGCCGGCTTCCAAGATTCCAATATCGTCCCGATCAAGTAAAGCAGCTGCTACCGAGGTTGCGGACTGGATGGCTGCCATCGTCGACATGCCATAGCGCACCATGTAAGAAAGTTCCTGAGCTTGATTTTCAGTCCACGCATAACCACCTGCATCCGTCCCGTAGGCGATCTTGACGTTCTTTGCCAGGGCTATCCCAAACGCACGTTTCGTCGTCTCTGACATTCGCGGCCAGTTGCCGCCGCGTGGCGCCACGTAGGCCACGACGAAGATTGTGGGACACCAATACACGTTCTGCTCTACCATGCGGTCCATAAGGTCTTCAGTGAGGCCGATACCGTGCTCGATGGAGTTGACCCCGGCTCGTAACGCCGCGTCGATGCCGTCCCACCCAATCGCGTGTGCAGCCACCTGACGTCCCAGTCGGTGCGCCTCGTCGACGATCGCCTTCATCTCCTCGTCTGTGAAGTTCACCCACGACCTCAAACGACCATCATCTGTATAGTAGTACTGCCTGTCGGCATAGAACTTTATCCAGTCGGCTCCGTACTTTACCTGCTCTCTCACTGCCTTCCGGATATTGTCGGGACCGTCGACTATCTGCACTCCTTCCGGCACCTTCAGTTCCCATGAGTAGCCGCGGAGCGGATACATCCCGGTAGGTGCCATCGCCCGAGTTGCGACAAAGAGCCTGGGACCAGGTATGACTCCTCGATTGATGGCGGTCTTCACATCCACGTCCGCATACATGGCTCCCTCGGTCTCCAGATCGCGCATGGTCGTAAAACCATTCATGAGTGCCGTGCGCGCCGCGGCGGCCGCACGGATCGCTCTATAAGGAATACTCTCCTTGAGCACTTGTTCATCGTAATCTGCTGCGGTGATGTCGCCTTGCAGCAGCAAGTGGGTGTGTGCGTCTATCAACCCTGGCAACAGAGTGGCGTCACCCAGGTCGATCGTGCGTGCCTCGCGTGGCGCCTGGCGTGCAATTTCCTCGGGGCTTCCGATCTGGACGATGCGCCCTCCTTCGACCAATACCGCCACGTCATCCCGGACTCCGTCGGATCGCCCATCGATCAGATGGGCCGCCCGCACGACGTAGACACTCGGTTCGGAACGGTCGGAACCCTGTCCCCAACCTGGCTGGACGGAAAAGAACAGGGCCGTGACAGCGACTGACGAGATCAGAGATATGCTAGGTTTCATCCGGAATTCCTAGGTTGAGACACCCCCAATGTGACGTAGATCACGTACAATACGCTAGGGGCAGTCCAGACTTAACATTCGCAGACCATCGGCGTCATACAATCCAGCAGGCGGAATTCCGCCGGAACCGTAACCTGAGACTGAGAGAATAGAATGTACGCAACCCTAAACCGCAGCCTCACCGCCGCCTTACCAGTCCTCCTTCTGCTCGGCGCGTGCAGCGACGATCCCAGCAGTCCGCTCAGCGCCGCCGAGCAAGACATGTTGATCAACCAGGACGTCGCTCTATTTGTAGCCGATGCCACTGCTGATGATATCGCGTTCATGACGTCCGAGGCCGACTCCACGATGGATCCGACCTTTGCGAACCGCACCGACTGCACGCGTCAGGCCAGACGCCGGCTGCGCTGTGCGGCGCGCAGTTTCGCAGGAGACCTCATGATGAGCCGGGACGTGACATACCTCGACGCCGACGGTGTCGAGCAGGACGCATTCGATCCGGTGACCACCGAGTCAATCCACATAGAGGCTTCCATGGAGGGTAGCCGCACCACCGACCGGTTCAGCATCGAGATAAGCCGTACTCGCGACGTAACAATATCGGGGCTTGCGGGTGACGAGACCGAACGTACTCTGAACGGTACCGGTAGTACCAGCCAGAACCGCAGCCGGCACACCGACGGTGCCGCTGACCGCGTCTACAACATGAGCAGCACGTCCGTAATGACGGACATCGTAATAGCAGTGCCACGAACGGATGGTTCGTTTCCTCTTTCCGGCACGATCACTCGCGAGGTCACCATCGAAGTCATCACGGGCCTGGAGGACACGCGAACCCGCTCGAGAACCGTTACCATAGAGTTCAACGGCACTCGGCTCGTGACGATCACCATAAACAGTGAAACGTTCACGTTCGACCTCGTCACCAAGGAGATCGTTCGGGACGCAGCATAGCAATAGGATGTAGCATGTAGGGGCAACGCACGCGTTGCCTCTACATGGCTTGAATCTCTCATGAATCTTTCTTTAGAGCCGGTCCGTCGAGGCCTCCTCGGGAGCGTCCAAAGCCCCTGAAAACCGGGCGAAATCTCCAACTCAAGCATCTACCCCTGGCAGTTGGCATGCCTTTGGACGGGTGACTCCGGACCAAAGTGGTCTTAGATTCTATCCGTCATGCATACCACCCTCAGGCTGCTAAATGCCCTACTGCCACTCGGCTATCTCCTGGCCGTGCTGAACTACGGGGCTCTATATACCACCGGTTCAAGCTGGAGTACCAAGTCGGCCCCGTTTGTCGCGCGCGGACTGGCCGCAACCCACGCCGTCTATCTGATCCTCGCAACCATCGCCTACGGTCACGTTCCCGTGGCCAACGCCTGGGAGGCATTCACATTCTTGGCGTTTGCGGTGACGGTCGTCTATCTGGTACTGGAGTGGCAACTCGATGATAAGGCGACAGGGATGTTCCTACTCGGCCCCGCACTCTTTTTTCAATTTCTCTCGAGTGCCCTGATTACGCAGACGAGTGAAGTGGCCCCGATCCTACGGTCTCCTTGGTTCGGCCTGCACGTCACCGCGGCACTGCTGGGATACGCGGCATTCGCAATCGCAGCTGTGTACGGTACTCTCTATCTCTTGCTCTACGGCGAACTAAAAGGCCACCGGGCCGGCCTGATATTCCGAAGACTTCCCAACCTCGAGATTCTCTCACGTATGAACAACAATGCTCTCTTGTTCGGTTGGGGTTGTCTTACGCTAGCTATAACAGTGGGCTTCGCGTGGGCGTCGAGTCTCACGGCCAGCGGCGAGCTGGCCGGGAGCTTCCTTTCCGATCCAAAGTTGTTGAGCACGGTCCTCGTCTGGGTTCTATACAGCGCGTGTCTTGGTGGACGCTGGATCTTGAAGTGGCCGAACCGTCACCTAGCGCGCATATCAGTACTTGCATTTATCATCATGCTTGCGTCTTCCCTTGCCGTAAACCTCGTCGTGGAATCATTCCACTCGTTCGGATAGGAAGATGCAACTAATCGGCCTCGGAACCAGCCATACTAATGCACCTGCCGATATTCGGGATGCTCTGGCAATGGACCCCGCCGATACGGCGGCCCTCATCGCCCAGATTCGCGAAGCAACCGATTGCATCTCAGAAGTGGTCGTCCTATCAACGTGTCATCGAACGGAACTCTACGCGTCTGTCACAGACATCGAGAAGGGACCGCGTGCTTTGCGCTCAGCGGTAACGGCTCGAAAGAAGGTCGACTACTTCGAGAACGGCAAGTACACAGTATCTAGAGAGGGGAGAGATGCCGCCCAACATCTGTTCCGCGTGGCGTGCGGCATCGATTCTCTAATGATCGGCGAGCCTCAGATTCTGGGACAGGTCAAAGACGCTCTCTCGCTAGCGGAACGAAACAGTTCATGCGGCGTACTGCTCAACCGGCTCTTCCATGCAGCGGTACAGGCAGGCAAGCGCGCGCGCACCGAAACTGCCATCGGACGCGGCGCCGTCTCGATCGCGTACGCCGCCGTCGAGATGGCAAGAAAG
Organism: Gemmatimonadota bacterium; assembly: GCA_036679605.1. Taxonomy (GTDB): domain Bacteria; phylum Gemmatimonadota; class Gemmatimonadetes; order Gemmatimonadales; family GWC2-71-9; genus JAZDCZ01. The sequence goes on from JAZDCZ010000182.1 coordinate 39,839, forward strand.
GTATTTGGCAACCTAACGCACAAGAATGTGCTGATTCTTGGAGCGGGAGAGACAGGGAAACTGGCGGCACTGCACCTGCGAGACACATCGCCACAACGCATCACAGTGATGAATCGCACTTTCACAAAGGCGGAGTTGCTGGCTGCCGAAGTCGGTGGTGTCGCATTACAGATCGATCAGTTGCAGAGTGCGCTGGGCGACGCCGACGTAGTCGTGACTGCCACAGCGGCGGACAAGCCGCTGATCACGACTGATATTGTAGAGCGCATCACGAAGTCGCGAGCACGCAGACCGATGTTGATCGTAGACATCGCGAGTCCACGCGATGTAGATCCGGCGGTCGGAGCGCTGTCGAACATTTTTCTCTACGATCTGGATGCACTCCAGATCATCGTGGACCAAAATCGCGCCGCTCGCAGCAAGGAGATCCCCAAGATCGAGCACATCGTAAACGACGAGCTGGATCGGTTCTTCGAGTGGTACGGAACCCTCGAGGTGATCCCGACCGTGCGAAGCTTGCGACGCACGTTTGCCGAGATCGGCGAACGGGAAGCCAGAAGGCAGGCAAAACAATTTCACAGAGGCGATCGTGAGACCTTGGAGAGATACACACAGGCGCTCATCAGCAAGCTATTGCACGAGCCTACCATTCGCCTGAAGCAGCTGGATAAATCTAGCTCCGATGACCTCTCCAAGCTGGCCGCCATTCGCGACATCTTCCGATTGACGTCTGCCGAGAACGATAAGGACACCCAGGATGACGGAGATCCTGCAAAATGACCGTGTCGCATGACACTCTCCGAATTGGAACCCGTCGCTCCGACCTAGCCCGTTGGCAGGCCGAACATGTGGCCGCGAGGTTACGTCAAATGGATGGAGCACCAGAGGTAGAGATGGTGTTCATCAAGACGGAGGGAGATCGAATAGCCGACGTTCCGCTCCACTCGGTCGACGGCAAGGCATTTTTCACTAAGGAAATCGAGCACGCCTTGCTGAATGAAAGAGTCGATATCGCCGTACACAGTCTCAAGGACTTGGCAACTGAATTACCAAACGGTTTGGCGCTCGGCGCAGTGCTCGAGCGAGAAGACCCGCGCGATGTTCTGCTGACACGCGACGGATCACACATAGATGAACTCCCTCCAGGCGCACGACTCGGAACGAGTAGCCTACGACGCAGAGCACTTCTGGCGCGGTTACGACCTGACCTCGAGTTCACTGACCTTCGGGGCAACGTTCCAACACGGATCGACAAGCTCCAAGCCGGAGATTACGAGGCTATCGTCTTGGCAGCCGCGGGCATTAAACGTCTGGGGCTCGAGGAAAACATTACTCAGTACCTGCCGCTTGACCGGATGCTGCCGGCAGTGTCACAGGGCGCCGTAGTGGTTCAAGTTCGGAGTGGTGATTTCAACACTCTTCGCTGGATAGACAGCTTGGACCATGCCGATACGCGCTTCGCAACATGTGCTGAGCGAAGCCTGCTCCGCACACTGGAGGGCGGTTGCCAAATCCCGGTAGGTGCCCTCGCTATCGTAGAGAACGACCGGTTAAAGCTAGACGCGACAGTCTGTTCGCTCTCAGGTGAGCAGTATGTCGAGGGCAGCCGCGAGGGCCCCTCACACGAGGCCGACGCGATCGGCAAGTCACTCGCTGAATACCTGCTGACGTCAGGTGCCGACGCCATCCTGTCCGAAATCCGCAGTGGCATCGCGGAGGGGATATGACCCTGAGCGGAAGGGCCGTAGTAGTTACCCGTTGTGAGAATGCGAGCGGCCCACTGGGAACCAGGCTCGCCGAGCGCGGCGCCATCGTGATTCGCTGGCCTACCACCGAGTCGGGTCCGCCACCTGACCAACCGGCATTCGAGAGGGCTCTGACCGATATTGCAAAATATGACTGGATAGTTTTCTCGAGCGCCAGGTCAGTGAGCGCGGTTATGAATCAGTTCAACACCCTGCCAGAAGCAGTCCAGGTGGCAGTGGTCGGGCCGGCAACCGCCGCTGCGGTCGAATCGGCCGGTTGGCAAGTGGACCTGATGCCGGAGCAGTTCGACGCCGAATCACTGGTTGAAGAATTCCAGCACCGCAAGCTAGGCGATACGACTCGAGTCCTATTCCCCTGCAGTTCCAAGGCTCTGAACACGATTCCCAGCGGGCTCATTGAGCAAGGTGCCCAAGTCGATCGAGTCGTGGCATACAAAACCAGTTATGCTGCGCTAGATGGTAAGTCATGCCTACAGCAGATCGAATCCGGAGCTGTCGACGCGATTACCTTTACCAGCCCTTCGGCAATTGAAGGCCTCTTATCATCGCTCGGCGATAACGGATTCCGCAGTGCAATGCAGCAAGTGCCGGCAGTTGTCATCGGACCTTCAACGGAGCGTGCGCTGAGAGATGCGGGTTCGGCACCGGCGGCAGTGGCCAGCCCCAGCACGTTCGACGGATTGGTGGATTCGTTGACAACCTACTTCGACAAGGAACAACCGTAGCCAATGTCATATCCCGAACATCGCCTTCGCAGGCTTCGGAAAACAAAAGCATGGAGACGGATGCTGCGTGAGACCACGCTCACTGTCGACGACCTCATATATCCGATGTTCGTGGTTCCGGGTGAGAGCCTCACAGAGCCAGTGGCTAGCATGCCGGGTGTATCACAGATGTCGGTAGATCGTGCGGCTGCCGAAGCGGCGCTGGTTCACGACTTGGGCATTCCGGCAATCATCCTGTTTGGCATTCCAGAACAAAAAGACGCAAAGGGAAGCGAGGGATACGATCCGAACGGAATAGTACCGCGAGCGGTTCGTGCCATAAAAAATGCAGTACCCGACTTGCTTGTCTGGACCGACGTATGTCTTTGTGAGTACACCGATCACGGACATTGCGGACTGCTGACTGAATCCGGCGAGGTCAACAACGACGCGACCTTGCCGCTGTTGGCGCGTGCGGCCGTAGTGTACGCTCAAGCCGGGGCCGACGCGGTGGCACCGAGCGACATGATGGACGGCCGTGTTGGTGCAATCCGCCAAGCTTTGGACGAGAGTGACCTCGAGTCCACACCCATAGTGTCCTACGCAGCAAAGTTTGCGTCGGCGTTCTACGGTCCGTTCCGCGATGCTGCCCACTCCAGTCCAAGTTTTGGTGACCGGCGGGGCTATCAGATGGATCCACCGAATTCGAATGAAGCGCTGCGCGAAGTAGAACTCGACATCGACGAGAGTGCCGACGTTGTCATCGTCAAACCTGCCGGTCCGTATCTCGATATTGTGAGACGAGTCAAGGACACATTTGGAGTGCCAACTGCCGCCTATCAGGTGTCCGGCGAATATGCCATGCTAAAGGCCGCGTGTGAACGCGGATGGCTCGACGAGCAGCGGGCCGTAATGGAAAGCCTAGTCGGCATAAAGAGAGCCGGTGCAGACATGATACTCACATATTTTGCCAAAGATGTCGCCGGCTGGCTGCGTTGACGGTGGTCGCGTGACGACTACCCTCGGCGGCACCGACAACGTGCCGTTCCTCGCAGCCTGTCGCAGACAGCCGGTAACTCATACGCCTGTCTGGATCATGCGCCAGGCCGGTCGCTACCTGCCCGAATACCGCAAGGTGCGCGAGCGTGTCGATTTCTCCACCCTGACGAAAACACCCGACCTGGCGGCCGAAGTTACTCTTCAGCCGGTGCGCCGGTTCGACATGGATGCCGCGATTTTGTTTAGCGACATCATGACCCCCGTAGAGGGTATGGGCGTTGAGATCGAGTTTGCGCCGGGTCCCGTAGTGGCAGACCCTATCCGAAGTCGACGGCAAGTCGAGGCGCTCCGCGTTCCCGACCCCAACGAGAGTGTGCCGTTCGTAATGGATACGATCCGCATTCTGCGTGAGTCCCTACCTAGGTCGGCTCCGCTCATCGGCTTCGCGGGAGCGCCGTTTACGATTTTCTGTTATCTGGTGCAAGGACAGGGATCCAAAACCTTCATCGATGCACGGTCGTTTCTATTCTCCGAACCAGAAGTTGCCACACTGCTGCTGGAAAAACTGTCGGATACGATGACGGCATACCTGGCGGAACAAGCCCGCGCCGGCGCTCAGGCTCTAATGCTGTTTGATTCTTGGGTCGGAGTACTATCCCCCAACGAGTACACGAGGTTCGTGCTCCCGGTGGTTCGGCGAACCATCGATCGGCTCGCTCCACTCGGCGTACCGTTGATCTATTTTCCGAACCAGGGCGCTACCCTTCTGCCTCTGACCCCCGCAACCCACGCAGATGTCATAGGCATCGACTGGCGCATGCCGCTCTCCAAAGCGCGCACCACGTTAGGCAGCGACCTTGCCGTTCAGGGGAACCTCGACCCAGCCGCTCTGTTCGCACCACGCGATGAACTCAAACGTCTAATCGATCGCGTTCTCGCAGATGCGGGACCAGAACCAGGCCACATATTCAACCTCGGACACGGTATCGAACGGACGACCGATCCCGACGCGGTAGCATTGCTCGTTGACTACGTCCATGAGCGCACCCAACAGGGAGGTGGCCAGTAATGGCTCCATCTCCATATGCTGTCAGCGAAGATCTACTGCACCGCTTCGACAAGCCCGGCCCACGTTACACGTCGTACCCCACGGCTGTCGAGTTTGGTGATGACGTAGACATTGATGCCTATCGCTCAAAGCTGAAGGAAGCGGATGATCTTGGGTCCAACCCGCTCAGCCTATATGCTCACCTGCCGTTCTGTGAGCATCGTTGCCTCTTTTGCGGCTGCAACGTTGTCATAACCCCGCACACAGAGATCGCCGACGAATACCTCGGCTACATCAAGCGCGAAGTCGATGCCGTCGCCACACTTCTACCAAACCGTCGACATGTAGCACAGATGCAATGGGGAGGTGGCACTCCGACCTATTACAGGGCGGAGCAAATCAAGGAATTGTTCGATCACCTCGCATCTTACTTCATATTCGACGAGGGGGCTGAGATCTCCATTGAAGTTGATCCTCGTGTAACTACGATGGATCAATTGGACACGATGGTGCAACTCGGGTTCAACAGACTGAGCATGGGCGTGCAGGATTTCACTCCCCACGTACAGGAACTCATCTCCCGCAACCAAACGTTCGAGCAGACAAGGCGACTAGTAGAACATGCGCGCTCGATCGGGTTTGCCGAAGGGATCAACCTAGATCTCATCTACGGATTGCCGGGTCAGCAGCTCGATACATTCGACGCCAGCCTCTCGCGCGTGCTCGAATTGCGACCCGACCGCGTGGCAGTGTATTCGTTTGCCTTTGTGCCGTGGATCAAGGGACACCAGCGGAAGATGGACAGCGAAGTACTCCCCTCCCCCGACTTGAAGGTCGCGCTTTACTTACAGGCTATGGAACGGTTCCTCGGTGCCGGCTACGAGCCGATTGGCATGGATCACTTCGCGCTTCCCACCGACGAGCTGGCACGGGCAGCGGCTGCCCGCAAACTACATCGGAATTTTATGGGCTACACGGTCAAGCCGGCGGCAGACATGGTGGCGTTCGGTGTCTCGGGTATCGGTGATGTGTGCGGTGGCTATTTCCAGAACGTGAAGAAGTTATCGACCTACTACGCCGCTCTGGACGCCGGCACACTACCGACTGAACGTGGATATCTGTTGGACAATGATGACCTAATTCGTCGTACCGTGATCACCCAACTGATGTGCAATTGCTATATCGCTAAGCAAGACATCGCAGAGCAATTTGGTATAGACTTTGACGAGTACTTCGATTCTTCTCTCCAACAACTCGGTGAAGCGCGGGATGCTGAGCTAGTTAACCTGTCGGACGACGCAATAACCGTAACGGACCGGGGGCGGTTGTTCGTACGCAACATCTGCATGGCGTTTGACCGCTATCGCGAGGGCAAGGAAGACAGCAGTCCGATGTTTTCCCAAACCGTCTGATCGAGTTGTCCGCGACATGACCACCGCATCCCAAACTACGTCCGCGCGGTCGATGGCTGGTAACGGACCGGACCGTGCGGACGTTGGTATCCTGTTGCTCAATATGGGCGGCCCCGAAAACCAGAGAGCCATTCGGCCTTTCCTCTATAACGTCTTCGCTGACCGACAGATCATCCAACTTCCTGGCGGGGCGATTGGGCAGTACTTGTTGAGTCGCATCATCGTCAACGCGCGTCTCCGCAAGGCAAAGGAAAACTACCGCAAGATCGGCGGCGGTTCACCGATCGTACACTGGACGACTCTCCAGATGGAGGGGATGCAACGACGTCTCAATGAGCGGTCAGAAAATCCTCCGAAGGTCGGGATGGCAATGCGGTACTGGCATCCCGGCGCAGAGGAGGCGCTGACGTGCATGGATGCCGCAGGCGTCAGGCGCATGATCGGCCTCACCCTGTATCCCCATTTCACGAACGCCACAACCGGCAGCAGCCAAGACGATCTCATTGCCGCACGCGACAAGCTCGCACTGGACATGCCCATTTCGTTTGTCAGCAAGTGGTACGATCACTCAGGTTATCTCGACCTCTGGGCGCATAAAATCCAATCCGCACTGGCGGCTCTCGAGCAGCCCGTCAGAGAGCGTGTTCAACTGTTGGTTTCCGCACATGGTCTACCCGAAAGATTTGTGAGGCGAGGTGACCCCTACGTAGAGCACATCAAGGCTACGATGGCGGGTGTGCTGGAACGACTGGACGATCCGCCCAATGCACATCTGGGTTTCCAGAGCCGCGCCGGTCCCGTGCGGTGGATCGGGCCCCAAACGCAAGATGTTATCAGCGAACTCGCGCGTGCCGGCCACGACGCGCTGCTCGTTTGGCCCATCGCTTTCGTATCTGATCACATCGAGACCACCTACGAAGTCGGAATGTTGTTCAGGGATGCCGCTACGGAAGCGGGGATCACAGAGTATCACGTGGTGCCGTCGTTTAACGATGACCCCGGGCTGTGGACGGTGCTCGCCGATTTGGTGGACTCACACATGGACAAGCTCGACGAGGTACCCACTCGCGCTCCACCTCAAGAACCACGGGCTCGAAGTCACCCTGCTGGAGGCGCACAACAGAGTTGGCGGAAACATTCAGACAGACCGTGATGACGGCTGGATCATCGAACGCGCCGCCAACGGGTATCTCGACAACGCGCCCGACACCGAGCACTTGGTCAACAGTCTTGGATTGAAGCGACAGGTCCGGAAGGCGGACGAACGAGCTGCCAAGCGCTTTCTCTACCGCAACGGCCAATTGCACCTACTGCCCACGGGACCCTTGAGTTTCATGCGCAGTTCCGTGTTGAGCCCCACCGGTCGCCTGCGCGTGTTGCTGGAGCCACTGCTTGGCAATGGCAACCCAACGGGCGCCGACCGCACCGTCTACGAGTTCGCGCGCAGCCACATAGGACATGAGGCCGCGACGATTCTGGTCGATGCGATGGTATCGGGTGTCTTCGCAGGTAACATCCACGAACTGAGCCTCAAGAGCACGTTCCCAAAAATGGCCGACATGGAGGCCAAGTACGGCAGTCTCGTGAAGGCAATGATCGCGCGGAGAAAACAGAAGTCGGGTGGTCCCGCCGGACCGGGCGGCACTCTCACATCATTCGGCAACGGATTGGACACCCTGATCGCTGCACTGGCCAAGGCGTTGGGCGATTCGATTCGCGTCGCAACGTCGGTGGATGCCATCGAGCGCGCTACCCCTTGGAGCGTAGTGTTGGCCTCGGGAGACACGGTCGAAGCAGACGCAGTGCTGCTGGCGACGCCGGCAAGCGGCGCGTCCCGGCTGCTTGCGAGGATCGACGCCGAGGTCAGCACGACATTGTCGGCCATCGGCTCAGCAAGCCTGGCTGTAGTAGCACTGGGATACGATGCGGATAAGATTGGCGGTGCGCCCGATGGTTTTGGATTCTTAGTGCCACGCAAACAGGGTTTACGTATGCTCGGCTGTCTCTGGGACTCGAGCCTGTTTCCCGGTCGAGCGCCCGACGGCAAGGTGCTGTTGCGGGTGATGATCGGAGGTGCGCACGACGCCGACATCGTCGACCTCGCCGACGAAGCTATGCTCGACGTCGTGACACGTGAGCTTCGGACCACCATGGCGATCACTGCCACACCCATCCTGTCCCGCATTTACCGCCACAAGGCCGGCATCGCTCAGTACACCGTGGGGCACCAGGAGCGCATTGACAACATCGAGCGACGACTCGCGGCAGACCTGCCCGGCATATGGGTCGCTGGGAGTTCGTACTACGGCGTAAGCATGAACGCGTGTATCGAGCGAGCGAACAAACAGGCGCAAGAAATCATCCATGCGCTCGCGTAGACGACTATTGGTAGCGGTCTTCGCCATCTTGGCTATTGCCGCCTTCGGGGCCGACACAGCTCGGCGCAATCGTGTCGTTTGGGTAGAGCGGGAAACCGTTCTGATGGGAACCTATCTGCACATATCCCTAGCCGTGCAGGAGCGCGATACCGGCATCCGCATAATCGAAGAGGTGTTTGATGCGGTGGAAAGCGCCGACGCCTTGATCTCGAGCTGGCGTGACGACAGCCAGATCGGAACACTCAACGCAGCGTCGGCGGGCGAGCGCGTTCAGATTTCACCCAAACTCGTGACATTGCTCGGCGAACTCGCTGATTGGGTTCAAAGTACGCAGGGTGCATTCGATCCTGTAATCGGATCGTTAATCGACGCGTGGGATCTGAGAGGCGACGGCCGGTTGCCGGACGCTATCACGCTGAGGAGGGCACTCACTGCGTCAGGCTTCGAAAACATAAGTGTAGACAACAACACTGCAACTGCCCGACGGTCCTCAGCAGCGACTTGGCTCGATGCGGGCGCGTTCGGCAAAGGCTACGCGCTGCGTGACGTGGCCCAGGTGCTGCGCGAACACGGTGTCAAGTCGGCGCTGATCGATTTCGGCGGACAGGCACTTGCGATCGGTGACGCCGAGTCAAACGACCGATGGACAATCGGAGTGGCGAATCCGATCAAACGAGATCAGTCGGTCGCGGTACTCCGAATACGTGATGAATCTGTGGCCACGTCAAGCCAATCGGAACGCTTCATCGAGGTTGCCGGCAAACGCTTTGGGCACGTGCTCGACCCGCGCACCGGACAACCTGTAGAGCCCTGGGGTAGCGTTACGGTCGTCGCGCAGGATCCCATGATCGCCGACATACTCTCCACCGCACTGTTCGTCCTCGGCGCCGAGGTAGCTGAGCAATGGGCCCGCGACCGGACAGATATCGGCGTCTTGATTTCGGTCAACAGTGATGATGGCGTTGAGTTCACCTGGAACAAACACCTGGACCCCTACTTCGAACCTCGCGAACACTGACCCACCTGCCTCTCTCGAAAGTCTAATCCTCCCACAAAGCTTTGACAAAAGGAGGACAACTAGGTACAATTAACACGATTAAGATGAGATTGAGTCTCAATTGCATTTAGTCTTGAGACCGACTACGAATACGAAAGGCTTAGACGACATCATGATATTCGCACACCGTTCACACGGCATTGCGATCCTGGCGCTCGTTACGGTACTCACGAGCATAGATGGAGTTAATGCAGCGTACGCACAAAACCGCGACAGCCTGGAGATAGAGAAGCTCAAGCAGCAAGTACAAGCGATTTCGCGGCAACTCGAAGAACTCCAGCTGGGATCCGAAGTGGTTGCCATGGCTGACACCAGCGCCTACGGCTTCGGGCCCGCCGCATCCAAGATCTATAAGATCAACCAGGGCGTCTCAATCGGCGGGTACGGGGAAGTCCTGTATGAAAACTTCTCGAAAGAATTGGAAGACGGAACACGGGCGGGCAAGACCGACAAACTCGATGCTCTGCGCGCAATCATATACGTCGGCTACAAGTTCAACGACCGCATACTGTTTAACTCCGAGATCGAGGTGGAGCATGCATCGAGTGGGCAGGCCGGTGAAGTTTCACTCGAGTTTGCATACATCGACTACCGGTTTAGCGATGTAATCGGTCTGAGAGCCGGTCTCTTGCTCGCACCTCTGGGGTTTCTCAACGAGATGCACGAGCCTCCGACATTCCTCGGCACGAAGCGTCCCGAGACCGAGCAAAAGATCATACCTTCGACCTGGCGTGAGGCCGGCGTGGGCCTCTTCGGTGAAGTCGGTCGCCTCTCGTTCAGGGGATACCTGATGAGTGGGTTCGATGCGGTGGGCGGCGGCACGTCCAAGGCCAGTGGATTCTCCTCATCCGGGATCCGCGGCGGCCGCCAGAACGGATCCAAATCGGTCGCCGAAAACTTTGCTGTGGCCGCACGCCTAGACTTTGCGGCGTACCCCGGACTCAGCATTGGAACCTCGGCGTACTATGGCAAGTCGGGACAGGATACGCCCGTAGTGTCCGATCCAACAAGATCGATCGATGGCGGCACATTCATCTGGGACGGACACGCGCAATACAAGGCTCACGGCTGGGATCTGCGAGGCCTCATTGCGGTCGCTACCGTTGACGACGTCGCCGAGATCAACGAAGCAAAGGCATTAACAGGGGCCCAGTCGGTCGGAGAGCGCTTGGTCGGCGGATATGTGCAATTGGGGTACGATGTTCTGCGATCGGTACAGACCGAGCATCAATTCATTCCGTACATCAGGTACGAGCAGGTGAATACTCAGGATGACGTACCGACCGGTTTCGCGGCGGATCCCGCCAACGACATCGAGCTGATTACCCTAGGCGCAGCTTGGAAACCAATAGGCAACATCGTATTCAAGGCCGATTATCAGATCAGGAACAACGAGGCGAGCACGGGATTGAATCAATTCAACCTTGCGCTCGGTTATCTGTTTTAGGGACCGGATGCTGACACCTTACGCTAAGACGATGACGGCGCTGACAATTTCTGTCTTCGCCACGCCACCGCAGCTGGTTGCACGCCAGCAACTGAACCAAGAAGAATCTCTCGCGTTGGCGTTCGGCAAGGCGGCGGCGGTGGAACGACACACGGCCTACCTGACCGATGGCCAGCTGGACAGCGCACGAGTTCTCGCCGGTCCGGGCGTCGAATTGCGACAGTCGGTTGTGACCTTCTACGTTGCACGAGACAGCACGTCGACGTTGGGTGCTGCGTACTTCGATGTGCACAAGGTGCGCACACTCACTGAGGTATTGATGGTTGTGGTATCGCCGGAGAATGAGATCTCTCACATCGAGGTACTCAAGTTTCGCGAGCCACCGGACTACCGAGCCCCCAAGAACTGGTTGGCGCGGTTTGCCGGTTCGGCTCTTTCGAAGGACTTATCGCTCAAGGGCAAGGTCGTTACCGTCACCGGGGCCACGTTAACATCGAGGGCGGTGACGAACGCCGCGCGGCGGGTGCTGGCACTTCATGAAGTGATCCAGCCGTTCGCCACAGAGGGAAGTTGAAAATGCCTATTTCCAAATTCGAGCGAATATTCTTGCTCGCCACGACGCTAGCCACCACGGTAACGGGAGTAATCTACCTCTGGATGAAATATTTCATGGAATCGGTGGAGCAGTTTGCCGTGATCAATCATCCGTTACAACCCTGGGTGCTCAAGGCGCATATCTTGGTCGCCCCGCTACTCGTGTTTGCGATCGGGGGCCTGGCGGTCAAACACGTTTGGCACCAGTGGCGCGGCGGAATACGAAAAGGTGTGAAGAGCGGACTGATTACCACCGGTGTCATCGCGCCGATGGTACTTAGCGGCTACCTAATTCAAGCGATCACACACGAAGGTGCTCTCAAGATCGTCGCCCTATCTCACATCGGATTCGGGCTCATCTACGCGCTAGGGTTTGGGCTGCACAAATTTTTGGTCGGCATCAAGCAGAGCGACGAGGAATCGCTACTCAGATTGCCACGGGCTAAGCAGGCAAGAAGCCGAGGACAGAAGGAGGATCGGGACGCGGCGTGAGCCCTGCTATCCGACGAGCCTTAGGAGCGCCGCCATCGAGATCATCGAGGCCAGGTAGATACCGACCATCCACTTGATCAGACTGACTTTCTGAACCGAAATTGTACGATCGAGCTGTGCCTGCATCGTCTCGAAACGATCGTTCATCCCCCGCTCCAACCGCTTGAAATCCGCTCGTAGTCCCGCAAACTGAGATTCTAGAGCATTCATTCGCTCAGTCAGCGTTTTCTCCAACGCAGCCATTTGGACGTTCAGCTTCTGTTCCAACTCCTCCATTCGCCCAGTCAGCGTTTTCTCCAACGCAACCATTCTGACGTTCAGCTTCTGTTCCAGCGCCGCCATTTGGGCGTTGAGTTTGGCCTCGAATTCGGCGAGGCGCCGATCCAATGCAGCCGAAAACTCTGCGAGCCGCTGCTCCATCTTGGCATCGGAGCGCGCAAAGTTGAGTTCGTTGAACTCTCTCAGATCGGATCTATACGTGGCATCCACCTGGTTGAGCCAATCTACCAATTCGTTGGTTACCTGTTCGCCAAATTTTTCGTAGAACTGCTTGGATAGCTTACCCATTACGGGCATAGGCGGAACCCTCACAAAATAAGTCCGCCAAGACCCTATAACATAAGCTCGGTAAGTCCGTCATCAAAGCAGCGCATGTAGTACCATTCTACCGCCCTGTCTTATCGCGCTGTTTTGCCGCCCTTTTCTACCGCCCAGTTCTACCGCCCTCCCTCACCCAACAAAAGCCGCAAGCTCGTGCCAGTGCGACAGATCCCAAAACTTCCGCGCAGCACCCGACGTTGACGGCAATACGAATACCGCCGACGCGCCTATCGATGCGGGCTGGCGCCCGTAGCTCACGGTCGGACTACCCAAGAACACTCCTGCCGCGCGCTTCCCGTTGAACGCCACCGCACGCGGCGAGAACTTTTCAATTCTAGTCCTGAAGCCGGCGGGATCGAAGTCGTCGGACCTCAGAACCGCGTCGCTGCCGGATGCGTGCTTGGCCAGATCTGTAAAGCCGATGCCGTAGTCGATAAGGCATCGAAACTCCTGCGGATCGAACTCTCTGGGTGTAAGTCCAACCTCATGCAGCGTCGCCCAAAAACGATTGCCCGGCCCAGCATAGTATGCACCGACCGCCGCCGATTTCGATCCCGCGGCGGTTCCGCAGAATACTATCTTGAGGTCAGGTGCAAGGATGTCGGGTAAGACATGTTGCTTCACTTGTTGGCTCCCCCGCAAATTTCCGCACCACTCGGCGTTATTCTGGTTATTCACTCCGTTACCGAATCCTCTATGGTGTTCTCGCGGCTCGGCAAATAGGTGTGAAATCACGCGTCTAAGCCTTCTGGGTTACCAGGGTTCGTCGTCAATTTGGGTGCTGGCGTGGCGAAAATGGTAGACGCGGCAGGCTCACACCCTGTTGGGCGAAAGCCCTTGTGAGTTCGAATCTCACCGCCAGCACCGCCGCACTTGACTCGGCGCATGACGACGCTTAGCGTAGAGATCAGGGTGTGAGCCGCGTAGCCGTTTCGCTACGTCAGAAAGCCGGAGGGCAAGAGTTCTCCGGCTTTTTATTTGCAAATCCTACTGCCATGTTCTATCGCTTTGCTGGTCACGTTTCACATTTCACTTTTCACACTCGCAGCACTTCCCTTTCCCGATTCCCCGTCTCCCGACCCGTCCTACCCCCCTCCCTCACCAACCAGCCGCGCGAGTTGCGCCCGAAGCTCGGCGTTCTGCGCCCGCTGTTTTGGCTCAGCATTGTCACGCGGCCGTAAAAACCAATCCAAATACTGAATCGCTACTGCGGTATCACCCACTGCAATCGCAAACCGGCCGGCCTCTCTGACCGCCGCTACCGCGCCCACCTCGCCGAAATAGTCCAAGCGCATGGCCGCTCGCATGGCGGCCTGTGGCTCATTGAGCGATCCGAACAGCTGGGCTACCACCAGGTTCAACAAGTTGCGCCCCTGCGCGCCTAGGTCGGGTCCCTCCTGGGCGATCGAATCCAGTCGCGGGACCAGATCTTGCCGCTCGCCGGGTTCAGCAACCAGGGCCCGAAGTTCGAAAGCGCAGGTTCGTCCGTGAAGCGCGGGATAGGAGTCTCCGCCGTCACCCAACTTCGCGAGCTGATTGGCTATGGCGCGCGCCTCTCGGTCACTGCCCGTCGCCGCACGCCAGTGGCCTACATAACAGAGGTCTACAACATCTCGAGCGTTGAACTTGGATGGCTCAAACTGCGATGCGGATCCGAGGTCCAGCCCCTTCTGTCTGAGAGATCGCGCTAGATCTGTCACCGCAGCGGCCGCCTGCGCCGAGTCACCTCTCAGGAATAGCGCCGCCTGCACCACCTCGGTACCGAGTCGTGGAGGTTGGCGCAGCTCGCGCTGCATTCGCACTGTCACCTTGGCAGCGGCCTGAGGCTGGCCGGCCTCCCAGTGACGCCGCCTGAGTTCCTCCAACGCCTGAGTGCGCTCCAGTTCTGTGGATGCTCGTGCTAGTGCCAGCGATGCCACCCGTTGACCCACCTCGCTGTTGCCGCCGAGGCCACCGGCACCGGCGAATAGACTGCTCAACATGATCTGATCGAAGGAATATTCTTCTATCTTTTCAAACCACTGTGTGACCGCCGCGGTGTCACGCTGCCTGAGCGCCACCGCAATGGTAGCTTCGACGTGGTGCGCCGCCACGCCCGGAAAGGAATCCTGCAGCGCGGCGAACCACCCATAGTTGTCGTCCACCAACGCCTGATCGAACTTGTGCGTGACGATCGGCCCGAAGTTGGGATCGAGGGCAAGCGCTCGATCGAACGCCGACCACGCCCGTTGCTTCACCTGTTCCTGCGTCATCCCCAGCAGTTGACCGTAGTGGAAGGTGCGATCTCCTAGGTAATACCACGCCTCCGGGCGGTCACCTATGATCCGTGTGGCGTTGTCGGCCGCGGCAAAGCGCTCAACGTAGGTTACGGGATTGGGATAGTTCGGCCTGATCGCCTCGAGCAGAACGCGGTCCCGCTCCGGCAGCCGATCGCGATATTTCGACGCGAGACGAAACCCGTCGGACGACTGCGTCAACATCCAACTGGCCGTCATGCTGTGCCCCATCGCGGCAAGCGCAAAAGTCGAGTCGATCGCCATGGCTCGGCCAAAACGCTCGAACGCCTGCTCCCATCGAGTGCTGCGATACGCGATCTGGCCCTCGAGGTACGCCCGCAAGGCGGGCAAAGGTACATCGACAAGAACAGCCGCCCGATCGGCACGTTCACCGGCCCGCAACGAGAACAGCTGCGCGATCAGTCGAGCCGCCATCACCGCGACACTATCTACGGGCCCGGACTCGGTAGCGCGATTCTCCGTTTCGTCGCTCACCGACGTGAGTGAAGCGTTTACCACCAGATTGTTGCCCGAGGCGATGAGGTTTCCCTGTATTAGCAAACCGGCACCTAGGATCCGCGCAGCCTGCAACTCGACTCCCGCCCTGCCCTCGCCCCCGCCGGCTCTGCGCCATGCACCGATCGCCGTCTGCGCGGTTACGGCGTGCACCCCTTCTCCACCCGAGAGATTGCTCTCGAACAGGTTGACCATGCCTTCACCTAGGTACTGCACGTCACCGCCGCCGGTAACGGCAAACGGAAAGACCGCCACGAGTTCGGGGTCGAGCGCCGTTTCCTCGCCTCCGGACAATCCGATCGCCCAAACCGCTGCGGCAACGGCCGCGACACCCACAGCACCGAACCCAACGTGTTTCCACGTCTTCGCATCAGCCGCCGAGGCGGGCACCGCGGTCGTCGGAGTGGTGCCGCCGCTCGGCGTTGCGAGCTGCTCGATCTCGTGCAGTAACTCCTGCGCGGTCTGCCAGCGGTCGGCCGGTTTCTTGGCGAGGCATTTCATGACCGTGGCGTTGAGCACCGGCACGACGGCGGCTCGGTGCTTCGTTACGGGTTCCGGTTCATCGGTCACGTGTTGCGAGAGGATGCTTTGCGGATTGCCGCCCTGAAAAGGCGTTTGTCCCGCGAGCATTTCGTACGCCATCACTCCGACGGCGTAGATGTCGGCCCTGTGGTCGATGTTCGGATCGGCCACAGCCTGCTCCGGAGCCATATACGCGGGCGTCCCGAGAGCGACGCCGGCCGTGGTGATTTGCTGGGCGCCCGTTGCCTCGCTCACGGCCTTGGCCACACCGAAGTCGGTCACCATCGCATGGCCGTCCGACAGCATCACATTGTCAGGCTTGATATCACGATGTACCACGCCCAGGCGGTGTGCCTTCGCCAATGCGTCCACCACCTCTCGAAGAATCCGCAGCGACTCCTGGACCGGGAGTTCATGCTCGCGGTTCAAGCGGTCGCGCAGCGATTCCCCCTCTACGTATGGCATGACGTAATAGAGGAACCCATCCGCCTCGCCCGAGTCATGTAGGGGAAGGATATGTGGGTGCTGGAGCCGTGCCGCGATCTCGACCTCGCGGAGGAAACGTTCGGGGCCGAGTGTCGCCGCCAGATCGGGCCTCAAGACCTTCACCGCTACCTGGCGGTGGTGCTTCAAGTCCTCGGCCAGGTAGACCGTCGCCATCCCGCCTGCTCCCAACTCCCGCTCGATGGCGTAGCGATCCGCTAGGGCAGTGGTGAGGCGCGTGAGGTGGTCGGTCATCGGACACAAATATGAACGGTTATCGACGCGTTGGCGAGGGCTAGGCCGGTCTGGTCCTACCGCCCTATTCTACCGCCTTGTTTTTCCGCCCTGTCCTACCGCCATGCTATATTCCCCACTCCATGAATCCCGGAAATCGCGCATGAACCCGCTCGTCCTACTATCGGCCATCGCACTCGGCGCCGCGCCCACTGCTACTGTCGATTCACACGCGGCCGCTGCCCCAACGGTCAACTATATTGTCACTGTCTCACAGCCGCACACACACATCTTCAACGTAAAGATGGAGATAGCCGGCGTCGATGGTTCACAGATCGATATCTCGATGCCGGTCTGGACGCCGGGCTCCTACCTCGTGCGTGAGTACGAGCGGCACGTTACGAAGTTCGCCGCTGCCAGCGGGGACGGCGGGCAACTCGCCTGGCACAAGATCGACAAGAACACTTGGCGGGTGGACGCCGCCGGTGCAACACGCGTAGTCGTCGAGTACGAGATATACGGCCGCGCACCGGGTATTCGCTGGTCGTTTGTGTACGCCGAGGGCGGTCACATATTGGGGCCGAGTCTATTCATGCACGTTGTTGGACAAACGGATCAACCCACATCGGCCAGGTTTGAATTGCCAGAGGGATGGCGGGTCGATGGCGGCATTGCACCCGCGGAGAACGACCCCTTTCTGATAGTGGCAAAATCATATCATCAACTGATCGACACGCCGATGCTGATCGGACACTTCAGCGATTACGCGTTCGAGGTGGAGGGCATACCGCATGTGATCTTGATTCTGGGTGAGCACAACGCAGACCTCGAGCAACTGAGCGATGACTTCACCAAGATCGTCGAAACCACGTCAAAGATGCTCGGTGGTCTTCCATATGAGCGCTATGCACTGGTCTATATGACCGTGACAGGAGGCGGCGGTATCGAACACGCCAACGGTACGACCATCGGTCTTGGACAAATTGATTTCCAGAATCCTGGCTCAATCGGAGGTATCCGGAGCGTCACCTCCCACGAGTTTTTCCATACGTGGAACGTAAAACGCATCCAGCCGCCCGCGTTCCGGCCATACAACTACGAAGAAGAGAACTACACTGATGCACTGTGGTTCTACGAGGGATTCACGTCCTACTATGGCGGCCGAATCCTCTACGAGGCAGGATTGAGCGAAACACTCGGTGATCCGGTCGATCTCGTGGCAAGGTACAAGTCGAGCCCCGGTCACCGGAACCAGAGCCCCGCCGACGCAAGCTTCAACGCGTGGATTCATTACTACCGCGGTGACGAAAGCAGCGACAACTACCGCACCGACTACTACTTCATGGGTTCGGTCATCGCCAATCTGTTGGAACTGAAGATTGCTGACCGAACCGACGGTGAGAAGGGCCTGGATGATGTCATGCGCTTCATCTGGCAAGAGACACGCGACGAGGGCGCGGCTTTCGATGCCGCAGCTATCCGTGCCGCCACCGAGGAAGTGATCGGTGGATCATTCAAGGAATTCTTCGACAGCTACGTGTTTGGAACCGAGGATATTCCGTTCGCAGAGTTTTTCCAACTCGCCGGCTACGATCTCGTGGTGGACGAAGATGCGACGACTACCCGAGATCGTCGGGGATTTCTGGGAGTCGTGACGCGCGAGTCGAACGGTGGCTTGCGGATCGTTCAAGTGGTCAAAGAATCGGCGGCCTGGAGTGGCGGCCTCAACTACGGCGACGTGATAGTCTCGGTCGGCGGAGTCCCCGTGACCGGGTCCCAATCATTCACCGCGGCGCTCGCTCCGCTCGGCCCCGGCCAGAAAGTGCAGTTCGTCGTCTCACGACTCGGTCGGAACGAAACCTTCGACGTAACGCTGGGCAACCGACCCGCGCCGGTATACAAAATGATGGAGACCGCAAACCCCACCGCAAGGCAGCTCGCGGTGCGGCGACGCTGGCGGATGGAACCCTAAAACCCCACCGCCGGGCAGTTTTCCACTTGGAACGGCCCGTGACCAGCCAACGTGTGCATCAACCCGCTGCGCGACATGCCGCGCATGACTATGGGGCCCGACCATTTGGGTCCGAGGGATTCGGGGTCCGGCTCGAGCGAGATCACGACAAGAAACTTGTTCCACGTGACTCGACCGCCTAAGCGGTGCTCGGCGTCGAGTATGCCGAGCGGTTTGGCTTGATCCAGACTCGTCGTGCTGGCCCACACAACGTATGCTCCGTTCCGTGCAGGCCTCAACCCTTCGACGGTGAGTTCGAGACGTTGGATGTAGCTCCCGTCGGGCGCTATTGCCAAACCAAAGGGTGAATCGTCATAGTACACTTCGGCGAAACCACGTGCGCGGGCCGAGCCCGGGACACGCTTGGTGGAGACGAGTTCGATCTTGTAGTACTCCGGGCCGGCCGCACAGACGCGCGGCTCTGATGGGAGAGAATCGTACAGCGCTGGCCCGCCGTTCCCGGTGGGCGGCAAGGCCGCCACCGGAAGCAGCAGGACCAGACTCAGACGACCGTTCACTTACCGGCGGGAGATCGGCTTCGACACCAGGGGCTTGTCCCACTTCTGGGCGCTCGAAACGTCGGGCATCCCCCACCACGTTCCGTTCCAACCTTTGAAACCGTCCAGGCGGAATGTCCAAAGGCCGGTGCTCATGTCGCTCACAACGATCAGTCCGTCCGCGTTGCGCACGTCGACGCCGAACGCGCCGTTGAACATCGGATAGCGGAAGTCAGGCTCGTTGGGTGCACCGACATATGTGTCGTAGTACCCGACCGTCACCGGATTCTTGGGATCCATGAGGTTGAACACTTGCAGCCCGTCGAGGTAACCGGACACGAACACGTACGGCCAACGCACCTCATGATTGTGCGTCAGGTTCTTCCAGTCGGCAGTCCAGCCCGAGATGGGGCTCCGTACGTTATGTGGCTGGCCATCCTCGGCCTGCTTATCAAGCGCGGGCTTCAAGTCGAAGATCCGTAGCGGCGCGAACTGATACTCCGTCTCCGCGATCACGTACCGCCCGTCGGGCGACGGCGTGAACGTGTGGCCAAAACTGACGCCGCTGATCCCATTCAGCGTTACCAGCAAGTTCGGTGCGTCCAGGTCCGTGATGTCGTACACATAGTAGCCACCCGTCCCACCACCGTAGAATCGGTCGGACTCGGTGTCGGTGTGGAATCCAACATAGAAGTCGTGGTATCCACGACGGCGGGCGGTACCTTGGGGACTTTCGGGCACGGGCACCTTGGCGACGAGGGCGTTATCGACATGACCCTCAACTACCAAGCCTAAGTCGTATACGTGTGCGAATGGCCCACTCACAGTCGTGAACAGCAGTACACGACCGTTCGAGTGCTTGTAGATGAAGATGTTGTGGAAACCGCCGGGAAAGTCCGGCTCGCGTATGCGGGCGACCTCTTTGACCTTGCTCGCGTTGGGAAGGTCGGTCACGTCGAGTACCACCGCGCCCAGATCCCCATCCGGCCCCGCCTGCCCGAACTGGAGGGACTGCACCACATAATAGCGGTTCTTCCACTTGAAGTGCTTGACGTCCATACCGCCCGTCCGGAGATGAAGCTCCTGGTCCTCGATCCGCCAGCGGTAGATAACCTGCGGGTTCGCGGGATCGGCGATCGAGACGACGTCCATTCCCTTAGGCCCCACATCGCCGTAGGCTATCCGGCCCACGTACACGTAGGGACGGTCGAGTTCCTGCTCCATATCGAGGTCAGCGACCGAGAGCGGCGGACCAAGGGGAGCGTGCCCCATCACCTCGACGTTGTCACTTCCGGGCTTCATCGGGCTCCAGGGAACCTGCGCCGAAAGCGCTACGGGAAACGCGCTCAATGCCAAGAGCGCCGACATACTACCAACAGACAAACGACTCGGATTCATCGCATCACCTCTCAGATCGATCAGGTATTTGGGTCAAGGCAAAAATAACGCAGTGCACCGATTATCGCACCACCGAGGACCCCGGGATGGAGAGACGGAGCCTACGTACTATTATTATAAGGAATGAAACCGATGCCTACTGCTGTGCTCGTGGCCACCCTCACGGTGGCAGCCTCGCTGGCTCCCCGTGCGATCCTGGCACAAGGCGCGGGCGGGATGACGGTCATGGATGGGAAGGACCCGGCCGAGTGGCGCATGCCCCCCATGGACATGGCCAACGCCATGGCCTCCTTCATGCAAGGGCGTATGCCCGACGTCGCACCGTTCATTCCCGGGGCCGGGCTAACGGATGCAGAGCGAGCCGCGCTGCCCATGGCAACGGCTCAACGAACCGTCGAACTCGCCGACGGCGATACGCTCGACCTGAACGCGGGGCTGGTGTTGCGCGACATCGGTGGAAATACGATCACCATGTACGGCTTCAACGGCCAGGCTCCCGGCCCCATCATAAGGGTCAAGCAACACTCGACCGTCACGGTCAACTTTACGAACAACATCGAATTCTCCACAACGCTCCGATGGCACGGTGTGCGCGTGGAGAACCGCTTCGACGGCGTGCCGGGTCTCACGCAACGACCCGTGAAGCCCGGCGAGACGTTTCAGTACACGGTTCAGTTCCCCGACGCCGGTGTCTACTGGTACCATCCGCACCAGCACGAGGATATAGCCCAAGACTTGGGACTCTACGGCAACATCATCGTCGAGGCACCGGAAGAGGATTACTACAATCCGGTGAACCGTGAGGAAGTGCTGTTGCTCGATGACATTCTGATTGACGACTTGGGGTTGTTCCCCTGGGGGTTGGAAGCTCCGACGCATGCCCTGATGGGACGGTTCGGCAATGTTCTCATGGTCAACGGACGGACGGAATACGATCTAGCCGTAAACAGAGGAGACGTCGTTCGGTTCTACTTGACGAACGCGTCCAATACGCGGGTCTTCAATCTGTCGTGGGGTGGCGCAACAATCAAATTGATCGCGGGAGATCTCGGAAAATTCGAGCGCGAGGTATGGGTTCAGAACGTCGTAATCGCACCGGGCCAGCGTTACGTTGTCGAGGTACAGTTCGCGGAGGCAGGCAAGTTCGCTCTGTCCAACGGAATCCAGGCAATCGACCACTTCATGGGCAAGTTCTATTCACGGCGCGACACGCTCGGCACAATAAGCGTGAGCACTCAAACCACGGCCGTCGATCACTCGACGCGATTCCGTGAGTTGAGAGAGCACCCGGAAGTCCAGGCAGACATCGACCGAGTTCGCCCCTACTTCGACCGGCCGGTAGACCACGAACTGGTGATGACGGTGAACGGTGCTGCGTTGCCCAATCCCATTCTCCAATTGATGGCCATGGACACGTTGTACAATCCGCCGGTCGAGTGGAACGAGACAATGCCGATGATGAATTGGCTTGCCACTGGAGCCAACTTGACGTGGATGTTCCGAGACGCGACCGACATCGCTGAGGGTCGCGAGATCGGTCCGGCAGCAGGCTGGCGGTTCAAGCAGGGTGATGTCGTCAAAATCCGACTGTTCAACGACCCGAAGACCGTCCACCCGATGAATCATCCTATGCACCTGCACGGACAGCGCTTTCTGCTGCTGGAAACCGATGGAGTTCGGTCCACCAACTTTGTTTGGCGAGACACGATTGTCGTTCCCGTTGGCTCGACCATCGATCTCTTAGTCGAGATGTCGAATCCGGGCAACTGGATGCTCAACTGTCAGATACCCGAGCACATGGGCTCAGGGATGGCGATCACTCTGAGGGTAGATCCCTCCTCCCAATCTCGGTGACATTCGTCAAGCGAGACGGTACGGTTTTCTTGACTATCGGCACCGTGGTGTGGTTGGCCGGTGCGTTATTCCCTCTTGCTACGACCGAGCAGAGTGTGAATTCAACAGAAACCGGCACCGTTTCCGGCCGCGTGCTATTAGGAGGCGCCGAAGCCCCGGAAGGCGTGAGCGCAGCGAACGTAATCGTCTATCTAGTCGGTGACTCTCTCCTCAACGCCAGGCCCACCCAACCGCTGCCGGCTCCGACCATGGACCAGTTCGACTACACGTTCGTGCCTCATGTGCTGCCTGTGTTGGCCGGAACCAGAATCACTTTCACCAACAACGATCCCGAAACGCACAACATTCACACCTACACTAAGAGTAGACGCCGGAAGAACCGTACGTTCAACCAGGCTCAGAAGCCGGGCTCTGTCATGTCCGCAGTATTCCCAAGACCCGACAGCATTAGGGTGCAGTGCGACATTCACGCGCAGATGCTGGCGCACATCTTCGTGCTGCCAAATCCGTTCTTCACTATGGCGGCGGACGACGGCACATTCTCCATCGCGGGCGTGCCCACCGGCAACCACGAGTTGATCGTGTGGCACGAAGAGTACGGCACCATGAAAGCGTTGGTCGACGTTCAGACCGGTGCAACGACTACGGTGGAGTTGGATTTCTCGAGTCGACCGCGCCCGTAAGCACTCTGCCCTGTTAGCGCTTCTCGTACACCGAAGCTCGACCTTCCCGGTCGAACGCCATCACGTTGTATGGCTGCGGGTTCCCCATTTCCATTCCAGGAGATCCGGGCGGCATGCCGGGTACCGCGAGTCCAACGACGTCAGGCCGCTCTTCTAAGAACCGCCGCATGACGTCGGCCGGTACGTGACCTTCAATCACGTATCCCTCCACCACCCCCGTATGACATCCCTGAAGTTGAGCGGGAACGCCGTGTTCGGCCTTGATCGCTACCAGCTGAGCAGCACTCACGTGCTTGACCTCAACCTTGTATCCATTCGCTTGTAGGTGACCCACCCACTGAGTGCAACAGCCTCAGGTAGGCGTCTTGTAGACGGTGACGGTCAGTGCCGATGGTGCGGTGCGAGGATACAGTGTCGCTCCGGCCGCCCCTCCCACTGCTACTACGCCCACCACCGCTAGAATAGTTGTCTTCGAAAGCATATTCAGTTCCCTGGCTCGTTGTCAGAGTTGGTAATGCAGTATGAAAGATGTACAGAAGACTTCTGTCGCGCCACTTGCCCGTCTTCCCTTTCCCTCGGTTCTGCCTCCCAGTTTTACCGCCTCTGTTTCTACCGCATCTGTTCTACCGCTTGGGATCAGGCTCCGGCCCGAAGCTCCTCCAGTTTTTCCCTCGCCTCTCGCGCATCGTCAAACTCCGGGTCTGCATCCTTCCAGACTTCGAGTGCCGTCTCCAAATGCTCTATCGCCTTCGCTGTTTCACCCGACTCGGCATAGGTAAGACCGAGTTCGTGATGGGTACGCGGACCAAATGGAGAGACTTTCAGAACCTCGTTCAGATATTTCTCGGCCAAATCGAACTTCCCAAGTTCTCTGTAGCACCGCCCGATCGAGAGCTTGGGGCCCGTGCTACTGGGATCATCCGCCAGCTCCGCCTCGTAGTTCCGGATCGCCTCATCAAACGATCCGCGCAGTTCATCTATGCGCCCACGTCCACGCATTACTGTCGACTGCAACAGTTGAACCCCGAACGCCTTGATGAACTGTTCCACTCCGACCAGTGCCTGCTCCGCACGATCGGGCTGCTCGAGCGCGAGGGCTATGGTCATTTGCCCGAGGGGAAGCATCTGGTTGAAGGGTGGGCCTAACTCGGCGGCGACCGCCTCGTACGTGCTTTGAGCAACTTCCACTTTCCTGGCCCGGATATATATGTCCAACGATGACAACTGTTGGATCAGCAAGAGGGCGGCAGGTGTGAATTTCTGTCTCTCGGCAGTCTCGAGGTCCATGTACTCTATAGACCGCGAGAGTTGCCCCATCCACGAGTATGCACTCTTGAGCGCACCCAGCGCGAGTGCTCGATCCTGCGGGGTCTTGGCCGCCTCGAGCGCCTGATTCAGTTGATCTACGCCGGCCTGGAGGTTGCCGAAGTCACGTTCGAGTCCGGCCAAGCTCACTAAGGTCGAGATGTGGTTCGGCTCAATCAGCAGCGCACGGTCGTAATACTCTTTCGCCTTTGCATGGTCCCCCATCGTTCTGTGCATGCGGCCGAGCGACATGTAGGACGCTCGATCGTCTGGGAACTGAGATGCGTACTGTTCGAAGTATGAAATCGCCTCTTCGAACTCTCCTTTGGACGCCGATAGGCCCCCGAGTTGCTGAAGGTATTCATACTGCGTCGGGTCTATCTCGATGATCTTCTTGAACTGGGCGATCGCCTGATCCCGTTCGTTATGCAATACATGAAGACCAGCGAGCTGAGCCCGTGCCTCTATGTCCTCCGGGAACAGATCTATGCCCATCCGCAGCACGGCAACTACCTTGTCGGGCTGTTGTGCAAAGTCGTAGTAAGCTCCCTTTATCTGAAACTGCATGCGCTCCGGCAACCTGTACATGTTCTGCATTGCAGCTTCGATTGCCACGGCCGCTTTCTGCCGGTCGTTTCCGAACAACCCGACTTGATACTGCACTAAATGTGCGTACGCGTTGGTAGAATCTTCGGCAATGGCCTGAGCGACCCATCTCCCCGTCTCCTGCCAATTGTTATCGAGCAGCAAGGCCTTGATGCCACGTACGAGCGACTCGTAGGATGACAACGACGTCGTCAACATTTCGGCAACCGGGAGATCCTCGGTATCCTCTATGTAATGTGTTGGGATATTGAGATCGTGCTTGAGCCGGACGCTCATTTGGTCCGCCACATCAAACACCGTGTTACCTGTGAACGTATGCTCTGCAACCAGCTTCCCTCGGTCGGTGTTGTGAAGCGTGATCGTAACGCTCAGTTGTTCACCTTCCTGAGTGAACGTGCCGGACATGAATAGAGGAGTGTGAGCGTCCTCGGCAAGTTTGCGGCGGACGTTGAGAGGCAGACCGATGCCACTTGGGTAGCCCAGTTTCTTGAAATCCGCCGCAAACGACTCACCCGTCGTGGTCTGTATAAAGAGATCTTGCTCCAGGTCCGCGTCGAGGGCCAACGGAATACCGTATTGGAGCCAGTCCGCGGTAGTGTCCTCGCTCTCGGAATCGAAGAAGAAGATCGTCACTCTTTTGCGGAATTCGCTCTTGGGAACAACACGCTCGACCGTGTTTCCGTCCTCATCCTCGATCACCACCGATGTCGTGGCGGCACCCAGGTCCTTGCTGCCGAACGTCAGCGCCAGAAGTAGCACCGAGCCGGCCGCATTGACCGGGATACCGATCCTGGCAAGCCACGTCCATGCCGCCGGTCCTCTAGCCCTCTGGTAGGCAAGAATCGCCACCGCGGGGAACAATGACAGCAGAGCCACGAGTCCGAAACTCGGAAGGAACGGCGACAGAACGAACCGGTTCACCAAGTAATCCAGCAACAGAAACGCACCACCGCAACCCAGCGCGTATAGGCCGAGAACTTTGAGTGCGCCTACCCAGGGCGTAGCTCCCTTGGCACCGATCGGGCTGGTCGCTTTGAGTGCGCTCGCAAACTCGAACGCAGACGAGTATCTGTCGGCAGGAGTCTTTGCCAGAGCACGCACGATGGCATCCGAGATTCCCCCACTCACCGTGGTTCGCACTATCGAGGCCGAAGGCGGCGGGGCCGCGATGTGCTGCTGTACGACCGCGGACACTGTGGAGCCAGTGAACGGCGGTTCGCCAACCAACATCTCATAGACCATGCAGCCCAGAGCGTAGATGTCGCTGCGAGCGTCCACGTCCTCACCACTCGCCTGCTCCGGACTCATGTACGCTGGAGTCCCGACGGCGACTCCGGTTCCCGTGATCCTGTCGCCGCCGGCTGCGCTCACCGCTCTGGCGATCCCAAAATCCGCCAGAACGGCATGGCCTCCGTGCATGAGCACGTTGGCGGGCTTGATGTCGCGGTGGACAACTCCCAGGCTGTGCGCATGGCTCAGTGCATCAGCCACCTCCTGAGCGATCTGTAGCGCGTCTTCGATCGACAGTTGTTTCTCTCGATCGATACGATCCCTGAGCGATTCTCCCTCCACGAACGGCATGACGTAGTAGAGCAGACCTTCCGCCGAACCCGAATCATGGACCGTGAGGATGTGTGGGTGGCTCAGGCTCGCCGCGGTCTCGATCTCGCGCAGGAACCGCTCTTCACCGAGGGCCTCGGCGAGATCCGGCCGAAAGACCTTGATCGCTACCCGGCGGTGGTGCTTCAGGTCCTGAGCGAGGTACACGATGGCCATGCCGCCGGCCCCTAGTTCGCGCTCGATAGTGTAGCGCTCGGCCAGGGCCGATTGCAGTTTTGCCAGTAGGTCGGTCATTGCCCCTCCTGAGGCGAATACTCCCGAGAATATGGCGTACAGCCGAGAGGCTGGCTAGGAGCTACTCTCTTTCTCCTTACTTGCGCACTTACCAGGCCGAGGAACCGCCATCTTCCCCCCAATGACCACCTATTCCGCTGGACCGATCTGGCTGGGGCGGGAAAAGGCGGTTCCTCGGCCCAGTTCCAACCCTCTTTGCATCCCACTCATCTAATAGGCAACTCACCTCGATATTCTGGAGATGGAGATGCTGAAACAAGACATTCGGTTCGCACTGCGGTCACTCAGAAAAAATATGGGATTCACTTTAGTAGCGGTGGCGACTCTGACGTTGGGAATCGGCGCCAACACTGCGATCTTCACGTTGGTCAACTCCATTGTTCTGGAGCCACTGCCCTTCGAGAACTCCGATCGCCTCGTATCCCTGTGGCACACCTATCCCAACCTGGCGCG
>JAZDCZ010000183.1:0-2428 GCA_036679605.1 Gemmatimonadota bacterium
AACGCAGGCGGAGGCCCTGGCGGTGGCTGCCGGCGGTCGCGTGCTGCTGGAAACTTCCGCCCGGACGACGGAGCAGAACGACAAGGCCAACGCCCGGCGTGACGCCGAGATCGAAGAGGCCGATGCCGAGCAGACCCGCGCCGACGACGAAGCCCTGGCCAAGGCTACCTTCAAGTCGCTCGTAGCCGACGCCGAGCTGATCTTCGCCGTAGCCGCCTTCAACAACCTCTTCCCCGCGCTGGCCGGCGTGCCGGGCCCCGGTTCACTTCCGGAGCCGGGCATGCAACCCGATCCGTCGGTCGACGACCGTCCCGATTTCACCGCCCTGGGCAGTCTATCGGGCAGCCCGGAGGCAGGAAAAAGGGATTGTGCCAAGAAGCTTGGAGAAGGGGGAAGACGAACATGAAGTGAGTTGAGCGAAGCAAAGGGGACATCACTGATCATTAGGCGAAGAATATCCAATATTGAGTGATGGCCGGGTGGCCCTGGGCGGTTGCCCGCCCAGGGCTCCCACAGACCCTCCCTGAAAGAGTCTTGTGTGTCAAGGCCTGCCTGGTAAGTATTCGGGCATACGTTCCGCGCGAGCCGTCAAACGGGGCTTTGTTTAGACTTTCTCGTTTTAGTCTGCTTGCTGATAATGCGTGTTTGAAGCTATTGTCGCGGTCTTTTCCAGCGAGGCTTCTTGCAGCCGATCTTTTCTCTGCGGCTGCACCCCCATCCATCCCTTCGTGAATACACCTGCTCGTAAGCAGTCGCTCCGACCCGTCGGGCCGGACACCGATGATTCTATTTCGACCGTCCCGCGGACGCAGAGGCCGCCTCAATCAGACGTACGCTCGGCTCAAGTGGCCGAGTCCACGGATCTGTGCAGGCTGGCCTTGCGCCGCGAGGATCTTCTCGTCCGGCGGACGGGAGATCGATACAACCACCCTCAAACGTTGAATTCGTACTCCTGAATCTGGGTAAACCTTCTTTATCTTTTCCGGTAGCCGCCGGGATGCAAGCCTGCTGGGTGCGACCAGAGGCACCGCAGCTTCGGAGCCGACAAAAACTGTCTTGCGAAGCAAGTCTCCAACATCCTCTCGTTGGCTCCGGCGAGGATATGGGGCAGTGCCGTCGGGAGCCGGGCCCCAGCGGGATTGCTTCCCGGCGGCGGCGAGGTACCAAATACGGTTGCCAACAGGCTGTGTCCACGGCGATCGGCCCTGGGACTTGCTTCATGGTTCTTTGAAATCTCCTATCGTGTTCTATCCACGTCATGCAGTTTTCGGCAGAGGCTGTTTCGGTAGGCCGCCGATATGGTACGGCTCGTGATTCTTGACCATGTGCCAAACCATGGTCGCCAGCCTTCGCATTACGGCTACTCGGGCAATCTTCGATCCGCGACGCTTCTTGATCTTCGCGTACCAAGCTTTCATCAATGGGTCACGTCGCAATACATGCACCACCCACTGACCAAGGATGAACCGGGCGATCGTACTTCCGTCCTTGGTGATCGAGCCCAGGCGATCGGTGGCGTCGCCCGAGTTCCGACAGCCTGGTGTTAGGCCCCAATAATTGGCCAAACTGCCCGGACGAGGAAATCTGTCGATCGGACCAATCCGCGAGGCCAACGCCAGACTGCTGTAGGCGCTGGCGCCAGGGATGGTCGCCACCAAAGGAGCGGTTGTGTGCTTGCCTTGCCGCTCTTCGATGTTTTTGTCGAGTTCCGAGATTTGCAAGTCCCATAACTCCCATCGAGCAAGCAGTTGATTCATTTCCAGCCGATCGATTTCCCCCAGGGACAACTGGGCCAGCCACTTGCGGGCTTTCTTCGTTTTCATCCCCTTGGTAGGACATTCTTGCTGCAAGTTGTGCTTCAACAGAATGTGGTGTACTTTGTTGATCGTCTGCGTGCGCAGCGCGACGGTTCGCTTGCGTAACGCGGTGAGTTGTCGGTTCTCTTGTTCCTCATGAGGCGGCAGTTCGATACGCCTCAGCCCCTGGACTCGCGTCCCGCCTGCCACTCGATGCCGATTCACCCAGAGGATGTTGCTCAACGCACTCGCATCACGCCGGTCGGTCTTCTTCCTGGACCTCTTCTCCGGCTGAATCAACACGGTTTCGCGGCACCCGTACAAAGCCGGCATTTGCAGCAGCCAGTCGTTGAAGCCACAGAGTTCGACGATGGCCATGAAACCACCTTCCAACTCGGCCTGTTGCTCCAGTTCCTCGAAGAACTTCTGCACTCGGTCCCACTGCGTGCTCACTTGACGCTTCAGCACCACTTCTCCCTCTTCGTTACGAAGGTTCACGGTCAACTGCTTGCGATGTTGGTCGATTCCGAGGTACAACATGTCTGGTCCTCCTGGGACTGATTGAGGTGAGTGAAAGCTACTACACCGTATATAGCACCAGGAGGGCCACTCTTTCATGGAATCATACGTGC
>JAZDCZ010000184.1:0-3304 GCA_036679605.1 Gemmatimonadota bacterium
TGGACAGATTGCAGAACACGATGAGAGCGATCTGTGCGTGGCAATGTCACCTGATCAGCTTGCTTATGTGATCTATACGTCGGGGTCGACCGGGATGCCCAAGGGCGTGGGGGTATCACATGCCAATGTGGCCCGGCTCTTTGCCGCTACATACGAGTGGTACCATTTTGACGAGCACGATGTCTGGGTTTTATTCCACTCCTACGCATTTGATTTCTCGGTTTGGGAGCTTTGGGGGGCGCTACTCTACGGTGGTCGATTAGTTGTTTTGTCTTTTGCGGCCACCCGTTCTCCTGAGGCACTTCACAAAGTACTATGTGAGCAGGGTGTGAGCGTTCTCAATCAGACGCCCTCGGCCTTCCAGCAGTATATCCAAACTGAAGCAGAGATTGACAGTTGTCCGCTTGCGCTGCGGTTGGTTATCTTCGGCGGTGAAGCACTTGAACCTGTAATGCTCAAAAGTTGGGTAGCCCGCCATGGAGACGATTGCCCGCAGCTTATCAACATGTACGGTATCACAGAGACCACGGTTCACGTGACGTATCGGCTCTTGAGCGAGGGCGACGTGTGCGGAGAGAGCACGCGCAGTCCGATCGGTCGGCCTATCCCTGATTTGCAGACCTATCTACTCGATACACACGGAAATCTGGTCCCGGTTGGTGTTCCTGGGGAGCTGTACATAGGTGGTGATGGTGTATCGCGGGGTTATCTTAATCGTCCGGGTTTAACGGCGGAGCGTTTTGTACCGGATCCATTTGGTAGAGACCGGGTGCCCGGTTATACCGGACCGGGGATCTGGCGCGGTGGTTGCCGGATGGTGAGATTGAATTTTTAGGGCGGATTGATGATCAGGTGAAGATTCGAGGTTTCCGGATTGAGCTTGGGGAGATTGAAGCGGTGCTGGGTGCGCACCTGCAGGTGGGTTCGGTTGTTGTGCTGGCGCGCGAGGATACGGAAGGTGACAAGCAATTGGTGGCGTATGTGGTGCCAGACGGCGCACAGGCACCTTCGAGCCAGGAGTTGCGGCGGTATTTGCAGGCGAAGCTGCCGCATTACATGGTGCCAGGGGTATTTGTGTTCCTGGAAGCGTTGCCGCTGACGTCCAACGGGAAGGTCGATCGGCGCGCGCTGCCGGCACCGGAGAGTGTACGGCCCGACCTGGATGAGGGGTATGTGGCGCCACGCACGCCGGAAGAGGAGATTCTGGCACAAGTTTGGTCGCAGGTATTGGGCATCGATCGGGTTGGTATCCACGATAACTTTTTTGATGTCACTCCCTTTTGGCCACGCAATTGATTTCACGGATCCGGGAAGCTTTCTCGGTGGAGGTAGCGCTGAGTGCTGTATTTGCGGCGCCGAGCGTGGTGGAGTTTTTGGAGCAGATCCACAAGGTCCGCCGTGAGGGGGTAGGGACATTACCGCCGGCGTTGGTCAAACGAGAGCGGGATACGCAGCTCCCGCTCTCGTTTGCCCAGCAGCGGCTATGGTTTCTGGACCAGTGGGAATCGGAACGCGCCCTTTACAACATTCCGGTCGCTTTCAGGTTAGAAGGTGAGCTGGATACAGAGCTGCTGCGGCGTTGCCTGGACGAGATTGTGGTACGGCACGAGTCGCTGCGTACGGTGTTCACGGATGACGGGAAGGGTGGTGCGGTTCAGCGGATCCTGGACAGTGACTCGGTGGCATGGAGAGAGGAGGATCTGGGAGAAATCTCATCGTCGGGCGAACGGGAAGCGGAGTGTCGAAGGATTCTGCAGGAGGAGGCAGTAACGGCCTTCGACCTGAAAACAGGTCCGTTGTTGCGGGCGTTATTGGTGTGCTTGGAGGAGGACCGGCACTGTCTGCTCTTGACGATGCACCATATTGTCTCGGACGGTTGGTCGTTGGATATGCTGTTGCGCGAGTTGTCGGTGCTTTATAAAGGTCACCGGTCGGGACATATGGTGAGCTTACCGGCTCTGTCGATACAGTACGCGGATTTTGCTCAGTGGCAGCGGGAGTGGCTACAGGGCGAGTGCTTGGAGGCTCAGCTGAGTTATTGGCGCGAGCAATTGGGTGGCGAGTTGGCGGTGTTGGAACTTCCGACCGATCACCCTCGGCCCCAGGTGCGATCGTCGCGCGGTGCGTTGGTCACAGGGCACATTCCGGCGCAGTTGGTGGAGCGTTTGGAGGAGGTGGGTCGTCAGGAGGGCGCGACGTTCTTTATGACGGCCCTGGCAGCTTTTGAGGTGCTGCTGCATCGCTACAGTGGGCAGACGGATATTGTAGTGGGAGCACCGATTGCGAACCGCAATTTCATGGAGATCGAGAGCCTGATCGGTTTCTTTGTGAACACGCTGGTATTGCGGGTAGATCTGTCTGGGAGTCCTTGTTTTCGTGAGCTGCTTGCTCGGGTGCGGGAAGCTGCGTTGGGCGCTTACAGTCACCAGGATGTGCCATTTGAGAAACTGGTGGAGGAATTAGCGCCGGAACGTGATCCGAGTCGGACACCTCTGTTCCAGGTGATGTTTGTGCTGCAAAACTTTTCTGGGGGCGAGCTTGATCTTCCCGGGGTTTGTTCGAGTGCGGAAGGGGTCTCGACGGATACAGCAAAGTTTGATCTGACATTAGAGTTGGCGCGTGGGAAGGAGGGAGATTTTCTTGCGAGTTGGGAATACGACCGGGATCTGTTCACAGCGGAGACGATCGAGCGGATGCATGGGCACTTATGCCGCCTGATGGAGGGCATGGTTGCGGACCCGGACTGTTGCTTGTCGGAATTGCCGCTGATGTCGGTGGCAGAGCGTGAGCAAATTGTGCGGGAATGGAATGCCACGGAGTGTGAGTATCCGCGGGACCGGACATTGGTGGAGTTGTTTGAGGAGCAAGTGGGCCAGAGTCCGCATGCGGTGGCATTGGTATTTGATGATCATCAGCTTAGCTATGGTGAGCTGAACGCATGGGCCAACCGGTTGGCGCGCCACCTTCAGGCATTGGGCGTCGGTCCGGAGGTGCGGGTAGGCCTGTGTCTGGAGCGGTCGCTGGAAGTGGTGGTGGGGATCCTAGCGATACTCAAGGCGGGGGGTGCGTATGTACCGCTGGATCCGGACTATCCTGAGGAGCGATTGGCATTTTTGGTTGCGGACAGCCAGGCATCGGTGGTGGTCAGCAGCGGTGAGGCGCGTGAGCGACTGCCTGCGGAGGGGCTGCGGATCGTGGATCTTGCCGCCGAGCATGGACAGATTGCAGAACACGATGAGAGCGATCTGTGCGTGGCAATGTCACCTGATCAGCTTGCTTATGTGATCTATACGTCGGGGTCGAC
>JAZDCZ010000185.1:0-2602 GCA_036679605.1 Gemmatimonadota bacterium
CAACAACCTCCATAGGCACTACTCCAGTGTAGGCGACAGTCGGCGTCTGCATCTGGTGGTCTCGATGGTCCGTGCCTTGAGGCTCGCCGGCCAAACCGAAGGTGGATGGATTCATTAAGATCAAACCGGGTGCGTGATATTAATGACAGCTTTCGCTCAACAAGGGTTCGCGTTGGCATGCCATCGAGTCGGTCACCCCCGCCGAGACGAACGCGCAAGCATTAGTGATCGCTCCGCTACGTGCCTCGTCGACAGTCTTCGCGCTCACGGTCCGGCACTGACTGCGGCCGTTGTGTTGGACGCACACCTTGCAAGTATGGGCTCCGAGACTGAGGGTTTGCCAGACGAGGACCGCAAGCACCCCGGCGGCCAGCACTAGACCGATTGCGCTGACGCGTGTGAGTCCCGGCGGTCGCCGACCGTCTAGCTCCAACCGGCAGGGTCCGGTAGAGTATCGTGGTCGTCGGCGATTCGGCTTTGTATGCGGGCGTTCGGACATCCAGGGGCGCAACCCTAGCGTCTCTATCAATCTGGGACAACAGTGAATCGGCGTTATGTGCCCCGTATACTCGCGCCCGTGTCCGTAGGATCGTCTAATGCGGTACTCGATGCTCTCGACAGCGGGGATCGCGGTGCCATGATCGGCGCCCTTGTCGATCTGGAGTCCGGTCGAAGGGGTCTGCAAATATCGGTGGTCGAGCGTTTGATCGATTTGCTGACCGACAGCGACAAGGAGATCCGTCGGCGTGCCGCAGGTGCGCTGGTGACTGCCGCACGTAGTAAGCGGTATTGTCCCGTGCTTAGGGACGCACTCGACGACACCGATCCGGACCGTCGCTGGGGGGCGTGTTTTGCTCTGAATCTTGCCGGCGAGTCTTCGTCTCGCATCTTCCAGGTCGCGGTCGACAGCCTGGCCCATCAAGATCGGGATGTGTGTTGGGCTGCAACCCACGTCGTCGTCCAAGCATGCCGTAACGACTCGGCGCGTTCAGGGGTGCTGCTAGGATTGGTTTCTAGCGGCAAGCCCGAGGTTCGCAAGATGGCGCTTTACTGTTTACGTGAACTTGGGTCCGCGTCGATGTCGTTGTTCGCCGGGGCATTGACCGACGAACACACCGCGGTTCGTTTGGCCGCTCTCGCCGGCCTGTTTCGGCTTTCGCGACAGTCTATGAGTTCACCCGTGGATGCCGATGTCATAGCTCGGGTGCGCGACTGCTTGGAGAACGACTCCAACGAGGGGGTGCGACGTGCATCGGCGGCCGTACTCGGGCGTATAATGGGCGACGACGACGAGGCGTGTCGAGCTTCTTTTCACCACGAGTTTCTAGGAGGTAGAGCCATGAGCGAATCCACAGAGCGTCTCGTCGATCGATCCTGCGTGCCGTGCCGCGGCGGGGTGCCGCCACTCGGCGAGGAGGCAATAGCGCCCTTGCTGGCGCAACTCAAAGGTTGGACGGTGCAGAACAACCACCATCTGATCAAGCAATATTCGTTTATCGACTTCGCCAGTGCCCTGGCTTTTGTAAATCGGGTCGGAGAGCTTGCAGAACGCGAGGGGCATCATCCCGACATCTGCTTGGCCTGGGGCAGGGTCGGCCTGAAGATCTGGACGCATAAGATCGACGGCCTCAGTGACAGCGATTTTGTGTTTGCCGCTAAAGCCGATGCCGTCTTGTGATAGGTTGCCTATTCCGGTGGTCGGATGCTGACGCGGACACCGAGTTCGGTCACGGCATTGTGGATCGACTCGACCATCCACGCTTCGGCCCCCTTCTCTCCGAGCCTTCGTAGACGGGCGAGAACGTCACCTGCGACTATTGGAGCCAGTAAAGCTTCTTCATTTTGCTTGCTGAATTCATGGCTGAGAGAGCGAGCGTTTGCGACGTCGGCGACCGAGAGTTTTTCGCGCAAACCTAGATACTCCGCAACGACGGCTCGGAAACTACGCGGGTGAGTGTTTTTGAAGGCTTCGTACAGAGCCGGCCCCGATGAGGGTTCCCCGTAGGCATCGAGGTGGGGCAGAACGACGCGAAGCAACAGCGAAGCTGAGATCATATTCGGGTACGGCAAGCTCAAGATCGGGAGGCGCGCTCGATAGCCTTTCATGCCTTGGTGGAGACGGTCGATACGGAGTTTCGCCATGTCCGCTAGCAAGGGGGGCACGCCTTCTCCTTGGGATTGGTCTCGGACCAGTTCCTCGAGTCGTACCAGGGCCTGGATCGATCCCACTTCGTTGTTGAGCTCGGCCCTTTCAATATCGGCCACAGATAGATACTCGGCAGCAGCGAGTGCCATTTGCCCAAGTTCGACGGCATCGGCGGCTAGCTTCAGCTCGATGTCGCGAGCGGCACGTGGGTCACCTGTATAGTAACGGTAGATATCGCTGATGAGGAGAACCGAAGCGATGTAGATTTGACGGTCTTCTTCGCGTTTCCCGTCACCGATACGACCTCCGACGAATTCAGGGGAAAGTCCCGAATAGAGGCGTCGCAGTCGTCTCAGAGCCTCGAAGTAGGTCCCTTGCTTGAACGCGGCGATCGCGTCGTCGTACAGCGGGGCCGTTCCCGATACCGTGCGGCCGCCGCCGAAGGGGCCCTCCGGT
>JAZDCZ010000186.1:0-2168 GCA_036679605.1 Gemmatimonadota bacterium
AGTCGAAAATCCGGGGCGAGAGTACCTGCACGCCGGCATACATATAGGGCTCGCTGCTGTCGCCGGGGTGGTAACCTCGGGCGGGGGTGTCGAGGAGCTGTACGACCTGATGCGTGGAATTGGTGCGGACCAACCCGTAGAATTCCATAACCGCATCCTTGCGCAATACCATAGTGGCAATCGCCGAGCGGCTTCGATGCAGCTCAACGATCTCGCGCAGGTCGATATCGATGATGGTGTCGGCGTTTAGGGTGGTAAAGTCGTCGTCCTCGAACATGGACCGCGCTTTGAGAATTCCGCCCCCGCTGCCCATCAGTGGGTTTTCCTCACTGTAGGTCAAAGTCAGTCCGTGTTGCCCGCCATCGCCCAGATGCTCGCGGATCATCCGTCCGTGATGGTGAAGGTTGACGATCGCTTCGTTGACTCCCGATCGTACCAAGGTGTCGATGGCATAGTCGATCAAGGGCCGACCACCCACTTCGATCATTGCTTTGGGGATTTCGTCGGTTATGGGACGAAGCCGCGAGCCTACGCCGGCTGCCAGTATCATAGCTTTCACGACAAACCTCGTATGTGCTCGGCCAGCAAAGTACGGATGGCATCGATTTGTCCGAGCGAACTCGAAGCGCGGCGGGCGGTCGCAGCAGTGGACGGGAGGAATCCGAGATAGGAGGTTTTCCTCTTTATCTCGGCCAGATAGTTGAATCTGCCGATAACTTTCAACGCTCGTTGTAGGACACACAGATGGTAAGAGGCTTTTGCCTGCTCGCCATCGAGCCCTCGCGCTGCTCCGGGCGTTCGCAGGAAGCGGTCGAGCAGTCTCTGCTCCGTGTCTTCATCGATGAGTTGCGGAGTCGAACGATCGGTGAGGAGCGAGGCTACGTCGTACAAAGCGGGGCCCATCAGTGCGTCCTGAAAGTCTAGGATGCGGATGCGTCCGTCCTGCACGTGAAGATTCCAAGCGTGGTAGTCGCGGTGGCAAAACACCCGAGGGTACTCGGCCAGCCGGATAGCGAGTTCGTTCAGTTCGTTCCGGGCACTGCCCATCAGCGAAGCCGGTGCATCGGAGACGCCGTATTCGAGAAAGTGTTCGAATTCCCAACCGAACAGTCGTCTATCGAAGGCCTGTCGGAAGGCGTAGCATCCGCTGTCGTCATCGACTGCATCGCGTTGCAGGGCGGCGAGCAAGTCCAAGGCTCGGGTGAACAAGGCTTCAGTCCGTGCGGGGTCCGCCGAGCATGCTTTCCAGAGCGAATCATCGCCGAGGTCTTCCAAGAGCATTGCCGTTCGGTCCTCGGATGTCGTGTAGATACACGGCACAGCCTCGGTGTACTTGGCCAAGTAACGGGCGACGTTGGAAAAGGGCAGTTCGTCCGGACCGTCCTTGTCGACAGTACCGAGTTCTTCCGACGAGAGAGCCACCGACGCGTCTTCCATGAGCATGGCCATAACCGCCGCGGGCGTCTCGGTCGGCCCTTCGAGGTGCAGCCTCGCGTAGGTGCGGGTAGAGGCGTCGCCTGGAAGCGCATCGATACTGAGAATACGGGTTCGCGGCCAACGCCGATCGACAAGCGATTCTAATGTGCCTCGTAAGCGCTCGTCGATCATGTTCGAGCCGCTCTCGTATTCGTCGCTCTCATCGCTGCCGGCATGGCGGTGATTGTGTCCCGCAAGGTTGTGTGCGGCAACCCGTTGGGGGCGCTTTGTCCCGTTGACTTACAGGCCTGAACTGGCAATAAAACAGTGTTTGACGCGGTGAGGCACGGTTCCGCCTGGGCCTGTCGGAGCGGCGGAGGACCGTCACGATGTCGGACTACACCCCGGTCGTTCTTACCTTCTTGTTTACCGCCGTCATCGTCGGCGTCATGGTCTCTCTCAACCGTCTGGTCGGCCCGCGCCGCACCAGCCCGGTCAAGTCCGAAGCCTTCGAGTGCGGCAATGAGTCGAGCGGTAACGTCTGGGGTGCTCGCTTTGCGGTCAAGTTCTACCTGGTGGCGATTCTTTTTATCGTTTTCGATGTCGAGGTCGTATTCATGTACCCGTGGGCGGTTATCTTCCGTGAACTCGGTGTTTTCGGGTTCGTCGAGATGCTGGTCTTCATCTCGATCCTTGTGGTCGGGTACGCCTACGCGTGGAAGAAGGGGGCGTTGGAGTGGCGTTAGCCGAGG
>JAZDCZ010000187.1:0-3727 GCA_036679605.1 Gemmatimonadota bacterium
CATACCGACGGGTAAGGATGACGAGCGTCTGGATAACGGCGAGGTTCTCGAGGCATCGAGTCAGCCGGGCACGGGCGCTTTCGCCTATTCGGGAGGGGTGGCAGCTTCTATGTTCCTCGCTGCCCATACGACACTTAACACCAGCCTCATGTTCACCTACCGTGACACCGACGGCGGTTTTCGGGTTGGCAACAAGTTGAATGCAGGCGTTTCCGTTGCGCATCGGTTTCTGCATTCCCACCGCCATGGTCGACATGGGCAGGGTTCACATTCTTTGCATATACTCGGTTTGCAGGGCTTCGAAGCGTTCTTGGAAGCCTCGATGGTCTCGGTCGGACACGACGAGATCGGCGGTGTAGAAAACCCCAATAGCGGAGGTACGACGGTGTTTCTTGCCCCGGGCGTACGTGTTCGATTTTCTCAGATGGTCGAGTTCGTTTTGTCGCCGGCGTGGCCGATTTTTCAGCATCTCTCCGGTGAACAAGCCGACACCGATTTCAAAAGCCGTGCGGAGTTGTCTCTGTTTTTCTGAAGCGGTAGCTGTGAACAATCGGACGATGAAACTGCGGCGAACTCTCTGTAATATTCGCTAGTTACGCTACGAGACAGGGGCCAGGGTGGTGCCTTACTTGCATTTCCTCCCTCCCGCGGGACAGTTTACGTCCCGTAGGGCGGAGGATCCTTCATGGTCCCTATCCTCGGCTCCCCCCTCACGCATGTTTTCTAGACTGGCAAGCGCGGTCATGGCCATCGGTATTGGCGCGTTCTTCTGGGCGTTCTCAGCGGGCGCTGTTACGGTAGCGACCGCCGAGGGCTTGGGGTTCTGCGGCCGGCCGGTTAGTGGCGACAACGAGATAGTAGCCACCGACTGTCTTTTTATCCTACAGGCCGGCGTTGGCACGAAATCATGCGAGCTGTGCGTGTGCGATGTAAACGGTAACGATGAGGTCTCTTCGAGCGACGCTTTGATTTGCCTGCGTGCGGCTGTCGGCATCGGCATAGACCCTGCCTGCCCGCCTTGCGACACTGTAACTACTACCACGCAAAACTCGGTGACCACGACGACCGAACCACCGCGTACGACCACGACCACACAAGCATCCGTGACCACCACGACTCAAGTGCCGCTGACGACCACCACGAGCCGGCTGCCGCCCACAACGACTACATTGCCCCCTCCCGCCGGCTGCGGCGACGGTCTACTTACCCCGCCCGAGGATTGCGACGACGGTAACTTCGTTGCGGGCGACGGTTGCTCGCCCTCGTGTATTCTCGAAGACGAAAGAGGTTTGTGCGCGGGCATAGCGACCTCGGCCTCCGGTGTGCTGGCGACCGAACTCTTTGCGGAGGGCTTGACGAGGCCGGTCGATATCGGCGCGCCGAGGCTCGACCCCCACCGGTTGTTCGTCGTCGAACAGGGGGGACTGATCAAAATTATCAAAGACGGTAGCGTGCTTGCAAAGCCGTTCCTCGATATCGTGGGGCGCATCGCCTCAGGTGGCGAGCGTGGCTTGCTCGGCATCGCTTTCGACCCGAATTACCGGACTAATCGACGGTTCTTCGTCAACTTTACCAACAAATCCGGCAACACTGTCGTGGCGAGATATCTGCGCGATCCGTCGAACGAGAGTCTTGCCTTGAAAGACTCCGAGAAGATCCTGTTCACGATCCAACAGCCGTTCTCTAACCACAACGGCGGACAATTGAGCTTCGGCCCCGACGGCTATCTGTATGTGGGTTTGGGCGACGGAGGCGGCGGCACTGCGCCGTTCTATGCAGTACCACCCAATAATCCTGATCCCTCGGCGCCGGGGCTTTTCGCGCTCGTATGGGCCTCGGGACTTCGTAACCCGTGGCGCTTCAGTTTCGATGAGTCGACCGGACGTCTGTTTATAGCCGACGTAGGTCAGGTCACCCGCGAGGAAGTCAATGTTGTCGACGCCGCCGGCTCCGGCTACAACTTCGGTTGGAATCCTTTCGAGGGAACCTTCTGTTTCAAGACAGCTCCTTTGAACATCACTTGCGACCCGATGCCGGCCGAATTTACCCCTCCTGTTCTCGAGTATGGCCACCCCGAAGGTTGCTCGATCACCGGCGGCTACGTCTACCGTGGCTGCGCGTTACCCTCGATATCGGGAGCCTACTTTTACGCCGACTACTGTAAGAATTTTATTCGTAGCTTCAGGGTAGACTCGACGTCGATTTTCGACCTGCGTGACCATACCGTTGAACTGGAGCCGCCGGGCAATCCCTCCATCAAAAGGATATCGACCTTCGGTCGTGACGCACGTGGCGAGATATACATCGCCGACCTGAGTGGAGGCGAAATCTTCAAGATAGTCGCCGGCAACTGAAGACCAAGGTGGTTCGAAATTCTTTTTGAACCGGGCGCGTCAACCGAAACGAGCCCAACTGAACCCACCGACTTGAACACGCGAGTTACGCGAACCCTGAAAAACAAGGAGGCAGGACATGATCACACTATACGGAGGCGCAATGACGCGTGGCGGGCGATGTATTCTCACGTTAGAGGAGTGTGGCCTCGATTATGAACTGCGTGATTTGAGCCTTTCCAAAGGAGAGCACCTGGCGGCGGAGTATCTCGAGCTGAATCCCAATGGCCGGCTGCCGTGTTTGATCGATGGTGACTTTGTCGTTTGGGAGTCGATGGCTATCAATCTCTATCTGGTCGAAAAATACGGATCGGGTATTCTGCCCGACTCCGCGGAGGATCGCGCGGGTGTTTATCAGTGGTCATTCTGGGCGATCACCGCACTCGAGCCGGCTTTGTCGGAACTGTTCAACCAGAGAGTCGTGCTGCCCGAAGCCGAGCGTGATGAGGCGGTAGTTTCCGCGCAGGTCGAGGCGGCGGAGAAAGCACTTGCCGTCTTGAACGACCAATTGGGCGACAAGGCTTACGTTCTTGGCGGCGCCTTTACGGTCGCCGACATCAACTGCGGTCATATGATGGCCTGGGCCGTGTTCGTAGGTTTGGATCTGGCCAAGTACGGGGAAGTGATGCGGTGGTTCGCCTTGTTACAGGAGCGGCCGGCTTTTCAGAAACTGGCTGCCATGCAAGCGACCGCTGTTACCTGAACACCGAAGGGGGGCGGCGCTTTGCCGACGCGCGGTTTCCTTGACCTGACCTTCGATCTGCGGCCGAATGATAGACGGTAAGCCTTGGTCGCCCGGGCGGCCATACGGCTTTCGAGACTAAGGGAGCAGCGCAATGAGCATAGTAAAACTCAGGCAGGTCGGCGGCCACAGCCAATCTGCGCAATCTATCACGGAGATGAAGGGGGAACCGGATCTCCGGCCGGCGTTGGATCTGATGCGCAGAGCGGTGCGTGAGTACGGGGCGCCCGACTAT
Organism: Gemmatimonadota bacterium; assembly: GCA_036679605.1. Lineage (GTDB taxonomy): Bacteria > Gemmatimonadota > Gemmatimonadetes > Gemmatimonadales > GWC2-71-9 > JAZDCZ01. Next base: position 3,371 of record JAZDCZ010000187.1, read on the forward strand.
TTGGCGCGACGGAAGGCGTTAGACGCTCTCCTGGACGCTGTGCGCTCCCATCAAGACGAACTCTGCAACGCGCTCAACCGCGACTTCGGTTGCCGATCGCGTACCACGAGCAGGTTCGGGGACGTGATGCCCGCGGTCGAATCCTTGAAATATAATCGCAAGCACATGAAGCGCTGGATGAAGCCCGAATCGCGTTCGGTGGCTATGGCGTACCAGCCGGCCAGGGCTTTTCTTCTACCGCAGCCCAAGGGCGTCGTCGGTATTGTCTCGCCTTGGAATTATCCGTTCAATCTGACGATCGGCCCGCTGGCCGCGGCGATCGCCGCCGGCAATCGTGTCATGATCAAACCCTCGGAG
>JAZDCZ010000188.1:0-9374 GCA_036679605.1 Gemmatimonadota bacterium
CAAAGGCGAGGCACGGCCAGCTTTGCCCGTCGGCCACACTCGAACCATCGGCTATGAGTTCAAGCTCGCCGACGGGAGCATTGAGCAAGCGAAATTGGCCCTGGGAGTTTGTGGTTGTTGACGCGGAAGCACTAGCATTGTCGTCGCAAGTTCCGCCCAGCCGGATTGTGACTCCTGCAACCGGATTGTCCGTGTTGTCGAGTACGATGCCAGCTACGACTGTGTTCGAAGGGTTCCCCGGCATGAAAGTGGACGCGACGAAGCTGGCTGGGAAGCCAGCATTGCCGACGAAAGTTGCTTCGACCAGATTGTTGTCGAAGCCCTCGTCGGCCCCTAAGGTCAAGATCGCCTGTGCGCGTCCGTCCGTATCGGTTGTTACTGTAACGTCGGATAGGCCGCCGAAAGTGCCGGTGCCCTGAATGACGGAAAAGGCTACGTCGACCCCAGCTAAGCGGTTATGCCTATGGTCGGTCACCACAGCCACAAACGGTTGCGCGAGCGCTTGTCCGGCCACGCCTCGTTGCAGGCTTCCCGAATCCATAACGATGAACGTCGGCGCCGCGGCCAATGCCGTAGCCGTGAACGCTCCCATACCCGCAAAGGCTATCGCTTTTGCTTCGACCACGTTGTTGCCCGCCCCTGAGCGTGAGCCAAGCTTCCACCGTGCCTCAGCACGGCCTGCCGCATCGGTCACGACAACGATCGAACGCTTGTCGGTCATGCCGCCGCCGCTCAAGGTGCCGCTGTTGCCCGTTACCTTGAAGATGACGTTTTCGCCCACGACGGGATTGCCCGCAGTGTCGTCAAGCTCGACAATGAGAGGCCCTGGAAGTTCACCACTGATCACCCCGGTTTGTGCATCGCCCGAGATCGGCCTCACCATCGCGCCCATCGATTCCTCACGCACGACGACAATCGAAGTCGAAGCCGCATTGCCGACACGGTCGTGCCCTACAGCCGTAATCGTGTTCTCGCCGATCTGGAGAGGGATAGCTGTGGCAAGATACCCCCGGTTTGCCACACTTGCCGCGACGCCATTTACAGAAACAGACGCCTGCTCATCGTTGACCGTTCCAACGACAATGTCGTTGATGATGCCGGCCACAGAGATGCTCTGACTCATAGTCGCGAAGCGATCAGGCGGCATTGCGATCGTTATGATCGGCGGCTTTGTGTCCAACGTGACCTGGATGCTGGCGGTAGCGGTGGCCCCGGATGGTTTGACAGCAACGCACGTTATTGTGTTGTTGCCCTCACGGAGGCCGACGTCCGCAGTAAACAGGCTGGCAGAGATCGCTGCGGCAACGTCGTTGCACGACACCGACGTCCCTTCTGGAACCGTTCCCGAAACCGTGATCGCCGGCGTGGCAAACAAGCTCAGTGCGGTCGGGGAGTCGATTACGACAGCAGGTGGGAAGCACTGATCTTGGCAGAACAGCGTGGCATCTTGTCCGACCGACGCTCGTAGGGCCGAGAGCGCGTCAGTGGCCGTGACGGAGCTATCACAGTTGAGGTCGCCGCAGGCTCCGAGGCTGACCACGACCCGCTGGTTCGCCGATGCCGCGGCCGCGCTGCAATCGGCGCCGCATCGCAATGGTTGCGCAAACCCGACAGCCGCTCGCAGAATTGCAAGCGCGTCGGTTGCGACGGTTGCCCCACTGCAGTCAACGTCGCCGCAGTTCAGCGCTGAGGCTTGTGAGTTCGCAGAGGCCGCCACTAGGATTAGTAAGAATCCCAGACCTACTGCTGACGCTTGCCGCTTGACTGACAACTCGAAGTCCCGTGTCCCCACGTCCCCGTGAGAACTCGTTTACGAGCCCGTCTTGGTTGTGTCAAGGGCTGGACTTACAGGCTGGGCTCGCCTTTCGCAGTCATCCATCACCGCACTGCTTTTGGCCAGCGTGGTGTAGGGCGTCAACGCTACACGCACCACTCCAACGCCAGCGTACCGTCGAACCTCTCAACGTCCATGTGCGGGCACATTACGTGACCCACGTGCTGTGGTCTCTTAGGTAATGCGGGCGACTGCGATATCTGCGCAGATCGAGGCAGGGCATGTATACCTCCCGCGCAAAGCCCCGTGGTTGGAAGATTTCCGTACGGAGCTGATGCAGTTTCCAAACGGCAGATATGACGATCAGGTTGATAGTCTCTCGCAGCTTCTCAATTGGCGTGAATTCCGGCTACGCAGTGGGCCATCGAGCGGGAATTGGAGGTGACGGGCTTGCGTGCGTAAGCCATGAAAGACCGCCAAGACGCCGCCTTCCAGCGTGTAATCGGCGCCGCCGGCCCTGAGGTCGGGGGCATGGCGAAATTCTTTAATTCGGACTGGACTTCCCCCGCTAAGCAAGCGTTAGTGGTGGTGTGCCGGGCAGGGGATGCCCCGTCCGGTCGGCTTGCCGCCCCGAAAGATGCAACTCTTTGGGGCTTTGGCCAGTGGGAGCGCCGCGATAGGCGCGGTGCCGAAACCACAGGAGGCCAAACAATGGCAAGTATAGTCCGTAAATCCGAACCCCGATCCAAGTCGGCAAGTCGCACTGCCGGCGGCAAAACGAGTAAGAAGACCAAGAAGCAGATCTGCATCGATCTTCTTGCCCGAGCCAGCGGGGCCAGCCTGCAGGAGCTGGAAAAGGCAACAGGATGGCAGCCCCACAGCGTCCGCGGTTTTCTCGCGGGTACGGTGCGACGCAAGCTCGGCATGGAACTCACAAGCGAGGCGATCGACGGCAAGCCGCGCCGCTATCACATCACCCGGCAAAAAAAGGCTGCCTAGCGCCGTCTCATGACCGAGTCGGAGTTCGAAAGGGAGATCGCCCGCGTGGGCGATCTCCCTCGCTCGGTGCTCACCGAGCGAGGGCAAACGGTGTTTCGGACTGAGCCACCCAAGGCGTTCAGTCGACAGTTGCTCGCCCTAGCCTTGGCCTACGAGTTACAACGTCGCCGATACGGGGGTTTGAGAGCGAAATCCCTGCGCCAGTTGCGAACTCTTACGGGCGGCTGTGGCAGCGAGGGTGAGCGCTGCACCTCGGCGCCGGAGCTGAAACCCGGAACGCGATTGGTTCGAGAATGGAACGGGTCGGTCCACGAGGTCGAGGTCCAAGAGCACGGCTACGTGTGTGACGGCAAGTCTTACCGGTCCCTTTCCGACGTGGCGCGAGCGATCACAGGCGCGCGTTGGTCGGGACCCCGGTTTTTCGGATTGGACCGGTCGGAGGCGCCGTAAGCATGAAACGCCTTCGCTGCGCGATCTATACCCGCAAGTCCAGTGAGGAAGGCTTGGATCAGGCCTTCAACAGTCTTGCCGCCCAGCGAGAGGCCTGCGAGGCATTCATCCGTAGCCAGAAACACGAAGGCTGGAAGGTGATCGCGCAGCACTTTGACGACGGCGGCCTATCGGGCGCCACCATGAATCGCCCGGCGCTGCAGCAAGTGCTCACCGAGGTACGTAGCGGCAAGGTCGATGTGATCGTCGTCTACAAGGTCGACCGGCTGTCACGCTCGCTGACCGACTTTGCCAGGATGGTCGAGATCTTTGATACGCATTCGGTCTCGTTTGTCTCGGTGACCCAGCAGTTCAAACACGACGACATCGATGGGACGGCTGACGCTCAACGTGTTGCTCTCGTTCGCCCAATTTGAGCGCGAGGTCACTGCCGAGCGCATTCGGGATAAGATTGCGGCTTCCAAGCGCCGCGGGATGTGGATGGGGGGCGTTGTTCCCTTGGGCTATGACGTGGTCGGACGCGAGCTGGTCGTAAACTCGAAGGAGGCCCGCACGGTGCGGGCGATCTTCGAGCTGTACGCCGAGCACGCAAGTGTCGCCCGCGTAAAACAAGAGGCCGACCGTCTGGGCCTTCGCACCAAGCCCCGAATGGCGAAGAACGGCTCGCGCCGGGGCGATCAGCCCTTTACTCGCGGACACATCTATAAGCTGCTGGCAAACCCGATCTACATCGGAGAGATCGCTCATAAGGCAGAGCGATTTGTTGGCAGGCACGAAGCCATCATTGATCGTGCTCTGTGGGAGGCGGTCGCAGAGCAGCTCAAGCGAAACGCGGTTCGCAGAGCCGGCTCAACGAATACAAAGACGCAGAGCTTACTTACGGGTATGCTTTTTGACGCAGACGGTGCGCGGATGGTTCCCTCGCATTGCCGCAAGAACGGTAGGCGTTACCGCTACTACTGCTGCCGGGTCTCAACGGGTAGCAGGGCGGATGGAAGCGTATTGCGGCTGCCGGCTGGCGAGATCGAGAAGGTGGTGATTGAGGGAATTTGCGCTTGGCTACGGGATCGACATCGGTTGATCGAGCACTTGCATCTGTCGGCATCCGGCCCGAGCCACCTTCGGGGCACCATCAAAAAAGCTGCTCAGCTGAGCAAGCAGCTCGCATCGGCCACGGCGCCCGAGCAGCGCGAGATGCTTACCCCCATCCTAGAAAGGATCGAAGTCGGAGCTGAGCGAGTGAGCATCAGATTTCGCAGCGGTGTCTTGATTGGGATGCTGTCCGAGGGAGCTAATGACAAGAGGACTGATGCGGGAAGCTCCCCGAGCGACCCGATTGTTCGAATCGGACTTCCCATAAGCTTCAAACGCCGCGGCGTCCAGACCAAGCTGGTGCTGACGGGGAAGTCGGCGGCAAGGCTGAATCGGGACCCTAAGCTGATCGCTGCCGTCGTTCGTCGCCAGGCTTGGTTTGCCGATTTGCGGGAAGGCAAGGCCGTATCGGTCGGTGAGCTTGCACGTAGCGAGCGTGTCGACCGTGCCGACCTCGGCCGCATGATGCGCCTGGCCTTCCTGGCTCCCGACATCGTTGAGGCGATTCTCGCCGGCTCTCAACCGACGGGCCTCACGGTTTCTCGCCTGAAGCGGCTCAGTGATCTACCGCTTTCGTGGTCCGATCAGCGTCGCTTGCTCGGCTTTACGTCTTAAGACCGCGCTTAGAACCGCGCGCCGCAACCAAAACTGTGGACAAAGTCACGGGCCTGTAGAGACGAATGGCAGACTACGTGCAAATCGGCCCGAACACCGAGTCTCTGCGCCACAGTTTGCGCCGATGCTAGCCGGCAACTCGCCGACAACGCGACGTTTCTCCGAGTGCAGAGTGTGGACCAGGGTTTGCGGATGACTGGAATGTGGTGGATGAAGTCGAGAGCGAACTCGTCTCCCATGTCTCGGTCGCGGATTCCCTGATAAACGGGAAGATACAGGGAAAATTTCCGGATGGACGTCGCTCCGACGGCTCTCTTCGTGGATAATCTCTAACAAATATAGCCGCTTAGAGTTCAGTCGGTCGTAGTTCGGGAAGCCATAACAGGAAAAGCTACGCACGTTTCTTGCCGAGCGTTTTGGCGTCGGATGATGACCTTCGTCGATACAGTCCATGGGCACGGCGGGGGTTGTGGCGCTTGCTGAGAGTGAGTTCCAAGGTCTTGCCAAGAGCGTGGGCCGCACGCACGCAGGTATAAAGTGAAACCGACGGGTTCCCCGGGTCGAGAAGGCGGTCTAGCGAGCTTCGACTTGTTCGCATACGACCGGCCATGGCGCTCTTGGAAAGGCTCAGCTTGTCCATCTCTTGCTGGATCTGCCAAGCGAGAACTTCCTTGATTGCCTGAGCCTCGGCAGCTTCGAGAGTCCCATCTTCGGCCAAGAAGTCTTCGAAGGCGGAACCAATGTGCGGATTTTTCTTTGCCATTATGTTTGTCCTCTGAGGTTATGTGGTTCTACAAGGCTCTCTCGACTTGACGCTTTCGGCGCTTTGCCAGGGCCAGGTCTTTTTTCGGCGTCCTCTGATCTTTCTTTACGAAGCCGTGGAGAATGACCATTTGGTTTCGGTAGATGGAGAAGAGAACGCGAGCGATCCGGCGGCTCGATAGATCGGTTCGTACCTCGTAGAGGCCGTCTCCGAGTGGCCGGCACACGGGCATGCCTAGCGGCCATCCGTATTCTACTTTCATTACGTCCTTCCCGATGAGGGCCCGGTCTTTTTTCGGTAGGCTTTTGAGCCAGTCACGAACCGGCTCGGTCCCCGTCGCGGTACAAGAGAATACTGCTCGTATTTTCTTTTGACCGGATACCACGCAGTACTGTACCATTTATGGTACTAGCCGTCAAGGGGATTGGGGCAGCCTACTGCCAGGTTTTGCTGAGAAACCTATGCGAATTGATCCCGCTCCTCGAGGTCGCGCAGAACGTCCCTGTCGTACTCGACGACGACCTCGTCTCCGGGCTCCGCGCATCCGAGCGGCGCTTCGCCTCGCGCGTAGCCGATTGCGCGGTAGCCGCGCAGCCGCTTCTTGAACATCCGGAGAAGCATCGGTACATCACTGTCTACGTAGTCGAAGATGCGAACCTCGGTCTTGCCGGGATGAAGACGGTGCAGACGGCCGGTGTACTGGATCAGTGTGCCTTTCCATGACACCGGTAACGCCAAGAAGAACGTGTCGAGTCGCGCATCGTCGAAGCCCTCGCCGATGTAGCGCCCTGTTGCGAGGACGAGCCGTTCCTCGTGGTTCGGGATTGCGGCGAGCCGTTCCTTCACCTCGCGTCGCTCCTTGGCGCCCATACCACCCTGGAGAACGATCAGGTGCCGCGCGAACTTTTCGAGTCGGGAAGCGAGGTATCCGAGGTGATCCTTTCTCTCCGTGAGGAGGATCGGCGAATGACCCTGTTCAAGGGCCTGGATGACATCGTCGAGGATGAGCCGGTTGCGCCTCTCATTGGCCGCGAGTAACGCGTACAGACTCTGGATGTTCGGCGTCCCCTCGCTTGGTGTTTTGAAGTCGGTCTCGCGTACCACAAGCTTTTGTGTGAATGGGCGTTGCGCCGTCTGGTTTCTCGGATCGATCGTGAAGCGAACGGGCCCGAGCTGCATCTCGGTGATGGGATGGTGGCCGTCGCGGCGCTGTGGGGTTGCGGTGAGGCCGACCACGTAGCGGGCCTTTACCTCCGCGAGTACGCGCTCGAACGAAACGGCCGGCAGGTGGTGGCATTCATCGACGATGACCTGTCCATAGTTGGCGACGACATCCTGGACCTTCTCCTTGCGAACGAGGCTCTGAATCATCGCGACGTCGAGTCGGCCGTTCCCGGCCTTCTTGCCCGCTCGGATCTGGCCAATCTCCTTCGCGTCGATACCCAGAAAAAGAGCGAGTTGTGCCACCCATTGGTCGAGAAGCGGCTGGCGGTGGACTATGATCAACGTGCTGCAGTCGCGTTCCGCTAGAATGTACGTACCTACGACTGTCTTGCCGATGCCGGGCGGCGCGACAAAAACCCCAATGTCATGGTCGAGCAATGCGCGCACGGCCTTCTGCTGAGCTGGTGCCAGCTTCCCATGGAATCGGACGCCGAGCGGTTCGCCGGTGACGCGCTGGTCCTCGACTTCGAGGGAAACGCTGTACTGGCGCAGTAGCGCCTCGACCTCGACCTGACACCCTCTCGGCAGGCCCACGTATCGAGGGAGATCCTCGGCACACGCGATCACGCGTGGGGTTGTCACGGTCGAGAGGCGCATGCTCTGCTTCTTGTAGAACTCCGGATTCTGGAACGCCGCGAGCCGCTTGATCTGGTTGATCAGCGGTGACGGGAGGCCGGCCTTCTCGACGAAGAGCTTCTGTGCGAGGACGGCATGCGCCTTCGGCGGCAGCGGCTCGGTGATGACTACCGGTGTTGGCCTTCGGGAAGGGAGGCGCGCCCATGGTGCGACGTCCTCTTCGTCCGCCGTCTCCGCGCGCTGCACGCCGACGACGGAGCCCTGTCGCGTTGCTTCCCGGGCGATCAGATCCACGGTGCTCGGATCGATGCGCGGCACCGAGGCGAGATAGGCCCATTGCTGGTTATCGGGGTACGGTTCCATCTGGTCGTCGAGGAAGACTGAGTTCTGTCGCTGCCTCGGCTCGTGTTGGAACGGCAGCGCGATAAGGTTTCCGAAACCACCTCGCGGCATCGTGTCCTGGCTCGGGAACAGACGGTCGTAAGAATCCATGCTCAACTGGTACCGCCGCGACATGGTCTCGGTGATGAGATAGCAGCCCATCCGGCGCGCGATACTCGCCGACACGGGCGCCGAGAAGAAGAACCAGACGTGGGCGCCGTTGCCGGAACGTGATCTTTCCACCGTGGCGGGCAGACCGACGCGCCGACACGTCTCTATGAACGCGCGTACGTCGTCCGTCCAGCTTCTCTTGTCGAAGTCGGCGGCGAGAAACCAGCACGTTTCGTCATCAAGGAGCGGATAAACGCCCATGATGTGGCGGCCGGTCAGGTGTCCGAGGACCGCGTCGTCGTCGAACGGCCTGAAGGCCTGGGTCGGGCACTGGCCACATTTCACCTTCGGCAGCTCGCAGACGCCTTGGACGAACTTGTTTCGGCACGCGGGAGCGTAGCCGGGTTTACCGGCCTTCTTGCTCATGAACCGTATCGGGAAAACCTCCTCGCGCCCTCGGAACAGGGAGCGAAACAGCTTGATCTTCTCGACGGACGTTCTCGGTATCAGCGCCTCAACCGCGAGGGGCGAGTGCACGCGAACCTCCGGCTCGGTACCGAGCGAATCCAACTCAGCCTGGAGCGCGGTGAGTCGGTCTCTAACGCTGGCCTGTTCAGCTTTCAGCCGCGCGAGACGGGACTGTTCCTGCGCGATCGTCTGCAGTAAATTTTCGCGAGCAGGCTTCCTCATGCTCCCTCCTCGGGTAGCCCAGAAAGTCTCATTATTCGGTGTGTCCAGGTAAGGGAAACTTACGGGTCGATCACAAGCCGAGGCAGTGATGAACGAGGCAGGCAGCCAGCACGAACCTGCCCCGGTTCTTATTGACAACTAAGCCGGTTATTCGTAATATAGCGAACAGGACTGTGGTGTTGCTGCAGGAGACTCAGTGCCGAGGACGAAGGTTGTCTTGTTCAGGGAAGAGGATGGAACGATTCCTTTAAAGGGGTGGTTCGATGACCTCATCCCGAAGGCGATGGTGAAGTGCCGGGTTCGCCTCGGACGGCTCGCTGAGTGTGGACACGAGCTGCGGAGGCCGGAAGCAGATATTCTTCGTGACGGTATCTACGAGCTCCGGGTAGGATTACAGGGAATGAACTACCGTATGCTGTACTTCTTCCACGGCAAGAACGTGGTCGTGGTTAGCCATGGCCTCACCAAGGAAGACAAGGTGCCGGAGAAGGAAATCGAGCTCGCGCTACGGCGGAAGAAGGCGTTCGAAGTGTCCCCCAAGAAGCATACGACTACTGAATAAAGGAGGCGCTTATGCCTGCCAGAAAAACTACTAGCGACGGTTTGAAGCTACTGGACAAGTGGTATTTCGAGGGCAACCCCGAAATGCAGGCGCTGCTTGATGAGGAGCGAAAGAACGCGGCGATCGCCAGAAACATT
>JAZDCZ010000189.1:0-2281 GCA_036679605.1 Gemmatimonadota bacterium
TGCAGGCTGGAAGCCTGCGCTACAGGCGACCTTGCGCTGTACTGGTAATCCACCCAAGCCGTTCCCGCTAGGTCTGTATGGGGACGGCGGGCTGCCGATTCCTAACCGCGCCGAGGAGGCGGCGAATGGGCGTGATTCACCGCTTCACGGCAACAGAAGCCGTTCTGGCTTGAATCGAGAGGGCCACCTGGGTATGATCGCCCCTCTTCCGATCGATGCATGGGGAATCTCGGCTGAGACGCGGAAGACGGACATGTCTCACAAAGGAGCCTCCGGTGATGGACCAGAGAGCTGATCCGAAACTCCGCGCCTTTTCTGAATGTGCAACATCGGCCTCGTGCGCGGATCCTCAGGGTCCCAACGAGTGCATCAGCATGCTGACGCGGCTGATAGACAACTGCTGTTTACTTTCACCCAGTTGCGCAACGCGGCGATTCTGAAACGCAACCACTTTGGGAGGATTGCGAGATGCTTCGTTATCGAAACTGTTTGTGTGCCTCAGTTGCCACAGCGGCTACCCTGAGTCTCCTGCTCGGTTGCCCGCAACCCCCGGTCCCCAAAGTGCCCGAGCCGACGCCCGACGTTCCTCTGCCCGGTCCTGACGTCGAGGATCCTGGAATCGACCCAGGCCCGCCATCACCGCCGCCGCCGCAATTCGATGGCGGCGCCATTTTTCGAATCTCGGAAGCCGTCACCATGGACACGGATTCGCCAACCATCGGGCCGCTGTTTCCCGGTCCAAGTTATGAACTTGGAGATCGCCCGATTTCAATAATCAGCGCTGACCTGGATAATGACGGTCACCTGGATCTGGCCGTTGCGAACGTCACGAGTGTTTCATTGCTATTTGGCCAGGGCGATGGGACTTTTCCGACCGTCAGAAACATCCCGTTCGAACGGCAAGTGCGGATTCTCAAATCCGGCGACCTGAACTCCGACGGAGACGTGGATCTTGTAGTGGTCCCTGAAATCGACACAAGCGCGCTCATTGCCAGTCTAGTAGGCGACGGCCCTCTTGACTCAGGCGTCACCATTGCCATTCTACTAGGCACCGGCGACGGCACGTTTACCGCAGGTATGGAATTGCGTTTGGTCGAATTCCTACAGATCGTCGATGTCGCGTTAGCCGACATAGACAATGATGGGGATCTCGATCTCCTGGTGACCACAGCGGGCTCATTGGACCCTACCGCCTCCGAAGTGTTCTCCTTCTTCCCAAACAACGGTGACGGGACCTTCGATGCCAACATCGACACTCCGCTTGATGGGCGACCCGGACACTTCACAACAGTCGACTTTGACGGTAACGGCGATTGGGATGTGCTTGTAGGGATTGCGGCAGCCGGTAGCACTCTGGATTTCGACATATCGCTAAACAACGGTGATGGCACTTTCGCTGAGGCTGTGAGCGTTATTGCGAACGCGCCGTCGTCGCGGTCCCCGTGGGTCGAGTCGCTTGCCGTGGGCGACCTGGACGGTGACGGCGACCTGGACCTGGCATCTGGTACGATACACGAGATGAGTGATTTGGACGGAGACGGTGACCTGGACATAGTTGTTGGTCAAGTCAGCCTGCGTCCGTTCCTACAGACTTACAAGAACAATGGTGATGCGGGCTTTGCAGTAGATATTGTGCTTGGGGACGCGCCGTTGCTCAGCAACGACAATGGAATCGATCTGGCGTCCCCTGGTGTCGGAGTGCTGCTTAACGACGGAGACGGGCGTTTTTCCGGTCACGTTGTCCAAACCAACGGACGTTTTTCCGAGCACAGTATCCAAGCCGTGGGATACCCCAGCTTGGTAGCATCAGATCTGGACGGCGACGGCGACCTGGACCTGTCGATTACTGGTTTTGAGAGTGAGGACATATCCATTCTGCTCAACAATGGCAACGAATCCTTCGCAGGCAGTGTAGATTCCATCGCGGCTGAGGAGGCTACGACCTCAGGGGCCACCGTCGGCGATCTGGACGGCGACGGAGACTTGGACCTAGCCGCAATACGGTTCACTTAGGGACCATAGGCCATGGCAAATACCAGTCTTACGGCTCCTGGTGGTTGGCCACGCTTGGGCGAGACCCAAGCGATGTGCAGTTTCGGGCCCACCATGGCCGATGCAGCCCATAGGCAAGCGGCGGTTGCGGCAATTCCACCTTTCAAAGCAGCCCTAACTAGTTCCTGTTGCATGGGCCGTGTTTTCGCCTTGGCGCGGGCGATCCGTGCGGTGCTGCCGGGCCGGTCTGCTGCATGGCATGGTCGGTTTTGCGCTGTAGGCAAGCAGT
>JAZDCZ010000019.1:0-2379 GCA_036679605.1 Gemmatimonadota bacterium
GTCTGCCCGTCTTCTCGGCTGCAATCAGCGTCGTTCCGCTGCCACCGAAGCTGTCCAGCACGATTCCATTCCGGTCGGAACAGTCACAAATCGCATCGGCCACCAAGGCAACAGGCTTGACCGTTGGGTGCATGGCCAGCTCGTCGCGCCGGCCCCCGGCAAGAGAGTTGGCGCCGGGATAGTCCCAGACGTTTGTGCGGTAACGCCCAAAGCGGCCAAGCTCGACGTTGTTGATATGGGGGGCGGTGCCGTTCTTGAAGACAAACACCAACTCGTGTTTCGAGCGGTACAAAGAGCCCATCCCGCCGTTGTCCTTATTCCAAAATGCCCGAGACAGGTCGCAAGGAACCCGGTGAACTCCGCCCGCGACATCTCGCCCGTGGCCATGGCGAACTCGCGGTGCTTGATCGCCCCCGACCCGCACACATGACCGTCGATCGGCACGTTGTACGGAGGGTCAACAAAGACCATTTCTGCTTGCTCGCCGCCAAGCAAACACTCGAAGGACTCGGCCTTGGTCGCATCGGCGCACAGCAGGCGATGCGGCCCGAGAATCCACAGGTCTCCCGCGCGGGTTACGGCCGGGCGCGTTTCATCCAGTTCAGGAAGCTCATCGGCCTCGTCCCAGCTTTGAGCATCAGCGCCTTCGAGCAGCACATCGATCTCGGCGGTCTCGAATCCCGTAATAGTCAGGTCAAAGTCAATGTCGAGTTCTGCCAGGTAGTCGAATTCGACCCTCAGCAGATCCTCGTCCCAGCCGGCGTTCTCGGCCAGCTTGTTATCGGCGATCACATAGGCTCGCACCTGGGCCTCGCTCATGTGATCGAGCCGGATCGTCGGCACCTCGCTCAGCCTGAGCAGCTTGGCCGCCTGCAGACGGCCGTGGCCGGCGATGACGCCGCCGGCGGCGTCGATCAGAATCGGATTGGTGAACCCAAACTCACGTATCGAGTCTGCAATCTGGCCTACTTGTTTGTTTGAATGCGTACGCGGGTTGCGTATGCGAGGCCTTAACTCGGTCAAGGGTCGCATATGAATTTCTGGATTTGAACTATGTTGCTTCATGAAACCTCCTAGGTTGGATGATGTAGGCACGTGGGGACACGCACCGTGTTATGGATGCCGGGAATCGGCATCACGGATTTGCTGCCTAACTTTCGTAGCCAAGCAGGCGAAAGCAGCACGACGACGAGCTGCTAGAGGCCAGGCGGGAGATCCTCAAGCTCCGGGCCGACCTGCGTCGTACCCACGAGGAACGTGACATCTCCAAGAAAGCCGGCGTGGAAACCGTTGGGACTAAACAGTCGCCGAAATTTTCTTCAGTCGCTTGAAAAAGGCGAGGATAGAAAAACGGATCTACAAAACGAGAGACTTAGCCTAGGCTGATATCTCCAAATGGATCGAAGCCTTCTACAACCGAAGGTACGGTCAAGGCATCTAGGCAGCGTGAGTCCCGAAACGTTCGAACGCGTCTCACAAACCGACCTCCAGCCGTCTATGAGCCCGGCGGAAGTCCAAACCGATGTGCGCGAGTGGGGTGCTTCGTACGCACTTCCACACCTAACAGTATACCAAAGAGGGATATAGGCTGATGCCCCTTTTGACACCCTTTTCACACCCTGTTGACACCCGGTTCATCGGAAAATCCGATTTCGGACTAGCGGGGGCCCCCACTCAGTGCCGTCTCAATAAACCAAAGGTCGATCGCGGTGCGCGAAGAGTGGTACTGCCTACCACCACCATGCCACGCTGGGAACGATGTCCCGAAGCCCATAATCATCTCCCATCCTAACCCGGTGTAGGCTTCGATCTCACTTATCGTCGTTAGGATTTCCGCCGAGTGGCCTGAGTCGCCCGTTCGCGGAGAAATCTTGGATATATAGGTTTTGGAATCCACCCCTTCAGCCATAGCCTCTCCTTGGTCCGGCTGACCGGACTCGGCGCGGAGCAGAGCACAAACAGGGGGCGAATACAAGGCGAAACTAGAGATCCGGGAGCGGGTGAGTGTGCCAAAACCCAGCCGAGCGAAACCGAAGCCATTCCAGTCTCTTTCGAGTCGTGCTGGCCGGCTGATTCGTCCACCCTAGATTCCGGAAGGAAGGAAGCTGTCGTAGGTCGATTTATCGAAGGACGGGCATACCTAGTCGTCTCTGAAAAACCCGTTTCAAGCGGCCAGTAACAGCGGCAGAGACCAACGCGACGGCTCGAAAAGCCAGCAACGCGCGACGTGAAATAGGCGCAAACGAAATGCTCTTAGGAGCTTTAGCATATTGAACCCCGCACCGGCCAACATCGCGTTCATCCGGTCGCCGACGCGTCCATGCAATTGGTTGCTGCCCATACGTGAGTCCGATTTCAGATGACCGATTACCGGCTCCA
>JAZDCZ010000190.1:0-2359 GCA_036679605.1 Gemmatimonadota bacterium
GTCGTGGCCGACCGGGGGTTCCGGCGCAAGGAGCTCCTGCACTGGTTCTTGCGCGAGGAAAAGACCGACTTCATCATCCGCATGGAAGGGCGGTTGAAAGCTCGAGTGCGCCGCCGTCGGGGACTGCTGGAGAATCTGGCCCGATTCGAGCCCGAGAAGCTGCGGATCTTCTGGCGCGAAAGCAACAAGCATCCTATCTACTCGGTCGTCCGCGCCTTCCAGGCTGCGCTGCCGTTGTTCGGCGAGAAGGACTTCACGATCCGGGTCCTACACCTTACGTCGCTCAACGTCCCGCTACCGCCCATGCTGCTGGCGACCTCCCTGCCCATCAGCGACCGGCAGGAACTCGCCGAGATCGTCAAGTTGTACTCGGCGCGCTGGACGATAGAGACGTTCTTCTTCAACTACAAGCAGGCGTTCCGAGTGGGGAAGTTCCGGGTACATTCGTCTTGGAAGGCCGTTGACCGGTTGATGATGATGGCGCATATGGCCTTCCTAGTGCTGAGCGTGATATACGAGATCGCTCGAACGACTACCGACCGGCGATTGAAGGACTTGCGTGAGTCTGCGGCCGAAATCGCCCGACGATACTGTGCCTACAGACCGACCCTCACGCTGGGAAAATTCTTCGAGGTCTTGGCCATGGACTTTCTGCATCATCCCGATGCCTGGGGGATAACTTGAAACGATCCGCAAACCCCGGGAAGATGGAGGACGATTCCTCCATCTTCCCGGGGTTTGGCGGTTTGAGGTCCTATGACTTGGCGCGCACCAAGTTCATGGGCAGTTCCGGACGGGAATCGGGTAGAATAGCACGGTCAAAGAAGTCGGTCTGGGTTTCGTGGGAGGTGGACGAAAAGAACAGGCCCGCCGAGGACACCTCTTTGCATGAGGTACCGCTCATGCATCGCATGCCCCCGACGGGCCTGAAATCCAGGCATCTTATACCAAAGACCGTACGGGATTGTCTCGGTCGCGGAAAGTCGCTCCCCTACAATTGGACGGACAAGCTTCTTGAAACCGTATTGGGCATCTGCCTGGCGCGCAGCGTCGTGCTGCAGGAGATAGCCCGGGTTCAGGGCCGGCTGGTCAAGACGGGCGAGAACCGCCTTTCGGCCTTTCTAGGGAAAAAGAAGCTCGATCTCGCGCGGGTGCACCGGGAATGCGTGGTCCGGACCCTGAGGCGTCTAGGCCGGCGGCGGCTGAGGAAGTTTCGGGGCAAAGTCATCCTGGTCATAGACTCGACGGAGTACGCGAAGGTCCGCTCGCGCGGCAAGAAGCGTCGGATGCCGCACATCGGGCGTGTGCGGCTGCAGAACCTTAGCTCGCGGGAGACGGTCCTCGCGCCGGGCTATCACGAGATCTGGACGGCGCTGCTGCTCAAGGACCGCCGCGCCTGCGTGGGCATCACGCGGAAATTGCATAGCGACAAGCTTCCCGGGTTCTGGAGCCAGAACCAGATCGAAGAGCTGGAGATCCGCAAGGCCAAGGAGATCGTCCGAGAAGCGTTCGGCCTCGATGTGATTGTCGTGGCCGACCGGGGGTTCCGGCGCAAGGAGCTCCTGCACTGGTTCTTGCGCGAGGAAAAGACCGACTTCATCATCCGCATGGAAGGGCGGTTGAAGGCTCGGGTGCGCCGCCGTCGAGGGCTGCTGGAGGACCTGGCTCTATTCGAGTCCGAGAAACTGCGGACCTTCTGGCGCGAAAGCAACAAGCATCCTATCTACTCGGTGGTCCGCGCCTTCCAGGCTGCGCTGCCGCTGTTCGGCGAGAAGGACTTCACGATCCGGGTCCTGCACCTCACATCGCTCAACGTCCCATTGTCGCCTATGCTGCTGGCGACTTCGCTGCCCATCAGCGACCGCGAGGAACTCGCCGAGATCGTCAAGCTGTACTCGGCGCGCTGGACGATAGAGACGTTCTTCTTCAACTACAAGCAGGCGTTCCGGGTGGGGAAGTTCCGGGTCCACGCGTCTTGGCAGGCCGTCGACCGGTTGCTGATGATGGCGCACATGGCCTTTCTCGTGCTGAGCGTGATGCATGAGATCGCTCGAACGACGACCGACCGGCGATTAAAGGGTTTGCGTGATTCTGCGACTGAGATCGCCCGACGATACTGCGCCTATAGGCCCAAGCTCACGCTGGGAAAATTCTTCGAGGTATTGGCCATGGACTTCCTGCATCATCCCGATGCCTGGAAGGCTATCTGAGATGGCCTTCAAACCCCGGGAAGATGGAGTTTTACCCCTCTGGCGGGCTTTAGCGAGGTCGGTTATACTATGCGGCAAGCCGCTTTTTGGGGGAAAAATGGGCGATAATTGTGAAGGGGGTCGACATTCCGGCTGTGATGGGGACTATC
>JAZDCZ010000191.1:0-3284 GCA_036679605.1 Gemmatimonadota bacterium
CCCGAAGCCCTTGTCGCATTCAACAATCGGTCGGGGAAGCTCAGGGTGGGGTTCATACAAATCAGCGGTATCGTGCGTCCGTCCCCGCTGGCTTCCTGTCGTTTCGCATCGCCTGAGTCTGTGGATGGAGGGGACTTTGAAGTCCGCGTTCTCGACGCCTCCGATATCGAGTCGAGAGAGCTTGATCCGATTCCAGATGTCCGCGTCGCGAAAGTTCAGTTGTTGGAGTAGTGGATGGCCGAAAGGCATTGTCCCAAGTTTCCAAGCATTGGTCGCGGCGAAACTAAGAACCGTCGCATGTAGCGGTTGTCACAGTGGGCGCAAGTGTGAACACGAATGATCCGATGCGAGTACTGAGCCGAGCAGTCATGCCGTTCAATACCCATATGGGGAGGTATCAGGCTGGACTCGGCTCGACGAAATGCGGTAGGCTCCCACGCATGACATCGCGATTATGTGGGCATGACTCGGAGGCGGCTAACTCGGTGATCCCATTCGTGGGTATTGACGGAACGCGTGCGGCCTTCTGGACAATCGTTTTGTGCGGGACAATCGCCTTGTGCGCCGCACTTGCGCTTCCCGGGAAGGCTGTTGCTCAGTCGCCCGACCTGCGCGGAGAATTCCGGGTCAACACCCAAGAGCTAGCGCAGATCTTCCGAAATTTGACCGCCGCGCCGTTGAGTAACGGCGGCTTCGTTGTTGTTTGGGAGGAGTATTCGCGTGCTAGCCGCGGCGATGGGCGGAAGGGCTTGTTCGGGCGCGTGTATGACGAGCATCGTGCTGCAGTAGGTCCAGAGTTCCAAATCAATACAAGTCTGTTTTCTGTGACCTCCGGTGGGCGCAGCAACAAGAAAGAGGTCCTGGGACTTGACGGAGGTGGATTTGTCGTTGTCTGGGACACCAACCCGGCAATAGACGGCAGCCTGAGCGGCGTGTTTGGGCAGCGGTTCGATACCGCCGGCACACCGCTTGGTACGGAGTTTCAGGTGAACACGTACACAACAGGCTGCCAAGAGCGTCCCGGTGCCGCGGCTACCAGCGACGGCGGTTTTGTCGTTGTCTGGCGGAGCGGAAGACTTCCCAACTCTGGCTCCCGTTGTGCTGTTTCGGGTCCCGAGCAAGACGGTGACGGCTCGGGAGGCTTTGGCCAGCGCTACGATGCCAATGGCGTGAAAGCCGGCTCTGAGTTTCAAGTTACCTCCTACACGACCGGGTCCCAGAGTGCGAGCACAGTTTATGCTGATTCACCAAGCGGGTTCACCGTTATCTGGTGGGGTACCGATGGACCGGCCGGGAGTGGGGTATACGCAACTCGATACGATGCGTCTGGAATTCCTTTAGGGCCTGCCACGCTCCGTCCCGACCTTGGCAGCTTCAGGGTCGCGCGTATGCCCAGCGGCGGGTATATGGGGATCAGAGGGCGCGTCGAAGGCATATTCGCGCAACGGCTCGACTCTAACGGCGTTGTCATGGGCACCGAGTTTCAGGTCAACAGCTACACGACTGGGACACGGCTGGACGAACGGATCGCGCTCGACGGTGCGGGCGGTTTCTTCGTCGTTTGGTTGAGAAATACTACTCAAGAAGGAAGAAACTACTATACGGCTGCAGGTCGGCACTTTGACGCCTCGGTGTCGCCGACGGGACCGGAGTTTGAGCTGTCATCGATTCGGACGGAGCCAGCCAGCTTTGGCTCCCCCGGCATCGCGCTACACCCCGACGGCGGCGCGCTTGCAACATGGAGCTCCTTCATTCCACGGGGCGGACTGACACTAGAGCGAGGACTTAGAGCCCGTCATCTGTGCGTCGGGAGCGGACCGGACGCAGATCAAGACGGGCTCTCAGATAACTGTGATCCATGTATCAACGACGGCGCCGGCGATTTCATTCCAGGCGCTAAGCTCAAGTTATCCCGCATCAACGTCAACAAGACTGGGCTCAACGATAGGCTGACTTTCGGCGGAGAATTTGCGCTACCTGCCGGTGCAAGTTTTGCTTCCTTCGATCCTACGACCTTGCCCGTACGCATCGTACTGGAGGCCGGCAGTGGTGAAGGTAGAGTTGCTGAGAGCCTCCCTGCGGCGAGTTTCGGCGGGCCGGGAACCGCAGGGTGGGAGTTGAACAGCAAGGGGACGCGCTGGGGCTATAAGGACAAGGCGATATTCAAACGGAACGGTATCAGGCGCATTCTACTCAAGGACGTATCGAATGAGTCGCCGGGTCGAGTGAAAGTAAGAATTTCCGGTGCTGGTGGCATGTATCCATTCTACACCGGCGATGACCCAGTAAAACTTCTCATTACAGTCGGAGACGGCGCAGCGGGTGAATGCGGCGAAACTGCTTTCACGCCTGCGGACTGCTCGTTCAATTCGAGAGGCGACACGTTGAAGTGTCGCAGCTAAGCGAGCTTGGTTCCGAGAGGATGGCGAAGTGCGTAACCTCGCGTGGCGGAGGGGCAGCCGCCAGACTCCGTTTGGCGCCGCGCAGGCGCGGTCGCCAAACGCAACCTGGCGGCTGCTCGCGTCGTCAAACAGGCAACCGCGCGCAACCCCGACTGCTACTTGCCGGCTACTCGCAGGGTTAGCCGTCTGACCCCCGTTCGCGCCCTAGTTTTGTTCACCTCGGTACCCGGGATTGCTTGGCCTACATGGGCTGACGGTAACTGCTGTGCATCACAGTCGAACTCGCCTGGCGACACGTAAGCGCGGACGCTGAACGCAACCCGTCGTCTGTTCACGCCGCCGTGCCGGTGCCGCCAATTACCCGCATTACCCATATGGGGGGGGGTGCCTTGACCGACAGGGGGCCATGGGTGTTATGCTGCCGCGACGCGACGAAAGTCCTGTTCTTGTGCGGCTGGGTGCATGTGCATGGGGAGAGGTCGCGTCTAGAAGAGGGAGGTTCGTCGTGTCTTATCGCACTGTTGTCGGTCGGCTGTCGGTCGGTTTTCTCTCCAACATCATTTTCGTTCTTTTGGACTTGGCGCTTCTGCCCTCCAGCGGCGCTGCGCAGACGATTACGCCAATCTTTCAGGCACCGGCGGGGTTGACCTTTGCGTTGCCCACCGGCGTTGGCGTAGACGCGTCGGATAACGTCTATGTGACGGGCGCTGATAGCGACAACGTCTTTCAGATAACGCCGAGCGGGACGATCACCGAGATCATCGGCGTAGCAGGCGATGGCGCGGGTAACGGGCTTGGTCGGCCCGAGGGCGTCGCCGTGGACGGATCGGATAACGTCTATGTGACGGGCTTTGATAGCGACAACGTCTTTCGAATCACACC
>JAZDCZ010000192.1:0-4635 GCA_036679605.1 Gemmatimonadota bacterium
CCATAAAGACGGGAAAATCGCAAGCGGACTCCCGTGCGTTGTCACGCCTTAGGTGACGGGTTCGTCCGATCCGAGCCGCGACCGTGAGGGAGTGCTTTCGAGTTGTCCGACCGGATTTCAAACGTCCGCTTCCTTAGGAACGGAGCCGAAATAACTTCCCGATTTACCCGACGGTAGGGATGGCTCGGTAGTTCCATTTGGGCAAGAAGGCATCGAAGACTATCTTTATGTTCTTCTTGAATCCCTTGGCGCACTTGCGGCCAACCTCGTAGGTCTTGTCCAGGATATCCACGGTCACCTCCAGCCCGGTGCGGGTCTTGGTTTTCTCCATCAACGCTTTGACCACCTCAACCGTATGGAACACCACACCCTGGCAGGCGCGGGTCACGTGCGGGAACAGGCGGTGCTCGATCGGGTTGTACTTGGAGCAGTACGGCGGGTAGTGTGCCATGCGTATCTCCAAGCCCAGCCGATCCGCCAGTTTTTGCAGCTCCTCCTTGAACACGTACCGGCTGGAACTGTTGCTGCCCCCACCATCGCACAGTAGCAACAACCGCGTCGCCTGCGGGTACTGATGGCGCCCGTGCTGCCGCCACCAGCGCTCGATGCTGTCGCAGGCGAACTGGCTGGTTTCGTGACTGGTGCCCAGGTTGATGTGCCCGCGGTTGAGACCCATGTCGTACAGACCGTGCGGGAACACGGCTCCGCTGGCGGCACTGGGGAAGTCGTGGTCGAACACCTCGATGGCCTCCTGAGTGTACAACTTGCCATCACGGTAGAAGTTGCCCAGCAATTCCTTCTTTTTCGCGTCCATGCTCACGACCGGCTGGCCCGCCTCCAGGTACTCCTGCTTGAGTCGGGCGATGTTCTCAAACTGAGCGTTGCGATCAGGATGCCGAGGCCCCATCGCCTTGACCTTCTGAGCCTTGCGTTTCACATACCCGTGCCGCTTGAGCAACTGCTTGACCACGCCCTGCCCGGCGGGCGTTCCGAGTTCCGATAGCCGCTGGGATATCTCACGTCGCGTCAGGTCGGTCCACTTGACGCCTTCCCGCATCGGGTCGCCGGCAGTGTGGTCCCGCAGCACACCCAGAAAGTTCGGCTCCAACCGCGGGCAGATGTCGATTAGCCGCCGGCGTCCACCCCTTTTTTTCGAACCCGGCCTGTAGCTGGATCCTCCGGCTGCTCCAGTTCTTCCCGCCCCCGCTGGAGGGTCTTGGGGTCGCAGCCCAATATCTGTGCCACGTATTCCACGCCGCCATGGCCGAGTTTGGCCGCCTCGACCGCCGCATACCGCCGGCGATCCTTCTCCGACAGCGAATCGAAGAACCACTTCATCGTCCGCTCAATCACCATATCATAGGGTTGCATGCAGTCATCCTTGACTGAAACCTCACACTCCTCCGGAGATTGTCCCGTTTGTAGTTGAAGTTTGAAGGGTTCTCCTTCGCACTTGCGATCACACTACGCGGCTCGCTCTGATGAGGCAAGCTTGGCTCTGTCGTGGTCGGCGGCCTTGTCGGCGTCGAGAGCAGCGAGCAGCTTCGACATTTTCTGGTAGCCGCAGATGCGACGGAAACGTTTCTCCGCCATCAGCAAGCCGGCCGCTGCCCAACGAAGACGCATGTCACCGCCACGCCACCGCTTGACACGACCCATCACCGTCTCGGTCACACTCAGAGCGCTCTCGATCAGATTCGTACTCTTGAGGCTCCTACGCAGCGCCTCCGGAACACCCAACCGATGCAGTGTCAGCGTGTCCTCCAATCCTTCACGCAACGAACCCGCGGCCGATGGGTTAATACCCTCCAGCCACTCGACCGTCTTGAGCAGTTGTGTCTTGGCCTGCTCATAAGTGGCCATCGCATAAGCCGTACCCATCCGCTGGTCTGCGCTGCCTTGGTATTCCTTCGGAAGCAGCGCGGCCACGTTGCGACGCTTGTGCAACTGGCACCGCTGCACCGGGCAATCATCGCCGAACATTTTCTTCGCGGCCTTGCGCAACGCCTTGCTGCCGTCGAGCACCAAGAGCATCTTCTGCGTCGGATCCAAGCCCCGGTCGATCAGATCATCAAGAAGATGCTGCACGACGACGCTGTTCTCCGTCCCGCCTTGAACAAGACCCAGCACATGCTTTTTACCCTTGATATCCACACCCAAAGCCACCACGACGCACTCGCCTTTGATGGGCTTTCCGTCGATGAGCAGCACGGCCAACCGCCCGATCGTATCGAGGCGGCGCTCACACAACGATTGCAGCGACTCGCGTGTGGCTGTGACAAGCTCTCGGCTTACCGCGCTCTTGCTGATGCCGTAGCCGTCGGTGAAATCCTCAACGGCCCTCGTGTACTTCCGCGTACTGATCCCGTTGATCAGCTTGCGCACAATGCTCGATTGCCGCCTGGGCGGGGACTGGAATCGCTCGTAGCTCGTCAGTGCCACCTCCTGGCCCTCCATGCTTCGGACGCGTGGCTTGTTGACCTTGGTCTTCTTGCCGCCGAGCGCGACATAGCCCTGCTGGCTCGTCCATCGCGTGGCCTGCCGGTCGGGATCGTGGCGACCCTTCGGACCGGCCAGCGATTCAACCTCGGCGTTCATCACCGACTGCATGATCAGCAGCCCGGCCTCACCGGCCAGGCGTTCGATCTCCGAACTCACACCCTCGATGACCTCGGCCATCGACACCGGAAGCTCGATGGTCACACGACCGCTCAGCACGTCCGCAGTCTCGACCACTCGCGTCTCATCCACGCTCCGAGCCGAACGTCGGCTCGATTTCTTCGTTCGCTTCGAGTAAGTTTTCGACATGGCGGTTCTCCTTTTTGGGACTGTTCTTCTCTTCCCGGAGCCTACCACCGTGGCCAGCTCCAGGGGAGAACCGCTCTTTTTCAACTACGTTCGGGACATGCTCGGTTGCCTGGGGCAGCGTTGGCTCAAGATCCTTTGGAAGATGTGGCAGACCCATCGCCCATTCGACGCCGAGCTTCACCAGCGCAACCAAGTGAAACACGGGAGCTGGGTCATCGCCTTGACGACCCCTACTCCGGAACAACGCACAACCGCCGAAATGGGATGACTGGCAAAGCCAGCTTGCTGGCCGACCTCGAAAAACCGGCTGTGAAATCCACCAGGAGCCTGCTCATGAAAAACAAGAAAATGAACTTGCAAACACAGAGAACATCTCCGGTCTACGCCGACGCCGTAGCGTTTCTCGTTGACTTGCACGTCCCGGTCTGCTGCGTATCCAACGCCGACACGAAGCCCATCCTCTTTGCGATCGAACGGCTCGGACTGAAGTTCGACCACATCGTCACCTCCGAGCAGGCACGATGCTACAAGCCGGAACCCGCCATTTTCCGCCGCGCCCTCGATCTCCTCCGGCTGGAACCGCAAGACGTAGTCCACATCGGAGACTCTCTGCACAGCGATGTCGCCGGTGCCAAATCGACCGGGGTGCGGTCAGTCTGGCTCTGTCGCGAGGACCGCATCCACGATATTGGCAAAAATGTTAAGCCTGTCTGGCAGTGTGCGACCCTGACTGGATTATCAGCCGTCATATCGCTTTGACATCAAACGACAGGAGTTTACTTGGAGAATGGCTATCTGTAGCGTATTATTTAACAGTACGATATAATGCACAATCGATGGATGTCCGCGATATGCAACGAACATCGCGTTGGCCGTCAACCCGGAACGGAGGAGGACCATGAACGCTCAACGAAAAGCTGGCTATTGGCTCGCAGTGCTCATCCTTGGTGGCGCTTTGCTGGTTCCGAGCGAGGTTCTGGCTCGTGCTCCGAAGCAGCACCAAAGGAGCGGGAAGAGTTCCGCTTCACGCAGGTCCGCCGGTCGCACGAAGTCGCATGCTTCGCGTTCGCGTTCGTCCTCTGCCCGTCGCAGTTCGCAGAGATACGCTTCGAGCGCTCGAAGGCGCAGTGCTCAGCCTCCGCCGTCGCATCGCAGTAGCGGATCGCGACGCGCGACCCGCTCCCGTTCCGCGGCCCCAAGGCAAAGCACGGGGCGATCGCACAATGCGCGCTCGCAATCCTCCCGTGGTAGTCGTCGAGCGGCGCCGAAATCTAGCGCGGTTCTTCGACCACGCGGTTCCTCGCAATCAACGACAGGGCGAACTCATCGCGCGCGGACCGGCTCATCTCGGTCACAGTCGGTGGCCCCGTTGGCCACGCGATCGCGAGTCTCGCCCTCGTCCTCGCCAACTGCACGTCCGCCACGATCCTCGCGCGCTCGATCTTCTTCGCGGACGACGGCGGGTTCAAAATACCGAACACGCGGAACGAGCACCTCGACGGCGAGGATTAACCGATCGGGTAGTGGTCGAGCGGTTGCGTCTCGCGCGGGGCACGGATCAAAAGGGATCAGCGCTCGAAGCAGTTCTGGCCGGTCCACACTGTCCCGCTCGGGCGGCGTGGCTGCGGTCTATCGAGATGGTCGCTCAACATACTCCGGACGTTCGTGGCGATCGCGCGGCGGTTTCACCGTTGGCGGGATCGGCGATGGATACGCCGGTTTCGTTCGTGTCGGCAACGGCGGGAACGTCAGCGGCGCACTCTTGCTCAATACCGATAGCGGTCACCACGGTGGACACTACGATGGTTACTACGGCGGGCATTACGG
>JAZDCZ010000193.1:0-7358 GCA_036679605.1 Gemmatimonadota bacterium
CAGCAATCAATGTAGACTTCATTTGGCTCCTCCTTCCACGGGTAACCCGGGACGTAAGGTGACTTTGGCACTACGATGCCGATAAAGTCACGGGAGGAGTCCATCCCATCAGCTATGACCGCGGCCAACCTGCTGTTACGGGGTTTGTAAAGGAGGAAAGATGCTATGAGGGCAATGGCGATATTCGTGGGTCTGACGATCCTAGGCTGTACTCTTCCATCGGGAGCGATTGCCGCGCAAAGGACATTTGCGGGAATCAGAAACTACGAATTCGCCCGCATCACTATCGATTCCAGCGTGGTGGCAGGCCGTCTGCCGGCTACCGCGGATGCCCCTTTGGATGTATCGTTCATAGCACTCGATAGGGAGTTCCGACTGCGTCTGACCCCCGGCGATCTGTTCGACGAGGAGACGAAGACTTATGTCGTCCGTGGCGGGGAAACGGTAGAGATTCCGACGCGGAACTATACCTACCAAGGAACGCTGCGCGATGAGCCCACAGCGCGCGTCCGTGTCGCGCTGATTCGGGGCGCCCTCAAAGGTCGAATCGTCACGAAATCCGGAACCTACATTTTACAGCCGCACCGCATGTTCGATGCCGGTGCCCGCGAAGGCGATCTCGTGGTCTACCGAGCCACTGACAGCGACGAAGATGCCTATGAGTGTACTGTTGGAGACCACTGGCCCGACGGCCTGAATCTGAGCGTTCTCGATACTACGCCGCAGCGTCTACGAAGCGGATAAAACACCGGCACAACCATCGGCGAAGCGACGGCTGTCTTAGAAAAGAACATCGGCGAGACATCACGTCTGGTGAACGGTGGTCTTGAGCGTCTGGATATCGGCATGGTCGCGGATTACAATTTCTTCGCTAATGTCCACACCGGCGTACTCGCCGATACGTTGGCCGATATGCAGGAGAATATCAACGAGGTAGACGATGCCTATCGCGCGTCGCTCGGCGATACTCTCACCGTTCGTGCTCCCGCGCTGGTAGTGTTTGAAACCGAAGTCGACAGCGACGCGAATCTTGCCGATTGCGTTACGATCTGCATCAAAGACGCCGGCACCAGTACTGAGGCTATTCCGAACGGCAACGCGTGCTCAACCAATAGTGATTGCGCAGATGTCGGCGAGACGTGTGTTACCGCTCCGAAGCGGCGCGGGCTCTGCGACACGGATTCTTCCAATGCCGGACGGTTTTGCTTGACGAACGCCGATTGCACTGGTGGTGGGGCCTGTGATCGTGGAGCGGCACTCGGTCTGCTGCGGGTCTGTTGGCAGGGTCCCGATGATGGTAACGCATGCCAAACCAGCAATGCGGGCTGCGCGACATATGGAAACTGCTGCGCGACCGACCAGACTGGGGGGTCGTGTGTACAATCATGGTCTCGACAGGTGAACGAGGCCGGCGAGTATCGAGCAAACGCGGGCCCTTCTGACCCCATCAACACCACCAACACCGGTCTGATCCACCTTTTCTCGCAGTGCGACGCGGGTCTAGTGGGTGGGCTCGCAGCAAAGATTGCAGGGGCATGCGAGTCGACCCGCTTCGCCGCGGCACTGACGAACGAGGGCGCTTCGTCGACCTCGTCAAGCATTGGAACGACCAGACACGAGATGGGTCACAACATCGGCGCGTGGCATGACGATATAAAGTCGCATTGCGGTAACATGTGGATTTCCCGTAACGTGTGCCAAGGCGGTACCAAGAAGAACCAATTCTGTAAAGATGACAGCGATTGTACTGGTGGGGGCACCTGCACGAAGCCCAACCGGCGATTTTGTAAGGGCGCGGTCACGCCGGATCCGAAGGTATACTGCGACGACTTCGATCTGGCCTCTGCCTGCGATCCACCCAACAACACATGCATCGGCGGACCGGCGTTCAGGCTTTGCGTCGGCGGAGCCGACGACGGCGAGCGATGCAACTCGAAGCAATCGAGTCCCTGTGCCAGTCCGGGCACCTGCACGGGCCCACCTCTAAACTGGAATCTCTATTACATGGGGGGAGGGGGCTATGATTTCTCTCCCTGCAGCAAAACCGATATCGCGGTCTGGGAGGCCAATCCGCCTACCCAATGTCTGTTAGGCTTGGATTGTGGCGACCTGAATCGTAGCGGGACGATCACTGCTACGGACGCCAATCTCGCCCTTCAGATTTCGATCGGTTCTTTGCCGTTTGATCCTCTAGGCGACGTCGTTCCATTCGACAATCCGGATCTTACGGTCACGGCCTCAGATGCGAGCTATATCTTGAACGTCGCGGTCGGCTCCGCGACCGCACCGACCGTTTGTGGAGAATGACCCGACCTTGCTAGCGAGGGGGCTGAAGAGCCCTCTCGCTACTGCTGTGGAAAGGATCTTACGTCCATAGTAGTGCGCTTTGCTCTTCGCTTCACGTTGTCTCGCCTCGTTATTACAGTTAGGGGCGACGGTGGTACGCTAGGTAGTCAGTGAACCTTACTCCGTTCAAGCTCTGTTCAACCTGCCAGAAATCTATAGCGATTGGAGCGGGTTGTATGGCCGTGTTGCTCGCTTCATACGTCCCTGAGGTGCGCGGCGACGTGCTGGCATCGGGCGCGCCGTTCTCTATTCACTCGGACAGCGGTGCGAATCGCTTCAGTCCAAGCGTGGCGCGCGCCGGCAATGGACGCTTTGTGGTTGTATGGCACGAGTGGTCACAGGTGCTTGATATCCCGCAGGCCTTCGCGCGCAGATACGAACGAAACGGTGAGGCGGTTGGCACAGAGTTCCTCGTCGACCCATCGTCTCCACGACAGGTTGATCCGGAAGTCGCGGCGGTCAATGGCGGTGGCTTCGTCGTTGTCTGGCTGACTACCTACGTCGCCGTGGGGAGCAGTCGACGACAGATCATTCGTGCTCGACTGTTCGACGGGGATGGTGCGGCGCTAGTCGATCCATTTCAGGTCGACGTTGGCAACACCACAGCCTTTGGTGCGCTAGACAACGAACCGCGGGTGAGTACGAGTAGCGACGGTAGTTTTATTGTGACGTGGGCCCGTGGCGGGGATGCATCAGGCGAACTCGTCTTCGGCCAACGGATGGCAGCCGATGGAACCGCGAGTGGATCGGAGATCAGTTTCGAGGATCTCGGCAATTTGGTGTCTCCTGTCACAGGTTCCTTTGCTGATGGTGGGTTCGTCTTGGACTGGGCGCACGCTTCACCTTCTCCCTATCTAGAGGGTCAATACGAGTACCGATCTCGTCAGCGCCTTTTTGATGCAGATGGCCAGCCAGTCGGCCCCGTGCTGTTCTCGTCTAGGAGCAGCGAGGGCGCAGAGGGCCGGGATGGCATTGGTATTGGTGTCTCTGCAAACGACGAGTACGTAGTCACGTGGAGCGATGGGTACTTTACCGACGTCTTCCCCTCCGGGCCGTTCAATGTGTTCGCGGAGAGGCGAAATCGTAGCGGCCAGGTGCTGACTCCGGCATTCCAAGTCAACACCCGGCGTGGTAACGAGGACGAGGACGCGGGCAAGCATGGGGTAGCAGTTGACGTAGACGGAAACGGTGCCTTTACGATCGTTTGGGGTGGCGACGGTGGCTACCACAACAGCGACGAACTCGGTATCTTTGGGCAGCGATTCGACGCCAGCGGTTCTCCGGAGGGAACCGAGTTTAGGGTCACGCCAGACGGGACAGGCTACCCCAAGAAGCCAGCGATCGCGGCAGATGAGACCGCCTTTATGGCGGTGTGGCAGGTTTCACAAGGGGTCATGGGTAGAATGTTCGACATCGTTGATGAGGTAATCTGCGGTGATGCCAACGTTGACGGGGGGATCACTGCAAGCGATGCCCTCATCGTACTCGTCTCTGCTGTGACGGGAGCCTTCTGTAACGTCAACGTGTGCGACACGCTTAGCGATTCGCGCATCACGGCTACCGACGCCCTCAGGGTCCTCCAGGCCGCCGTTCAGGGCACCTCCATCCTGGGTTGCTTTGAACTTTAGTGGCTTGTCGCGCGGTGCAGGCTGAGGCTATGCTTGTGTGGATGTTTCGACCATTGCTACCTCAGAGCTACACGGGTTCGGTGCGGCTACTCTTTTTGTTGAGCGGGTTTGTCCTCTGTGTAGTCCTTGTAACACAGAGACTCGCCGTAGCTGCTGTGCTGGCAACGGGGGATCCCTTTCCTATCGAGGCGACCCCGGGGGCCGCCGCGGGCCTGCCTTCGGCCAGTACGACGGGTGACGGCCATTTCATCGTAGTATGGCAGGAGTATGCAGCGTCTCTCGGACCGGCGAACGTAATTTTCGGAAAACGCTACGATGCTGGAGGTATGGCCGTCGGCACTGCGTTCGTCATCAATGACAATAACCCGTATGCACGCGGCGGTGCGCAGGTCGAACAATCGCAAGGCTTAGGGTTCGTCGTCGTCTGGCAGGGCAACTACGAAGTCGTAGCGGGAACGCCGCAGCGCCGCGTGGCGACGCGACGTTTTGATGCTGCGGGAGTACCACTCACCGGCGTGTTGTTGTCAGGTAGTCTCGATCCAACGGTGCTGGATGGCGATTCGTTCGTATCGGTTGCGGGCGACGGCAGCTTCCTGGTGACCTGGAACAGGACCGTTGGGGGGATGATCCACGTAGCTGGTCAACGATACTCTGCGACGGGGGCGGTCCAGGGGAGCGAGTTCGACTTGACCGGGGCCGATGACGGCGCTTCTGGTGTGACGGCTTCGGCCTCGGACGGGAGCTTTGTTGTGGGTTTCGGTCGTGTGAGGTTCTTTGATTTTCCCACGCAACCCAACTTTTTCATGGGTGCTGCGCGCTTTGACAGTTCCGGCGCGGCGGTTGGCACGGATTTCCCGCTTTCTGTGGTTACCGAAGGCGACCAGGGTAGGTGGGGGCGGGATATCGCAATCATGCCGAACGATGAATACGTGATCGTGTGGTCGGACGGGTATTACACGGACGTGATCCCGCGCGGGCCATACAACGTATTCGCCGAGCGTCGGGACGCCTCCGGCAACCTCATCCAGCCCGCCTTTCAGGTCAACACCCGCCAGGCTTTGGAAGACGACGGCTATTTCGGCGTCAATATGGATGCGGAGGTCGACGGCTCGTTTGTCGTCGTGTGGGGAGGTCGCGACAGTTCCCCCTACTATAGCGGCGGTTCGTCGCTCAATGTCCTAGGGCAACGCTTTGATGCCGCCGGTCTCCCCGATGGTACCGAGTTTCGCATTAACACGACGACCGCGGGATATCCCAACGAGCCGTCTGTTGCGTCGATGGGAGATAGCTTCCTTGTCGTATGGAATACAACGGTAGGTCTCGGCGACTTCGACGTAACAGGCCGGACGTTTCGTGTCGTCGATACGATTCAGTGTGGCGACCTGAACTTTGACGGCTCCGTAACGGCGAGTGACGCGCGGATGGTATTGTTGGCCGCGGTTTCCGGCAGCTTTTGTAATGTCGTTGTATGCAACGCATTTGGTGCGGATTTAAAAATTACCGCGACCGACGCATTGCGGGTCTTGCAATTCGCCGTTGGGCAATCCGTGACTCTGGCCTGTCCCGACCACGAGATCTGAAACGTGCTTTGAGTAGGCGCGCTCTCCGAACCTACACTATTCCGCTTTGCGCTCCACTCGTGTATCTGGCGCCTGTGGTGTACGCGTGCGCCGTCTCAGGCCGGCATGCCATCTATAATTTCTTTGCCGCCGATGCCTACTACTACCTAACGATCGCCAAGAACACGCATCTCGGCGGCTTCGCGACCTTCGATGGCCTGACCCCGAACAACGGATTCCACCCGCTGTGGCAATACCTCCTCGTGCTCATATCGAGCGTTACCGGTCCAGATAAGGTTGTCTTTATCTGGTCCGTATTCATCCTGAGCTGTGCAATTGCGGCGGCTGGGATTTATATATTGGCCCTCTGCATCTACGAGCGGCAACGGTCGCTTCTGCTCGTGTTGTTCCTGATCCCCGGCTTGTTTCACATCCTGGTGCCGGAAACGGCGCTGTATTCCCTGTCAGCGTGGCGCGTCATTAACGGCATGGAGACGCCGCTATCTCTTTTCTTTCTCGCGGCCATCGTTCGGCTTTTGTCCAGAGCCGAACAGAGGTTCTCGGAGACGACATGGAATTACGGTTCCTACCTTGCCCTTGGTTGCAGCGCTGGGTTTCTCATTTGGGCGCGATTGGACAACGCCGCGTTGGTCGCGACTCTACCCATCTACTTTTACCGAAACAGGGCGGACACCAAGGCCGTCGGGTACCTCCTCGGCCCTCCGGTTGCAGCTGTCTTGCTATACGTTGCGCTGAACCTGGCCGCTGGGCTGCCGGCGTTACCCATAAGCGGCAGCCTGAAGTCAGCTTTCGTCCTGCCAGGCAATTTGAAGGTGATGTTCGCCACTTTTGTCGATTCACTGCGCGAGGCGCCTGGGGCTGGGCTTCTCTACGGATGGAGAGTGCGGAGCAAGTTCGCAGCGGTCCTGATCCTCGGTTGCTCGGTATCTCTGTTGCTTTCGGCGTTGCGACCTACCGCAACTCGTCTTTCTCATCGACTGCGCGCGGGAACGAGGCCCGGCGTGTTCGTACCCCTGGGGCTGTTCTTCTTAATACGGATGGCTTACTACGTGAGCGTCGTTCGCTTACCGCACCAAGGCTTCTGGTATTACGTCGACATCGCGGCAGTCTTGACTGCAATTCTCTTGCTTCAAGTGAACACTGACTGGCTGTCGAGTCGCGTTCTGAAGTCGTTTGTCGCTACGGGTTGGTTGTTCATCTACCTGGGGACGACCCATCGACTGCTCGACTTCACGGAGCGGACACGCTGGTGCCCTCATATCATCGACCAGCACGCCACGTTGATCACCGAGTGCATTAGCTCCCAAGTCGAGCGACCCAAGATTCTCGATTCTTCGGATGGGGTGTTTTCTTATTTCCTCGATTTCCCGTCGCAACCCGGCACAGGCTTGACGGCCAATGCGTCTGGGTACCAAACGATCAAGCAACATGGGTTCGCGAAGTACTACGACGAGATAATACGCGCAGGCTATACGGTCAACACGTGGTCGGGAACATGTAACTCGGGATTCCTTCCTCGGAAGTTCATCGCATCGACACTCGATTGCGGCCAGAGTCGGACGATAAGACTCTCGATTCTGAAGAGCTCCCGGTAACTATCGGACAGGCGACCTCGAGATCGCCACGTGCTCACCGGGAGAATTGCCGTTCTGACTCAGCTCCGCTGGAAGTTGAGCGGTCCGTTCTCGAGGTGAAGCTAGCAAACAGCGTGCCGTACCTGAAGCGAAAACTGATTGTTGGGACATACTCTTGCAGTGTATTGTGAGCATACGATGTCGCGTGCGCGTCTATATCTGAGGCTCGG
>JAZDCZ010000194.1:0-6462 GCA_036679605.1 Gemmatimonadota bacterium
AATCCGTATACGCCGGTCTGTACAAGGAAGCCCATTTCCGTGAGATGCCGTTCGCTCTGAATGAGATCACCGTCGAACCCGGCCAGACTCTCGAACTCGGGGGTTTGCGAGCCGAAGCCTTTGAAGTCCCCCACGTAGCCGAGCCGTTCTGTCTCGGGTATCGTATTCTTGCTGGTGACGCGACCTTGCTCTTCTCCGGCGACTCGGCTTGGACCCCAGAGTTCGTCACCCGCAGCCAAGGCGCCGATCTGTTCCTCTGCGAATGTTGTTCGCTGGAGAAGCAGGCCGAATTCCATACTTGTTACGCCGACATCCTGGAGCACAAAGCAGAACTAGGGTGCTCGCGTTTATTACTGACCCACCTAGGGGCCGACGTTCGAGCCGCGAACAATCTTGGAGTAGAACTCGCCTACGACGGCATGGTCCTGGAACTCGGTTAGACGGGATAGCGCCCGCCGCGGTCGTATCATGGGCAGCTATTCGCCGATGGCGTGAAAAGTTCAGCCCGGGTCAAAGCGGGCAGACGTAGAACGCCGGGTCCATGGTAATGGTAACCTCGTTTTGTGCGTCGGCGACGACGTCGAAACCCTCGAGATCGTAGAAGTTGCAGCCGGCTGCGATTTCGGCGGCGACGTTCAGCTGCACGCTCTGACCGATGTCGGCCTGGTACGCAGGCACCCAGCCGGCGAAGACCCTCTTGTCGACCAAAGTAAACTCATAACTCTCCAATAATCTGGCCACGGCGCTATTTGCGCGCAACATTCCTTCCATCGTTGCCTACCGTAGCGGCCTGCAGCGCCGCTTCCCCGGCACCGTCGAGTTCGAGTCCCTGCAGGCACCGGATTCGGCAGCCGCACGGGAGGCCGAGCAGGAGCTCGAAGAGCCGGTGCCGCCGTTCATGCTCAACCACAGCTTGCGAACCTACTGGTTCAGCCGCCTGCTCGGCGAGACCAACGCGATGAGCTACGACGACGAGGTGCTCTACGTCGCCAGCTTGCTCCACGACATCGGCTTTTACGGCGCTCACGCGACGGCGACGCAGGAGGCGGAATGCTTCGCGATTCGTGGTGCGAACGCGGCGTTGATTCTTCTTCGGCGAGTGCCCTAGTCCTGGCGACGTCGCCGGCCGCCTGGATGGCCTATCCTCCAGAACGGTGCACTGCTTCGGGATTCATATCCTGTGGACGGGTAAAGGTATGGGGAGATCTCTTGGTTGTGGGGGATTTCTTGGACGCACCTTTGCGCGGCTGGTAGGACAGTGTCATGGCAAAGGGCGAACAAGGCCGTGACCTGCCGGGGGCCGGGCAGGAACACGCATGAGCGCGCCTGCCGACGTTCACTACGCTCGTACCCGTGACGGCATCGACATAGCCTACACCGTGTTCGGCGAAGGCCCCGACCTGCTCCTCGCCCCGGGTTTTGTTACCCATCTGGATCTCATGTGGGACTTTCCGCCGTTTCAGCGGCTGGCGGAACTCTCGCACGCGTTTCGGCTCATCGTTCTCGACAAACGCGGTACCGGGCTATCGGACCGGTCACTCGGTTTTGGCAGTGTCGAAGAGCGTGCCGAAGACATCCGAGCTGTGCTCGACGCTGTCGCCTCCGAGCAAGCGATCCTCTATGGCATCTCCGAGAGCGGACCGTTGTGTACGTACTTCGCCGCCTCTCACCCAGGGAGGGTACGGGCACTGATCCTGTACGGCACCATGGCGCGCTTCGACCAGTCGCTTGGATTGGCGGTGGATCCGTCTCGAGGGGAGCCTTTCGCGTCTCAGGAAGAGTTGATCGAATGGATGGCCCGCGAATGGGGCAAGGGCGAGGTCTACAATCTGTTTCTGTCGGCGCCGCCGGATGCGGAGGCCGCTAGGCGAGTACTGGCCCGCTACGAACGAAGCGCTTGTACGCCGCAGATGTGCCGCGAAATCATGACCCGCAACGTTGAGATGAACGTCGAAGCGATGCTGTCGGCGGTAGCGGCACCAACACTGGTTATGCACTGCGCACGAGACCCCTTGATCCATGTCGAGCACGGTCGCCGTCTTGCACGCGGCATCCCGGGAGCCAAGTTCGTCGAGATCGACGGTGACTTCCACGGCAGTTGGAAAAGCGAGGATGTCGACAAGCTCTCGGTCCCCTTGGCGGAGTTTCTGGCGACAGTTGTCGGTAGCGACGCTCAGACGCCGGGCGTGGTGTCCGGACGCGAACTCGCGACCGTGCTGTTTACCGACATCGTCGGTTCTACCAAACGCGCCGGCGAGTTGGGCGACGCCACCTGGCGATCGCTGCTCGATCGATTTGAGGAGGCCGCCTCGCGCGCTGTGTCGGGTGCAGAAGGCCGGCTGGTCAAGACAACGGGTGACGGCATGCTCGCGACGTTTGGAGGCCCCTCGTATGCGGTTGGCGCAGCACGCGCACTGCAAGACGCCTCCCTATCGCTCGGCGTGAGCGTGCGCGCGGGACTGCACACGGGGGAAATCGAGCGCCGCGGCGACGACATCGGCGGCATAGGTGTCCACATCGCTGCACGGATCTCGGCGCTTGCCCAAAGTGGCGAGATCCTCGTGTCGCGAACGGCGCGCGACCTGGCCGTAGGTTCCAGGATCGAGTTCGAGGATCGCGGCACACACGCGCTCAAAGGGGTTTCGCAAGATTGGCAAGTCTTCGCGGTCTGCTGACGGAGTGCGTGAGGCTGCTCTATCGGGGCTATTCCTGGCGGCGTGTGCCATTGGTTTTGTGCTCATCGGCGATGCGGCGGCGGTACCGGATCCCTGGGGAGGCCACAGCATCGATGACCCTTACTCGACCAGTCAGATAGTTCTGATCAGTACGGTCAGCGATCAGGGCTACACCGGCGAGTACTACGAGAACCGCGCTTACACTTGTGGCCGCAGCGGCTACCAGACTTTCCTGATTGTCTACGCCGATGGACTGCCCCTGACCACCGAGCGGCCCTTGTGGGTGCGCATGCACGGCGGCGGAGTGGGGGCCTTCAACGAGCTAGGGGAGTACGTACCCATCGAATTCCTCGGCGCCAACAATCAGGAGAGCATCACCAAGTTGGCAAACCTAATGGGCGAGGCCGGCCTGGTGAACAGTATACGCGGCCATGCTGCCGGGTTTCGTTTCCTGCTGCCCTCGCTTTGCGATCACGATGTGTATTCCGGTGTCGGCATGCCGGACCCGAATAACCCCAACTCTCCCGATGAGAACGGCCAGACCCGTGCAGCCGACGGACTTCTGTCGACCAAGGCTGCGATTGCCTTCACGTACAATCGGGTTGCCACATCCCACGTCTTTCTGCACGGAACCTCGGCTGGTTCTATCGGAAGCTTTGGCGTTGCGTACTCCTTCGAGCGCGAAGGTCTGCTGCTGTCGGGCATCGTGTCGGACTCCCATGTGATGGGGCGCGGCATCAATGACAATGCCGATTTGTTTTGTATGCCGTTTCCCTATGATCGGGCTCTTCTGCTCCCCAAAATCGGCCCCCTGGCTTCCTCGGAGTTGTACCCCGAAGATATCGTTTCAGCCGGACTGATCAGCGTTCCCATTTACCACCTGTGGAATACCGGAGACCCGGCTTGTTGCGGCTCGGCGTTGCAGAACTACACCGACGGTTTGGGTAATCCCTACACCGAGCCGGGCTGCGCGCACGAGCACGGTCCCTACCGGGATGCCATCGGGGCCAACCCGCCGGGTGGGCCTGGGCGCTCGGTCAGTGTGGAAGTCTGCGTGAACGATCTGGGGAACACCACGCCCGGGGTCTGTAACCTTCACTCGCCCTCCAAGTATCCCTACACTCGGGCCACTCCGCCGGGTGATCAACTGACCGGCGGCAGCGACTACAACCAGGCCATCGTCGATTGGGTGGACCAGCGCTTGGCTGAGCCGCTTCCCGGAACAACGACAACGACGATGCCGACAACGACGACAACCACGACATTACCGATTAGTCTCTGTGGCAACGTGCCAATCGTAGGGTGCAAGGGAAGCTCGGCCGGCGCGTCGCAGCTGAAGATCAAGCTGAAGGCGAGCAACCCGAGCAAGAGTCAGCTCAAATTCAGCTACAAGAGGGGCGATGCGACTCAGGTTGCAGAGTTTTCCGATCCCGTTAGCGGCTCGGCCGACTATCGCTTGTGTATATGGGACGACTCGGCCAACCCACAGCCGCGGGTCGAGGCTGCCGTGTTGCCGGGCGGAACATGCGCAAGCAAGCCATGCTGGAAGGCGGTTGGCAGCACAGGTTTCAGATTCAAGGACAGCAGCGGAACGCCCGATGGAATCCAGCAGGTCAAGCTCAAGGGAGACGGTACGGCGGGCAGGACTCGCGTTCAGGTGAAGGCGAGAGGTGCCAACTTCAATGCCCCTAGTTTACCGCTGACGACTAAAGTAACTGCGCAGTTCGTAATAGACGACGGCAGTGTGTCCTGTTGGGAAGTTCCTTTCGCGGTAGCGAGCAAGAACGACGCGAAGCAGTTCAAAGCCACCGGACCTTAGACGGCCTGGGCGGGCTCGCATAGATCACCGGATCAATGGTCCCAATTGAGCCGATACGGGGAACACCCAAACGAACGTCAACGGGCGCTTGGTTACATTGAGTAACCAAGCGCCCGTCCCTCTTGCTATGGCAAGGTGTCGGCGCTCTCTGCCGGTAGCGGCTACCCGCCTATAGGGCACACCGACTGACAGACCGGATCGTTGCACTGATTGAAAACGACATC
This sequence comes from Gemmatimonadota bacterium, assembly GCA_036679605.1. Classification (GTDB taxonomy): domain Bacteria; phylum Gemmatimonadota; class Gemmatimonadetes; order Gemmatimonadales; family GWC2-71-9; genus JAZDCZ01. The sequence continues at coordinate 4,719 of JAZDCZ010000194.1, forward strand.
CCACATACTCCAAAGCGATAGGTCGACAGCATCAAGGCAATCAAACTGCTCTTGAGCAGGGCAGGTGTTCGCTTGTACGCCGCACAAGGCCTGGAGATCGCAGGTGCCCGATCCGCTGTCAGGCGGACATCCCTCGCAAGCGGAGATGAGTGCGTCATTTAGAATCTGTCCAAAGCACGCGTCGGTGCCCGCCTTGGTCTTGACGGTTTTGCCCAACCGCGCTCCGTCTCCCGTCTTTCCCTTGACTTCGACATCGCTGCAAGGCCCGGAATCGAAAGTCGCCACGTACGTGATGGCAACGCACTCGCCGGGAGCAATCGGGTTGCTCAGGCAGATCTCCACCTTGCTATGCTCATGATCGCCGTGCTCAGGATCGTCGTCATGCCCACCGCTTTCTTGCTCGGTGCCATCGCAAGGCGCGTCATACACTCCGCCGTCACGCGACGAGAAGGCCAACACGGTAAAGGGACCGAAGACGGAACCGATCCCGATAGGTTGTGAGCAAGACACGTGGACAATGGTGCCCTCGCTCCCCGCGTTCAAGATCAGGTTGTTTTTCTGGAACTTGCCGTCCGCACGTGTGCCGGAGAGTTCGATGGGCGGCGAGTCGGCACAGAGGTTGGTCGGGCCGAAGATCGTGTTGTTGTTGGCCGTGACCTCGACCTCGGCACATGCGACGCCCATGTATTTCAGTCTCAGGTAGGTCACACCGCCTTCGCAGGGACACGCGTCACCTTCACCGGAGGCATCGTCGGCGCCGCAGAGCGCCGCGCCGCTCACGCTGCCGTCGACTAGGACCATCCCGGACGGCAATTTTTCGGTGAGTTCAACTTGGGTGAGATCGGATAGGCCGTCGTTGCAAACAGTCGACTCGAATTGCACACCGGCAGGATCACAGGCCAACCACGCCGTCGACGTGACGCTGACCACGCCGGGATCATTGCCACCTGAAGAGGCCCAAGCCGGGCCGTCCGTGACGAGCACGCCGCCACAGACGGTAAGGCAAAGGACGGAGCCGAGCACGAGGACCGCATGCCTCGCTGACGGTGCTCTCCCTGACGGTGGTTTCAGATGTTTAGACCTACGGTTATGCCCATGATTTTCCGGATTACATGTGAACGGTGCCATTTCATTCGCCTCCATTGCGACTATAGTTCGCTGCGCGAAGTGACAATCCACCTATGTGCGGACCGTACTCTCGACTCGCGACCATGGTTGCGTTGGTGTGCGACTCTTGTGCCAGTTCGGTCACGGATCACCGAGGTCGGCAGTTTCCAGGGGATTACGCTTTGAATGTACGTTGGCGGAGGGTCGGTCGAGCCGAATATATGCCGCGCTGGTGTGCTTTTGACGGTCGCGGTGTTGGTGCGTCAAAGCGGCATCATATATAGCTGCCTACCTGCTTTCGCCTATGCCAGAGGTTGTGTGGCAAGGGGGCTGTCTCCCATGACCACGCCGGTCAAGGACGGCGAGTTTCGTCGGGTGATCCCGGACTCAAGCGCCACGGTTCTTGTCGATGTGACCCGGTTCCAGATGGGCCAACAGATCGAGGGTGATGTGATGCGTGACTCCCCAAATTACGTGCCGGCCGGCCGTGATCGTATCGATCTCGTAGGTGCCGCCTTGGAAACTCTTGTGGTCGGTTTCGCGGTAACGAGGGTCTTGCAGCTTTGCGAGCGGGACCGTGAAGGCGTCGGCGACTTCGGCAGGATTGGGCGACAAGCTTACCCCGGCCGACATACGG
>JAZDCZ010000195.1:0-11019 GCA_036679605.1 Gemmatimonadota bacterium
GTATGCTGAGCTGATCCAACGATCGGCCTATTACCAGCAGCGCAACGAAGCATCCTACCAAAGCCGCCGCCGATCAGCCCATCGAATGGATTCTTCGTAGCGCTGTCATACTAAAGCGACTCATCGAGGGGGAGATTGTTGGAGAAATTGGCGACCAACTTCTCGCCGAGGCAGTAGCTGAATTGGGTGGAGGCGCGGCTGGAGGCCCTGTGGGTTGGGCGCTGACGCTAGTTAGCGTCTCGCTTACAGCGGATGAGTTTCTCTTGGCCGGTTATTGGCGTGATCTGGGCTACGATAACGACGACTGGTTCGATCTCTACTACCGTACAGGCACGCCGCCATGGGGAGTGCCAGTCCATGTAGTTATCTGGCCGAGGGCGTCTGCGCCGGACGATACCAGCGACGATGATACACAGATTGATTCCGACAACGATGGCGTGCCGGATGTATCCGACGGCTGCCGTTTCGATCCCAACAAGACTTCACCCGGCGAATGCGGATGCGATGAGGAGGAGACGCCAGGGTGCGGTGCAGACGCCGATAATGATGGCGTGCCGGACGACCAAGACCTCTGTCCGTTTGATCCTGACAAGGTGGCTCCTGGTGAATGTGGCTGTGGGTACTCAGATTTCGCCATATGCGAGCATGTAGATTTCACCGAAGATGAGCCGAATTCATCCGAAGCAACAGCGAACACTCTGCCCTCATTTGAATCATCAATTAAAATCGAAGGGGAAATAGTCGGCACTGAGGATAATATAGACTACTTTTCATTCCCGTCAGAAGGTGGCGTTGCCTTCAGGTTAAGTGTCTCCAGTCCATACCCAATGAAATTCTTTGTAAGATCGTATCTGGATGGGAACGGGTGGAATCACTGCTCTGACGATGTGTATAACACTAGTTGTTGGACATGTTCTGACTGCGAAAGAGTGTTTGTGACGCCGTGGTCAGGAACGTACTACCTTGAAGTTTACTGGGGAACTCAATACTTCTCTTCCGGCGACGTTTATCCATATGTCATCACACTCCAGAAGGAATAGGTGCGGCTTGGGCGGGTCGCCAACAGGTGACAATTCGTTACTTGCCGGGAGATTCCTCATGACGCCCGCGCCACCACCCCCGGTATCCACGCTGTCACCCTTGCCAACGCCGCTCCCGGCCACGGCCACCACCCACCAGCGATATTTTCTTGCCCACCTACCGCCATCCCACCCATCCGATTCCGAGCTCTTGACTCCCGCCATACCGGTCATCATGCATTCTGAGTCGTTTTGAGGGGGGTGGCGAAAGGGTGGCGAAAGGGTGGCGCAGGGGTGGCGCTCAGGGCATGCAAACAACAAGGACTCACGCCAAGTTGTGGCGTAAGTCCTTGTTATTACTTGGTTTAGAACATCGGGGCGACTGGATTCGAACCAGCGACCTCTTGACCCCCAGGCGAACAAACGCCTAACATCTAAAGCCTCGCTGTGTAAAGGCTTACGCTAATTACTGCAATTTCGCCTGAACGAGGTAGAGCAAGATAGGTCGAGATAGATCGAGGCTGCGCCGCCGCCTTGGGGCAGCGCTGATTGTTGTCCGATCTGGATGCCTGCTCCCGCGACCGCCATCAGCATTGTTCCGCAGATCTCGAATCGGTAGCATAGGCAAACTGGACTGGGGTCGCTCATCATTTCCCAAAGAGGAGGAGAAGCTCATGAAACCCCTCGTCTTGCTCATCGTATGCACCAACCTCCTGTGGGTGGTCACGCAGGCTTCGGCCCAGACCCTTTACGTGGACGACGACGCCTCGACCAACGGGAACGGTCAATCCTGGAGCACAGCCTATAAGTACCTTCAGGACGCCCTCCATGATGCAGACACTAACGGCGGCATCACTGAAATCCACGTCGGCCAAGGCACCTACAAGCCCGATCAAGACGAGGGAGGAATCGTGACGCCGGATGCCCGGACGGCTACCTTCCAGCTGCTCAGCGGCGTGGCACTCACGGGTGGGTATGCCGGTATCGGTGCGCCTGATCCCGACTTGCGGGATGTGGACAGTAATGCCAGCATTCTCAACGGCGATCTCGCCGGAGACGATGTGCCCACGAACGGGCCGGACATTGCCCATAATTCAGAAAACAGCCTGAGCGTTCTCACCGGTGACGATACAGACAGCTCGGCTGTGCTGGACGGCTTCCTGATTGTAAATGGGAACGCGGATCGGGGGGGAGGCGGGATGCGGAGTCAGAACGGCAGCCCGATGGTGGCGAACTGCACTTTCATGCACAACGCAGCCGACGACGTGGAGTTCGGTGGTGGCGGGATGCGGAGTCAGGGCGGCAACCCGACGTTGACCGGCTGCATATTCCGTGAGAACGCGACTGGTGCAGAGGGAGGCGCGGTCAAGATTCGCGGCAGCATCACGGCGGAGAACTGCCTCTTTGCCGACAACAGGGCAGATAATGGAGGTGGCGCGATGATGTTCTTCGAGGAGGGCACTGGCTCAGTGATCAACTGCGTGTTCCTGCGAAACACGACACCGGATTTCGCAATTGGTGGAGGCCTATGGGTGAACGACAGCACGGTGATGGTCTCGGCCTGCACCTTCATCAGGAATGCGGCTGGGGCAGGAGGCGGGATCATCGACCAGGGACAGATGGTCTTGGTCAACTCCGTTTTCACCGGGAATGAGGCCATAGGACCATTTGGATTGGGTGGAGGTATGGTGACCACCCAAAGCCCGACTGTGACCAACTGCACGTTCAGCGGAAATACTGCCGGTTTCCAAGGCGGCGGGATGCTCACCTACAGCAATAGCCCGACGGTGACCAACTGCATCTTCTGGGGGAACTCAGACGCGGGAGGAATAGACGAGTCCGGGCAAATTCACGTTGACACGGCGACTCCGGTCGTGAATCACAGCAACATCCAGGGCGGATGGACAGGTCTCGGCGGGAATAACACAAACGCAGACCCACTATTCGTGGACTCCAACGGCACAGACAACATCCCCGGAACCGAAGATGACGACGTTCGTTTGCTCCCCGGCTCACCCTGTATAGACACCGGTGACGACGACGCCGACATCGACGCCAGCACGTCGGGGCTACAGCCGCTTCCCCCAACCGATGTCGACGGCAACCCACGCATCTTCGATTGTCACGTAGACATCGGAGCATACGAGTTTCAGGGCGAGAACATCATGTTCGGCGACTTCGACGACAACTGTCTCATCGACCTCGATGACTACGAGGTCTTCGAGATTTGCCTGTCGCTCTCCGGTCCCGGTGGTGATCCGTTCTTTCAGGAATGCTCTGACATCTTCGACAGCGACGACGATGGCGATGTGGACCTCGCCGATTTCAGCGCTTTCCAGATAGCCATCAGCATTGACCCAATGGACAATATCGGGTGGTTGGTACGTGAGATCAACGCGGGGCATATTGGCAGTATCCCTGCAATCGATCCAACGGTTGAGCAGGTCATCACCGGTACTGGGCTGCGGTACTTTGATATCGTCACGGGTTCCGGGGATTCGGCGGTGGGACATTCATTTGTAACCGTGGATTATGTGATGTGGCTGGTTGACGAGGTAGGGACATTCATCGATCAGGGGAGCAGCGCTCAGTTTTCACTTGGGGGGGTGATATCAGGTTTCGCGGAAGGCGTGGGTTCAATGAATGTTGGCGGCGTGCGGAGGATGTTCATGCCGCCAGAGTTGGGATTCGGCGAGGGAGGCAATCCCGGAGCGGGGGTACCTCCGAATGCCTGGCTCGTGTTTGACGTGGAGCTTCTTGCCGTTTCGGATTGACCCAGCGGAACCGTCACTGTTCAGGTCGCCCTTGGTGACGTTGATGGCGTACCTAACGCCCCGGATGCCTGCGATTACGCGCCGCTCGGGGCGAGCATCGCCACGGACCCGCAGGATGCTTTGTACGGCACCCTTCGCGGTGATCTGGACGGCGATTGTGACTGCGATCTGATTGACTTTGCTATATTTCAGGGTGATTTCACTGGCCCGAACCCGTAGGGGTGTGACCATGCCGTAGTGACTGATTGGACCTCAGAATCCGGGACCACCCGTTCCGCAACCCTACGGAGCAAGCCGAGGACGTGACGAAGAATCGTATGTCCATGAAGGTCTCCCCCAAGCATCTCACTTGACCAGGGCGGGCCTTGTTGGAGGCTCATGGCATGTCGAAACGGAAAAACCCGAGGGGTAAAACGAGAATTCATCGAGAACCTCGGGGAACCCCGATCAGCGTTCATGAGGGCACAGACCTTTCACTCTACTGGCACTGTGCCTCGGACATGGGGCAGGAAGATGCCAGAGGGTTCGACTCGCTTGGCTATCCGGTTGGCTGGGTAGGCGACGAGGAGGATCGCTGGCAGCTCTGGTTCACGGGGAGCCCTGCTCGGGGGGATGCCCTGCCTCCCGATTACCCGCTTTTCTGGGAATACATCGAGTACACGGATTCCAGCAGCCGCAAGAAACCGGCAGCGCTGGAGGCCGTCTCGCCCGTGATCCTGAACCCCTCCATGCCCAACTGGTCACCCGAAGAAGCGCGACTGGCAATGCAGGTTGAAAACGAGACGGCGCAGTCCTCGATCAAGACGCGGCGGGCGAAACACAAATTGGAGGCGTGGGATCTCGGGGCACGCACGGTCAAGGGCATCGCTTGTCCACGGTTTCGCGCCAATGAGCGACGTAAGGAATGCGTTACGGTGGAGTTGGAACCGTATTCTACAGCCAGAATGCTGCTTCGCGTCATTGAACAAGCGTCGATGCACCTCCCCAAGGCGTCCGTGAAAGACTCCGAGCTTGAACCCTTGCTGAAGTTGACAGAGTTCCTTGGAGCGATGGACTACAAGAACTTCGGTCTGGCGGCATCGATGTGCGCTGGCCGCTACGTCAAGGCGTTCACGATTGCCGTCCCTGAGCCGTATCGATCCTTGATACTGCCCGGTTTTTGCGAATTTGCTGCGGAAGAATTGGAACGCATCGCTCCCGAAACTCACGAGGCGGCGATGGATATCCCCACCATCAAACAATTTGTCGCTGGAGGACCGAATGATGGCTTCATCAGCATCGAGCAAATCGCCCTCGATCTTGACAACGACGACCAGGCCGTGGGGGCGACCACCCCACGACGGCTAGCTGAGAAACTGGACCGATTGGGCGTGCAGATCATCGCCCACCAGCTTCTCGGGGATGCCATCTTGCTCAGAGTCTATCGCAAGCACCGCGCAACACTTCTCCGTCACGGCAACGAAAAGCCGTGGCAATGAGTTCTTCATCTCCCCCGCTGATCCTGCCGTTTCCCTGACTTCCCTCTCCCATCGTGAATAATTCTCTCAGACGACGGGTCACGAAGACTCATGCATCGTCTGTTGCGTTTTGATTCGGTGGTGAGGAATGACGGAAGAAGACACCAAGCAGATTATCGACCTGCTCCATTCGATTGACCGTCGTCTTGCGACGGTTGCCGGTGGTCTCGGGAATGATCTGCCTCCATCCATCAACCCTCATCAGAGTTACACGCGCCGTCAAACAGCGCGCCTGCTCGGGGTGAGTACGTGGACCGTGGATCGGGCGCGCAAGGACGGGTTGCTGATCGAGGCGCGTCGCATGGGCAAACGTGATGTCCGCATCACAGGTGAATCGATCTTGGAGTTTCATCAACGGGCGCGTCGGTCATCGACGTTGGTCCAGAAACTCTAGGAAGAAATAGACGTTTTCGTCGCGACCTGTGTGGGTCGCAGGGTCGGGAGTAATTACCCCGATCAGTAATGGTGGCAAGTCCACCGATCCGGGCCCGGATCAATCCTGTTTCGAACCGGGGGCGCGGTACGTACCGCGCCCCCAGAAAAGGATTGTACCCATGAAGATTGTGAAACAGACAAGTAAACGTCCTGGCATGGCAGACGGACTCGATACCTGGATCGTCGAGCACCCTGAATTCATCCAAATGGCGCACCGCCTTGACCGGCTCCAGTCGAAGGAGTTGCGTACCGGATTGGCATTTGGAGCGCTCGCGGATCGTTACATCAAGCGCTACGACCGCGTGCTGAATGCCGCCAAACTCGCGCAGCTCATGACCGAGGTGACAGGCAAACCTTATGGCAGGTCGAAGATCAACGATCACCGTAGCGCCTATCGTATGTATCGATTGTGGAGGCAGAAATGTGGTGACCGGTCACCACATTTGGAAATCACCAAACTGGCCCGCGCATGGGGCGCAAACAAGGGGACTTTCAATGACGATGACAAAGTGCAACTCTGCCAACGTGCAGCGGAAAAAGGGTTGAGCAAGGCGCAGATGAAGGACGAAATCCTTCGGATTTCGACGGAGAAGACCCGTACTGATTTGACCTACGACATCGCTCCAGCCATCGAGCAGGTTAGATGCATGGACGGGTTAGACCTTCTTCGGAATTGCGATCCTGATTCGGTTGACGTGGTCATCCTCGACTGGATGTACAAACCCTACATGGGAGGTGACAAGGATTTACCTCAAGTCCATCTGCCCGATGATCCTGCCGGTCACCTCATCGACTGCATCGAGGCAGCGCGAAGGGTGCTGACTGCACACGGAATTGTCGCCCTCTTCGTGGACCATCAATCGGATCATGACGAGCGCGTCATCCGTGCATTGAAGGCATCCAACCTCACACGGGTTGATCAGTATGTGTGGAACAAACCTGCGGCGACGTTTTCTGGAAAAACTGGGGCGATCTTTGCCAACAACCACGAGATTGTGGACATCTATCGGCGCGCCGACACCAAAACCTTCCCCCCTCACCTGAAGTATGAACGGTCGGTCAGTCCCAGGTGGCATAGCCGATCCCACCGCACGACTTCTGAGCGCGGGGTCCATCCTTTCGAGAAACCTGTGGAGTTGATGAAGGCATTGATCAGCACCGTCACGGTGAATGGCTTGGTCGTTGATCCCTTCGCAGGATCGGGAAGTTCCGGCGTTGCCGCAATCGAACTGGGTTGCGGTTATCGCGGTGCGGAGATGATCGAGGAGTACGTCGAGATCGCAAACCGTCGTATCTCCTGCGCCGCAGACCGAGAAAAGGAAACCGTAGAGGCAATCAACGCTGCTCTGGTCGGCGCAAACGGCGAGCAACGAGCAGCAATCGTCGTTCACTTGAAAAACGCGGGAATCAATTTGACTGAAACTGAGGAAATCAAACTGGAGGACGCAGCATGAGTTTCATTGGAGTTATTGGATCGAAAACAAGTGTTACCGAGCAGTTGATCAAGATGATGCCGCCTGAGGCATTCGGTGCTTGCTATATCGAGTTGTTTCTCGGTGGTGGAAGCGTTTTCTTCGCCAAAACCCAGGCGCGCATAAATGTGCTCAACGATGCTGACCCAGACTTGGCGGTGACGTTTGAAGCCATACAGCGCGACCGTAAAGCGGTTGAATCCGAGCTTCGCGTCTTGCTTGACGACGATCAGACGTTTCATCGATTGGCTGAGTTACGGAATTCTGACCAGTGGCATGAACTGCCCACGGCTCGTCGCGCTGCGACGGTGATTTATTTGCACAAGGCATCGGTGAACTCAAACCAGGTTGCCTTGTCCAGTTCCTCGAAGGTGCGGTCTAGTCACAACCCTGACATTGATCTCACGGAGTTCGCAAAGAAACTGAAGCGCGCCCAGATTCGGTCTCTTGACTGGCGAAAGTGCATCGAGACATACCTGTATGGCTCGCTTCCCGTCGAAGGCTTTCTCTTCGCGGACCCTCCATACGTCATCGCTGACACGAGGAAACACTATCGGGTCAATTTCCATCCGACTGAGCACATCTGCTTCTGGCGTCGAATGACCCAAATCAACAAGGACAATGGTCCGAGGCGCAACGTCAAGATCATGATCACCTACGATGACGATCCGGTTATTCAGGCGCTGTACCGAGAAGCGGATGGCTGGCACATTCGACCGCTCTCTATTGGTTACGCCTCCGCGCACGACTCTGGGCAGGACCGTCCTGAAATCGTAATCACGAATTATGAAGTCCCCAACCAAGCAGAATGCCCTCAGGTTGCGCCTCCTGCTGACGCAACGGAAAAAACAACCCCCAACTCAGTAAGTGCAAAAGTGAAAGGAGTGGCGGCATGATTACGATCACGACGTACTCGGAACTGGCCGATTTCGTTGCGGCCTTTGGCAACGATGCGCTGAACATGCTCGTGGTTTGCTCCAGGGGTGGCCTCGGCAAGAGCGAAGAGGCTCGGCGAGTACTCGATGAGGACCAGATCGTCAGCATCGGCGGTCACGTCACCCCGCTGAAACTGTACGAACTGCTGTACGAAAACCGTGACCGGAAGATCGTCTTTGACGAGATTGACGGGCTCCTGGCCGCCACGAAACACGTCGGTCTGCTCAAGCAACTCTGCGAAACGCGGGAGAGGAAGAGGATCACCTGGGCGTCGGCGGATCGTCGGGCGGCGGAGATCGACGGTGGGCGCGGCTACTTCCACACGCGCAGCCACGTTCTGATGCTGTGTAATTCCTTCATAGCGCTGAGCGCCAACGTTGCGGCGCTTCAGACCAGAGCGACGGTTATCCAGTTCGTGCCATCGTCCGACGAAATATTGGACAAGATCAAGACTTTCGCCACCGACGCCGAGATCATCGCCTTCCTTGATCAGTTCCATCAGGCCATCCCTGACTTTAGTTTGCGGACGTATCGGTTGTTGGAAGACCTGAAGCGGGCGGGACTCGATTGGCAAAAATACGCCTTGGACGAGAGCGATACGCCATCGAAGGTCAAGGAGATCGCCGACCTGCTGGTGCGATTCGACACCGACATCGAGAGGATTCCGCACTACACCGGGAGCCGACGAGATTTCTACAACTGGAAGCCGGAGGCCGAGGCGTACCTGCGGCGGCGCTCGCTGAGCGCTCTCGACGAGGACATGGCGGCTTGACGATGTTCTCAAGGCGTTGGCATGACTGAAATGTGGAAAGCGCATTCCGAATTCATGGGGGTGCTGAGCGCCACGGTTTGCACTTCTGCACTTTCAGGGACGCCTCGTTGCGCCTCATCTGTCTCCGTGGCAATGTGATAGCCAGCAGAATCACTTGAGTTGGTCAAAGTATGTATCGCTGTCAACATCAACTACCTGGCCGGGCTCAAACCAGATCGTGTCGCCGAGGCCGGCATCGAGATTCAGCGGATAATTATCCAGGACACCGCTCCACTTACGATCAAGTTTCTCGACCAATCGCACCCAGATGCCTTCGGTGATGTGGCGATCTTCGTCGATCAGAAACACCACCTTGATGAGCGCCCCGGGTTGGAGTCTTCGAAGCTCGTCGTCGGTGAAGTCCCAGGTTAGTGCGCTAGCACATTCGTTAGAAATGCTCACGATATTGGCATCACGTTCTGGTCTCTCGTTTTCAGTCATTGACTTGATCCTTTCCCCCCCGCGATTGCTGGTTTGGTTCTCTTGGGATGCTCTCCACTTGCCCGCCCAAAAGAAAGCCCATGTGTGCCAGTACAAGTCGCAGTTGATAGGCACACATGAGTTGTGGTTGAAATAGTTTCAAGAATTGCAACTCATGCTCCCCATTATACAAGGAACACCAGCAAATCATCTCTACTACCCAAATATTTTTGGGTCGAATGCAGGTCATTCGCGGTATAATGTAGAAGTAATAGTATGCGACAGGATGTGATTTTGATGGGCATCGAACACAACCGAAGATTCTGTCGCCCGCCCCGTTCTCTTGGTGCCCATCAAGCGGGGCATTTTCTGTGCAGAGAAATGAGATCACAACGCCACAATCTGTTTCAAAGCGAAAGGCAACAGGCGGACCCTGTTGAGCCTTGTGTTTGTATTTATCGAAATAAGTTAGGAGTAGGACGTTTGGACCACGGTCGTCCTGAAAAGCGGAATATAACAATCTATTCCACTCGTAAACAACGTGGTGGTGCTCACGACCGCAACAGTGAGGTAGGTAGCCATTTAACGGCAGGTTTGGGAGGAGCATCCACGCCTCCACGTCTAATGAGTGCGGACTCTGTCGGAAATCCAGCGGAACGGGATGGTAGCGATCCATCAAACAGGGATACGTCGCTGGTCCAATGTGGGAATAATTATGCAGGCAGCCACAGTGCTTCAGCCTTAAGCAAGCTGATACCTACAAATCAAGAGGCTCGTTTTCCTAACTGCCCTAGTTGTCGTTATTCGTGTAGAACAATGGCTAATCCACACTTGTCGCATATTCCATGCAGTTTTACTCCGTTGCTGGACAAGAGAGCGTGTGCTCTCGTTCAGCAATAGGCATGGCAAGTGGTTTGTAGGAGAGTTATTGCATTTCCACGGGGGAATCCCTGTACGCCTGCACCGTGTTGAATCGGAGTGCAAAGGTGCGAACACAACAACAGCTTGAAACAAGCAAGAAATGGGAGACAAGAGATGAACGATGAAGAACGAACGGAGATGGTGGAGCGCATGCTCGAAAAATGGGAATACTTCGGGTGCAAAGGTGCAGACCTTATGGAGCAATACCCGCATCTTCGGGAGCTACCGCCACAAAAACGAAAGAAGAAATTCATGAAGATCGCCCTGGATCGTTGGAAGATGGCGATGACGCTCCGCAGCTTTGGCGAATCACCAGCAGATTGGGTGTCAGGGGGCGGTCATAACGGTTCTCCCGCAATCTCGGTGAAACCTCCCCCCAGGTTCACACGGCCGCTTGCGGTACACCTTCGAAAGCGCTCAGGGAGGGTGATTCGACGGCCACGCCTTTCACCAAATGTGCGGGAGAACCGTCATAACCGTCCAGTCGGGGGCGAATGAAAACCGGCCATTTTGAGGGATTCGTGGTTGGCCTTACAGCCTCTCCTTTGAAGGGAGGCTTGTATGGCGAACCAACTCAGGATGGCTACGGTGCAGACGATTTTGACGCTTCACCGGCGGGGGTGGTCTCTTCGCCGAATCGCTCGGGAACTGGGTGTCCATCGCGAGACGGTGGCGCGATATGTCCGGCTGAACCGGGAGGGGGTGGTCCTGGCC
>JAZDCZ010000196.1:0-2397 GCA_036679605.1 Gemmatimonadota bacterium
TAGTTACAGATGTTTTGGACCATTGCAAAGGAGTTTATCTCACTTCCAAGACTGGATTGGAGGTGAGAATTGAGGAAGAGATACTTTGTCAGACTGGCGTCGGGGGAAAAGGACGATCTCCATGAGTTGGTGTCGGCAGGAAGAGGAGAGGCACGCAAGCTGGCTCATGCGAGGATCCTACTGAAAGCCAATGAGGGCTGGACTGACAAGTCGATCCACGAGGCCTTGGATGTCAGTATGCCCACCGTTGCGCGGGTACGTCGGCGTTTTGCGGAAGAAGGGCTGCAAGCTGCCCTCAACCGTCGTCCTCCCAACAGGGAGTACAGACGGAAGCTGGACGGCAGAGGCGAAGCACATTTGATCGCCTTGGCGTGTAGCCCACCGCCTGAAGGGCGAAGTCGCTGGACCCTGCGATTGTTGTCTGACAGGTTGGTGGCCCTGGAGCAGGTAGGCTGACCATCATTTCGTCTACCATATGGAGGACGTTCTGGACCTGTACCACCAGCCCTATGACCCCGCTAACCCAGTCGTCTGCTTTGACGAGACCAGCAAGCAATTGACCGCTGATGTCAGAGAGCCTATTGCTGCTGTCCCCGGTCGACAGGCTCGCTACGACTACGAGTACAAGCGTAAGGGTGTACGCAATCTGTTCATCTTCTTCGAGCCTCTACGAGGTTGGCGCCACCTCAAAGTCACCAAACAACGCGCAACGCTGGACTGGGCTATGTGCATGAAGCAATTAGTCGATGAGTTTTACCCACGGGCACAGAAGATTCGGCTGGTACTGGATAACCTCAGCACTCATCACCCGGCTCTCCTCTACCAGGTCTTTGAGCCCGAGGAGGCCAAACGCCTGATCGCTAGGCTTGATTTTCACTACACTCCTAAACACGGCAGCTGGCTCAACATGGCAGAGACTGAATTCAGCACCCTGGCTCGACAATGTCTGGGCCAGCGTATCCCTGATACGATCAGACTCCAACAAGAAGTCTCAGCTTGGGAAGATCCCCGGAATAACAACTGCTCCAAGGTCAATTGGCATCAAACTAAGGCGCCTCTACCCATCATATGAGGCGTAACTAACGACTAGGTGATGCCATAGCCGACTGATGGGTTCCCCAGGCGAATACGAACTTTGAGGCGCCCCGCCGGAGCGCGGGGCCTCCTGCCGCCATTCCTCTAGAACGCCACCGCATCCCCGGCGCCACTCTCGTGTGGACCGCGTTGCATAGGGGTGGTGGTTTCACTACAATGGGCCCATAAGCCGAGGCACCACGCGGAGAGGAGACCCCATATGCCGGACATCAGAACTGAGCGCCTGCGCAACATCGTGCTACTTTCTCATGGCGGTGCCGGCAAGACTATTCTGTCGGAGGCGATGCTAGACGTCGCGGGCGTGACCTCTCGTATCGGCACGATCGAGGACGGGACCACCGTCTCCGATTACGAGCCGGAGGAGAAGCGGCGCCAGGGCAGCATACAGACTTCTATCGTGCCAAGCCCCTGGCGCGACCACAAAATCAACGTCATCGACACGCCGGGCTACGCGGACTTCCGGGGGGAGGTAGCGTCGGGCATACGAGTGGCCGATGGGGCCGTGATCGTCGTCGCCGGCCCCGCGGGGGTGGAAGTCGGGGCGCAGCAAATGTGGGACCTTGCCAACGAGCGCGGCCTTCCACGGATGGTGTTCGTCAGCAAGATGGACCGAGAGAACGCGGACTTCCAGCGGGTGTTGGATGACCTAACGGAGAAGTTCGGGAGGCACTGCGTGCCATTCAACCTGTGTGTCGGCGCCGAGGCCGACTTCTCGGGGGTCGTCAGCCTCCTGGACCCGGACAGCGATGTGCCCGAGGCGCTTCAGGGCGAGTTCGAAACCGCTCGCGAGCGGCTCATTGAGTCGGTAGCCGAGACAGACGACGACCTGATGCTCAAGTACCTGGAAGAGGAGCCCCTGTCGCAGGAGGAGCTCACCGACGGTCTGAGAAAGGGCATCGCCTCCGGGGCGATCGTGCCTGTCCTGGCGGGCGCGTCACCCACGGGGATCGGCGTCAGGGAGCTGATGGACGCCATCGTTGACTTTATGCCGTCACCTTCGGACGTATCGGCGCCCGTGGTGGCCAACGGGGACTCGGAAGAGGAGAGAGTACTGTCTTGCGATAGCGACGGGCCCCTTGTGGCCCTGGTGTTCAAGACTACTGCGGACCCGTTTGTGGGCAAGCTCTCCTACTTCCGCGTGTACAGCGGGACGTTGAAGAGCGGGGCGCAGCTGTGGAACACAGGCGCCAACGAGTCCGAGCGCGTGGGCCAGGTCCTGGAGGTCAGGGGAGAGTCGCAAGAGTCCATCTCGGAGGTTACAGCCGGTGACATTGCGGCGGTTTCTAAGCTGGCGTCCGTCCT
>JAZDCZ010000197.1:0-2401 GCA_036679605.1 Gemmatimonadota bacterium
CAAGTCTCTCGACCCCGATTTCGAGATGAACGCCGAGCGCTATCGCGGCGCATCGATATTGCTGGCCAAGGACAATTTCGGCTGCGGATCCTCCCGCGAACACGCTCCTTGGGCGCTGCGTGACTACGGTTTCCGCGCCGTTCTCGCCCCATCGTTCGCCGATATTTTTTTCAACAACTGCATTAATAACGCGATCGTGCCGATCGTATTGCCCGTCTCCACGATCGATACATTATTCGCGGAAGTACGAGCAAACCCGGGGTACCAACTCAAAGTCGATCTCCCGCGCAGGAAGATCGAAACGGCCGACGGTGAAACGATTACTTTCCCTCTCGATCCGTCTCGAGCCGAACGCCTGATTAACGGCTGGGATCAGATCGGCCTGACACTACGACACGAGAACAAAATTGACGCGTACGAAAGAGCACACGAAATCATCTGAGTGTCGCTTTTCGTGACCGATCCGGCTTTATATGATGTTCCCATGCGTAGGTACTGGTGACTAGGGAACGCAAGCTGATCATCGCGCTGGTGGGTGTAGCCGTGTTGGCACGTGTTGCCGCCGCAGTCGCCCTCGGAAGCAAATTCCATTTCGCCGACGAAACCGAGTACGTGGACACAGCCCGACGGCTTCTCGCCGGTGAAGGTTTCGGGATCGAATTCAAACGGGTTCCCGCCTATCCGGTATACCTGGCATTTCTTCTCCGGTTCACGCCGACCCCCTTAGTGCTTTTGCGTATCGTCCACGGAATCATTGCCGCTCTTTCGTGTTGGTTGACATTCCGATTGGCCGACCGGTTCTTCGGTCTACGGGCCGCGACAATGGCCACTTTGTTCGTCGCGCTCGACCCGCTGGTAACAGTCTCATCGACGCTATTCTACCCCGAGGCCATCGCAGCGGTCGTCGTACTCCTTACAGTGACGCTCGTAGTGCAGGCTTCGCGAGATGAACGTTTGGCAGCCAGTGCGGCCGTGGGCGCTCTGCTTGGATTGGCCGCGCAACTTCGCCAGGTATCGCTTTTCTTCCTGCCCCTCATGCTCGTGTGGACCTATGCGCGAGCACGTGTGCCGAGAATACGGCGAGGCAGTCTACACGCAGCGGTATTGCTCGCGGCATTTCTCTTGGTCCTCACCCCTTGGTCGCTACGCAACTACGGCGTACACGGCAGCTTCAGCCCGATCGCTACCGCCGGTGTCCCCGGCACGCCGGTGGCCGAAGCGGCGCGCTCCCGGCAAAACGTGGTCGGCGCCATGCTCAACCTGGCTCTCCACGACACAAAATGGTTGATTCAAGTAACCGCGAAGAAATTCGTCGCGTTCTGGGAACTCTACCCCACTCGGCTGGCTACCGATAAACCGGAGGAGCGCGTAGAGATGCATGCCCACGACAACCGATTGCCGGTCAAGGCGAGTTTTCCCCGCGGTCTACGCGACACCGTGAGCACAATCTCGTTCGGAAGCGAACTGGTTCTGGCGATCATAGGCATAGGCTTCGCCCTGCAACGTCGTCGGGCAGAATCCCTGTTGTTGCTCGGCGCGATCCTCTCTTTCGCTTTCGGCTACTCCCTGTTCGTCAGCAAGATGCGATACCGAATCCCTATCCTCCCTCTCTTGTTCATCTTCTCGGGGGTGGGCCTTTCAGGTCTACTCGCCATGCTGCGTCCCGCGACTGCCGAGAAAGACAGCACCCGGGATTAACAATGCTCTAGATACTGGCGATCAGCGATGATCTTGAGCGCCGGTATCTGTTCGATATTTGACCATATCCTCGCGTAACTCGCTCTTGAGAATCTTACCGTTAGGGTTGCGGGGGAGTGGCTCGGTACGGATTTCGATACACATCGGCACCTTGAAGCCTGCCAACCTCGATGCCGCGTGATCTCTAAGTTCGTCGACGCTGACCGTATGATCGTGCGCAACCTGAACAACCGCACCAACCTCTTCGCCCAATATGCGGTGGGGAATGCCGACCACAGCGGCATCCATGACCGCGGGATGGTCGTATAGTACCGATTCCACCTCTACGCAGTAGATGTTTTCGCCGCCGCGTATGAGCATGTCCTTGGCGCGATCGCGAATGGCAACAAAGCCTTCGTCGTCGATTGTCGCAAGGTCACCTGAATGGAGCCAGCCCTCGGTAAAAGTCTCCGCGGTTGCCTCGGGTTTGTTCCAGTAGCCCTTGACAACGTTCGGCCCTTTGATCCACAATTCACCGACTTCCCCGTTCGGCAGATCCACGCCGGCAGTATCGACGACCTTCACCTCGCAAACGGGTACCGGCGCCCCAACGCTTTCCGGTTTGCGCAGATAGTCGTCGCCTGCGTTGAGGGTCGTAACCGACGAAGTCTCAGTCAGTCCGTAGCCGTTGCCGGCCGCAACTTTCGGGAATACCTCTTTGATT
>JAZDCZ010000198.1:0-4942 GCA_036679605.1 Gemmatimonadota bacterium
GGCCGAGCACTCCCGCCGGAGGCAAAGATGAGAACCAAGGAACCCGCCACGCGCGTGACGGGGAGTTGCTTAGCACCAAGGGCGGATTGTCCAATTCACGCTGAACCAGTACAGATCCGGTTCACGCCGCGTATGTTGCGGCTCAGAACCTACTCTCCGTCTTCGCGGAAAGCGTATCGGTTCTCGATGAATTTGAGCCGTACTACGAAATCGCCGGTGCTGCCCAGGACGAGTACATGCCCGGCGGACCGCCCATGAGTCCGCTGACCGGAAGCTACTTCACCACATGGGCGTTCTTTGATTGTCGCTTCGGGCCGGATGACGAGACCATTGGAACGTGCCTGTTGGACGTGAGCGATGTCCTGGGTTTGGATCACGGCATGATTGAGATCATCCGACGCTTCCAGGAATCACGGATGGGCATCTACGCACACGGCGGAACCGTCGGCGACTCCAAGTGCATTCTTCGGGAATTGGTCACCAACGATGAATTCACCTGCCATCCCACATCGGGCTACGCCGGAGAAGAAGGGCAGCTATGGTACGTCAGGCTTTGCCCGCCGCTGTTTGACTTGACGGAGTATCACGTGGTCGTCACGACGCCGTACATCCTAACGGAGTCAACGGAGGTTGATTGGACTGCGTACCTGAACAAGTCGCTCTTGGCGGGAGGCGATGTCGAGACGCATCACGACCTCTACGGGCTGATGAAATTCGGCAAGTCGGTGAACGGCTGGAATGAGTTCGTGTTCCAGGCATTTCACCATCGTCAGCCCGACGCGATCTTCCTCGCTGGTCTTCCCGACGTGAAGGGGAGCCTGCCTCACGCAACGTAGGGAGAGCGTGTTCTGCTGGTGACTCGCCAAGAGGATATAAGTAATGGACGACGCTACTTGGAGACAGCGTGAACCAATGGCCGATCAGGCTGGCGAGGAATTCGAACGCATCGCGAGCTTCGTCGCGGGACGGTCTTACCAACACATAGTTGGATAATCGGAAAAGAATGCTGTGTTCATCGTGTTTAGGAAGGAGTGGTTCAGATGTATTTCGGAGAAACAGATTCTGTTTGGTCTAAGAAGGGGGCTACTCTTAGCGATAAGTCTGCTCGAAAAGAATTCGGACTCACACAAGAGGAAATCATTGATGCCATCAAAGATCATAAGCTGCAATACCGCAATAATAATATGTTCGGCAACCCGTATTTGAGACTGCTCCGGAGTGAAGTAGAGACGCTTGTGGATGAAAGACACGGAAGCAGCTACCTTAAGGAGAGAATGACCAAGAGAGAATTAACACTGGTCAACAAAGAGTTGAACTCGTTGAACGCGCAAGTCGCCTCCCTCGAACAGAGAAAGGCCGGACTGCAACGGAGTCTTGAGGAATCTTGATGTATATCCTGACCCGTGGAAAAGACAATGGGCACGGAAACAAACGGCTGGACCGTCCAACGGAAGGACCAATATGAATGCGAAGCTCATGATCGAACGGGCGGCGTTGCTGGAGCGCTACCGCCAGCTTCGGGCCACCATGCGGGAGTTGCACAGCGAGTTGCTCGGCAGCCTGTCGAAGGAGACCGTCACCAGATGCAGCAAGAAGCTGGGTTTCATTGTCGATGGTACGCTGGTTTTCGAGAGTGAAGACGAGTCGTCGGTGCTGTTGGATTACTGCCTCTACCAGGGCTGGAGTGGGCAGCACAACGCTATCAGCCGGTTTCTCGCCAAGCAGCCCTACGATTCTGGCTCCGACGAGATGCTACTGTTGGAGGCGATGTCGCATGCCCGCTACTCGTTGTTGCAGGTGGAGGGCATGGCGAAGGGCGTTGGCGTGAATTGCCGCGACTTGCTGCGGAGTGACGGCGGTTCAATCGTTGACGAAGGCTTGGGAAACACGGCATCCGAGGGTGTTGTGTTCGGATGCCATCTCGTCGTACTACCCGAGATGAGCATCACGACGGGAGCCCCGCTGCCCATCGACGCCGATGCGTTGGAGAGCATACTGCATGCACTGGAAGGTGGAGCCAACGGAATTGACCAAGTGGACTTCGACAACCTCGACCATCAGGAGCACGCGGCGTTGTCCTCTATCATCATTCGCTGCGCCTTGGCTGGGGGTGCGTCGTCGCGGATCACGATGGTCGGTCCTCGCCGACGCCCTGGTCTGAGACGACATGGGCAGTCCACAGTCCAGTGCCCGTCACGGAACGATCCCTGTTCATGCGGAAGCGGGAAGAAGTACAAACGCTGTTGCGGACGGGCTGGTTGATTACGTGCAGGCGCTCGCCAGACCTCGAAACCTTTGGGACATGCAAACCAAACGAAAGTAGCAACGGAGATGACATGTGAGCTCGAACGATCCTAACGATTTCTTTCGTCCGCCGAACGACGACGCTTACGAAGCCGACGAGCTTCGCACCGGCCCACCGCTCGACTACGTGGCGGAAAAGTTTCGCCATTGTCTGGAGGGTCTACACGGCACCATCCATGAGATCGAACCTGGCTTCGGACCTGAAGCTGCCACGTCCGACGCAGACCAAGACGACTTGATCGGTTTCCAGGCGAAATACGCCTTCCAGTCCGCTATCGTCGGATATCTTGCCCTGAAGAACATGCTTGCCCTGGCGAACGACAACGACCTCAGCAGCCGCCTGTCGTCGTATTCGCGGGAGGAATTCAAGGACTGGCTGGACCGAATTGATCAAGGGGGCTCCGTCACAGGATGATCACAATTCGAGATGCACTCAGTGAATTCCTCTCCGAAACTGGCGAAGGCAACCGCCGCTCCATGTCGTCCCCGTTCATGGTCATCGATCTGTTTCGCAAGTCCCTCGACGAGTACGGTCATGAAGACCTGAACGAATTCGAGCGACAGCGTTTCGACAAGGAGTGGGGCGAGGACAACCGTTTCTGCGACATATTCAGCCCAGACCACATCCAACCGTTCCACATCAATCACTTTCTGAACACGTTCGTGATCCGCAGGGTCATGGGCACGAAGAGCTTTCACAAGGGGTGTGGCCCGGTGATGGAGAAGCTGGCGTCCTGGCTGTTAGAGAACGAACACTGGGACGGGGACGCGATGCGGTGTTTCCGGGAACTCGTCGGAGCCTAATGGAGGTGGCTGGCAAGTTCGACGATCAGATCATGCTGCGACAGCTTGCAACGCCACTCCTCGGGTATCGCAGCTTCGCCGTAGTACGCCCCAGCCAGCTGGCCGTAGTATGGCACCGGTGGTGTCGGCGTCGGCGCCCAGGTTCACCGCGAGCAAGCAACCTTCGCGAAATGATGATCCGCGATGAAACGCCCACAGCGCCGCTTCGAGGGATCGAACCACATAGCCAGTTCCGACGATTTCCGGAGGCTCCCGGCGCTTGAACGACCCGCATGCCACCTCGTCGATCTCTGGGCACAGCGGTCGCCGATCCCATTCGCCCGGCACCGGCGTGTACCGTGGGGAGGTGAGCTCCGTTTTTGAGGTACCCAAGACTGCGCCTTGGATGAGACCGGCGAAATAGCGGCATGCATCGATCGCGGTGACCGCCGCGTGGGTTGTCCTGGAACAGTCGGCTGCCCTTTCGATGGGGTCGCCGGGTCTTCCGGCGGAGAAGAGTGCAACGGGAGCGAGCCGCATGATCGATCCGTTACCGGCGCTTCTCGGATCCGTCGAACCGGCGTAAGGATCACCAGTTTGCTCGAATTGGGCGAGGGCGGCGCGAACCGTGTTGCCAATGTCGAAGCAGTCACCGGTGCTGCTCATGTAGCCCTCACGCCACCAGCGAACGTAGCGCCGCATCTGGTCGGTAGGATCGAACCCGTCGCACTCCACGAGGCTCTCGGCAAGGCACAGGGCCATGGAAGTGTCATCCGTCCACTGGCCCGGCTTCAAGTCGAATGGCCCGCCACCGAGCATGTCGTCTATGGGGTCGAAGGTACCCGGCGGCGAGAACTCAAGGGTCGTGCCCAGGGCATCGCCCACGGCCAAACCCAGCAGGCAACCACGATATCGGCTCTGTGGGTTCATCGAGAGTTGGTCCTTCCGAGGGGGCACACGCGGGTTGATCTCACATCATCATGCCATCTTCCACACTGTCTGCGCCACGCGACTGATTCGCCCGCAAGGATGATCATCGAGGGGGGCACCTCGTCAAGCGGGTGCGTCCGTTTCTCTTTCGGCGGAAGGAGTGAGAAGTTACGGATGTGCAGCCGGAACTGCACCTTGATTCGTTTCGAGTGCCGTCCTCGCTACCGGATTGAGACGGAGGTCATTTCTTTCTTCCTTTTTCGCCGAAAACGGCCCGCTCGACTATCGCCAGCACCTTGGCTGTTTCATGCGGATCCCGATGAGCGTATTGATCGTCCTCACCGAGGGTATGTCCCATCAACCAGGCGATGGCGATGCGGCTTTCGGCTCCGGCTTTCGTTCGCGTCAAGTCTCGTATTCCGTCGAACACAACCGAATCCCCGAGTTTCGCGTCCTTCCTGATTCGGCGGATCTTTCGGTTGATCGCGTAGATCGTGATCGGTTTCCCCTTCGCATCCGTAAACAGGAGACTCTCGTGGTGTTGATACTCGTCGGATTGGCGATACGCCCCAATCGCCTTTTCGGTTCGTTTCCAGATCATGCCAACCCTGGGCACGCCCGTCTTAGTGCGCCTGCTCCCGAAGGTGCTATCATCGAAGTCAAAATCTGAGACCTCGACCTCCGCCGCCTCGGCCCCGTGCATTGCGAAGTTCAGGGCGACGAGTAAGAGGGCGGTCCACTGCGTATCCTGGTTCTTTTTGCAGTGATTGAGCAGGGCGAGGAAGTGTGACGACTTCATCGGTTTGGGCTGCCGTTTCGTCTTGATCTTCGGCGGCGAACAGAGGCGTCGAATGTCAACCTTCAGAGCGTTGATGCGTTCGCGATGATCCTTATAGACATCGGCGGCATACTTCAGAATCGTCTG
>JAZDCZ010000199.1:0-2150 GCA_036679605.1 Gemmatimonadota bacterium
ATCCGTCACCATTCGACCACCGGTGGCCGAAGTCCTTGAATTTGCAAGCCTTACGCCGCGTAGAACTGAAAAAAGTAATTGTCGTCAACTGAAAGAAGTAATTGTCGCTGATCATTGGTCGTCATCTGCTGCGTGCAACGAGTGCTCGTTTGTTTCGCGCACGAGCATTCCTTGCTTGGTCGGAGGTGACGTACGCCTAGACGGCAAGGGTCACCTTGGACGCCGAGACGCAGAGATTCGCCCGGATGGAGTTAACGTGACAATACCCTCCTTCCACGGGTAACCCGGGACGTAAGGTGACTTTGGCACTACGATGCCGATAAAGTCACGGGAGGAGTCCATCCCATCAGCTCGGCGTGTTCGCATGCCTCATTGCGTAGCATTTCGGCCCGGACCAGGGGAATTATGCAACAACGCCAGTGCAAGATAAAAACGTCAAAGTGGATTCAGTTCCGGTTTCAAAATTCGAATTTATAGCATGTGAGGAGAAGTTATGGCTGAAGGGATGAATACCGTAACCTACGTGTTTCAAATATCTCCGCGAGCGGGAGAGCCAAACCGATCGGCGGAAAACCTAATTACGATCAGCGAGATTGAGGCGTACACGGGGTTGGGGTGGCAGATGATTATGAAGTTCGGTACGTCGTTCCCGATGTGGGAAAGTGGCGGGCAATACCACTCTTCGCGCACCGCGATTGACACTTGGTTTATCCAATCGGCTCTGAGCGGCACCCCTCAGTAGTCTGAAATCGAATTTGCGCGTCAAAGGGGTGTCCAGGGGGTGTCTAAAGGGTGTCTAAAGGGGGATGAGGCCATATCCTTATTTGTTATACTGTTAGGTGTGGAAGTGCGTACAACGCACCCCACTCCAAGGCCTCTCGTTTTGTAGATCAGTTTTCGTAGCCTCTCCTTTTTCAAGCTGCTGAAGAAGACTGCGGTGACTGTTTAGTCCCAACGGTTTCCACGCCGGCTTTCTCAGAGATGTCACGCCCTCCTTGGGCACGACACGGGTCGGCCCGGCGCTCGAGGATCTCTCGCCTAGCCTCTAGCAGCTCGTCGTCGTGCTGCTTTCGCCTGCTTGGCTACGAAAGTTAGGCAGCAAATCTGTGATGCCGATTCCCGGTGTCCGTAACACGGCGCGTGTCCCCACGTGCCTACATCATCCAACCTAGGAGGTTTCATGAAGCGACATAGCTCAAGTCCAGAAATTCATATGCGACCCTTGACCGAGTTAAGGCCTCGCATACGCAACCCGCGTACGCATTCAAACAAACAAGTAGGCCAGATTGCAGACTCGATACGCGAGTTTGGGTTTACCAATCCGATTCTGATCGACGCTGTCGGCGGCGTCATCGCCGGCCACGGCCGTCTGCAGGCGGCCAAGCTGCTCAGGCTGAGCGAGGTGCCGACGATCTGTCTCGATCACATGAGCGAGGCCCAGGTGCGAGCCTATGTGATCGCCGATAACAAGCTGGCCGAGAACGCCGGCTGGGACGAGGATCTGCTGAGGGTCGAGTTTGAGTACCTGGCAGAACTCGACATTGACTTTGACCTGACTATTACGGGGTTCGAGACCGCCGAGATCGATGTGCTGCTCGAGGGCGCTGATGCTCAAAGCTGGGACGAGGCCGACGAGCTTCCTGAACCGGATAGCTTGCGCCCGGCTGTAACACGTTCGGGAGACCTGTGGATTCTCGGGTCGCATCGCCTGCTGTGCGCCGATGCGACCCGGCACGATTCGTTTGAGCACTTGCTTGGCAACGAACAAGCCGAAGTGATCTTTGTCGATCCGCCTTACAACGTGCCGATCGACGGTCATGTGTGCGGATCAGGGGCGATCAAGCACCGCGAGTTCGCCATGGCTACGGGCGAGATGTCGCGGGCAGAGTTCACCGGGTTCCTTGCGACCTGTCTCGGGCATCTTGCCCGGGTCAGCACAGACGGCTCGATTCATTTTGTCTGCATGGATTGGCGCCACATGGGTGAGCTTATCGATGCTGGCCGGGCCGTCTACTCGGAACTCAAGAACCTGTGCATTTGGAATAAGGACAACGGCGGGATGGGCTCTTTGTACCGCTCGAAACACGAGTTGGTGTTTGTCTTCAAGAACGGCACCGCCCCCCATATCAACAACGTCGAGCTTGGCCGCT
>JAZDCZ010000002.1:0-2988 GCA_036679605.1 Gemmatimonadota bacterium
TGAGGGATCTGAGTGAGCCCGACAACTCGCTTGACGAGGGGATCATGAGCATAGAACCGGATATCGGAGAGCCGTCGCCAGCCAAGTATGACATGGACAAGAAGGGTGAGCAGTCTCTTCCCATGTCCGTAGGACGAAGAAGATCTGCAATGGCGTACGCAGCCACGAAGCCGACGATCCTGGAGCAGTAGACCGGCACCATTAAACCAGCCTTCGAGTACAACGGGCACGATATGATCACTCGATCGACGGTCGTCGAACCCCGAGCGCCAATTCAGCTTTTTCAAGAATCCAATTCGCGACAGGATCAAGCGGCGCTCCCCCCTATCCTCCATCCGCCTGGCGCGCAGGCCCTACGCTACCCCCGGCAGGGTTTCTTGTTTCTCAGATCGTATGCCGCCGTCGTATCTTAGGCGCCATCAGCAGTGAAGCGTTTGACCGGACCACTGATTTGGCTCAGTAGCTGGGGTACGACACTGGCGTCATCCACCCCACTCTCGGTCAAACACTGCGCAACAACGAAACCGCGTTCATCGACGCCTACGTGGAGTTTTCGCCAATCCCGCGTACCGCTGGTTCCATGCTTCGCCCCACGCATTCAACCTCACCGCTTCGCGTGCTCGGTCGGGCCACCACGGCGACTACACGCCTGAGCAATCTTAGAGCCGGGTTAGATGCTCGATAGCACACTTCACCGCCTCCGGGCAAACCGCTCCAAGCCTGAATGATCTTCTCCAATCGTTTGTCCCGAGTTTTCCATCTCACTCCAAGCGGAGCACGACTCCGTTCGTCACCGCCACCAAGCCGTGACACGACTGGGTATCGTCGATGATTCCCTGCAGAAAGACCGCACCCGTTCTCTGCGCACCCTGGGGCAGGCACACAAGATCACTCGGAGCCGGAGTAGACGGACGAGTCGCGTGTCCCAAGAAATTGTTGAATCCCTTGTTG
Source organism: Gemmatimonadota bacterium (assembly GCA_036679605.1). Lineage (GTDB taxonomy): Bacteria > Gemmatimonadota > Gemmatimonadetes > Gemmatimonadales > GWC2-71-9 > JAZDCZ01. The sequence goes on from JAZDCZ010000002.1 coordinate 952, forward strand.
TTGAAGATTGCTCGCAATCCGATTGCATTCTGATCGGTAATGGGATTCGGCAGACAATAGGTCCCAATGCCACCGGGAAGAATTCGAGGGCTCGCGGCATCTGGCAGCACCGTGAATACGTAAACAACAAAGGAGGCCTCAACCGGCATTGAGGGTGGGAGAGCCATGCTGACCTTAAGTGGTTCGTTCTCCCCGAGGACCACTTCCCTCTCGTCACCAAAACCCGCCGAGCCATTGATGAAGAGAACGTCGACCGTGTTTTCACCGGCGGCGTTCACGTTTCCGTACCGGCAAACAAGATGGATCTCCTCGGGAACCACCGTAGAGCGAAACTGCGCAACGATCGCTGCCGCGTTGTTGAGCGAACGCACGTTGTGGGCTGCGTTCGCCGGGCAACCATCGCCGGAAACTCCCAAGGCTAGCCCGTTCACATCCAAATCAGGACTGGAAAAGAAATCCACATAGGTTCCAGGAGAGTTCGACATGATCGTCCGAAACTCCAGACCCTGGGTGCGATGACCAAACGAATAGCAAAAGATGGTTGGGGCAGCACCAGGCCCATTGTTGTGATCGCAACCCAAGTTGTGACCCGCCTCATGGGCCAACACGATTCCGCCCACCTTGTGTCCGATGGCGCTAAACGCCGACGAGGCAAAGTCCGTCCCCAAGACAACCATCTTGTAGGCGATTCCCGCCGAGCCGGACGTGTTGATCAAACTCACAAGATCGGCCCCAAATTGGTCCCGCAACCGGTGAACCGAATCGAGAAAACCATCGCCCACATCGCGAAGCCGCCCTAGATCCGTGATGGAGTTTCCCGATTCAACATAGGCGATCTCGCTCGCATGGACCAGTCGAAGCCGATGCGCAACCCCACTCCGCTCATAGGCCGCGTTGGTGAAGTCAACGTGCGAATCGATCACCGCCTCGATCGCGGCAACTCCGCCCAAAGCAGTCCGTGAAGAAGGGGTGTAGACCACCATGAGATCGATCAAGAGCGGATTGCCCCGCGCGCAATCTGAAGACCCTCTCACGCTCCGGGGGGACCGCCCTGTCTCGCCCAAGTCGCCAGGCTCAACCGCACCGAGGCAACGCAATCGATGCTGAGGATCCACCCAACGAACAACATGATTCTCGTTGTCGCCGCTGGGTCGAAGGAGGAAGTGCCCCACTCCCGGAAGAGAAATCTCTCCCGCCGCAACCGTCCCGTTCACCGCAAAATGAAACCGGCCTCCGGGGACGCCCTCGATTGAACCAAAGACCAGAGCATCTGAAAGCCTTGGCTTCTCGACTCCCTCAATCCACCCCTGGACGACGAGTCCAGGAAGCAAGTCCAGCGAAATCAACTGTCCATGGATACGATCTCCGGGGAGAAGACCAAGCACTTCCGAAGTCAATGCACCATGCTGAGAGAAAGCATCGGAGGGGAACACGGACTCGAAGAGATGGAGGTCGGATTGCCTGGCGGAAGCACTGAGGGCAAATAGAACGAGCAGACTCGTCAAAAAGAGGAAGACTCGCACCCGTTGACAAGAGATCATGGAATTGTTGGTCCGCACGATGGCTCTCCGCTCCATGAGTTTCTTGGAGACGCACCGGCTCTCTGCGAAGACTAGGGTACGGAGCAATGTAACACAGGCCACGAATCCTCGTCCAGCACGATTCGGCCCCATGGAAGGAAGCCGTCAGCACTCGATGCCTGCGAGGCCAAAGAAAAAGACTCGCCGCTTCTGAGTGAAACGTCGAGTCTATAGTGTTCCGATCCGCGTCCGGGTCAGTTGGGAACCCGGCAAAGATATCCCGAGAAGAACAGTCCGCCTGGCAGCGTAAGTGACCAAACGAGCCGATCGTGGGCCATTTCAATGAAGACGGTCACCGTATTGCCCCCCGTCTCACAAAGGAAGAAAAAGAGTGACCAGCACTGCTGTTGCCGGCTGCAAGGAAGCGCGGAAATCTGGCTTTTTCAGGAATGGCATTAAGAACACGGATGGACGGACGGTATCGTTGGGGAGCGGGCGCGATGCTTTGCCGAAGACC
>JAZDCZ010000020.1:0-58902 GCA_036679605.1 Gemmatimonadota bacterium
ATTGTGTTAATCCCATAATTTACCGTAACGGGCGCTCCACAGACCGAAGCGGCACTGCCACTCCCAATCCCAGAACAGAAGACCTGACCCACTTATAGGAGTAGACAACATGCGTCGGTTTACGCCCAAGAAGAACGCCAACTCTGGCAGAGTTCCCCCGGTATCCAGCTTGACGATGTCCAGCAGCCCGCCCTCTCCAATGCCGTACGCTCCTCGGGCTGATCACCACCGAGTCGCCAGAAACCATATAGCGATCTCCGCACTGCCGCGAAACGGCGGTGAACGGGAACCAGTGGGAACCGCAGTCGTCTACTGCGAAGCGAACTTCGGCGCCCTCGACGGCAAGACCGCGAACGGGCTCGTCCGTCACTCGGAAAGGTACGAGATCCTCTCGGTCATCGACAGCGAGAAGGCTGGCCTCGATGCCGGGATGGTGCTCGATGAGGAGCCGAGCGGCGTCCCCATCTGTCGCGACCTCGCCGACGCATTGGGGTCCGCCGGATGCGTACCCGACTACTTCATTTTCGGGATGGCGCCGGCGAGCGGTATGTTGTCGACACCCGAGCGCGGCATCGTGCTCGAGGCCATGGGTCTCGGGATGAACGTCGTGAACGGTCTCCATGAGTTCCTGAATGACGACCCCGAGTTTGCAGCGGCCGCCGCCGTCGCGAACGTGGAGATCCTCGACGTACGAAGACCTCGGGCCAAGAAGGACCTACGGATGTTCAGCGGTCGCATCGCCGACGTCACCTGCCCACGTATCGCCGTGCTCGGTACCGACTGTGCCATCGGCAAGCGAACCACCGCCACCGTCCTGACCCGCGCCCTCAACGATCGAGGCGTGAAAGCGGTGATGATCAGCACCGGTCAGACCGGCTTGATCCAGGGGGCGCGCTACGGCATCGCGGTCGATGCCGTTCCGTCGCAGTTTGGCGCGGGTGAGCTGGAATCAGAGATCGTCGAAGCGTTCGAAATCGAGAACCCCGACGTGATCATCATCGAAGGGCAGGCGGCGCTCAGTCACCCCGCCTTATCGACATCGTCCTTCATCATCCGAGGCAGCTGCCCGGACGGCGTTGTGCTGCAGCACGCACCTGCAAGGACCAATCGCTGCGACTTCGAACGAATGGTGATGCCCACGCCGGTAGCCGAGATCAATCTCATCGAGACCTTCGTCGACACGAAGGTCATCGGCCTCACGATCAACCACGAGAACATGACCGACGCCGAGGTCACCGCAGCCATCACCTGGTATGAGCGCGAACTCGGCATCCCTGCTACGGATGCGCTGGCCCGGCCATCCGAGCGGCTGGTGGACATGGTCCTTTCGGCGTTCCCGGAGATTCAGGAGAGACTGACCGCCGTCGCACTATGACCACCGCGCCGCGGTTAGAGATCGACCTCTACAAGATCCACCACAACGCCCGCACACTTGTCGAACGACTGGCCCATCGCGGCGTCTCGGTCACAGGCGTCACGAAGGCGACCCTCGGCTCATCCGCGATCGCCGGCGCGATGCTCCGCGCGGGAGTGAGCGCGCTCGGCGACTCCCGGATCGAGAACATCGAGACGATGCGTCGTGCGTGTGTACCGGCGTCGATGACACTCATCCGATCTCCTATGCTCAGCACGGCGGACCGCGTGGTTACGTACGCCGACGTGAGCTTTAACACCGAGCTGGACGTTATCAACAGTCTCTCGTCTGCCGCGCAGAAGGTGAGGCGCTCGCACGGGATTGTGCTCATGATCGAGCTTGGAGATCTCCGCGAAGGCATCATGCCCGACGATCTCGCGGACACCGTGCGCGAGACTCTGCGATTCCCGAACATCGTGCTCAAAGGTATCGGTACCAACCTTGCCTGTCGTAGCGGCGTGTCACCCAGTGCCAGGAATATGGCTGAGCTGTCCGCGCTCGCAGACTCGATTGAGGCTGCATTCGACGTGACACTGGACATCGTATCAGGTGGGAACTCCGCCAACCTCCCGTGGGCACTCAGCGGCGCAGACACTGGCCGGATCAACAATCTCCGAGTGGGTGAGTCGATCTTGCTTGGTCGCGAGCCTCTCCATCGCAAACCGATCGACGGGCTGTACACCGACGCCATCACGCTCATCGGCGAAGTGATCGAGTCAAAGGTCAAGCCGTCACAGCCGTGGGGCGAGATCGCTCAAACCGCTTTCGGAGAGATGCCACTCGCCACCGAACGCCGCCTCATCTCGCAGACCATCCTGGCTCTTGGGAGACAGGATACCGATCCGGACGGTCTCACTCCACCCGCTGGGATCGAAGTTTTCGGGGCCAGCAGCGACCACCTTATCGTGGAGTCCGATCTCTCCCCCGGTGACGAGATCACGTTCCAGCTCAACTACAGCGCGCTGCTCCGCGCAATGACATCGCCATTCGTTGCCAAGGTCGTGAAGGACAGAGCAGACACATTGCCGAGCGCTCAAGTCATGTCAACCACTGAATCCCCGTCCCCGACGGCCAACAATACGCTATCAGGGACGACGCTGATGGTGCGTGCGAGACGGTCCTCAATTGGGAGCGCCCGATCGGAATCTCGGCGTGGCCGATGCGAATTTCGATACGGTCGATCCCAACTTCGAAACGCCCGATCTGAATTTCGAAACGACTGATCTGAGTTTCGAGACGCCCGATCTGAATTCCGAAACGCCCGATCCGAATTTCAAAACGACCGATCTGAGTTTCAAGACAGCCGATCTGAATTTCGGCAAGGCCGATCTGAATTTCGGCAGGCCCGATCTGAATTTCGGCAGGCCCGATCTGAATTTCGGCAGGGCCGATCTGAATTTCGGCAAGGCCGATCGGAATTTCGAAACGCCGTTCCGAAAATTCGCTCCAAACACCCTAAGCTGTTGATTGACAAGCAGTTAGGTGATCCCACCGTGTCACCCTCCCACCGCGGACGCCACGCCGAGGGCGCCCGCCAAGCCCCGCTGGCAGCGCAATCCCAGAATCCACCTCAAAACCCATCGTGGGTTTCCTTCTTGTGGAATCTATTGTATGTTATATCCGCGGCAAATAAGTACAACTAAGGAGGGTAAGTGCCTGCTGCTGTGAGACCTAAGCTCAAGCCAGGAAAAGTCTACCGTACCAAGGATCTGGCGAAGTATGGTAAGAATTCGCCGCGGATGGCGAAACGTTTGGTAGCCGAGGGTCAACTGCAACCTCTGGCTCACGGGCTCTTCGTGCATCCGGAAAGCAGTAAGTTTGGACCGGTGCCTCCCAGCAGAGAAGAACTCATGAGAGGTTATCTGAACGGCGGTCGATTTGTTTTCTCCGGACCCGAACAATGGAACGCGCTGAGTCTGGGTTCAACGGCGTTGTTCGCCTCTCAACTTGTCTACAACGAGACTCGTAGTGGCGAGGTCGAATTGGGCGGACGACATTTCACACTCAGGCGTGTAGCGTTTCCTGACGCCTGTTCAGCAGAGTACTTTGCTGTTGACCTGCTGAAGAATCATCGGAAAGCTGGTGTCTCGCTCCGACAGGTCGAGACTGAACTCAGCCGGGCTATTCTTGAGGGACGGCTTAATCCTTCGAAGTTGAAGCGTAACGCAAAGTGCTACGGTACCAAATCCACAGAGACCGTTGTTGAGAGGGCAATTGCAGCCGCTGTGAGAACCGAGTGAGTTCGCTTTTCCTACACGAGGACTCGGAGTTTGAACCGCTTATCCGTCACTACGAAGATCTAGCACATCTGATTGCCAGTGTGGACGAGTTTCCACCTCTCAATGGTGAGACGAGGCAAGAAGTGATCGCGAACTGTTTGAGAGGGCAAGAGATCCATCCAGATGATCCTGCTTTTGCGCTCGACGATCCGGATCGGCGCTCTGAACTACAGGCTGCCCATCGTGACATTGAATTGATGTTTTGGGGAACTCGGGTTCCGCTAGAGGATTGCTGCCGGCGAATTGCGAAATGGCTGACCGAGAATCCGATTTGTCACAACTGAGCATACTCTCCCACGCTTGATCGAGTGGGAGCGGAGCCTGCCAGGGAGTTGAATCAAGGCCATCCGCGTACCTTCTGCCAGGCTCTATGTAGCTGCTTCTCGCTCGCTCGTCGTCCCTGATCGTCAATGTGGCAGCCCCCCTCGCATTGTCACAGTCTTTCCCTAAGTTTCCCACGCGATGTGTGGTCTAATCCCCAGCAATAGCGCCGTACGCGGCAAAGAGCGTAGAATCGTGAGAACGCTGGCCCAGAGAGCTTCGTGAAACCCGAGGACGAAGCCCGCGAGGAAATCGATCGCCAGCTCGAGGAATCGGGCTGGATTGTCCAGAGCCGCGATGAGATCAACCTCTCGTCCGGTCAGGGCGTGGCGATCCGCGAGTTCAAGCTCAGGCCGGATCACGGTTTTGCCGACTATCTGCTGTTCGTAGACGCTCAGGCGGTGGGCGTGCTCGAAGCCAAGAAGGTGGGCTACCCGTTGGGAAGCGTGGAGCTGCAGGTTGAGAAGTACTCGGCGGGCCTTCCGGACCAGCTCGACGCACCGCTTACGCCGCTGCCGTTCTGTTACCTGTCCACCGGCGCGGTCACCAAGTTCTCGAACAATCTCGACCCGCACCCCAGAAGCCGCCGCATCTTCCAGTTCCACCGGCCGGAGACGCTGGCGGAGTGGCTGCGAGTTGAGACCCTGGAACAATGGGTGAAGGGTCTGCATCCCAAAGGCGGCTTCTACACTGCAGCGGACGACACCAAGCCCTCGACACTCCGGTCTCGCGTCCAGACCTTACCGCCGCTGGAGTGGTCGTTTCTGTTTCCCAATCAACTGCGGGCGGTGACCAATCTGGAGCGCTCGTTCAAGCACGACAAACCCCGTGCGCTGATCCAGATGGCGACAGGTTCGGGCAAGACCATCATGGCCATCACGGCTGCGTACCGGCTCATCAAGTTTGCCGGCGCGCGGCGGGTGCTGTTTCTGGTAGACCGAGGCAACCTGGGCGAACAGGCCGAGAAGGAGTTCGCCAATTTCCGCACGCCGGACGACAACCGCAAATTCACCGAGCTATACAACGTGCAACGGCTCACGTCCAACACGATCGGGGCGTCGAGCAAGGTCGTGATCTCCACGATCCAACGGCTCTACGCGATGCTCCAGGGCGAGCCGGAGTTCGACCCAGCGGGTGAGGAAACGTCGCTCTTTGAAGTGGAACAAGCGCTCCCCAAGGAGCCGCTACCGGTTGTCTACAACAAGGCGATCCCGCCCGAGTACTTCGATGTCATAGTCATCGACGAATGCCACCGTTCGATCTACACGCTATGGCGGCAGGTGCTGGAGTACTTCGATGCGTACCTGGTCGGCCTGACCGCCACGCCCGCCAAGCACACGTTCGGCTTCTTCGAGCAGAACCTGGTGATGGAGTACGGCCACGAAGAGGCGGTGGCCGACGGTGTGAACGTCGATTTCGAGATCTATCGCATTCGCACCAGGATCACGGCGCAAGGTTCTACGGTCGAGGCGGGTGATGGAACGATGATTGGCCTGCGCAACAGAGCAACTCGGCAAGTGCGTTGGGAACAGCCCGACGAAGACGTCACTTACGAGGCGGGGGAACTCGACCGAAACGTGGTCGCCAAGGACCAAATCAGGACCATCATCAAGACGTTCAAGCAGAAGCTCCCGACGGAGATTTTCCCTGGTCGTAAGGAAGTGCCGAAGACCTTGATCTTCGCGAAGGACGACTCGCACGCGGAGGACATCGTGGAGATCGTGCGGAAGGAGTTCGGCAAGGGCAACGAGTTCTGCCAGAAGATCACTTACAAAGCGACCACTAAGAAACCAGCCGACCTGATTCAGGACTTCCGCAACAGCTACCACCCGCGCATCGCTGTCACGGTGGACATGATCGCGACGGGTACGGACATCAAACCCATCGAGGTGGTGATGTTCATGCGTTCGGTGAAGAGCCGAGTGATGTTCGAGCAGATGAAGGGCAGGGGTGTCAGGATCATCGACAGGAACGACTTGAAGGCCGTGACCCCCGACGCCGCGACCAAGACGCACTTTGTGATCGTGGATTGCGTGGACCTGGCCGAGACGAAGCTGGCCGATACTCAGCCGCTCGAACGGAAGAAGAGTGTTGCATTCAAGGGCCTGCTGGAACACATCGCGTTGGGCGGGACCGACTCCGACTACCTGTCATCGCTGGCGAGCCGTCTTGCACGTCTGGACAAACAGTGTGGAGAGAAGGAGAAGGCAAAGATCGCCGAGGTGTCGGACGGCGTAGACATCGGGACCATCAGCCACCGGATAGTGGTGGCGCTCGACCCCGACGAGCAGATCGCGAGGGCTCGCGTTGACAACGGGCTGCCGGCTGATGTAGAGCCCACGCCGGAACAGGTAGATGCGGCGGCTAAGACATTGCTCACGGCAGCCGTGGAGCCGCTGGCTACCAAGCCTAAGTTTCGGAATCTGTTGGTAGAGGTGAAGCGATCGTTGGAGCAGGTGATCGACGAAGTCAGCGTTGATGAGGTGACCGAGGCCGGCTACTCCGACGAGGCGAAGGAGAAAGCGAGAACGTTGGTCCAGCACTTCGAGCAGTTCCTAGAAGAGAACAAGACCGAGATAGACGCCTTGCAGTTCTTCTACTCACAGCCGTACACCGAGCGGCTGCACTTCAAGGACATCAAGGCTCTGCATGAGGCCATCAACGCGCCGCCGCGCTCGTGGACTCCCGAGCGGTTGTGGGCAGCGTACCGGACCATCGAGCAGAACAGGGTACGGGGCGCGAGCGCCGAGCGGAGGCTGACGGACATCGTTTCGTTGGTTCGTTTCGCGCTCGAGCAGGAGAACGAACTCGTTCCTTACGCCGAGCAGGTAGAGAACCGATTCGACAACTGGATGGTGCAGCAGGAGAACAAGGGTCACAAGTTCACTGCGGTGCAGAAGCAATGGTTGGAGATGATTCGAGACCATGTTGCTCAGAGCCTGGAGATCGTCATCGACGACTTCAGCTTGACGCCGTTTGTCGAGGAAGGCGGGTTGGGCAAGGCGGTGCAGGTGTTCGGCGAGGAGCTTCGGCCGCTGATCGAAGAACTCAATGAGGTGTTGGCGGCATGAGCGTTCTTGGTGCTGCCCCGATGCCAGCTTCGTGGCAGCTAACAACGCTGGGAGATATCCGAGTTGATTTGTCTACGAGCCTCGATCCTCGGAAGACGCCGAACACGCAGTATGAGCTCTACAGCATTCCCAGTTTCCCAACGGGACGACCCGAGATTGTACTCGGCGCTGACGTTGGCTCTACGAAGAAGACCCTGGAGCCCGGTGCCGTCATAGTCTCCAAGATCAACCCACGTATCAACAGAGTTTGGGTTGTTGGAAATCACACGGATTCGACAAAAATCGGTTCGAGTGAATGGATTCCGTTTTTTCCGGTGTCTGGGATTCTGTCGCCGTTTCTTGCCTATTACCTGCGACGGGATCACTTCAGGAATTTCCTAGCATCGAGGGTATCGGGTGTGGGGGGCTCACTCATGCGAGTCCGACCTGAAACACTCACGCCATATCCGTTTCCGGTGATCCCACTCCCCGAACAACACCGCATCGTCGAGGCCATTGAGTCATACCTTACTCGGTTGGATGATGTGGTCGCTACGCTGGAGCGCGTGCAGCAGAACCTGAAACGGTATCGGGCATCGGTGTTGAAGGCAGCGGTCGAAGGGAGGCTGGTGCCCACCGAGGCCGAGCTGGCTCGGCGGGAAGGTCGAGACTACGAGCCGGCGAGCGTACTGTTGGAGCGCATCCTGGTAGAACGCCGCCGCCGGTGGATCGAAGATGCCGCCGAGAAGGGTCGGGCGAAGGCCGAGGAGAAGGCCAAGAAGGCCGGGACGTCTTGGACCAAGAAAAACAACACCGAGACTTTGGAGAGAGAGCGAGCCAAGGCTGTCAAGAAGTACAAGGAACCCGCCGCGCCCGACACAGCCGATTTACCTGAGCTTCCCGAGGGGTGGTGTTGGGTGCAACTAGACCAGCTTCTTTTCCTCATTGAAGGTGGAAATGCCACGACCGCCCAAGACGAGCCCACAGAACGTAGAGTGTTACGATCAAGTGCGGTGAGGCAGGGGAGGATAGATTTCGATGATTCACGCTACCTAGCGATGACGGCGGCTAGAAAGGCCACGGCCTGCCTCGAAGAAGGCGACCTCCTGTTCACGCGACTAAGCGGTTCATTGGAATACGTCGGCAACTGTGCTCAAGTACCCCCTTTGGCTGGCAAGATGATCGAGTTTCCCGATCGAATATTCCGTGGCCGTGTGGTGCCGGACCTCAGCGGCAGGTTTATTGAACACTGTTTCGCCGTCCGGGCACTACGAACCCAGTTGGAAGAAGCAGCCAAGTCGGCCGCTGGACATCAGCGCATTGGACTGGATGATCTCCGCAAGTACAGAATTCCCCTCCCACCGAAGGCCGAACAGCAGCGTATTTCAAACGATGTCGAGAAATCGTTATCCGTCATCGACACGGTTGAGCGGGAAGTTGGGCTTCAACGGAAGCGATCCTCTCGGCTGCGCCAATCCATCCTCAAGTGGGCCTTCGAGGGCAAGCTCGTCGACCAGGACCCCGATGACGAACCCGCATCGATCCTGCTAGAACGCATCAGGACAGAGAGAGCGAAGATGGAAGACGCCAAGAAAGGGGCGAGCAAACGCGGTCGCAGAAGGAGGGCAAGTTGAGCGAGCATAGCGATCGTCTGGTGAAGAAACTCTGGTCCTATTGCAACGTTCTGCGCGATGACGGCTTGTCCTACCAGGACTACCTGGAGCAGTTGACGTTCCTCCTGTTCCTCAAGATGTCGGAAGAGCGTGAGGCGCTGACGGGTGGCGAGCAGCCCGTGCCTAAGGGCTACCGTTGGAGCGATCTCTCGGCGCCGCACATGGAGGGCGCCAAACTCGAAGAGCACTACCGCAACACTCTGCGGCACCTGGGGCAGCAGGGCGGGATGCTCGGCCTCATCTTCCGCAAGTCGCAGAACAAGATCCAGGACCCCGCGAAACTGCGGCAGTTGATCGTGGAACTGATAAGCAAAGAGACATGGCTCAGCATGACTGCCGATGTGAAGGGCGACGCCTACGAGGGACTGTTGGAACGAAACGCCCAGGACATCAAGTCCGGCGCGGGGCAGTACTTTACGCCCAGGAGCATCATCGACGCCATCATCGACTGTATCCAGCCCGCACCAGATGAGGTGATTTGCGATCCGGCCTGCGGCACGGGAGGTTTTCTGCTCTCGGCCCACAACTACATCGCCAACCATTACGAACTCGACAGAGACCAGAAGAAACACCTGCGCTACGACGCCATCCGTGGTGTGGAGCTTGTGGACGGCGTGTCCCGTCTATGCGCCATGAACCTGTTTCTCCACGGCGTAGGTCCGGCAGACGATGAACGAGAGCCGCCCGTAAGAACCGACGATAGCCTGCGGAACGAGCCGAGCACGCACTACCCAGTCGTCACCACCAATCCACCGTTCGGCAAGAAAAGCAGCATCACCGTGGTTAACGAGGAGGGCGAGACCGACAAGCACGCGGTCACGTATAACCGCCCCGACTTCTGGACCACAACGAGCAACAAGCAGTTGAACTTCGTGCAACACATCAAGAGCTTGCTTACCATCCACGGGCGGGCAGCGGTGGTCGTTCCCGACAATGTATTGTTCGAGGGTGGAGCAGGCGAGACCGTGCGCCGGAAGTTGATGCACGAGTGTGATGTCCACACCATTTTGCGACTACCGACCGGAATCTTCTACGCTCAAGGAGTAAAGGCGAACGTCATCTTCTTTGACCGCAAGCCCGCGAGCGAGAAGCCATGGACCAAGCAGATCTGGTTCTACGATCTAAGAACCAACAAGCACTTCACCTTGAAGACGAGCCGCATGACTCGGCGCGATCTCGACGAGTTCGTAGAGTGCTACCGGCCCGGTGACCGGCACAACCGCAAGCCTACCTGGTCCGAGCAGAACCCAGATGGCCGCTGGCGGTCGTACAGCCACGACGAGATCGTCAACCGTGACAAGGCGAGTCTCGACATCTTCTGGCTACGAGACGAAAGTCTGGAAGACTCCGCCAACCTGCCCGACCCGCACATTCTGGCAGGAGAGATCGCCGAGGATCTGGAGTCGGCGCTCGAGCAGATCAAGGATATTTTGGGGGATTTGGAGGGGCGGGTTGGGGTTGACGAGGTTTGATGGGTGCTTTGGCTGTGGCTGACAGCGTACTTGGAGGTTGATCGTGGCTAGTGTCGCGGCATTGTCAGAACACCGATCTTGTCGTTTGCACTTCGGATCTGGCGGTCATAATCGAGGGGGCAAAGGGTGCGCCGAATACTCGGAAAACATCCAAGCGAACTGACCGTCCCCGACCTCAAGCAACTCACGAGAGAGGGCGAGCTTTGGCGTGAGAGCCGGTTTATCGAGTACAAACGGCAGTTACCAGCGAAGAACTCCGACTCGGTTCGGAAGTTCCTTGAGACGGTTTCATCCTTTGCGAATACTCAAGGTGGGCTAGTCATCTTTGGGATAAAGGATCAACAAGGTATCCCCGGCAAGCTGTCTCCACTGGTGGACTTCAATCCTGATCAGGACGTGATACGCCTTGAAAATTACACTCGTGACCACCTCGACCCACCGCTAACCTCGATCAGGGCCACCCCGATTCAGGATGATGGGGAGGACTTCCTCGTGTTAGAGATTCCTCGAAGCCTCAACGGGCCGCACGCTGTATGGATGAACAAGGAAGGGCAGTATTGGCGCAGAGGCACAGGAGGAAAGTATATCATGGACGTGGGAGAGTTACGGGAAGCTTTTCTTGAAAGTGATGCATGGCTGAAGGCGACAGAAAAATTCCGTCAGGAACGGGTGGACCGGATCATAGGAGCTCGAACGGGAGGCAGGATCGAAAATACAGGTCCTGCAGTGCTGCTCCATATCTTGCCACTTGGTCCCCGCCACCGCATCGATATTGACTCGGTTGCACTTGATTGGAAGAGTCACCTCGTACCCGATCTGGGCATCGCCAGTTCGGGGACTACAGCCAGACACAACCTCAATGGAGGGTTGGTCACAGTCATCGGCGACCGCGGAGGAGCACTTGTCCAGTATTTTCGCCAAGGCGGTATTGAGGTGTACGCAAGTCTTGACTGCTACACATTCGGGACGGAAGGAACCTTCTTGGATGGACGCTGTCTCCAAGAGGACTTGTGTAGCTGGATGGATAAGGCGCTCGGATGGATGGGTTGCGCCGAAATCGAGCCGCCAGTTGTTGTGTACCTGTCCTGGCTGAACGTCAGCAACCGTCGGCTGACCTTCCGTGGGCGGAGCCCTGATGCGGCGCCAGGTAAAGGTTTCGAGGAAGTAACTGAGCTTCAGCCAGAGGTCATTCTCGACGACCTGCACGAGAATGCGGTTCCACTCGAAGATCTATTTGCCATGATGTGGCAGGCCTCAGGTTGGGACAAGTCCCCCGTTGAACCCGAGGCTATCGGATAGCAGACGGATGGTGCAGTCTGCCTATCCGCCTTCTCGATGAGCGCAGCCGAATGACTCTCTTGGGTGATGTTCGAGAACCGAACTACCGAGAACACGTCCGGCGACCTAGTGTTTGCACATCCCCATGCCGCGCGGGTGAGGCTAGCGGACCACGACGAGCCCCGCGACATGAGGGATAATTGTAGATCGAGCTTGAGCGGGTACAAATTGTGATTGCTGTTTCTAAGGGCTAAGATGAGAACATGTCTCTAGTTGAATGTCCCGACTGCGGTCGGGAAGTCTCAGACAGGGCTGAGAGTTGCATTCAGTGTGGCCGCCCGATGAGGCGCGCAAGCTCAGCGTCGGTGAACGTTCGACCTGAGCGACTATGGAGTCCGGGAGTCGCCGCAGTACTCAGCCTCGTAATTCCTGGTGCCGGACAGATGTACAAGGGCCAGGTTCTTAACGGCCTAGCCTGGCTCTTTTTCGTTGTCATCGGCTACGTAATGTTTGTGCTACCAGGGCTAATTTTGCATCTGGTGTGCATACTTGGAGCGGCATCTGGCGATCCAACGAAAGCAAAGTGAGACTGCCCCAGGCTGGAGTGGCTCCTTTCGGGGCCGTCCCATTGGCAACCCCATGCGAGTTCACTTTTGCGCCGTTGGCGAGCGGCGCTCAGTGCGCTCTGTTCGCCGTCGCAACTGACGTCGCTCACTCATGCCGCGTGATCTGCACATCGCTGATGCGAGGCTTGATCCGCTCGCTCCCGGTCGGCGGCGTTCGCTGCCTCGCGGTCGCACCGCGTCGAGTCGTGCCCCAGGCACTAGACAGATCGAGAGTAGGGACGATTGCAGAAAGCGGCTCGTACGGTTGCCCGACGTGCTGATGCGTGGGCGTGGGCGGTCATGTGCGATCTGGTGGTGGAATCGCGGGAGGAATCGTTTAACGGGTGCGCGGTGGAGAGCGAGTCTTGCTGGTCTATGTCGTATTAAGAGCGCGCGCACCTAAGAGCCGATTCAACGACTTTGGACAACTGCTCCTGTTAGCTGGCTATGTTACCGCCGGTTCAAGAGTCTGGCCAGTCTGAACTTCTTCGACTTCAGCAACGAACCCATCAAGTGCCGGACTTAGATTGACGATCTTCAGCTCGGCCTCGCGCACCTGCTTCGTCTGGGATTGGTCAGCCAAAAAACGTGGCCAGCGAACGGGCTCGGTAATCGCGCTTCCCCATTCCAGTTTCGTACTGATGTAGTCCTCGAAGACCTCATTAAGGTCGGCAAAAGCCGTTGCTTTGTCGTCTGCGTCAACTTCACACCCAGGTAGTTCCGCAATCCAGGCATGCCAGTACTTGGTGCCTTCGTCAACGAAAAGGCGGCATCGCCTCGCATATGGCAACCTCAGGTAGTAGTCGAAGTCCTTCGTCATTGCCCTGGGACCTTTCTAGCTTCAGATGCAAGCACATGTTCCACCGCCCTTAAAACCTTCACCGCAACGCAGTTTTTGCAAGGCCTGTGCCTCGGGATGATGACTGTAGTATCGACGGGGTAGTCTTGATGCTCAAAAAACGTACCGTGCCGCGCTTCTTTCTTTCTCGTAAAGCCATGTCCCTCAAGCGTTTGCGCTAGTTGCTCGGGCATCCATCCAGCCTTAGTATCCCGCAAACGCTGCAGAAGTTTCCTGGCAGACCTACCAGTGTCCACAGATCAGGAACCTTTTGCCGGTTCCTGCACATCGCCTAGTTGCCTGACGTATAGCGGCACACTGTCCAAATAGGTGTCATCTACACGGACCGTGAAGTCGTAATTGCCCGCCTTCGGAAGCGGCAGATTGAGGATCGTAACACCGATTACGAATTCGATTGGGAAACCCGAAACGTTCGGTCGATCGAACGCGAATTGTACAGGGTCGGGCCCGCCGAGTCTTTCTCCAAGATCGTTCACAAAATCCAGTCGCAGCACATGCTTGCCGATCTCGCGGTGATCGCCTTCGATGCGCAATAGTAGCCCCAACGGAGGCGCTGTGGTTGGGAACTTCCGGGACCACACCAGGTTTACGTGCCCCACTAGGGTCCACTTGCCACCTGAACTGACGACGGCATCACCAAATAGTCCGAATCGAACGAACATTACTCTCCCCTGGTCAGCTACAGTTACTAGAGCTCTGGCCTTATTGTCCCCCTCTAGGCCTCCTATGTGAGGCAAGCAATGTACGTTTTCTCGTCGCACACCGTTAGTGTGAGGACGGCCCCCTTTTTAATGGGCCGAATTGAAGCGTGGGAGGCGTGGGCGGACACGCCATGTGTCGTGTGTAGCAGAGCGCGCCTCTCGGGGTGATCCAGGGCGGCTATGCCAACGGAGCGTCGGAGCAGCCAAGGAATGTGCGGTAGTCACGGGGGGAAACCTGTGTCCACAGCTGTGACCACTGCGGTTCCGTACGATGCGCAAACATGCGGCTCGATTCGCAACAGCAAAATAGCAACCATCGGTAATCGCGTGACTAGGCACTATCTGTCCTTTCTTGCGGTATCAGCGCGAAAACTTAAAATCCCTTGGGGGAAACCCCGTGCGCGTTGATGTTCGCAGCGGCTGCGGCCGCTGCTCCATCCGCTCTGTTCACATCGCGGCCTTCGCCGCTCGTTCACGACGCGTCGAGTCCCGCCCCGGGCACTGAGGACTCCCACTTGTAGGAGGTTTGAACCGGTAGAGATACCCCTCTCAGAAAGAATTGCGCGGTTGCCATGCGTTCGCCGATCGGCAACAGCATTGACTTTTCGACGCCGGCCATTATAGTAGCTAGTTAGGTATAGCTAGCTAGGGTACCATGCCGAAAGCCAAGAACGACATCCTGCAGGGGACCCTGGGCCTCCTGGTGCTGCGGACGCTGGCCGCCCGCCCGCGCATGCACGGGTACGCGATCACGCAGCACATCCAATCGGTCTCCTCCGACCTGCTGCGTGTCGAAGAGGGATCACTCTACCCGGCGCTCCACCGCATGGAGCAGGACGGGTGGCTGCGGAGTGGGTGGGGAACCACGGAGAAGAACCGCCGCGCACGGTTCTATGCGATCACCGCAGCCGGCAAGCGCCAGCTGGCGCAGGAACGCGAGAGCTGGGAGCGGCTCACGAAGGGCGTGAGTCGCGTCCTCCGTTACACGTAGGAGGGCAAGACGATGTCGTTACTCCGACGATTCACGAATGTGTTCCGCCGCGACCGGCTGGCGCAGGACGTCGACGACGAGATGGCCTTCCACATCGCCGAGCGCGCCGACGAACTGATGGCCCAGGGTATGAGTCGCGAAGAGGCGACTCGACAAGCCAAGCTGCGCTTCGGCAACCCGACCCTGCAGCGCGAAAAGACCTACAGCCAGGACATCATTCTGTGGCTCGAATCCGTCCTGCGCGATCTGCGGCACACCTTCCGGTTCTTGTGGCGTTCTCCGCGATTCGCTATTGCCGGCGCGTTGACACTCGCGGTCGGTGTGGGAGGCGTGGGCGGCATCTTCGCGCTGGTGGATGCCCTGCTGCTCCGCCCGCTGCCGTACCCGGACCCCGACCGCTTGGTGACCGTGATGCATTCCGCGCCGGGGCTCGGTTTGTCTGAAGCCGGCCATTCGTTCGGAAACTATCACTACTATCGCGACAATAGCCGGATGCTCGAGGACTTCGCGGTCTACAACGAGAGTGTCGTCGAGCTGAGCGGCGGGGGCGAGCCGGAGCGTGTTCGCGTCGCACTCGTCACGCCGAGTTTCTTCTCCACGCTCGGCGTGGCGCCGGCGCTGGGCCGACCGTTCCGTCCCGAGGACGGATTGCCCGGCGCTCCGGTGGAACTCGTGATCCTCGGTCACGATCTCTGGACGCGTCGTTACGGGGCGGATCCCGGCATCGTCGGCCGGACCGTGGAACTCAACCGTGCGCCCCGTGAGGTCGTGGGGGTCATGCCGCGTGGATTCGGGTTCCCGCGCCCGGAGACCGAGGTCTGGTACGCTCGGGACTTCGCGATGTCCGGAGTGCAGCTGAACCAACTCTTTCTGTCCGGCATCGCGCGGCTGACGTCGAGCGCTTCCCCGGAATCAGCCGAGCGGGAGCTCAACGGGCTGATCCCAGGCCTGGCCGAGGCCTCCCCGAATGTAACGGTGCAGGAGTTACAGGAGGCAGGTCTCGCCGTTCACGTAGAGTCGCTGCACGACGCGACGCTCGGCGATCTTACGAGCGTGCTGTGGCTCGTCTTCGCGGCCATGGTGCTGGTGCTGGCGATCGCGGGGGCGAACGTGGCGAGTCTGTTCCTGGTCCGCGCCGAGGAACGCCGTGTGGAGATGACGGTGCGTGCCGCACTGGGTGCGGGAAGGGCCGAACGGATACGCATGTTCCTTATAGAAGGCGTCGTGCTCGGCGCATTCGCCGGCGCGTTCGCGGTACCGCTCGCCGCCTGGTTGGTCGAGGGTGTGAGGACGTTCGGTCCAACCGATCTTCCACGGATGGGCGAGGTAGTCTTCGCGACGCGACATGCCGTTCTCACATTCGGGGGTGCGCTGTTGCTCGGCGCGATCTTGAGCGCCGTGCCAGTGCTGCGCCCGGGGCCGCGAGCGGAAGGATCATCCACGCTGCGCGTTGATCAGCGCGTCCCGATCGGCCCCGGCCAGCGGCGCGCGATGCAACTGCTCACCGTGAGCCAGATTGCCGTCGGATTCGCGCTGCTAGTGGGAGCCGCGCTCTTGCTCCAGAGCTTCTGGCGTTTACGCAACGTGGATCCGGGGTTCGACGCCGATAACGTGCTCACCATGGCCATTGCGCTCCCTCACAGGACGTACCGCCGCGAAGCCGCGGAAGCACGGTTTTACCACGCGCTGTTGGAGCGTATACAGGCGCTGCCCGGCGTCGTCGCGGCGGGCGGCGCCGTCGCGTTGCCGCTCACTCCGGGCGACTATTCGGACGACTTTCTGCGGGACCCGATGTCCATCGAGGGCGTGCCTGATCCGGCGGAGGGGGCGCCGGTCGTGGCGTTCGTCAACGTCACGCCGGGTTACTTCGAGGCTCTGCGTATCCCGACTATCTCGGGCGACGTCCCGACGAGCTGGTCGTCCCCGAGCCACACTGTCGTGGTGAACGCCGCATTCGCACGCCGCTTCCTAGCCGGGCAAGATCCTCTCGACGCACGCGTGCGTCCGATACGCACTTGGAGGCCTGTACCATGGCACGCCGTCACCGCGGTGGTGGGAGATGTGCGTGACGTGGGGCTCGTCGCCGACCCGACACCCATCGTGTACGTCCCTGTCTCCGAGTCGCTCGATGAGCGGGCGTACTGGCCGGGCAACATGAGCCTCGTGATCCGTACGAGCGTGGCGCCGCTTTCGCTCACGAGTGCTGTTCGCGCGGTCGTCCGAGACATCGATCCGCAGCTCCCGATCGCACGCGTACGAACCATGGGGGACATCGTGGCCCGGGCCACCGCGCCCGAGCGCTTCATGACGCTCGCCCTCTCCCTGTCGGCGATGATTGCGCTTTTTCTCGCGGCCGTCGGGACGTACGGACTCGTGGCGTATGCCGTGAGCCGCCGCACGCAGGAGCTGGGCGTGCGCATCGCGTTGGGTGCTTCGGGCACGGGCGTGCGACTGCTGGTGTTGCGTCAGGGTGCCGTACTCGCGCTCGCCGGCGTCGCGATCGGTGTCGCCGCGGCGCTGGCAGGGGGCAGAGTCATCCAAAGCCTGCTGTACGAGGTTGGCGCGGCCGATCCGGCTACGCTCACAGCGGCGTCGCTCGTTCTCTTCGTCGTGGTGTTGCTGGCGGTTGATGTTCCGGCGCGCCGCGCGGCGCGGCTTGATCCGATCGAAGCGTTGCGTCGTGAATGACCTCCACTTCGCCGTCCGCCAGCACCCGGGCTTCACGGCCATAGCGGTGGAGCAGCGCCGCGCGCCGAACTTAGCTATGTAACAGTGATCGTCAGGGAATTCGGGGACAAACGCGCCGTGCCTTCGATTTAGTGAAACGAAGCGATGGAATGACCGAATGGAAGGTTTACCGCTACGTCACGAAACAGAGTGATGATGTGAAGCTGCTGTCCGGGCCCATCAAGCGGCAGATTGATTATGGGCATCACGCCGACGTTCTGCTGGCGTGGCCGCTCACTCGCCGTCGGCGACTTGGCCGCCTCGGGCTCGTTTCGCGTCGAGTCTCTCCCCGGGTATTGTTGTGCCGCAACGACTTCGACGCCATGTCGAGCGTGCTTGACATGCTTTGAGCGGCATGCGGACGACTGCCACCGTGGAATACTGGCGAGCAGATGGGAGGCGAGAAGAGGCGGTGTCGCAAAGCACCTTGCTACCGATGGTTTGCCAAGACGTGCAACTCTCAAAGAAGTGTTGGCTGCCCGGGAATCTTTGGGTACCACATCCTGACGAAGCACTCCCATTTGAGAGTCGGGCCCTGAGAGAACTTCGTTGAAAGTCGGGTCCTAGCAACGCACTCGCGTCTGAGAGTCGGATCCTGACGAGGACTTCGTTAGAGAGTCGGGCCCTGACGAGGACCCGCTCGGCCGAGCAAAGCGTCCTTAGAGGACGCACTTCTTTCACTAAGCAGCCGAGCGAGGGCTTGTGAGCCCTCGACTCACAACACCATTGCACTCTGAGAATTATTCGTTCCATTGCCTTCCGATCTGGACGGTGGGCGTCAACTCACCTATTCGCGAATGCGAGAAAGGGGGTGGTGTTGTGCTTGATGGTGTATGTAATGGCTGACTCGTGGAACGGCCCGAGGCGATACGGAGCGGAGGTCATAGCCGCTCGCCCAGCGTAGTTTTTCACCTTTAACGATATCGTCCCTGTTGGCGACGCGCGCGCTCGCGCCCTTGAGACCTTGTACCAATCGGGGTATGTCGATGACCGAAGGCAACATGAGTAGCATGTGTATGTGGTCGCTAACTATTCCTACATCGATTGCGTTGGCACCGTAGCGGCTGGCTACGGATTTGAGGAATCGTCTCAAAAACTCTGCGCCGCCAGCATCGATCAATGGCTGATTGCGGAACGTGGTCCACGTCAAGTGTACATACATCGTGACTGGCATACGACTGCAAAGAAGCATGGATAGACATAGAGCACATACTCAATTGATCGCAGTGATGAACAAAATTATGCGTCCATCGCAGAGATCCGGTTGTGACTGTGTCGAATCCCTTCCCGGGCATCGCGGTGTTCCTTGGACGTCAAGTTCACCAGTGCACCGCTTAGGCGCTGCGCTGGTGCGCTCGTCACGCACGGTTCCTGCTAGCCACCGGAGGTTAGGCAAGGCATCTTAACCCCATGACCGAGATCACGTCCAAGCTCTCGACCGCCCTTAGCAGTAGCTACAAGATCGAACGCCACCTTGGCGAAGGCGGCATGGCGACCGTCTATCTCGCCGAAGACTTGAAGCACAAGCGCAAGGTGGCGGTCAAAGTGCTCAGGCCCGAACTCGCAGCCGTACTGGGCGGTGAGCGATTCCTCAATGAGATAAAGGTGACGGCCAACCTCCAACACCCGCACATTCTCCAACTCTACGACTCCGGTGAGGCCGACTCGCATCTCTACTACGTGATGCCCTACATCGAGGGTGAATCGCTCCGGGAGAAATTGAACCGCGAAAAGCAACTCTCCATCGAGGAGACGGTGGAGATTACGAAGGTCGTTGCGAGCGCATTGGACTTCGCGCACAAGCGAGACATCGTCCACCGTGACATCAAGCCGGAGAACATTCTTCTGCAGGGTGGCGTGGCCTTAGTTGCCGACTTCGGGATCGCGGTGGCAATGAGCAGCGTGGGCGGAGACCGACTGACGGAAACCGGGCTGTCCATCGGCACGCCCGCCTACATGAGTCCCGAGCAGATCGCGGGGCAACGTGACCTCGACGCGCGCAGCGATGTGTACTCGTTGGCATGCGTGACGTATGAGATGTTAGCCGGTGATCCACCGTTCGTTTCGTCGAACGCTCAGGCGGTGATGGCAAAACATGTCACCGACCCGGCACCGCCGATTACCACGACTCGGCCGAGCGTGAGTCCGACGATCGCGCACGCCATCGCCAAGGCGTTGAACAAGACGCCGGTCGACCGGTACGAGAGTGCCGGCGCCTTCGCGGCCGGATTGACGACGAAGGGCGACCCGCCACCCGAAGGGAAATCGGTCGCCGTGTTGCCTTTCGTGAACCGGAGCGCCGATCCCAACGACGAATACTTCAGCGACGGGCTCACCGACGAAGTGATCTCCGATCTGTCTCGCATGTCCGCGTTGCACGTCATCTCCCGTAACTCGTCGATGATGCTGAAGGGAACGACGAAGGACACGCGGACGCTCGCCCGGGAGCTGGGTGTGACGCACCTTGTGACCGGCACAGTGCGCAGGGCCGGGGCCGCACTGCGCATCACGGCCGAGCTGGTTGAGGCAAGCACCGACACGCCCATCTGGAGCGAGAAGCTCTCGGGCACCATGGATGACGTGTTCGGCATCCAGGAGGAGATCTCCCGGCAGATCGTGGCCGCCCTGAAGGTACGCCTCACCGACACAGAGGAGCGTGGCGTCGCCGAGCGCCCGATCGATGACCCGGTCGCCTACGACTGCTACCTGCGCGCACGCCAGGTGTTGTACGACTGGACGCCGGAGGATCAGCACCGCGCCCTACGCTTGGTCGAAGACGCGATCGACATCGTCGGTGACTCACCGCTGCTGCTGGCGACCAAGGCGAATATTCACTGGAGCCAGGTGAACATGCACGTGGTTCCTGCCGAGGAGGGGCTCGCGCGCGCCTCGGCACTCGTGGATCAGGCGCTCGCGCTCGATCCGGACTTCTACCTCGCCATCTACGTTCGCGGTCTCGTGGCCGGGATGCGTGGGCAGCCCGAAGCGGCGCTCGTGGACCTATACCGTGCGCACAGCCTTCGCCCCAACGACCTCAACATCCTCAGTGAGCTGATTCGGTACTCTAATTTTTCAGGTCTCCGCAACACTTGGAAGTACGCCGAGAAGATAGCTCAGATCGACCCGCTGACGTCGGCCACCCAATTGAACAAGGTCTATCTAGCAGTGATATACGGTCCATGTGAGGCGGCGGCGGCGCCTGCGCGCCGCGTGATTGCGCTGGCTCCGCAGGTCTCCATGTTGCACGTCTACGCGGGCTGGCCGCTCGCGGAGGCCGGGTTCCGTGACGAAGCGGCCGAGATCCTTGGCCGGGTCGGCACGGCGATCACCGACAATCCGCACGGTCCGCTCGCGCTCTTCCTGAGCTACGCGCTGGACGGGCGTGAGGAGGAGGCACTCAGGGTAGCGACGCCGGAGATGGAGAAGACCGTCCACAACGACATCGCGTGCCGGATGATGGCGGACGGCTACGCGCTGCTGGGCCGCAAGCGCGATGCAATACGCTGGGTGCGGACCGCCATCGAACACGGCTTCATCAACTACCCCAACCTGAGTGAAGGAGCCCTCTTCCTCAAGAGCCTGAGGGCCGAGCCGGAGTTCCACGCCCTGATGGCCGAGCTCAAGCCGCGCTGGGAGGCCTTGGTGGAGTGGGAGCGGGGGCTGCCGGGCAGTTGAATCAAGGCCACCGACCGGAGACGCTGGCGGAGTGGCTGCGGATGGAGACTCTAGAACAATGGGTAAAGGGTCTGGGCGCGAGCCCGGCGGACACGACTGAGATCACACGTGGCTTCGTGAGGTACCGTTGCGAGTGAGAGCGTGGATCCCGGGTTGGGGCACCGCGTGGGTGGCGTGCGCACTTCTGGGCACACCTACGAGTTCGCTTCGGGCCCAGGCGCTCGAGGGTCTAGATGCGCTAGTTCTCGACCTCATGCGTCGCTACGACGTTCCCGGTGTGGCCCTGACCGTGGTGCGCGGCGACCGCGTGGCCGTTCTACGCGGGTTCGGACTCGCGCGGGTTTCCGACGGCGTCCCGGTCGACCCGGAACGCACGGTCTTTCGAGTCGCGTCCGTCGCGAAGCTCTTCGTCGCCGCTGCCGCCCTAACGCTTGTCGAGAGAGGCGCCCTGGATCTCGATGCGAACATACAGCGATATGCACCGAACCTTCCGCTCGAAAGCCGCTTTACCGAGCCGATTACACTGCACCACTTGCTTACCCATACGGCCGGCTTTGACGAACGAATGATCGGCTACGCGGCGACATCGCGGAGTGCGATCCGTCCGCTTGGCGCGTATCTCGCAGAGAATCTTCCACGGCGTGGATGGCGGCCGGGCGAACTTACCGGGTACTCCAACCACGGCATGGCGGTCGCGGCCTATCTGGTCGAGCGCGCCACCGGCATCCCTTTCTCCGAGTACGCACGTGATTCCCTCTTCTTGAGACTCGGCATGACGAGCACGAGCTACCTCGACGTGGTTACCACGCGCAGCGACGATATGGCATCGGGTCATTTGTGCGACGCTGACGGCTGCACTGCTGTGGATGACGTCTACTCTCATCCCTACCCCGTGGGGCTTGCCTATTCGACGGCGGCGGACATGGCGCGGTTTCTCATCGTGCAGCTCAATGCGGGACGGATCGACGGCGAGTCTGCGTTGCCCACCGCCGTAATCGCTCGAATGCAGGCCGAGCAGTTTACGCACGATCAAGCCATCCCTGGTATGTCCTTCGGGTTCTTTAATCAGACCGAACTGGGCTGGCGCGCTCTCACGCATGCGGGAGGCGTGTCCGGCGTTCGCAGTCTGTTTCTGATTGTTCCCGACGCGGGCGTAGGGTTCTATTTCGTTGCCAATGGCGGTCGCCCAAGATTCGGTGCCGCGTTGAAGGACAGCCTACTGGCGCGATTGCTCGATGAGCGACACGAAGTTCGACGTGCCCAGCCGGTCTCGTTGAGTCCCGAATACGTAGCTCAGTTCGCAGGACCGTACCAGCTCACCCGGTATGCTCACTACACCGTGGAGAAGTTCCCCGCGTTGTTCGCCACGTCGGTTGTGCTGCGATCCACTGAAAGCGGATCGCTCGTCTTGCCCGTCGAGGAGCGACTTGAATTCGTGCCGATCGACTCTCTACGATTTCGAGAAATTGGTGGAGACAGGGTCGTGGCGTTCCGGCGTGACCAACGGGGGCGTGTGACGCACCTGTTTGCGGCAAGGCCCTTCTTTGGCGCCGACTTCCCGGCGGCATTCGAGCGCCGCTACTGGTATGATGATGCCGGAGTAAAAAACGAGTATGTGTCATATCTTCTCGGCTTGCCCTTGATCCTGATGTTCCTCGTCTGGCCCGTCACGGCTGCCGTCGCCGCATGGTGGGGTAGGCGAAGGAATCGGGCTCGGCGCAATGCCACTACTGGGTCTCGCACCGCCGTCATTCTCGCTGTGATCTTCAGCGTGCTCTTCACGTGGTTCGGATTCGGGTTCGTAGCCCGCTCAACCAGAATGCTCGAGTCCGCGACGGGGATTGTGACTGGGATGACGCCTGGGATGCGTCGGCTGCTTCAGCTGCCGTATGCGTTGGGCCTGCTCGCTGCGTTTGTGCTTGGGTTCGCAGTCATCGCGTGGCGTCGCAGATATTGGGGTCCAATACGCAGGGCGTACTATACGGCGTTTGCCATGATGGCGTTGCTAGTGGTCGCGTTCCTCGTGCGGTGGAACTATTTGCCGCCGGTATGGCGCTAAGATGACGGACGTCGTCGCGATGTGTGTTACTCCAAATCAACGGCCGTCCACGAGCGACAAGAGCCGCTGGCTTTGCAATCTGTGTATGTTGTGCATCGTGTTCACGGTTGCAACCCTATCTTTCGGTTCAGGGCGGAAAAGAAGCAGTCGGCTTGATTCGGAAGGACATGGCCGTAATCTGTCGGACGACCGAAGGTTTCCGTTGGCTCACGGATGGAACGAATTGTCATGACCATGCGCCTATGCTTGCGTTGCCTCGCGTTTACGCTCACCGTCTCCGCGTGCGGTGCTGGCGGCGGGGCTGACAGAACCGCGACGGTGACTGACTCCGCCGGCGTCGAGATCGTCACGAGCGCCGAGCCCGTGTGGCAGGCCGGCAATGCATGGACGGCGGATCCAGCCCCCGCAGTTTCAATCGGGGCCTTTGAGGGCGAGCCCGAGTACGAGTTGTATCGGGTTAGTGGTGCCACCCGTCTCGCTGATGGTACGATCGCCGTGCTCAACAGTGGCTCGTTCGAGCTGCGGTTCTATGATGAGAGCGGTGACTTCATCAGGTCAGTTGGGGCGGAAGGTGAAGGCCCGGGCGAGTTCCGCGGATCCTCGAAGCTCTTCAACCACCGCGACTCGCTGCTCGTGTGGGACTTCCGGCTCAAGCGGCTTTCCGTGTTTGCACCGGCCGGAGAGTTTGTCCGATCATTCTCGTTGTCCGGGAGCGGGCGGTCGCAGCACGGTTCCGAGCTGGTCGGTGGCGCGCTACTCACCACGACCGCCACCGTCTACACGCCGTCATCGGAGGGCGGTATCCATCGTGATACGAGCGTCTATCTCATGGTCAGCCTGGACGGGGATTCGCTCTCCTCGTTGGGTCGGTTCCCCGACGCCGAGCGGTTTGTCCGCCTATCCGGCGATGGCATGACCGTGATGAGTCTCATCCTCGGTCGAACCACGCGCCGGGCTTCGTACGGTGACCAGCTCTTTGTCGGAACGAACGAGTCCTATGCTATCGACATCTACGATTGGGATGGCCGATTTGTGCGAAGCATCCGTAGGGACGTGCCGCCCGTGTCGGTCACTGACGAGATGTTTACGCGCGAAGTAGAACAACGTTTGGCGGCCATGCCCGCGCGGTTTCGAGCGAACATCGAGACTATGTACGAGGTCATGCCGCAGGTGGATGTGCTGCCCTTCTACGCCGCGCTCCAGGTGGACGCCGACGGAAATCTCTGGGTGCGCAACTACTCGATGGAAAGCGAACCCGCGAACGAATGGAGCGTGTTCGACCGGAGAGGCATCTGGCTGGGTGACGTCACGCTCCCGATCGGGCTCACCGTGTACGAGATCGGGTCCGACTATGTCCTCGGCAGCTGGCAGGATGAGATCGAGGTCGAGCATGTGCGCATCCACGCCCTGGAGCGCCACTCGAAGTAACTGCGGCGGCGGCGTGTCAGGAGGTCCGCCTGAGGCATCTTCATCGCGGCATCCTCACGTGTTAACGGAAAGCGAAAAGTTCCCATATACAGCCCTAGCTCGTATCT
Source organism: Gemmatimonadota bacterium (assembly GCA_036679605.1). GTDB lineage: Bacteria > Gemmatimonadota > Gemmatimonadetes > Gemmatimonadales > GWC2-71-9 > JAZDCZ01. The sequence continues at coordinate 24,640 of JAZDCZ010000020.1, forward strand.
GTCCAAGTTAGAAATTTCTTCCAGTCGCTGTCGTGCTGTTTGCCAGCCATCTCTGCGGGCGAGTTGCACTTCGTTCATTGCCTGGACCGATCCGAATTGCCAGCTATCATCCCTGAAGATGACTTCACGGCGCGATCGTGCCAAACGCCGAGATCCGCACGGCAGACTCCAACGTCCCCAAGTCCCGGACGGCAGTGGCCCCACCACCTGGCGGTGGAGCTCCAGGACCTCACTCGGGCTCAGGTAATCGCACCTATGCCAGACCGCGGTACAACTCGCTCTCCTCAAGACCCCAGATTTCCCCCTTTCTCGAATGGAACTTCTGGAGACGAGTCTCTTCAATCCGTCCAGGTTCTGTATTGCGTTCAGGAGCGGGTATGGACTTTGGAGCTGGCGCGTGCGAGCATTGCTAGGGAAACAGCAACGGAGGTTCCAAGATGACCAGATTGACACTGCTAATCAGCCTGGCGGGTGTGGTACTGCTGCCAGCGACCGTGTTGACAGCCCAAGAGGCTCAGCCCGATTCCGTCCTGGTTCGTGCTGCCACGGCGACGCTTCGGAGCGACTTGCGTAATTTTGTCGTCGCGCAGGAGGGGTACTTCGCTGATCACAGCACCTACGCGGGCTCGCTTCGCGACATGAGTGAGATCTATCGGCCAAGTCGCGGGGTGACGTTCGTGCTCCTAACCTCCTCCAACACAGGCCACAGCGAGATCGCCATCGACGAGCGGGTGCCCGGGCTCGTGTGTGCCATGTATGTCGGAAGCTCGCCAGCTCCAATGGGGAAGGGCGGGGAAGGTGAGGTGGTTTGTCGAGGACCGTAGAGCACCCATTTTTCATACCACCGGTCGTCGCCCGTCTTATCTCCATCCAACAACAGAATAGCGGTCCGTTTGGGGCCGGTTGCGTATAGGATCTCCCTCGAGTGATCTCGGTTGCCACGCGGACGCCAGTTAGAACAGACGAAACTCTCTCTGTATCGAATCGATATTATCGCTCGGCACCTTCGCCTCCTTCGCGTAGTCCTCCCAGCTGCTCATAGCTTCGGTAACTTCGTCGATAACGTCCTTCCCGTCCCGCTTTATGCCGAATGCACCCCCGAGCCCGAGCAGGTCCTCCTTAGTAAAGTCGTCGCGCTTGCCGTTGAGCGACATCTGATGGTGCCTGGTGTAGCCGCTTCCGCGAGCGTAGGTCAGGTCATATGCCGGTGAGAGCTGCCAGTTCCCATGCTTGTCCATCAAGAAGCTAACGTTCTTGACGTGATCGTCTTGGTTAACAGACACGATGTTAAACACAGACCGGCGGTAGGCTTCCTCCAATTCGGGGTAGTGGAGTCCAAGAGCGAGTACGGTACGTAAGAATTGCTCGTAGGAGAAAATGCCTGGGGTATTGAAGTCGACGTGGTGGAGACCACCAAGACTGTGTAAGTGCAGGCGATCCTTCTCAGAGCGGTCGAAGCGCTTTACCAGCAAGTGGCCGTGCTGGCGCTCTTCGAGAAGTGAGGTCTCGGGCATTTCAATGCCCGCGTCGCGGGCGAGACGTGAGTAGACGTACTCGATGCGGTTGAATGGCTGAGGAGTCGAATTTGGCTCTCCGAACTCCCCCACGCCGTCGAACTTGATTATCCAGTGTTCATCTTCACTCTGCGGCCTCGCGAACCCTGAGCGCACCTCGTTCGCAGCGCGATTCCACAGGATCAGTGCCTTCGCTCGCGCTCCACCGGCGGAAGCGCCCACGCGCATCATTTCTGGAATGCTGACGTCTGGGCGTCCTTCGATAACAACCCGAGCCTGTTTGACCAACTCCGCGACCTCGAGCGATTCGCGCTCGGCCGCACGTCGCAGCTTGATGGGAGGCCGGAACTCCAGAGCGCCCATTGCGCGGTCCCCAATGTATAGGAGCTTCTGCACGGGGCGCATCGCATTCTCGGGTTGGCCGCGATCGGAGAAGTATTTCTTGATCACAGCATTTCCGAAGCGATCAGGCAGCGCATCAGCTAGAACACCGGGCAACCCTTCGAATGCCCCAACCCGCTGTAGCTCTGGAAACGTCACTGGCCCCTGCCTGGAAAGCGGCAACAGGAGAGGGGATATCTCAAGTCCTCGTTTGCGAAACGCGGGATCGTATTCGAAAGTGACCTGTCCGTCTTCTGATTCTGCGACGGCTCCCACCTGGGCACCCCAGAGCCATACCTCAGCCCACGCGACTGTATCAGCCATCCTTGCGCATCCGTGCGCGTTGACGGGGACGGCCCTTTCGCCGGGCGAGTTCTAGGGGCGACAGTTGGGGTGGAGGAAGGAAGGCGTTTGCAGTCTCGATACGTCCGTATACGCGTAAGAGGCGCACGATCGTTGTTAGGCGCGAGTTCTTGCCGGCCTCGGCATTGACCACCGTGTTCGGGTTCAGACCAGCTCGATCTGCTACCACGGCAACACTAAGGTTTTGCTGGAGACGATACGCGCGTAATCGCTCTCCAAGCTCACGGAGAATCTCCTCGTCCGTCGTTTGAACCGTTATAATGGACAATAAAACCTCCTGATCATCATATGAACTAATATAATATTAGTTAAGCATAAGTCCAAATATTCACCATTATAATATGCTGTATCCGGTATAATGGCCTTTAATAACTATTATATTAGTTGTAATGTCATTGACTGAAATTGAGATGTGGCAGGGCCACACGGCAAAGTAGAAATGACCTGTTCTGCTGTCTTCGGCATCTGCCGCCGCTATTAGCCGATCGCCAAACCAGTCAGTAGCCCGAGGAGCACCGCGACGCTGGCGATGAGGGCAACGATGGTGCGGGGCACGCCCAAGGACACCTCATGGGGTGTGGTCTCCCTCCGCGTCCCGAAGAACGTCACCGACTCGAGTGCGCTGCCCAGTTTCTTCGCTGTAGGGAACCGGTCCCACGGATCCTTTTCCAAACATCGCATGATAACGTCCGCAAATTCCTTCGGAATTGTGGGATTGATGTCGCGGATGTGTACCGGTGCCTCCAGGACGTGCTTCTCGAGAACTTTAGTGTCGTCCCGCCCGGTGAACGGTGGCCGCCCCATGAGCATGCGATATCCGAGGATGCCCAGCGAGTAGATGTCCGACCGGTGGTCAATTTCCGGCAGTCCCTGCGCCTGCTCGGGCGACATGTACGCCGGCGTACCCACTACCGGCGCGTCCGACGACTCCGGCACCTGCTCCGCGACTGCCATGGAGATCCCGAAATCCATCAACAGCACCTTTTGGAGATCTCCCTCCAGGAACACGTTGGCGGGTTTGATGTCCAGGTGGACCATGTTGGCCTCGTGGGCCCCCGCCAGGGCGTCGGCCAGCTCGCTGAGGATGCGCCTTGACTCGTAGGGCGGCAGTCGCGCCCGGCCAAGTCGCGACTCGAGGGTTGTCCCCTGAACGAATGGCATTATGTAGTAGATCAATCCTCCCCGCTCGCGAATGTCGTAGATGGGGACGATCCCGGGGTGCCGGAGTTTCGCCAAAGCGATGCCTTCGGCCCGGAAACCTTCCATGAACGACTCGGTCCCGACCAGCTCGGGCCGAATGACCTTGATGGCCACGATCCGGCCGAGTCGTAGGTCGCGTGCCTTGTACACGCGGGCGAAACCGCCATAGCCGATCAAGGAGAGGAGTTCGTATTCGGCGCCGAGCACGTGCCGAAGCCTGGCGTTGAACACGGTCACTGAGAGTGGCGCCGTTGATTCCACGACTTCGTCGATGATCGTCAAGTCGCCATCATCGCCGTGCGAATCGGCATCTTCGGACCTAACCTCGCCGGTGAGGGTGGCTTCGGGATCGACGTTGACCTCGGTCGGCGTGCCACACCTGGAGCAAAACTGGTCGTCGGGGTCCAGCTGCCGGTCGCAACCGGCACAGCGCTGGGATGAATCGGTCATGTCACGAAACCTCGGGGCAGTTGGGACAGCGCCCTGGTTGGTGTCCATCGGGTGCAGGAACGTAACCACAAGATCTCGGCCACGGCGTGGCAGCGCTAGGGCGCCACCGGCCGATCGAGACCGTCTTTCGCGCAGGCCTTGCGAACCCGCTCCCATTCGCAACATTTTGCGATTGCGAACCGAGTTCGGGCTTCCCACGCGATCCTCGGGCGCGGTGTCGGTTTTTGAGTCCCGGATCCTCTTTTCGACCTTGGCCGACGGATAGTCGAGTGGTGGTGACGTGAAGAAATCGAGTATGTTTGAAGCTGGTCGTGAAACAGGAGACGGCGTGCGACACGAAGGGGGCTACACCGCTGATTTGCTCGGCGTAAGAGTGGACCGTAGTTGCGTGTTGGGGGATATGCCTCTAGAGCTCGGGCAACACAAAGCAAATCGCGAGGTTCTGAGTGCATGGCCTGGGCACCGTGCTCGACATTAGCGCGGAAGTAAGCTGCCCCTACTGCGGTGAGACCGTTGCGCTCGCGTTAGACGCGGGCGGTGGAACTCTGCAGGAGTACGTGGAAGACTGCCATGTTTGTTGCAAACCGTGGCGTGTGCGAGTGCATTACGACGCGACGGGGAGGGCGGACGTGTTGGTAGAGCGCACCGATTGATCGGTTCCGCGACTCGTTGTTCGCTACAGCTTGATCAACGCTACTACCGTCCCTAAGGTGCCCACCCAGAATAGGAACATCCACTTGATCAGCCTGGCCTCGAGTCCCGAGAGCCTGCTGTTCAACTCGGCCTTGAACTCCGCAAGCCGCTGATCGAGCGCCACAATCTCCTTACGCAACTCGGCCTTGAACTCCACAAGCCGCTGATCGAGCGCCGCAATCTCCTCACGCAATTCGGCCTTGATCTCCGCAAGCCGCTGTTCCAGCTTCGCATCGAAGCGTGCGAAGTTGACTTCGAACAACTCTCTGAACTCTGAGCGGTACGTCGTGTCCACTTTGTTGAACCAGTCTACCAACTCATCGGCGATGCCGTGGCCGAGCTTGGCGTAAAACTCTTTAGAAAACTTGGCAGCAATTGGCATCTATCCCTCACGAAATTTGTGTGCTGCCACTATACTAAGATACGCTCGGCGGGGCATAACCGAAATACCGCAAGGTGGCGCCCGATTCTGCGTATTCGTTGGGGCGGCTGAGCTTGTCGTACTCTACGTCATCCAGTGTTCGTAGTACGGTAAGAGACGGGCCACCTAGGAGGCGATAATCATGCGGCCGACCACCGAGGAAAGATCATGACGGAAGACATACTCGCCATCGTTCTTGGCGTCCCTGGGATCATCGCGTTCACCGCGCTTATCATCCGTTTCAAGCTCAAGAAAAAGGAGCTGGAGATCCGAGGCAGCGATCCGGAGCTGGGGCGGCAGGTCGATGAGCTGCGTGACGATCTCAACGACACACGAGCACAGTTGGCCGAGGTGCAGGAACGGCTCGACTTCGCAGAGCGTCTGCTCACCGCCGGGCGTGCGTCGGAAGAGGGCAGAAGTGGGTGATCGTCTGCCCCCAGCAATGCAATGTCACGCCAGGCGTGACATTGCACTACCCATCGGTTTTCGACATTCCAATAGGCGTCAACGTCTTTCGGATCCCAGCTAGCCTCAACAATAGAGCTTTGCAACTCCGCTTCTCCATCTGTGGCCGAAATGTCGCGGCAAGCGCCGTTACGCGACTCCTAAGCTCGCGATAGAACGCGGGCTCCGTCTCCGCTCTTTGCAACAGGCGGCGCAACGCGTTGGTATCGCCGGTCGCGAAGTATCCGGGATAATCGTCTCCGAGGAGACCGATGGTGCCGGGGAGTGCCGCCTCAGTCTCATTGGGCATTGTCGATAGGGGCCGCTTCGCGTCGAATCCCTCCTCGGATATCCCCGAGTGCGTTTCAACTTGCGGAGTTCTCCAATTGAGGTCATGTTTGCGCGTCTTCCAACTCCCTCAAGGAGGTCGTCATGAAGCGCATCGGATTAGCCGTTGCAGCAGGGATGATTGTACTTGCACCATCGGCGTTTGCCCAGGACGCCGCCCCACGACCCGTCATTTTCGGCATGTACCTGCGCTGCAATCAGGGTCACGAAGCACGCGCCGACGAGATCGCGCGCGGGGTCTTCGGACCTATCATTCAGAAGCACGTCGACATGGGACATCTATCTGGATGGGTATGGCTGTCGCATGTGCAGGGCGGCTCCTGGCGCCGAGTAATGGCGTTGGTCGGCACTGACATCGACGTCATGATGGATACCAGGGAACAGATCGTCGACGAGTTTACCAGCCAACACGCCGATGCGGCAGAGGAGTTCGGGTCCGTTTGCGGCAGTCATGACGACTATATCTGGATCGGCATCTCCACGTCAACGCCCGACCCTTCGGCAGTGGGAAATGCGACGCTGTCAACGTACTACGCCTGCGACAATTCGCGTGAAGGTCGCACCAATCAGATCTTCGAGGACATCCTCGCGCCGCTGTACAAGAAGCACGCTGACATGGGACACATCGCGTCGTGGGGGTATTACGCGCATCGACAGGGCGGCATTTTTCGCCGACTACTGACGTTCAGCGGAGCCGATCACAAGACGTTGCTGAACATGCTGGGCGCCATCAACCAGGAAGCGAATGCCAACAATCCGCTCGCCATGAATGAGTTCCGCCAGATATGTAACTGGCACACAGATTATATGTGGAACAACGCGACCGAACAGTAGGCAGCAGGCCTATGCTGGCAATCGAGGGATCCGATCGGATCTCTCGATCACCGGTGTAGAAATGTCAACGGGAGGTGATCCATGGCGGATCGAGTGAAAAAGGTAAGCTACTGCTATATGAAAGTCCCCAGCCGCCCGGGACAGGGCGGCAAAATACTGGGCACTCTCCGCGAGGCCGGAGTGAGCCTCCTGGCGTACTCTGGGTTTCCCGCAGGCGGTGGGAAAGCTCAGCTCGACTTTATCCCTGAGGATATGGTGACCTTTCGCAGGGTTGCACGCCAGAACGCGTGGCGTGTGAGCAAGGTCAAGAAGGGCTTCTTGATAACCGGCAGCGACCGGGTGGGCGCGGTGCACCGGCACATCGGCAAGCTCGCCGACGCGAAGATCAACGTTACCGCGGCGGATGCTGTAATGGCCGGCAAGGGGCGCTACGGTATGATACTTTGGGTGAAGCCGAAGCAATACAATCGCGCGGCGAGGGTGCTCAAGGCAAAGTAGGCTTGGAAATGTGAGACGCTGATGGCTGAACTTCAAGATCGCCTCCAATCCGCACTCGGCGACCTGTACCGACTCGAACGCGAGATCGGCGGGGGTGGCATGTCACGGCTCTTTCTTGCGACCGAGGCCTCGCTCAACCGTCAGGTGGTCATCAAGCTGCTCCCGCCCGAGATGACGAGCGATGTGAGCGCCGCGCGATTCAAACAGGAAATCGAACTCGCCGCACAGCTACAACATCCCAACGTACTGCCTGTGCTGACCGCCGGGTCACAGGACGACCTCATTTACTACGTCATGCCGTACGTCACCGGCGAGTCATTGCGCCATCGGCTTACGACCGACGGACGTGCGTCGATAGAGACGACGCGCAAGGTCTTGGGCGAGGTGGCGGACGCGCTGGCGCATGCGCACGCGCAGGGAGTGGTCCACCGCGACATCAAGCCGGAGAACATTCTGCTGCAGCATGGGCATGCGGTCCTCATGGACTTCGGGGTTGCCCGTGCGGTCGCGGAGGCTCAGAGCGGTGAGCGCCTGACCGCCACGGGCCTGGCAATCGGCACCCCCGGGTACATGTCTCCAGAGCAAGCGGCGGGCGAGCGGCACATCGATGCGCGTACCGACGTCTATGCACTAGCCGTCGTGGGCTACGAGATGCTGACCGGCGCGCCACCGTTTACCGGAGCGAGTGTGCAGGCGGTTCTCGCCGCACACATGACCGAGGACCCTCGGCCGCTCACAGAGGTTCGCGCCGATACTCCGTCGGACTTGGCAACAACCATTGAACGAGCGCTGGCGAAGCAGCCAGGCGAGCGAATACAGACGGCGGCGGAGTTTCGGGACGCGGTGGCCATCACGAGCGGTGCCACCCCCGCTGCATCACTCCCTCGTCGAAGCTGGGCGCTGGGGGCCGGAGTGCTGGCGGTGGCGGCTGCGGCGGTTCTCTTCCTGTGGCCGCGCGGCTGGAGCGTCGACGGGGACCCCCGTCAGAGCGTTGTGGTCTTCCCGTTCGAGAACCGCAGCGGCGACCCGGAAAACGACTGGCTCCAAGAGGCGTCGATGAACCTCTTGGGGTTGTCGCTGGCGCACTGGGAGGACCTCCGAGTGTTCGACGATGAGCGTACCTCATCGCTCATGCGGCGGCGCGACGTGACCACGCCTGCCGACCTCGATTTCGACGCTGCCCAGCGAATGGCGATGGAGGCCAACGTTGGCACGCTCGTCATGGGAGACGTGCGGCGTGACGGAGACTCGCTCGCGTTCGAGGCGAAGGTTCACGATGTGGCGTCGGGGGACCGGCTCGCAACCGAGATCGTCCGGTCAGGGTTGGACGCCGATCACCGTTTCGTGTTCGACTCGCTGGCTGCGCGCATTCTCCAAGTGAGCGGTGCGCCTGCCGGAGATCGGCCCGGCATAGTAGCGCAAACGACCCGCTCTCTTGATGCTTATCGCGAATATCTACGAGGCAGCGAACTGATCCAGAGCCTCGAGATCGATTCCGCCGAGGCGCACTTGCTGCGGGCCGTCGAACTCGACTCGACATTCGCGTTGGCGTACATCCAGCTCCGCAACGCAGAAGGATGGAAATCTGGCGGCGGTGATCTGGCAAGGCGACGCACGCTGGTAGGTCAAGCCCAGGCTTACGGCCAGCAGCTCCCCGTTCGGCTGAGAACATTGGTCGAATTCAACGTCGCGTTCGAAAACGGACGGTTTCCTCGAGCACGCGATCTTGCCGAGCAGATGATCGTCCGGGATTCCGGAGACGTGGAAGCGTGGTACCAACTCGGCGAGGCGCACTTCCATCACGGATTGAGGGTGTTTCCGCATCCTGACAGCCTCGGCAATGTGGGGAAAGCACTTCACGCGTTCAAGACCGCTCTCGAGTTGGATTCGAGTTATACGCTTGCGTACCAGCATATTCTCGACGCACTCGCGAACTGTGTGCAGGACGGAGCGCAGCTTGCGTGCGTGGGCGACTCGGCGATCTACGCAACCGTTGACGATCTGGACAGCCTTTTGGGTCCAGGCGTGCTCGAACGATTGCGGGACGAAGCAACCGCGGAGCAGGTTACCACGGCGTACGGGTGGGTTTCAGCGGCACCGGCATCAATGCGCGCGCGGGAGCGACTTATTCAGATTCTTCTTGCCCAAGAGCGGTTCGCCGAAGCGGCAAACCAGACGGTGCTCATGCGGGAAATGGGCGACGAGGCGCGTGCCTTGGCGCTCGAGGGCCAAGCACTCTTTGGCCAGCAGCAGTTTCGTGAGGCGGCGGCACGCGTGAGCGAGGGAATGGCTGTGGCGTCCGAGGGCAACCTAGACCCAACCCAGAATACACCGTTCAATCCGACCATCTTATTGGGGGGCGGAAGAATATCGGATGCCCGCGTCTTAATTACGGGTCTCATGGAAGCCTTCCCTGACCCTCTGCCCCTCGGCCCGCGTACATCGGTCCCTAAAAGCTTGTTGAGTGACTATTTCTTTCCAGCTGCCCTAATGATCGAGCTGGCTGATGACAGCGCTACGGTAGTCAACGCGATCAACGAGTTCACCGACGCGGTCTGGAATGAGTTCGGGCGTGACACGGCTAGCGTCAAGGTCGTGGTTGGCATGTTGGCTGCAGGATCGAGCATGGGTGTTTCTGCGTACCTCATAAGCCGCGACACTACCTTGCTCGCCACCTGGCTGAGGGACTTTGGCGAGGGGGCCCCACCTGTCGCGCACGCCCACCTGCAGCTAGCACGTGGGGATATTATCGGGGCCCGGGATGTTGTAGCGGCGACACACGCGGAACCGCCCGCGTCAGCCCCGCCAACGCTTGGGTCATTTCCGGCAATGAAGTCGATCTACGCCCGCGGGTTTCTTCGAGCGTTGATGGGGGACATAGAGGGTGCCGTCGAGACGTACGCGCTGCTCGACAGTGCCTCCAATTCGGCGATCCTCCAGGACCCAGTTACCCTCATTCGATCGTGGGCCGAACGCGGCTCGCTGTATCAGCAGCTCGGTGATACCGACAAGGCCATAGAGATGTACGAGAAGTTGATCGATGCGTGGTCTGAAGGCGACGAGGGCGCACTCGAGATGGTCGAGCGTGCGAGAGCGGCAGTGGCGGCGTTGAGGGGAGAAACGGGAGAGACGAGAAGACGGTGAGAGAGGGGCACTGTTAGCCCTCGACTCACACGGAATAATCGTACTAATGCCTATTATGCTAGGTTGTTAGCGCTCGAGTCACTACAGCTACCTCCGAGATAGCTTCGCCAACAGATCTTTCCAGCTCCGCTTCTCCAGCCGCGGCCGAAATGTCGCGGCGAGTGCCGTGACGCAATTCCTAAGCTCGCGATAGAATGCGGGATCCGTTTCCGCTCTTTCCAACAGGCGGCGCAACACGTTGGTGTCGCCGGTCGGGAAGTATCCGGGATAGTCATTGCCGAGGAGACCGACCGTGCCGGGGATGCGGCTCGCCAAGATGGGTATAGAACTAACGATCGCCTCGGAAATGACATTGGCTCCCCCCTCAGATCGCGAACTCAGCACCAACATGCGGCTCCGTGCCAACACGCGGCGAGCCTCTGCACGTGACCGCTCACCCAGCCAATGGTACCGGGGATTGCGTTTCTCCTCTTCGCGGGCACGGTGCTGGATGGTCTCGCTCAACGCGGCACCGACGTGCTGAACGCGGATGCGCGACGAAGAGGGAAGGCGCCGCACCGCGCAGGCAGTCCGAAACGGATCTTTGACGGCCCGCAGGTGGCCGAGAACACAAATATCGAATGACCGCGGCTTCCGCGGTGACCGCGGCATGTGGGGGGGGACCGCAGATTGCCTGATGACGTGCGTCTTGGATTGCAACCTCAACGTCAGTTCGTCGAGTGCTTTCGGTTGCAATACTATAATGGCGTCTGACGTGTCGAGGATTTGTCGTGCGACCACGCTCGTCTTCAGATCACCATAGAGATCCGTGCCGGTGAGTGCGGCGACGATGGGCCGGTCGGGATACAACCGACGGAATCGCCGTACGGACGGCGCACTCTTCCGCGCGTGGAGCGCCACGAGAACATCGCACGCTTCCGAGTCGAACTTGGTTGCGATCGTCACACGGTGGCCCAGCGCGCGCAGGATCTTGGCCCAGCGCTCGGCAGTCACCCGATTGCCGGCCCGAGAACCACGAGGTACCGGTGTGACGATCCGAATCCGCACTTACCGCAACGCGCAGGTACGAAAACCAGCGAGGACGTCGCGACGGTGTGGTTCGTAAAAATTCCGCCACGTGTTGCGCAACATCCGGCTGCGCGTAGTCCACGCACCCCCGCGCAGCACCTTGCGGGTTCCGAACAATGGTTGCGAATACTCGGCGTAGAAATCGCGCTCGAAGTCGGGGAAGGGAACGAATGGACTGCTGGTCCACTCCCACACGTTGCCGAGCATTTGGCGACAACCGGATGGGCTATCGCCGGCCGCATACGCACCGACGTCCACGCAACCCATGTTCTCCCAATTCATGTTCGTGCGGTTCTCGGTGACGTCGCCGTCACCCCACGGAAAGGTCGGCTTGGTCGACGGAAGCGACTGCCCGTCATTCGAGACGGTGGCGGCGGCTTCCCACTCTGCCTCGGTCGGCAATCGGCGGCCAGCCCATCGGCAATAGGCGTTCGCCTCGTGCCAGTTGACGTGAATGACCGGCCGGTGTGGTTCGAGCGGAAGCCATTCGCTGAAATGACGTCGCTCCCACGCGTCGCCGTCCCGCCGCCAGTACACAGGGTGTTCGGCTTCATCGGTTTCTCTCCACACCCAGCCCTCGTCGTCCCACAACTCCCGTCTCGCGTAGCCGGCATCGTCGACGAAGGCCGCGAATTCACTTTGCGTAGCGGCGGCGCGCGCAATCGCGAATTCGCCTAGCGGTACTTCGAAAGCCCATTTTTCGTTATCGAATGCGAACGATGCTTCCCGTTCCGCGCCGAGCCGGAATGACGACAGGGAGATCTCGACATCGCCTTTGAGTGGTCCGCCCTTTGAAGTGTGGGTTTGTCGGTCAACGGAAAGGCTGGGCGGCGCGTACCCCAGAGTTTGTCGAGTGTAGGTGAATGCTTCCGTGTGCATGTCCTCGTGAAACACACAGTACTTTGCCAAATACAACAGGTCATCCGAAGGATCTCCGGAGATTCCGTCAAGCACTGCGTCGCGCACGGCGACGAGATAGGCCAGCGTTTCTTCACGTGTCGGGAGTGGAAGATCCCAACGGGTATCGTGAGCGATCGCGATCGAATCCCAAAGAGCGTCGCCGTCGTCGCGAATCGGTGGTTTCCCCAACGCGTCGCGCAGTACCCACTTCTCGTAGAACCAAGCGACGTGTCCGATTTCCCAGAGTAGTGGATTCACAATATCGAGTTGCGGTCCCATGATCTGGGTGTCGTCGAGATCGGCGACGAGTTCGAGTGTCCGAGAGCGGGCGTCGATCACCCAGTCGCGGACTTCGTCGGCTGTTACAACGCGGTGTTCTGTCATTGGAGTATCGCCCCGAGTTCTAGATGTAACCTGGTACGGCCTACCGCCCCAGTCTTGGATCGTGAGGTGCCTTGATCGGCCTTCCCCCAGCGCCCTCACCCGTAATTAAACGCACCCCCCGTTCGTAGAAGAGGTACATCCAGGTCCACTCTGCTAGAGTGGTAAGCTTGCGGCGGAAGTCGATGAGGAAGGTGATGTGGACTAAAGCCCACACCAGGAACGCCAGACGTCCGCCAAATCGCCGACCTGCTATATCAGCCACCGCTTTGTTGCGGCCAATGGTCGCGAGTGAGCCCTTGTCCTTGTAGACAAAGACGCGTCGCTTCGGAGAGCGCTCACCGCGTGCCGTCGCGGTAATGTCTGCCGCGATAGTTTGTCCCGCGAACCGGCCCATCTGTAGCGCACCCTGAGCCACTCCCGGAACCGGAGCACCAGTGTCGGGATCTACGCGATGCGCCAGGTCACCGACGATAAAGACGTTGGGATGGCCGGGAATGGTGAGGTCATCCTGGACGAGCACGCGCCCGGCACCGTCGAGGTCTCCGCCCGTTCTCATGCCCAATGCGGATGCCGTCACGCCAGCGGCCCAAATCACGTTTTGAGCGTCGATCCGCTCGACGCGAGCATTACACTGGACGGTCAACCCTTTCTCGTCCACGTCGACGACCCGTGTGGCCAGCTTCAACTCGACACCCAAATGATCGAGGTCGCGCGCCGCGCGTTTAGACAGCTCGGGAGCGAACGTCGGGAGCACGCGATCCAGCGCGTCGATGAGCACGACCCGTACCGTATCGGTGTCGAAATGCCTGAAGTCGCTGCGCAACGTGTGGCGGCTGATCTCCGCCATGGCGCCGGCCATCTCGACACCGGTCGGGCCGGCTCCCACGATGGCGAAGGTAAGTGCGGAGCGGCGGGCGTCGGGGTCGGTCTCGATCTCTGCTTCCTCGAACGCAAGAAGGAAACGCGAGCGGACGTTGATCGCCTCCTCGATCGTCTTGAGGCCTGGTGCATGTGCCACCCACGCGTCGTTGCCGAAGTAGTTCGTTTGCACGCCCGCAGCGAGGACAAGGTAGTCAAAGGCATACGGCTCCTCGCCGATCGAGACGGTGCAGCAATCAAGATCGACGTCGGTTACCTCCCCCAGGTAGACCTGGCAGTTCCGTTGGCGCGCCAGGATTCGCCTGATCGGCGCTGCGATGTTGCCTGGAGAGAGAGCGGCGGTCGCAACCTGATAGAGCAGTGGCTGGAACAAGTGATGGTTGCGTTTGTCGAGGAGCACGACTTCGGCGTCGGTGCGCGCCAGAGCCCGGGCGGCTGCCAGCCCGCCGAACCCGCCACCGACGATGACGATCCTAGGCAATGATTCCATAGATCTCCAAAGATAGATCGGCGGCTACAGAAACATTAGGACATACACGAGCGCCAACAGAATCTGAATCGCCGCAAACGGCGCTGCCTTACGTACGAACTGCCCAAAGCTGACATGACGAGGGCAAACGCGATGGCGATGAAACCCATGCCAAGATCGCTGATGACCGGTGTGGCTGACGCGGCTGGCGGATCACTTGGTGGGGCGGGTGAAGGCGGGCGTCGCTACCGCCCCTCTCCCCTGTCAAGCAGTCCCCAATCGACATCCCCCCGCACTCCCTCCCACACCTGCAGCGGCCCGACGAGAATCTTGGTCCCGACCGATTTCCCCGACAGCCCGACGCGGAAGGGTCTATCGAGTGATAAGGTGCTTTCGCCTCGCCAAAGTGGCTTGCCGTTGAGCGCAAAGGCGCAGCGACCGTCCGGAAAGATCTGGAGGCGCACCGTGTACCACCGGCCCGAGCGCACCCAGTCCTCTACAGGGACCAATTGCTGGGCTGTACCAGCTCCAAGCGCGATGCGCGCGAGCCAGAGGAAACCGTCTCCCCGGGGATAGTGGAAATTGTACGTGTGGGCACCGGTACCGCTGGGCAGAGATCCCGTCCGATGGTCCCAAGCCGCGAGGGTATCGACGTCAAGGTTGGCATCCAAGATTATGGTGAGGGATTGCCACTGTAGTGCGTCAATGGGCGTCGAGATAAGCGCCTCTATTCCCAAGCCGCGGTCTGCGCCGAACGCACGCCGTGAATAGACGCCGCTGTGGTAGGTGCTGTCGCCCCGGTGCCACAAGGCCGATACTTGTTGTGGGCCGGTGGAGAGTGTGGGCTGGGGGATCCCGAAGGCTACCCACTCACCCGCAAAGTCATCGGTCCAGCTTTCCTTCAACAGTGTCACGAAACCCGGAGGCTGGATGGTCACCAGCACGGAGTCCTCGCGCCATCCTCCCGTGGAGACCTGAATCGTCACTGTCCCGAGTGATCGTGGGTGCACGATCCCCGGCGAGTCTACAGTCGCGATGGTGGTATCTCCGGAGCGCCACGACAGCACCGGCAGCGCCATCGGTTCGCCTGCGGTGTCGAACCCGTGGACCTCGAGGCGGTGCGACACGTCGAGTGGGATCCCTTGAAGCGGAGCAGATAGCTCAACCCGGTCGAGATACCTCCTGCTCCGGCCCTGCGGGTTCCACAACAGGAAGAAGTCCGCTGCCGGTTTTGCTCCGAACTCGACCCGCGCTATGAGGTCGGGTCGATCCACTGGGAACACGTACCACGCCGCTCCCGCATAGCCTGGGCGCTCGCCGAAGTACGCTGCCCAGCGACCATCCCCGCTCACCTCCCAGGTCCCAACGCCGCGTGCCCTGTCCACCACCTGTATCGCGGCCGACTCCACATCGAACCGTGCCAGCATCGACTGTTGAGCGCTGTCGAGCAAGACGAGAACCTGTCGCTGGTCGTACCATCCCAGGACCCCGTCCAGTCTATAACCTGATGGTGCTTTGCACTGCTCGATGCGGCCGTCCAGCGTGACCCAGCAAAGCTCCGGCGGACGCATTTGGTAATACCCTCGCATGAACGCAATCCGGCTGCCGTCCGGGCTCCAGTTCGGAAACCTGTCGGAATTGTCACTCCGGGTAACCGAATGCAGTCCTCCGGTCTCCAACTCGAGAATCGCGAGGTCCTGACGGTGCCTGGGACTCCACCGTGTGGTCCCAAACACGAGGCGCCCCCCGTCCGGTCCCCAGCTCTGCTGCGTGTCATCACCCGGCGCGGTTGTGAGCCGTATCTCCCGGCCATCGTCCGTTGCGAGAAACAGGTCCAGCTCGCCTGAATCCGGCATGGTGCGATTGAACACCCACGATTTGCCGTCCGGACCGAAGACCGGATTGTTTTGTCGCGCCAACGTTGCGAGTTCGGTACGGCGCTTCCCGCGAGCGCGCACATCAAGCGAGGCGAGATCCTCCCACCCGTCGCGATAGATCGGTACGGTGTAAACAGTCCCGCCTCCGTCATCCGTTCGGGCAACCGCTATCAGGACTGCGTCAGGCACGGGACGATTGGGTTTCACCAGCGCCGCTGTCCCTGCGGCCAGCGTGGCAAGGACAAGCACGGCGGCCGCTGCGACGCGCCGGCCCGTCGTGAGACCGAGGCGAACGTGAATCGGCAGGCTCGCAGCCAGGCGGCGGATTCGTGCCGGCGAGCGCGCCTCGCCCAGCAGTTCCGCCGCGAGTTCCGCTGGGGGACGCCGGTCGCCCAGCCTGCGACTGGCGGTGACAAGTCTGCGGTACACCGTCACGAGTTCCGGTTCGGCTTCGGCCGCCGCGAGATGTCGCCCGCCGCGGATCAGTTGCCGGACGTCGCCATCGCCTTCCCGAACGAGTGCCCTGCCAAGCGCAGCGTGGGCCGGGTGGAGCGTACCGTCATCGGCCAGTTCCAGGGCCAGCGCAGCGATCTCATCGTGCCCCGGTTCCCAGTCTCCCGTTGCCCGTGAGATGATCCCCCGCTGCTCCAGGGTGTCGAGGTCGGGCTGTGCTGCGTCTTGGGTCCTATCCGCGGCCCTCGCCAGCAATCCGGTGGTGATCGGGGTGCCGGCGACTGCAAGCAGAAGCAGCAGCGATCGCTGGCCGGGGGCGAGTTGCTCGATGCGGTGCCGGAGGGCCTCGCCTGCCTCAAGTTCTGCGGCGAGCACCGCCGGGTCGGCGCACTCCCAGCCCTCGGCGCTCAGCACCAGCGATCCACGCTCCAGCGCCATCTGGAAGGTCTCCATTATCAAGAGCGGCGAGCCCCCCGTCGCCGTATGGAGCCATGTCGGCAGTGCATCGGCCCACGGCGCGGCCGGAATGTTCCCCAGGCTAACGAGCAGCGCGCTCACGTCGTGCGCCGACAGCGGTGGCAGTTCCAGTCGTTCGGTGGCGGGAACTTCGACACGGCCCTCGGGCGTGGGGCGGGCCGCCGTCACCACGAGGGAGCGCACCTCGTCCGACTTCTCGAGCAGGCTGCGAACTATCTGTCGGGACTGCGCGTCGGCCCAATGGATGTCGTCAATGAGCAATGCCACGGAGTGCTCGTCGGCGACGGCCTCGAGGAGTTCGCTCAGGGCGATCGTCCGGTGCCGCAGCGCTTCCTCGCCCACTGATTGATCCGGCGCTGCCGAGAACAGTGAGGAGAGGGAGGGATTAAGGGCGACGAGTGCGCCTGAGGCAGCTGGGGAGACACCCGCAGATCCCGGCAGCGCCGCGAGCGCCGCGGCGAGGTCGGAAACGAAGCTGTAAGCGAGGTGCCGACCGCCGGGGCTGGCACGGACGTAGATAGCCCGCGCACCGCTGGCTCGGAGTCGCGCGTGAATGTCGCTGAGTAGGCGCGTCTTCCCGAGCCCGGCACCTGCGCTCACGTGCACGTGCCGTCCGGGACGTTTACAGGCGGCGTCCCAGGCACGGATGATCCGGGAGAACTCCTGCTCGCGCCCCACCAGCTCGGCCACGAGGCTGCGTTGCTGCGGGCCGCTCGGTCCCTCGTCGGGTTTCTCCCGCACCAGAGCGAGCAGGGTCCGGGTCGCCGGTTCCGGCTCGCGGTGCTCGGCGGCGAGCATCTGCTCCAGTCCGTCGGCCTCGATCGCGGCGCGGAGGGGATCGTTCGCCGACAGGTACGATTCGATCAACAACCGCCAGCGGCTCTGGCGTGTGGGATCGGTGTCCCGCAGCCTGCGGGCAAGCTGCTCGGCGTCCCGCCACCGAGCCCGGGACAGGTGATTTCGAATCAGTGCTTCGGCAGCGCGGATGAAGGCGAGCCGCAGACGCTGCCGCTCGAGGTCCGCCCACTGCTCGAACTCCGCTCCGCCGGGTGCGGCAAACAGGGGGAGGAAGTCTCCGTGGTATAACGCGACCGCATGCTCGAGGTCCCCGTGCTCCACCGCCTCAAGGAATTCGTCGCGATCGGACCGCACGGTCCCAGCGAGGGTCAACTCGGCGTCCGATCCCAGCAGCGTGTCTTCGCCCACCCGGTGGCGAATGAACCACACCGTCTGGCGCAGCGCCCGGCGGGCGAGGTCGGGGTGAGCGTCCGCCCACAGCAGGTCGATCAGGTGCTCCCGGCTCGCCGTGCGCCGCGGGCTGCAAGCCAAGTAGACGACCAGTGCGATCGCCTTGCCGGGCCGCAAGGCTGTAGTCACTCCCTGTTCGGCGGATGAATAGGAGAGTGCGGCCCCGCCGAGCGTCACGAGCGTGAGGCGGGTCCCTGGAGGAGGCGGGATTGAGCGGTTGTTCGGCATCTAACGCCCATCTAACCCAAGGGTGGCTAACAATAATGTTGATACTTAACCAACCCCCGGTCACCGCTCATCCGGTCGGGCTGTTTCGCGTCTTCAGTGGAAAAGCTACGGCTCGGGTGGTGGGTCTGCAAGGCGCCGTGCGGCGTGGCCGGGGGTCCATGTCTGGAGGTGCTGTATGCGCAAACTTGCTTTCATACCTCTCTTGGCGCTCCTGGCGGCGTGTACCGACAGGGGCCCGATTGGGCCCGGCGATCAAGAAGCCGGCGACATCGTGGCTGCCAAGGGTGGAATCCCGGGACCTCCGGACAAGGACAAACCACCCGAAGAACCACCCCCCGCGCTCCCCGCAGACCCGGCCATTGCCTTTAACACGTACAATGCCGAGACTGGCTACTGCCTGCGAGTTATGAATGACGACGGCTCGAATGACACCGGTCTGATCTGCGGCTCAGGCGTCCTGAGTCCCTCCTGGTCGCCGGACGGAACGAGTATCGCGTTCACGAAGCGGTGGTACACGGCCAGTGGTCACTACGAGCTGTGGCGAATGGACGTCAGGGTAGTTGAGGGCGTTCTGGTCTCGAGCGAGAACGGGCCGCTCGCGAGCCCTGCAGGTGAGCCCGCCTGGTCGCCTATGAAGCCACCAGGATTCAGCAGCGAGATCATCGCGTACCCTGAGGCGGGCTTCGTTGATGACGTCCAGCGCAACTTCTTGCGCTACATCTGTCCAGAAGATGGCGATGACACCTGCTCGGGCATCCTGTACACGGCAGCCGAGGGGGTAACGGTCCAGTTCCCCGCGTGGAGCCCGGACGCCAGTAGTATCGCCATTGTTGAGACAGAGACGTCCGAGTCCGGCCCGGCTGTATGGCGAATCAAGATCCACGACCTCAACACAACAGGAGCGGTGACCGTTTTCGACGGTGGAGACCAGTTCACGGAGATCTGGGACCTCGACTGGTCTCGGACGGGTGACCGTCTAGCGTTCGCCGCCGGGACAGCGAGCGGCAAGGGGCGCAAGGGCAAGGGCACACAAGACGTGTACACGCTCGGTGTCAGTCAGGGGGCTACGGGGAGCTGGCAGAGGGGTACGCTCACGCAGGTGATCGAGGGCATCGGACCCAGCTGGTCGCCGCATGACGCGTACCTGGTCGTAACCAGCGAGCGCAACCTCGTCAAGATCAACCTCATCACTGATTACGCTACTGAGACGTTGAGACAGGGGGGCCTATCGTTCAATCCGGACTGGCGGCGAGATCCGCCGGGCAATTAGCGGAAAGCGTGAATTGAAATGGGCCGAGGCTGACCCCGGGCGCAAGCCCGGGGATCGGCCCTACCGCACCCGCCTCGTCTTGCGCCGCATGGAATCCATCAGGATGTACTGCCCCAGCGTCATGGTGTTGGTGAAGTAACCCTTCCCGCCGAGTTCGCACACGTTCTTCACCAACTTGGCCAAGCTCCAGCCGCAGGGCGGTAGTTACTCCCTGTTCGGCGGATGAATAGGTGAGTGCGGCCCCGCCGAGCGTCACCAGCGTGAGGCGGGTCCCTGGAGGAGGCGGGATTGAGCGGTTGTTCGGCATCTAACGCCCATCTAACCCAAGGGTGGCTAACAATAATGTTGATACCTAACCAACCCCCGGTCACCGCTCGTCCGGTCGGGCTGTTTCGCGTCTTCAGTGGAAGAGTTACGGCTCGGGTGGTGGGTCGGCAAGGCGCCGTCTGGCGTGGCCGGGGGGATTCACCAGCAGAGGTCAGCCCGCAGCAATCTGCGGTTATTCCAGTCGACTTCTTAGAACGGGGGTACTGATATGTCGTCTTTGATCATGCGTCTTGGCATGGCCGGCTCGCTCGTCGTATTTACGGGATGCTCTATCCCAGCGGGCAACACCGAGCCCGAGCTCATCCCCGTGTCGTGGCGCCTGCCGGTGTGGAATGCACTCGCTGAGACCCAGCCTGTGCAGTCGCGGGGAGGAATCTCCATCTCCGTAGCGCCGGGCTCATACACGACCGATCGTCGCTCAAAGGTGCAGCGAACTGAGTACCGACCGTTCCTCGCCGGTGAGGATACGCGGTACTTCCATGTGACTGAGCAGCCTTACGTCGTCGTGAAGCCTTCCACGCTCCAATTCGAAGTTGTGATTACCAACAGTCTAGACCGCGTTTTCCGGGGCGCTGGCGCCGTCCTATCGATGAGTTATAACGGCCAGTCTGTGGCGGTTCCACAAGAGGGTACTGCGGAGTTCCTGAATGTGACCGTGATCCCTCGCGGCCGAGTCGAGCTCTCAATTACGGGGCCGCCCTTGCAGGCGTTGCAGGATTCGGGTGTGGTGGCACTCTTCATCTACGACGTGGTGACGGAAGTCGATGACGCAGGCAATCCTACGAAAAAGGACAACTTCGTGTGGTACTACAACCTTACTTACAACGTCCAGAGGGAGATGTTCCCCATGGTGAGGCGGAACCAAGCGGTGAAACGGTAAGCTCCTCTCGGGCAGCGTTCAGTTCCTGCGGACCGCCGGTGCGATCCGTTGCCCTAGGTGGCCGGTGGACACAAAAGGTCTGTAACGAGGCTCGAAGCATTCCGTCGAATGCCGCCCGAACACCCGACCGTGTCTGTCCAAGTTCAGTGGCAACATTAGGGATTGGACCAAGAACCAGTGAGGTGGGTGGGGTCCGGGTGAGCATCGGCCGACCTCAAGACGGCCATAGTACCCAATAGAAGCGAACGATATGACCCGAACACTGTTGCGTTCGCACAACTTGGTGCTAATTGCGCTGTTTGCGGGCCTACTGGTCGTCAGCTGCGACGACGATGTGGGCGGCCGTCCTACTCCGCAATTCGCCAATTTCTCGCTGGCTCCGTCCTTCGTAACACACGCTACGGGGGTCGTGGACATCAACAGAATCCATGTCGTCCTGACCCGCGAAAGCGATCAGTCAGTGGCGCTGGATACCGTGTTCCAGGTAACGCTGGGTGCACACTCTGTTGCTCTGACTCTCACCGTCACTCTGAGGGAATCACCAGAGAGTTTCCAACTCACCATGTATTTCATCACGCCGACGAACGATACCGCCTTTGTGGGCGGGCCTGTGAGCGTAACCGCCAGTACCGACACGCCGAGTGACGCTCCACAGGTGCCGATAAACGTACCCACTGTTTATGTGGGCGTGGGCGCCAGGCCCTACCGCATCCGCCTCGTCTTGCGCCGCATGAAATCCATCAGAATGCACTGGCCGAGCGTCATCGTGTTCGTGAAGCGCCTCTTGCCACGGGCGATCTCGCACACCTTCTTCACCAACAGAGCCGAACGGTCCTCTCGAAGTGTGGATACTCGACGATCCACCCATCGAGCCGGGGGGCGTTCTCTTAGAAACCGTTGCAAGTGAAGTGTGCGGTACGGACGTGCACCTGCATCACGGAAGACTGGAAGGAGTTCCGTACTCAATCATTCCGGGTCATGTCAGTGTCGGGTGCGTCCTTGAAGCCGATGGTGTTGAGAAACGTCTGCCCTGTCTGCCCCAAGAACTGGCGTGTGCGTGTCTCGCTAGCCCGGCCGCTCACCAACACTACGCGTCTCGCCAAGGCTCAGGCGACCGGGTCGCGGAGTTGGAGGCAGGCTGCTGGAACTCGAAGAGCGCCTCAACTTTCACGAACGCGTGCTCACGGAGATCCAGCAATAAGCAAAACTGGATCGGCGACTACAGAAACATTAGGACATACACCAGCGCCAACAGAATCTGGATCGCTGCAAACGGCGCTGCCTTGCGCACGAACTGCCCAAAGCTGAAGGGGATCTCGTGTTTGTGCATGATGGTCACCGCAACCAGAGTAGAGGCCGAGCCGATGGGCGTGAGATTCCCTCCCAGGTTGGCACCGAAGATCACCGCCCACCATAGCGGATCGCTTGCCAGCCGCAGGCCGCCTCCGGTAACCGGTATCCCGGCGATAATCTTGGCGAGCATGGCAGCCAGAGGGATGTTATCGGTGACCGAGCTGAATCCGGCGGCAGCAACGAGAACTGCTGCCGTACCCGAAGTCGGCCCGAGGGCAATTATGCGCTCGACCCCCTCGCCGATCAGCCCCAGAACCTGCGCATGCTCCATGATATTGATCACGACGAACAGCGCCGCGAAGAAGCCCAACAGGTCCCAGTCTATTCCTTTATAGAACTCATCTGCTTCGTGCTTGTACCGGATGAGCATGACGAGGGCAAACGCGATGGCGATGAAACCCATGCCAAGATCGCTGATGACCGGTGTGGCTGACGCGGCGGCTATCGCCACGATGAAGGCCAACAGCATGAAGGCTGCGAACCAGAAGAACGCGCGGCTCTCGATCCCGTCGTTCTCGTCGAACCCCGCGATCAGCTTCACTGCGTCCGTGCGGTCTTCCTCTGACTCCAGCGCACGGATGCCGAAGAGCTTGGCGCCCAGCACGATCGTGACTATCGTAGCCACGAAGACGTAGGGGCTCGCCTTGAGGAAGAATGTCACGAAGCTGATCCCTGCGGCGGTTCCCACGATGATGTTGGGCACGGAGCTGATCAGGGTCAGTAATCCGCCGACGTTGGTGAGGAGTCCCTCGATCAGAAGAAAGCCGAGCAGCATGTGCGAGCGCCCCAGCCTGCCGAGCGAGA
The DNA here is from genome assembly GCA_036679605.1 of Gemmatimonadota bacterium. Lineage (GTDB taxonomy): Bacteria > Gemmatimonadota > Gemmatimonadetes > Gemmatimonadales > GWC2-71-9 > JAZDCZ01. The sequence continues at coordinate 47,547 of JAZDCZ010000020.1, forward strand.
CGGCACTCAACGAGCCCACGATGATCATCGCAGTGACGTTGTTGAGGACCGCCGAGAAGACAACGGTCATGAGCCCGTAGAGCCAGAGCAGTCTGCGTGGATCACCCTTCGAGATCTTGGTCAGCTTGATTGCGATCCAGGTAAAGAGCCCCGAGCGTGATGTCACGTCTACGAAGAGGCTCGCACCCAGGATGATCGCGATCACCCCCCAGTCGATCGCGGGGATGTAGACCGGGAGATCGACCATCTGTCCGCCGATGTCGTACGGGCCCAGTGGCAGCGGCAACAGGATATCACCCAAGACGAGGCAGAACGCTGCGAAAAGTCCAACGATCAACGACTTCTTAGCGTGAAGTTTTTCCTCCATCGCCAAGCACACGATGAGCGCGACAAGGATCCCGGCGAATAGGAGGGTCGTTTGCAGCGGGATCTCATGGATGGCTGTGTGGGAGGCTTGAATCGTAGTCATCCCCTTAGAGCATGAGCAGCGGTATCTGCCGCAGCTCGATCGCCAGAGGATACGCCAGTCCATGCATCGCAAGCTGATCCTCGTCCTTCGTGTTGAAGACGAGAAGATCGACCTCGTGCTCATCGATGAGCCGCTCATACTCGCGCAGCCGGTGCCCGATCGTCACGATGCTCTCGACCGTCACCGGCACCCTGGCCTCATCAAGCGTCGCACGGCACGATTCGATGTAATCTCGCGGCTCGTCAAGCAGGCGCTCCATGATGTCCCTGCGGGCAGCATCGGTATCGATCGATGAGATCCTCCCGATGACCTCCATGAACCCCTCGAAGGCGGCCTCGTCCTGGACGTGCGCGAGCTGAAGCCGGCCTTCCGGCTCGGTGAAACGGACACCCCAATTGACGAGCCGGTGGTCGCCGACCAAGTGATCGGTCATGGCCATGACACAACTCGTTCTTTGTAGTGCGTGCTCGGATGCTCGCTGTGCCTCGGGATGAGGCAGCACGATTACAGGCGTGGTCGTGACTTGGGTCAACACATCCACGTACTCCCCGAGAGTATAGGGCCACTGCCAACTCTCGCTGTGGAGGTGCCGGTATGTAATCATGAGATCGGGCCGCGCTGCCTCGATCAACTCGAGGAGTTTCGGTACGGTGCCGAACTCCTCTCCATGGACGACCCGCCACACCACGTCATCGCCATCGATCACGCGAAGGAACTGCTGGATGGTGCTGCCTAGGCGGCCTGCTTCGTACTTCCCTAGATCGGTGATGATGAGAGCGGAGCGAATCTCGACCGGTCTGTACTCGAAGACCGACTTGGAGGCAGCGCGGAAGGCGCTCTCGAACTGGTCGATCTTGCTGACGGCGGTTCCCTCGGTGCGCTCCATGCGCCCGAATCTACCCTTCGCACTGCACCTCGCTACCACCGCGGACCTTCTATCCAGATGAGAGTCGGGCCGGCTAGCGCAACACCATCACTCGCCCCTGGTCACGAAAGGTATCGGGCACGACTTCCACCGCGCCACGATCGAAACGTCGCGCCCATTTTAGCACATATAGGGTACTTTTTGTGTTCTTTGATGAGAAAAATACCCTATTTGTTATATTTGTAGCACCCTTTTCGGTCCCCGCCAGCCTTGCGACTACGGTGCACCAAGGGGAAGTTCCGGGGCGTAACACAACATCACTCAACCCCCAGCGTCAGTGGATCATGAAACCCATACTCGTTGCCATCGCCACGCTCGTCGCGATCGCGTCTCCCGTTCGCGCGGTCGTGGCTCAGCAGGACTCCGCTCAGGCCGACACCACCGAGAAAAAGAAAGTTGGGCTTCCACTCGAGGCCGGCCGCGTCATTCCGATCTCGACAACAGAGGCCAGTTGGCTCTCGCTGGACGTGAGCCCCGACGGGGAGACGATTGTCTTCGACCTCCTGGGCGACATCTACACCATTCCCTTCGAAGGCGGCAAGGCGATGCCGATTACGACGGGGATGGCGTTCGACGGCCAGCCCCGGTTCAGCCCCGATGGCAAGAGCATCGTGTTTACGTCGGACGGAAATGGCGGCGAGAACCTCTGGATCCTGGACCTCGAGACTGGCGATACCACGCAGCTTACAAAGGCCAAGGTGCATCGTTATCAATCGCCGGAGTGGTCGCCGGACGGCCAATACATTGTGGCGTCCCGGGCGGGGCTGCGATCGGGGGTCGGTAAGATTCGCCTCTGGCATAAACTGGCAGTAGAATGCTATCTACCCGCAGTACCAACTCGCGGTCTACGATCGAGAGACGGGTCAGCGGTACACCCGCTCGTCTCGCGTCGGGTCGGCTCTCCGGCCCACGCTGTCCCCCGATGGCAAGTGGTTGGTCTACGGTACCCGACTCGACGCGAAGACCGGCCTCAGAATTCGCGATCTCGAGTCTGGCGAAGAACGCTGGTTGGCATATCCGATCCAGCGCGATGACCAGGAGTCCCGCGCCACCAGGGATGTGCTTCCCGGAATGTCGTTTACGCCCGATTCGAAGGAATTGGTGGCGTCGTACGGTGGGAAGATCTGGCGCATACCCGTCGACGGCAGCGATCCCATCGAGATTCCGTTTGCGGTCGACGTAGATCTGGAAATTGGACCTAAGCTCGCGTTCGAATACCCGATCGAAGATTCCGAACAGTTTGTCGTCAGGCAAATTCGCGACGCTGTCCCTTCTCCGGACGGATCCAGGCTCGCGTTTGTAGCGTTGGATCGTCTCTACGTCATGGATTATCCCGGTGGTGAGCCGCGACGCCTCACTGAAGCCGAGATGACCGAAGCTCAGCCCACCTGGTCTCCCGACGGGCGTTGGATCGGATACGTCACTTGGTCCGAAACCGAAGGTGGACATCTCTACAAGGTTCGGTCGGACGGCCGCCGCGATCCGGACCGTCTCACGACAAGACCCGCCATCTATCAGCAGCCGGCCTGGTCGCCCGACGGCGGGCGCATCGTCATGATCGCCGGACCGGCGAACACCTACCGCCAATCGACGGGACCGCGGGCGGCTGGTTCGGCGGACGAGTTTGTCTGGGTGTCGTCGGATGGCGGTGACCCGACGTCGATCAGTCCGACCGCGGGACGAAGTGCGCCGCACTTCACCCAGGATCCAGGACGGATCTATCTCACGCACAGAAGTCGTGGTTTGGTGTCCATCCGATGGGACGGAACGGACGAGAAGGAGCACGTGAAGGTGACCGGTGTGAAGGCGCCCGGTTCAACCAACCCACCGAATGCAGGTGTCATTATGATGGCGCCCGTCGGCGATCAGGCGTTGGCGCAGGTAGGCCAACATATCTACGTGGTAACGGTGCCCTATGTCGGTGGTGAGACTCCGACGATCTCGGTGGCCAACCCGAGTAAGGCAACATTCCCAGCACGGAAACTCACCGACATCGGCGGACAGTTTCCGGCGTGGAGTTCCGACGGCCGAAAAGTGCATTGGTCGATTGGCAATGCGCACGTCGTCTACGACTTGGATGCGGCAAAGGCGTTTGAGGACAGTGTGGCTGTGAACGAAGGGGACGCGCAGGACGAAGAGATTGAGGAAGATCAGGAAGACGAAGAAGACGACGATGAGGACGACAAGTACCAGGCCGGCGAGCGTCGCATCATCATCAATGCGCCACGTGACATCCCACGCGGGACAGTGGTGTTGCGAGGCGCCAGGGTCATCACGATGAACGGTTCGGAGGTCATCGAGAACGCCGACGTGGTAGTACGCGACAACCGCATCGTGGGCGTCGGCCCCGGTGGGATCGATCGACATCCTCATGCGTCGTGGATCACCGAGGATTGTCGATGTTTCGGGAAAGACGATTATTCCCGGTTTGGTCGACGCCCATGCGCATATGTGGCCGCCCTGGGGAATCCACAAGACCCAGGTTTGGCTCTACCTGGCGAATTTAGCGTACGGAGTTACTACGACGCGGGATCCACAGACGTCGACAACGGACGTACTCAGCTATGGGGACATGGTGACGGCGGGGGCGTTGATCGGTCCGCGGATCTATTCCACCGGCCCCGGTGTGTTCTGGGGCGAGCAGATCAAGAGTCTCGATCATGCGCGTGACGTACTCAAGCGTTACAGCGAGTACTACGACACCAAGACGATCAAGATGTATGTGGCGGGGAATCGTGAGATGCGGCAGTGGATCATCATGGCGGCACGCGAACAGAGGCTGATGCCAACTACGGAAGGATCCCTGAATCTCAAGATGAATATCACGGAGTTGATCGACGGCTACCCAGGCCACGAGCATTCCTATCCGATCTTTCCGCTCTACCGTGATTTCATAGAACTAGCGGCCCGCTCCGGCATCACGTACACACCGACACTACTGGTTGCGTACGGTGGACCGTGGGCGGAGAACTACTACTACACCAACGAGAATCCGCACGACGACGTAAAGGTTCGTCGCTTCATGCCACACTCGGAGGTCGATGGTGCTACGCGGCGCCGCTGCCAAGGCACGGGTCCTGGTCCAGGCGGTTGGTTCATGGATGACGAGTACGTGTTCCGCGAACAGGCCAAGGTCGTCAAGGACATCGTTGAGGCCGGCGGACGCGCGGGTGTTGGAAGCCACGGGCAGTTTCAGGGGCTGGGGTACCATTGGGAACTTTGGTCCATAGCATCCGGCGGATTGTCAAACCACGATGCGCTCCGAGTAGCGACCATTTTCGGAGCCGAGTCCATCGGGCTGCACAACGATATCGGGTCGGTTGAAGCGGGGAAGTTGGCCGATCTCGTGGTGCTGGACGCAAATCCGCTCGACGACATCCGTAACACCAACACGATCCGGTACGTGATGAAGAACGGCCGGCTCTACGACGGCGATACGCTCGACGAAATCTGGCCGCGCGACGTGAAGCTGGAACTGCCGGCGTTCTGGGAGGACGCACCGGCAACGAGGGCCGGCGTCCGACGGTAAGCCGACTCTCGATTCAATTCGAAACCTTTCTTTAGGCGGGCGATCCGCTGCGGACTTCCTTCAACGCAGACAGCGGCAAGGTGCGCGTGCTGATGTTGGTGGCTCCAACCTCAGGGGGCTGTCTCCGGGGGTCCTCGGAACCGCAGAAACATCTTTCATTTAACGTTTGACGGTCCGCGGCCGTGCTTTCTCCAGTAACTGACATCCTGGCCGAACTCTAGTCCTCTGCACGGCTAAAGACCCCCCGCATCAATGCCCCGACAAGCTGCATCATAGAGCCTGAATCAGAGCCACTTAACACCTGAATTAGGGCCACTTTCTGTGGGAAAAAAGCGCAATATACGAATCTCTTGACATTATGTAAGAAATATCTTACTATATGTAACGTATGTCGTATATCGGCGGCCCGCCAGATGGTGGAATTGACGTGGTTTCGGGCGGGCGGACCACCGACGAAATCGAGAATCCGAGTAGCAGAAGGAGGGTGACGTTATGTCTAAAGTGCTAGGCGCGTGGAAACGATACGGTGCGTACTTACCGTTCCTGCTGTGCTGCAAAATAACCGTTGCCGAGGCACAGCAATCCGAGGTGAGCCAACTCGCTCAGCGACTCGAAGACCTTGTTCGAGTACTCGATAGTAGTCGGGTTGCTCAGCACATCCCTGGGCTAGCAATCGCCGTCGTCAAGGATGACGAGGTCATTTTAGTGCGTGGCCTTGGGTTCGCTAATATCGAGTCGAAGACACCAGTTACGGCCGAGACGCGGTTTCCAATTGGCTCAGCGACCAAGCCTTTCACTGCAGCTGCCATCGCGACACTGGTTGATGATGGGGTCATGCGTTGGGACGACCCGGTGACGCATTACTTGCCCTTCTTGCGCTTGCGGCCTGCAAGTGAAGACGGCGATACCGTTGTAACGATTCGAGACTTGCTGGCCCACCGTACTGGGTTTGCGGGAATGACCCGATTGTTCCTCCCCGTCAACGTTACACGCGAGGCTGCGCTCCGCGCCGCTGCGAACGCCGAACCCATGGTCGGGTTCCGGCGCCGGTTCCTTTATAGCAACGCCATGTATGTTGCCGCCGGTGCCGCCGCAGGCAGTGCGGGGAAGTCGAGTTGGGAGACTCTGGTCACACAGCGCTTGCTTGAGCCGTTGGGGATGACTAACTCGTACACATCCGACACACGCTTCATGACTGATCCTCGGAGAGCCGTCGGGTACCTCTGGGATCAGGGCCGCGAGCAGTTCACTCAGCAACCGCCCAGACGAGTCGGCGCGCTTGCTCCGGCAGGGGCAATCGTTTCCACAGCAAAAGACATGACGCAGTGGATCCGATTCCAGCTGGGTCGAGGTGCAATAGATAACCAGCGTCTCGTGAGTGACTCGGTGTTGCAAGAAACCTGGACGAGCCAGATCGAAATACGCGACGGCCTGAGTTATGGCTTTGGATGGTTCCTAAGAGAATGGCAGGGGCAGCCGGTTATCGAACATGGAGGCAACGTCCGTGGCTTCGCCGCCCAGGTGGCTCTGCTTCCCGAATCGAACTTGGGGTTTGTCCTCCTCATGAACGTGACCGCGGCTCCGCTACAACAAGCGTCCAGAGACGTCGTATGGGAGGCGCTGTTGGGTAAACCGTCCGTTGCGTCGGCTAGCAATTTCGGTGAGGACTACTCGTCCTTGATCGGCACTTACTTGCCTACGCACCGAAACGGCGAGTTCAAAGTGATGGAACTGAACGGACGCCTGGCAGTCGAGATGCCTCCAACTCCTCAACCGTTCGAGCTGCATTCCCCGGATGAGAACGGGCTGTGGCGTTTCATCCGCACCGACCGGATGGCGGTGTCCTTCGAGCGGGACGACGAGGGTACTGTCGTAGCCATGAAGGTGCATACGGGAGGGCAGGTGTTCGAATGTGTTCGCGCAGGAGTCGAAGTCACGCCCGAGATAGACCTTGGAGAGTTGGCCAAGTACTTGGGGAGCTACCGCTCGAAGAGATCAGGCACGATCATGCGCGCGTTCGCGCAGAACAACCGCCTCGCCCTCGAGGTACAAGGCCAGGCTATTTACGAGCTGTATCCACCGACCGAGGACGGACCCTCGTCGACCCTTCATCTACGGTGGGGGTTCCCACGCGCGTGCTCTTCGAAGATTACCGTGATGTAGAAGGGGTGCAGATTCCGTTTCGCATCATTACAGAGAATGCAGTTGCCGGGCGCGCGATCGTCCAGTTCGACGAGGTCGCGGTCCGACTGGAGCGAGATAACGAGTTGTTCACCCCACGCTCGAACCTGGGTGACGGCACGTCTTAGGTGCTAGTAGATACGATCCTAGGTTGCATTGAGACCGGTTATATCGGCAAGGAACGAAAGGAGTAAATAATGGAACTCTCATCTTTTATGGTTCCCATACTAGCAGTAGCGCTTGTGGGACTCGCGGTGACCGTGGTTTTCCTCCTGCGGTCGCGGCCCCGAGACACGCTCTCTCCTGAGGAAAGAAGTGAACTCGCCAAGGCGCCCATGCCTCGTTTGCAGAAGCGTGCCTGGTGGGGTGTTGCGATTAGTGGACTGACGTTCGTGACAGTTTCATCGATTCTCTTCAGCCAGGGTGCGGCTGCATACTGGGACAACGACGATTTAAGGTTGCTCGTGATAGGGATCTTTCTTGGAGGGTTGTTCGCGTACGTCGCTGTGGTCTTGGTTGCTATGGCCAAGGACGAACGCGACAATCAACTGGACGAACGAGATCAGCTGATCCTGCGTCGTGCCGCAACAACACAAGTGACAATGATGATCTTGACCTTGGCCGCGTGGCTGGTTGCTCTACCCAAGATGTTCCACGAGCAAGGGGCCATCCCGACCGTGTACCTCTATCTGATGTTCGGATCGGTCATCCTGGTGAGCCTACTTGGTCAGTCGCTAGGGATTTTGATAGGTTACTGGATTGGAGGCAGGTTTGGCCAAAGATGAAATTGGCAATCACATCCGCCGACTGCGCTTCGACCACAACGAGATGACCCAGCAGGAGCTGGCCGAGCGTGCGGGATGCACGCGGCAGACGATCATTCTCTTGGAACAAGGGCGATACGTGCCTTCCCTTGGCCTCGCGTTCAGGATAGCCCGTACGTTTGGGCTTGGCTTGGACGAGGTGTTCGAGTACTTGGGCGACGGCCCGGCCCACTAGCGAAGTGCCTTGCTGGATGGGGTAGGACAGGTGGCGGAAGGCCGTAAGGAGTCATGTCGTAATGGGAACAGAGTCACTTCTGAAAATCGTGTTTGGCGGTATGGCCGTCATGTCCTTTTCCTCTGGGAGACTCGCTGGCCAGGAAAACGACAATACGAGTCGCGCGCAACTCGACCGAATCGATAGCTACGTAGCGGCAAGGCTCGAACGCGGTCGCATTCCGGGAGCCGCGCTGGCGATCGTGCACGGTGACAGCATACTGCACCTGCGGACGTTCGGAATCGCCGATCCGTCAGGTCGGCCAGTCGTGGTAGAGACGCCGTTCATCCTCGGCTCGACGAGTAAGGCGTTGACTGCTACAGCCGTCATGCTACTGGTCGACGCGGGGAAACTCGAACTCGATTCTCCGGTGACACGGTATCTGCCATGGTTTCGCGCAGCCGATGCCGAAGCCTCAGGCAAGATCACGGTGCGCGATCTCTTGAACCATACGTCAGGTTTGTCCGAAGCCGCCGGCCGTGCCAGACTGGCAGAAAGAGACACCAGCGCCATGGCGTTGGAACGCCACGTGCGAGCCGTGGGCGACGTCCGGCTGGTACACACCCCAGGGTCGGCGTTCGAGTATTCCAATACGAACTACAGTGTGCTCGGCATGATCGTGCAAACTGTGTCAGGACAGTCCTACGAATCGTTCATCCAGGAGCACCTCTTCAACCCACTTGAAATGAGGGGGAGTTTCACTGCGCAGGGCGCGGCCGTGCGAGCGGGGATGGCTACGGGATATCGCTACTGGTTCGGTTATCCCAAGGCGGCATCAGCGATGCCGTTTGTTCGATGGGCTGCGCCGGGCGGCTACCTGATCTCAAACGTAAGTGACTTGTCGCACTTTCTCATCGCGCATCTGAACCAAGGCTCGTACGCCGGAACGAAGGTCATATCGGCGGAAGGCATGCGAGAGCTACATCGACCGGTGGCCGAGCTGTCGCCCAATCTGACGTACGCAATGGGATGGGTCGCCGAAACTGGAGATGAGGAACTCGTGCTGTGGCACAATGGATCGACGCCCAACTTCTATTCATATATGGCGTTGCTGCCCGAGAGCCGGTTGGGCGTCGTTTTTCTCGCCAACGCGGTCGACCTCTTTGTGGCAGATCAGTTCGACGCTATCCCACGCGGCGTGATCGCCCTGCTGCTCAGCAAGGAACCCGGCATTGGAGCGGACGCATCCTTCCACCCATTGCTTGGCTTCGCGTTGATCTATGTTCTGTCGGCCTTCCTGTTGCAACTTTGTTGGGTGGTGTTCTCCGTCGCTGTGCGCCGTCCATGGCGAAGAGCCGGGCAGAACGGTTCGGGCGTTTGGGGCAGTAAGGCGTGGCGAATTGGATCGCCGCTCCTACTCAACGCTGGCTGGGTGTTCGGCGTTTTGGTCTACCTTCCGGCTACGCAAGCGACATCTCTACCCGTCATGATTCTCTATGTACCGGACGTGAGCTACGTGGTTATGGCCAGCGCTGCCGTCGCCATCGTCTGGGGTTGCACACAGGCAGGCCTCCGGCTCAGCATTCTGCTAAGGCAGTCACAAGTGATTCCTTGACCACCGTTTGTCATCCACTCTACTTATAACGTTAGTGGCCGGCGCTTCTCTGGACGATGGACGCCTCCCTCGCCGCCGCTGGCTGGCTTCATATTTCCGCGGAGCAGCGGTAAATGCGGAGTTGCGATTGATTCGGTCCGAGCTTACGGTGGTGCGTCCTCTGAGGACGCAGTTCTTGGCCGAGCGAGCCCTCGTTAGGGCTCGACTCATACAAGTTGATGGACTCGCTCGAATTTTCGAGGTGCCTCGAATTTCGAATTGGGCTCGAGTGCCGCATTGAAATGCAATAGTTGCAGTTCAGTGGTTGCAGAATTCAGATTTCCAAATTGAGAAGCTATGATTACGGTTCGGCAGTTGCAGAAACTAGATTTCCGCTTGATTCTATATCAAGCTTTGTTAGCTACCACGGGAACATCCAACTCAAACGAGGTGAGAATGAAACTGAAGCGTTTGGCGCTCGCTGTATGGGCGGGGCTGCTCGTGGCTGCACCACAGATGTCAGCCCAAGAAACCACAACGATCATTCTGGTTCGCCACGCCGAGACGAGAGATGAACCGGGAAACAGAGATCCTGAATTGAGCGCGGCCGGACAAGACCGTGCCCGCGAACTCGTGCGTGTACTGGGCGAAGCGAAGATCACAGCCGTCTATTCGACGCCGCTACACCGCACGCTCAGCACTGCGCGACCTACCGCCGAGCGACTCGGCCTCGAGATCAAGACGCTGGCTCCGACGCGTACATTGGTCGCAGACATGGCGAAGGTGCTGCGCGAGAATCACGCTGGAGAAACCGTCTTGGTTGTGAACCACAGCAACACGGTCCCCGCGATCATCAACGCTCTGGGGGCGGGGCCGTACGAGCAGCTTGGTGAGAACGAATACGACGACCTGTTTGTTGTGACTCTCGCGGCGGACGGCACCGCTTCTTCGGTGCGCCTAAAGTACGGTAGGGAGACTCCCTAGCCCGGGCCACACTCGCCCTTTCGATCGTTTTACCGTACCTTAGTCCGCCATGACCGAGATCACGTCCAAGCTCTCGACCGCCCTCGCCGACCGCTATAAGATCGAACGCCATCTTGGTGAAGGTGGCATGGCTACCGTCTACCTCGCCGAGGACTTGAAGCACAAACGCAAGGTGGCGGTCAAGGTGTTGCGACCCGAACTCGCGGCGGTCTTGGGCGCCGAACGCTTCGTCCAGGAGATCACGACCACCGCGAATCTGCAACACCCGCACATACTGCCTCTTTTCGATTCGGGGGAAGCTGACTCTTTCCTTTATTATGTCATGCCGTTCATCGACGGTGAGACGTTGCGCGACAAGCTCAACCGGGAAACCCAGCTTGGCATAGAGGAAGCTGTCAGCATCACCACCGACATCGCGGGCGCGCTGGACTACGCCCACGGCGAAGGGGTGATCCACCGCGATATCAAGCCGGAGAATATCCTCATCCATAACGGCCGGCCGATGGTGGCGGACTTTGGGATTGCTCTGGCGGTGAGTGCCGCAGCCGGTGGTCGGATGACCGAGACGGGTCTCAGTCTCGGCACACCGCACTACATGAGTCCCGAACAGGCGACTGCCGAGAAGGACCTCACTGCGCGGTCGGACGTTTACTCGTTGGGCAGTGTGCTGTACGAGATGTTGACCGGTGAGCCGCC
>JAZDCZ010000200.1:0-4935 GCA_036679605.1 Gemmatimonadota bacterium
GCCCACCGACGGAACCTTCCAACACCGCAGCTTCGTGAGTACGCTTTGCCCGACCGGGCGCGAGCGCCTCGACTATCTGCTCGGTCTGATCGAATCCGGTAAGGTCGATCCGACGCCGATGCTCACCCATGAGATGGCACGCGAAGACCTGCCCGAGGCCTACGAGCGTTTTCGTACCCACAGCGACGGCGTCATCAAGCTGACTATCACCTGAACGCGGTACGTCTCGCATATACAGATAGGGCGCGCCCCAGAACTCCGGGGTGTAGAAGTACGTTGGTAGCGCACCCACCGCAGTTTGCAGAACCAGCAGCGGCATCCGTGCACAACTCCAGCGGGTGCTACTCGTAACGAGTCTCGACCCAGCGTATCGCGTTTATGTAGGCGTATCGGCCGGCTTTCAGCTGCGTCGAAAAGGTAATCGTATCCGGCCAACACAGAGTGTTGCCCGATTCACTACAGCGAAATTGCACCATTACCAAGGCTTTCGGAATCGTCCATTGGCCTGTTCGGTCCTCGACGGGGGCGACATCTACGATCGTCTCGTAGGCTCTCGACTCTTTTTCGCTCACCTGCCCAATCCGTGACCGTCGCCTCAGCCAGTTAATTCTTGTTCGATCAGTTCGAGCAGAGCCTGGGTGGTCGGCTGACGATCTCCGGTGTTGATCGCCTCCTTTGCCGCAGATAACGCGACCTCGTAGTCGTGTCGTATGTATGCGAGCGTCGCAATCATCACGTGATCATCACCGGGATGCTCGGTGCCTTTCTCGAGCCGGCGGCGATAGCCCACGATCAGTTCATCGAAGCGCTCGCCTAGGCTCTCGTCGAGTGGCACGTAGTGGAGTGCAGTAGCGTCGAACCGGAGCGCCCGGCGCATGGCCCAGATCGCACTTGCGTTGTTGTTAAGCAGCGCTTGCGCGATGGCATAGCCTGCCTTTGGCAGCCCCCGGGTGGGATTGTTCGTCGCCTCCAGTGCAAACACCGCAAGCGCGGCCGAGGGTTTGTCGGCAAGTAATGCCCAGCCGCTCGTTGGCGGGTCGTGGTCTCCGTTCTTCACCACTGGGTGCTCTGGATAGGGCATAGTCTCCTCGGAATCAGGCTCAGACGAGTGCAAACGGTTGGCCCCGTCACTCTCGTTCGCGTAGGAGTATGCAGCCGAGAGCGTTGAATCGCGGCGACGCGACTGATCGACGAACCCTCGGCCGTTGAATTCTCCGTAGTCCAGCTGTTTGGGGCGGATGGTAAACGCGTACGACGGACGGCGCTCGAGGTAATTGGACCGGTAGCCTAGGTAGTATGCCCGATGGTCGTATTGGGGCCCGTGGCTGAAGTAGGACCCGTGACCGTACCCGTGACCGTAGTTATACCCCAAGTGCCCGCCGTAATAGGAGCTGTGCCCACCACCGTAATAGTAGCTGTGCCCACCGTAGTACGAGCCATGGTGGCCATGGTGGTAGCCTCCGTGGCTACCATAGTGAAATCCGAACCCGGCGGACGGTCCAGGAGAAATAAGTACCATGGCCATCGCCGCAACAACGAAGATTAAAACCGACCACAGATTTGAGCGCGTCATGCTCATCCTTCACCGCTCCACGACGAGCAGTGGCATGGCCTGTGCCGCCTGGCCATCATCGGACCGATCGTGTGTTGCCATCTGGATACCTCCGTTATCGGCGGCCTAACCTAAGCCTCCGCGACCCAACAGTCCCCACAATCACCTGCAACTCTCTGTACGATTTTACGGCTAGTGGCATGCTTCGTTACATAGGCAACCTCCCGTCGGGCACGCACCGCGTCATTGCCGCGCTCCAGCCACCACGGAGCACAAACTCCGGCCCCGCCCTTAGCAGACCCGCCCGCACCTCTCCGACGACAATCCGTACTCGGAGAGCCAGTTCAAGACGATGAAGTATCGTCCGGGCTTTCCGGCGCGCTTGGGCTGCATCCAAGACGCGCGAGGTTTCTGTCGCTCGTTCTTCGACTGGTGCAACCGGGAGCATCGTCATAGCGGCATCGCCCTAATGACACCGGAGGATGTGCATCATAGTCGCGCAGCTGCGATCCGCGCACAGCGTCAGCGGGTTCTCGAAGAAGCCTACGTATCCAACCCGGAGCGATTTGTGCGCGGCCGACCAGCACCACCCACACTACCGCAGGCGGCGTGGATCAACCCACCCCTTGTGTCGCTGACCAGCTAGTTCCCCTCGTCTACCTGTACATCATCGCCTTCAATGCCGTCGTCGCGGAACCTCACGCGTTCAGCGGGCCGCCGATTGACGATGAGCTGGAACAGATCCGGACGAGAGTAATGGCCCGTGACGTCGAAGGCGACCTTGGCAGCCATGATTGCGTCGGTCGTCCCGTCAGCAATCAGGATGTCTTCGCCTTGTATGGGGCCCGCGATCACTTCTCCACGCGGATCGATGATGCAGCTGCCGCCCTCCATCGGAAACGTCTCGTCCGTGGATACCCCACTGGCGAGGATGACATAGCAGGCCCCCTGGGAGGCGAATGCACGGGAGAGAAACAGCTGACGCGTGTAGTAGCCGACCGGGGCCGGGGGAACTATGTCGGTTCCCGGCCATGCTGCGACGTGGACCTGCGTGCCGGCGCTCATGAGCACGTAGCCTGGAAGCAGCATGTTGTGCTCCCAGCAGTTGAGGCCGCTGATCCGCCCGTATGGACGCTCGTACACGCGCAGGCTCGACGCGTCCCCCTCCCCCCAGGCGATTCGCTCGCGGAACGTGGGCTTCAGCTTGCGATGGACGCCCAGGATCTCTCCGCTTCGTCCGATGAACAGCAGGCTGCAGTACACGGTGCCGAGCGTGATGGGATCGCGCTCGGCGATCCCGATAACAACGTCGATGCCCGCCTTCTTCGTTGCCTCGCAGAGTTGGTCCGTCGTCGGGCTCGGCACCTCCACGGCGTTGCGGATGTAATTGGCGGCTGCGTCCCAGTAGTCAGGATCGAAGCTGCCGGTCGCGTGTGCGAACAGGGGAAAGCCGGGAAGCCAGGACTCGCCGAAAGCCGCCAGCGTCGCTCCCCGCGCGCCGGCTTCGGCGATCAGAGCGCACGCTTTCTCGGTCGATGCATCCCTGTCGTAATACACGGGCGCGGCTTGTATGGCTGCAAGCGAAAACGTCGATTCTGAGTTCATGGGTTAACTTCCATTCTCTTTATTGCCCATGCGCACCACGCAGTGACTGCTCATCCCCCTGCATCGGGAATGCCCAGCCGGGCTCCGGGCTCCTCATGTTCTAGCAGTAGAACAGGCTGCTCGGAAGCGTGATGGTCCTGGGCGACTCGATCGCCCGGCGGGCAGCCTCGCGGATGTAAACCAAGGACTCGCCGCTACTCGGCTCCAAGCCGCCCGAACTGAGAATGGTCACAGTAATAACAACCACCAGGGACATAGCGTTACCTGGTGGAAGCGGGACCAAACGGGCATCTTTTGACGAGGCTGTCATAGGGTCGATTTGCCTATTTCCGACTCGAGCGAAGTACGTCCTGGCGCGGGCCGCGAAAGTAAAGAACCTGCACAATGTCTTCACGCACGGTGAACAACACGTGGTAGACATGAGGTTTCTTACCTATGAGCCGGTGGCGAATCTCTTCGTCAAAGAGCGTGTCCTCCGGCGCTCGAGGGCAACGTTCGGGATTGTTCGCGAGAGATCGAAGCGCGGTCTCGACACGTTCGAACCACTTCACGGCCTGCACCGGAGCTTCCTCCAGGAGTTTCCTAAATCGACGTTCGATTGCCTCAGCCGCCGCCGGCTCGACCTCCACCCGGTATTTCATACTTCCGCCTCATGTCTGCCATGACATCTTCTACCGGGCGGCCTTCCCCGCGCTCGGCTTCTTCAAGACCGCGCCGAATGCCTCCGAGGGTCTCGGCCTGATCGAAAAGTTCCATGAAGCCCTGAAACGCCTCAGCCCCCAGCACGACGAGTTCGGCCTTGCCGTTTACTGTAAGCACCAACGGCTTGCCGTTGGACTGGAGCTTTTCGAGGAACTCCGCCGTGCGTCGCTTGAAGGCGCTAAGCGATTCTACGTTCTCTAGGTCGATGAGCTGCATAGTTTCTTCCTATAGTCGAGCACTCAATATGATGTTTATTTAATGCTACCACGGGTAGGCGGGTTCGGTCAATCATTAGAAGGTTGAGCGTTGCGGCGAACCGGCGGAGCGTCGGCGGCTAGCCGCCGACGAAACTCAGAGACCTGCCGGCCAAATCGACGAGAGGACGCCAATAAACCCCGAACAGGATCGTGCCGAAAGCCAATACGCCGGCAAAGGCGCCGCAATGGAAGTCGGAGTGCATGACGGGATCACCCTCGGCGGGTTGATCGAAGTACATGGCGCGAATGATCCTAGCGTAGTAGTACAACGCGACGACACTGTTGACGCCGGCGACGACGGCGAACAACCACATCTGCTTGTCTATGACAGCGGCGAACAGATAGAACTTGCCGACAAAGCCCGCCATAGGGGGGATGCCCGCAAGCGAGAACAGAAACACACCCATCGCTGCGGCCGGCAGGGCTCCGCCTCGCCAGGCCAAGCCTCGAAACGCTTCCATGTCCTCGCGTCCACTGTTGTTGCGAACCATCATGAGAACCGTGAACGCGCCCAAGTTCATCAGGTAGTAGGTCGCTACGTAAAACAGCATCGCCCTCAGGCCTTCGTCGCTCAGAACGACAAATCCCAGGGCGCTTAGATTGCCGAGGGTCATCGTAACCATGGAGACCACGACGATCAGGTTCGGCCAGTCCACGCCCTGGACGGTCACCCAGGCCCCATTGCCGACGGCATGCGACAGACCTGGGTAAAAGAAGCGAATCAGCATGGCGAATCCTGCCGCCTTCGATCCTACTGAAAGGTAGGCCGTGATCGGGAGAGGGGCGCCCTGGTAGACATCGGGACTCCACATATGGAAA
>JAZDCZ010000201.1:0-2934 GCA_036679605.1 Gemmatimonadota bacterium
TCACGCGTGACCCTTATCCGAGATATCCGCGGGAGTTGGCTGCCTCGGATGAACATATTCCAATATTCGTGCGGAACACCCGGATTTCGAGGAGGGCAAAATGGACAGGGTTAGTCTGGGTCCGATAGGCCAGATTGCGATGCATGTGAGCGATATCGAACGGTCGGTCGAGTTCTACGGCGGCAAGCTGGGCATGACGAAGGTTTTCGCGGCACCAAACCTTGCCTTTTTCGATAATGGTGGCGTACGTCTGATGCTCAGTTCTGGTGAAGGGGAGCCATCGGGCGAGCGATCGGCGATTTATTACAGGGTCGATGAGATTCAGAGCGCATACGAGCGACTTGTTTTGGTGGGAGTCGAGTTCAACAGCGGGCCGCACATAATTCACGCTTCAGAAAATTACGAGCTGTGGATGGCGTTTTTCAAAGATCCCGACGGGAATCAACTGGCCATCATGGATGAGCGAGGCGAATTGAGTTAGCAGCGGTATGTTCTCATCCCGACCGTAGTCGAACGACCGCGCGCACCGGCCCGACCTCATCGACTCGACCACCCGTATGCTTGTCGCATCAAACGTCGCATGCGACTAAAAGTGTCTTCGACACCCAGAAAGGCCAGTGATGGCGGACCTGGAATCTATCCCAGGGAGCTCAAACTCGCGAATCTCTCTCTTATTTCAGGCCCGATAACCGTCCCATTTTTGCTGACGGCCAACAACCTGCTGTCTACCGCTAATCTGGCTAATTATCCCTCAACTGGGAGCCGGGATTTGAATTCTGCTGAGGGCGTTCTGACGAGTACCAGTTAGCCCGCATTTGAGTAACAACGGGTGTCGTCGTCCCAAGCCGTTCCCCATTGATATTGCCCCGTCTGCCATCAATTCGCAGACTCCGCATTCAGTCGGACAAGAATTTGGCCGAAGCTGATGCAATGTAACCGCAGGAAGTGGGCTGCGAACTCCAGTTCGGCTATGATGCGTGTCATTCGCAACATGGGCTGGTTGGGCGTAGCGCATGACCTCGTCAGGCAGGAATACTCCGTTCATCGGTCGTGAACGCGAGATGGCCGAACTCACCGCGGTGCTCGATGGCGCCCTGGACGGACGCGGAGGCCTCGTTATGCTCGCGGGTGAACCGGGTATCGGCAAGACCCGCCTGACAGAGGAGTTGACGATCATCGCGCGTCAACGCGGTGCGGCTGTCACGAGAGGCGCCTGCTATGAAAATGGAGGTACCCCGCCCTACTGGCTGTGGACCCGGGCGATTCGATCGCTCCTGAACGAACCGTCCGACGCGGTCCTGAGCGCGTTGGAAACCAGGGCTGCAATGATCACGGAGATCGTGCCCGAAATCAGGGGCATGATGCCTGACTTGCCAGCGACTCCAGAAACGGATCCCATCCAGGCGCGATTCCGGCTGTTCGATGCGGTCACATCATTTCTGAGCGAGCTGACTGCGTCGCAGCCACTGGTTGTTGTGCTGGACGACCTGCACTGGGCTGACCAGTCTTCTCTCGACTTGCTGGAGTTTGTCGCCGATGAGGTTTCGACAAAATCGATGCTGCTCGTTGGTGCCTATCGCGATATGGAACTGACCCGTCAACATCCGTTGTCGGTGACGCTGGCGGCCCTCGCACGCACGCGCGGGTTCACGCGGATTCCCCTACGGGGCCTTGAAAGCGACGAGGTCGGTCGTCTGGTTGAAGCGGTTGCAGACATTGCGCTGCCACCCGACCTGATCGTAGAAATCCACGTTCGCACTGAAGGCAATCCGTTCTTCGTCACCGAAGTGACCCGCGACCTGGCGAGAGCAGCCGCGGTGCGTGGTGTAGATTTCGACGCTGTGCAGTTCAGGGTTCCCGAAGGCGTTCGCGAGGCGATCGGCATTCGCCTGAACCGGTTGTCGGACGAATGCAGCCAGGCGCTTCGGATCGCCGCAGTTATCGGCAGAGAGTTCGATATTAATCTGATGAAGCTGATGCTCCGAGAGCTCCCTTCGAAGCGATTTCTCGAAGTACTTGAAGAGGCGCTATCAGCGGGTGTCGTCGAAGAAGTTCCCGGTGCGGAGGGACGCTGCCGGTTCGTACATGCGCTGATACAAGAAACCCTATCGGAAGAATTTTCTGCGGCCCGGCGCGCAGGGTTGCATGGAGAAATCGGTGAAGCACTGGAAGAATTGCACGCCAGTCAACTGGAGCCCCACGCCGACGAACTTGCGTATCACTTTGCAAATGCCGAGTCTGCCTCTGGCAGTTCGAAATTGGTCCGCTACTCGTTGATGGCCGGTGAGCAGGCACTCGCAACATACGCATGGGAAGAGGCACAGAGTCAGTTCCAACGCGGGCTAACCGCAAAAGACGGACAGGCTATCGATGCCGACAAGGCCGCCCTGCTCTTCGGACTGGCACGTGCTCAGACACACGCGCTGGAGAGGCACCGGCTCCATGAAGCGGTAACCACCGTGAGACCTGCATTCGAGTACTACGTGGCCATAGAGGATGTTACTGCGGCCCTGGCCATTGCCGAGTACCCGTTCGTGTCACTTGGCGAGAACGCAGTATTAGCTGAGATCCTCGCCGAGGCCCTGGAACTGGTGCCAACCGCTTCCCCCCAGGCGGGGCGTCTCCTGCAGCGCTATGGGGCGACCTTGAGCACGGAGACTGGGAACTTTGAAGCTGCCATGGAGGCACTGAGTCAGTCGCTCACTATCGCCCAACGTGAGAACGACACAGCCCTTGAAGTGACCGTATTGAACCAAATGGCAGCCGCCCACACGCACATGAGGTTCAACCATCAAGAGGCCCTTGAACACAGCCTGCGGGCTATCGAGCTGGGCCGCAGCGTCGGTCAGCTTCAGGGCCAACAACAGGGCCATTGGTGGGCCGCGGTGGCACTCCTATGCCTCGGTGATCTTGACGGGGCGAGGCCGCACGCGG
>JAZDCZ010000202.1:0-3944 GCA_036679605.1 Gemmatimonadota bacterium
GACCCAGGCGGGCCAGCTGCTCGGCGTCACGCCGGTCGTTCTTACAATCGCTTTGGGTGATCAACCGAACCCGGCGCGCGTGTGCGACCACGACTTCGTATCCCAACTCCTCAAGCAACCGGCTGATCCACGGCGAGTGCGTGCTCGTTTCCAAAATCACTCGAGCTCCGGAGTATTTCGCCAACCCCTTTTGCAGCGCTGGCTTGGTCGTGCGAAGCCGCGACTCCTCGATCTTCCGACCACCTACGTCGAGAACACACATGTGACTGAACTTATCTCCAAGGTCGATTCCGATGACGACTTTCTTGCACTCGGTGTCATACTGTTTCACGGTCAGCCTCCTTGCTGTTAATCGGGCCACAAGCGCGAGCCCGTCTTTTTCATCCAGCTGGGATCTTACGATACCCAGCACGGAGAGGCTGCCTTCTCATTCCATCTACTTTTGTCGTCCGTTGTTATTAGCCGGAGGCAAACCTAGATTGCGGGGGCAGCGGGATAGTCCAGACGCCGAGGCGTCTCACAGCGCTATGCGCTTGAGGCGATAGTTGCACAGGTCGATGATGATGGTGTTGATCTCGACGTCGAACCACGCCCGGAACGTATCGTAGGTGCGATTGGCCGGCCACGCGCTATCGTCGGTGAACCACCCGCCCAGCTCATTTTCAAAGATTACCTCGAAGCAGCCTTTGAGCAGCTCTTCGCCGTGTGAATCATCGAGAATCTCCGGGATGAGGTAGACGTTGGATTCTCGGCGGAAAGTATCGGCGCTAAACTTAGCGGCCTCATCGTCGACACCCCGTGCCCATTCGATGTACGGAGAGCGTGGATGCACGATGACTGCGGTTCGGTTTATCGATTTCATCGCAAAACCTCGCCCTCGCCAACAAGCCAGCCCTTGGGGGTCAACTACGCAGCCCAGCGGTACTCGTGATGCAGCCCGCCAAGCACCGGCGATGCCTCGATCCTTGAATGCGTGGTTGTTGCCTCTTCGCTCGTTGACGGAACTCTTTGAGCGAGGCCCTGATGCGGCCGCGCACTGTTGAAATATTCCACGTATTCCAGCAGCACGCGGTGCAGCTGCTCGATGCTCAGGATCAACATGTGATCTAAACACTCCCGGCGTACGCTGCCCAAAAAGCGTTCGCAGAAAGCGTTTGCCTTGGGCGCATGGTAGGGAGTCCTCAGAACGTCGATGTCCGCGCTGTCGGCGACCTCGTCGAACATCGTTCCGAACTTCGTGTCGTTGTCCCGGATCAGGAATCGAGGCGCTGCGTCGTAGGGTGTCGCGTTGCGCAGTTGCTGCGCCACCCAAGCCTGGGTGGGGTAACGCGTTACGCCCATCTGTACGACTCTACGGGAGTCGATGGCAATGATGAAAAACACAAACACCGACCGGAACAGCGCGTCATGGGTCTGAAGAAAGTCGCACGACCAGGTCTGGTGGGCGTGGTTTCTGAGAAACGTAGTCCAACTCTGCCCACCTAAGCGCGGGCCACGAACGCGGGAGGCATATTTCTGGATGGTCCGCTTGCATACGCGGATGCCGAGCTTGAGGAGTTCACCGCGAATCCGCTCGGCGCCCCAACCGACATTGTCTCGGGCTATGCGCTTTATCAGTGAGATCGTCTCACGCGGGATCCTCGTGCCACGACGCGTTGTCTTGGCCTTGCGTCGCCAGAACAGACGATACCCTTGGCGATGCCATCGAAGGACGGTATCAGGCTTTACCAGCAGGGTCGTGGCGGCCCAATTCTTAACCCATGAGGCGAGGATGACCATGCGGACACGATCTGCAGAGGTAAGCATTGGCCGATTGATACGGCGCCGCGCGACGATCAACTGCTGGCGCAGAAGTGCGTTCTCAGTAATGAGTTGGCGTCTGGAGAGAACAAGGTCTCCCAGGCTGCCGAGTGCGAGCGACGCGGATGGGCGCACCCATTCGCGAAACAACTGATCGACGGCATTGCCGATATTAGAGACTGCGTGTCCGAGTCGACGGATGATATTGCCAGGCACATGGCTCCATGACCGGTTTTGAAGCCCAGGTCCAGAGACGGGTTCGCGCGTCGGCTCTTACCTGCGATTCGTCAATGATTTCAGACCGGTCGAGGGAAGTAGATGGAATGAGAAGGCAGCCTCTCCGCGCTGGGTATCGTAAGATCCCAGCTGGATGAAAAAGACGGGCTCGCGCTTGTGGCCCGATCAACAGCAAGGAGGCTGACCGTGAAACAGTATGACACCGAGTGCAAGAAAGTCGTCATCGGAATCGACCTTGGAGATAAGTTCAGTCACATGTGCGTTCTCGACGTAGGTGGTCGGAAGATCGAGGAGTCGCGGCTTCGCACGACCAAGCCAGCGCTGCGAAAGGGGTTGGCGAAATACTCCGGAGCTCGAGTGATTTTGGAAACGAGCACGCACTCGCCGTGGATCAGCCGATTGCTTGAAGAGTTGGGACACGAAGTCGTGGTCGCACACGCGCGCCGGGTTCGGTTGATCACCCAAAGCGATTGTAAGAACGATCGGCGTGACGCCGAGCAGCTGGCCCGCCTGGGTCGGATCGACCCCAAACTTTTGTTACCGGTCAAGCACCGTAGCGAGCAGGCGCACAAAGACCTCATGCTACTGCAAACGCGAGATGGTCTCGTCCGCGCGCGTACACAGCTGATCAACCAGGCTCGTGGGTTCGCGAAACCGCTAGGCATCCGGCTCCCTTCGTGCTCCACGTCTTCGTTCGTCGGGCAAGTACGCGCCAGCCTGTCAGAGGAGCTGTTTCCAGGATTCGATGAACTCCTCGAGGTGGTCGAACGACTAACCGAGCAGATCCGAACGCTCAGTCGCAAGATCGAACGGCTGTGTAAGGAACGTTATCCGGAGACAACATTACTGCGCCAAGTGACAGGCGTCGGGTCGATCACGGCACTGAGCTTTGTAGTCACAATCGATGACCCGCTTCGCTTCACAAAGAGCCGGACCCTCGGTGCTTACTTTGGTCTGCGGCCACGGCAGCGAGACTCGGGTGAATGCCACCGACAGCTTGGGATCACCAAAGCGGGCAACACCTATGTACGACGGCAGTTAGTGCAGGCGGCCCATTACATCCTCGGACCTTTTGGGCCCGACACAGATCTGCGACGCTTTGGGCTCCGTATCGTAGGCAGTGGAGGTAAGGGAGCCAAGAAGCGAGCGGTCGTGGCAGTAGCACGCAAACTCGCGGTTCTGCTTCACCGGCTCTGGGTGAGTGCGGAAGAATATCAACCAGTCGACTACGTGGCGGTTCACGCCGACGCTGCGTAGACGCGAGACGTTGGAGTACAGGGAGGAACGAAGGAGCCAGAAGTAGCGCGATAGAGACAACGGTCAAAACCACCCCGTCCGGGGCGACTGCGCTGTGCTGGCAGGTCCACGGATCGTTCTTGAGATCGATCGTGAGACCGCAAAGTAGCTGGCAGCACCCTACGGGATGGACCCCAGCATGCACCGGTCCCCTGAAGCGATGGACCTGCAACGAGTGCGAATGGAAGCCTGTGGAGAGACCGGTTGCTCGCAACCCGCCAAGTCTGGCTCTTGACGAAGAATGCCTTCTCATGGAAGCCAGCACAGCACGTCAGTGGACTGCACCATCGCTACGACAGACTCGCGGCTTAATTATCTGTGGATTAGGTTTTGAGGAAGGACAGGAGTCCATCCCATCAGCTCGCTGGATCCCTACGCAAGGTTTCGTTCTTCGTCTACACGACATCCTCCCTGCACAGGCTTTCCTGGCGCACGCATATTACGGGGAACTCTCGAACTTGCGTCTATGGCCCGGTCGTAAACGAGATCGAGGTCGACGACAGCGCGTTGCCGGCCGTATCGGTGATCGTGGTAAAGAAGTTCGGGAACAGCCGATAGCTGGTATCCGGCTCGAGCAGCGCCACCGGATCCAGCATCACCACCGTACGCGT
>JAZDCZ010000203.1:0-2534 GCA_036679605.1 Gemmatimonadota bacterium
TGCGCACCGTGTTGCGCGAGATCTTCAGATCCCGCTCGATCGCCTTGATCGCCTTGCCTTGGATAAAATGCTCTCGCCGAATCCGCGCAATCGTCTCCACAACCAACATCCCCGCCACCCCGTCCGTCCAAAACGGGGAGCCTTCGTTCAACCATGGTCTGGAGTGGGCCCCACGGGCCGGACAGTTCTTACGCTGCTGATTTGACCGGAGACCGGGTGTTTTGCTCCTCGAACTGGTTGGGGCTGAGATATCCGAGCGCTGAGTGAAGGCGCCGATCGTTGTACGTCTCGATGAAGCGCGGCAGGTGCCGCGCGACGTCTTCATGGGTTTCGAAGCTCATAGGGTAGACGCCCTCGACCTTCAATGTCTTCATGAAGCTTTCCATCATGGCGTTGTCGTAGGGGTTGCCACGTCGCCCCATGGAGCCGATGAGGCCTTGGCTGGCGAGCAGCGTCCGGTACGCTCGTGCCGCGTATTGGGATCCCCGATCGGAGTGATGGACGCAGCCGGGTGGCGGCTGGCGGCACTCGATGGCCGCGCCGAGCGCCGCAATGGTCAGGCGGGCGTCGATCCGTCGGCCGATGGCGTAGCCCACCACCCGGCGTGACCAGGCATCCATGATCGCCGCGACGTAGACGAAGCCGATGGCGATCGCGACATATGTCAGATCGGCGACCCAGAGCTGGTTCGGGCCATCGACGATGCGTTCCCTGGAGCGGTCGGGAAAGATCGGCTGGTCGTGATCGCTGTCGGTCGTGGCGACGAACCGGCGGCGGCGGGGCGGCTGCATGTCGTGCTCACGCATCAAGCGTTTGATCTTCTTGTGGTTCACAATGCAGCCCTGATGCCGCAGAGCCGCCTGCATGCGCCGCCAGCCATAGGCTTCGAACTCGTCCTTGATGGCGTGCATCGCTTCGACCAGGGCCGTGTCGTCCCGCGACACTCTCGGCGCGGCATAGGGCGCGTCATAGAAGGTGGAGCGTCCGATTCCCATCAGCCGGCATCCTTCGGTGATGGACAGGCCGTCGGGCCGGTGATCACGGACATGGGCGCGCTTCTCGGCCGTGCTCCGGGCCGTAGTGCCCCCTTTAGGAATTCCAGCTCCAGCGCCTGTTTGCCGACCAAGCGCTCGAGTGCGGCGATGCGCGCTTCGTACTCCTGGATCATGTCGGCGGCCTGGGCGTCCTCGTCAAACGCTCCAGCCTCGTACTTCTCCACCCAGACGCGGATCAGGTTGCGCGAGAGGTCATGGCGCTTCGCCAGACCGTGGAGCGTTTCGCCGCCCAGGAATTCCTGGGCGACTTGGCGCTTGAATGCGATGCTGTGGGTTCGGTGTCTTGCCATGGGCTTTCATCCTTCAAAAGCCCGGCGCCCCGGTCAATTCATTTCGAATTATCTGTCCGGCCCGTGGGGCCCACTCCAGAAGGGGGTCAATCTTGCACGCCGGTTCACAGCTTTCGGCGAGACCGCAAGTTTTGTGATCCTCACCGACGATCCTGCTGGACAACAAACAATCGCAACTGACGTAGGTGCAAGCCTTCGGGAAATTCCTATTCATCATTTTTGCGCTGGTGTGTCGTCCCTTCTTGGTCCCGAACTAGCTTCCTCGGAAGAAGAGTATACTCTTCCATCCAGCTCAGGCGTGGGCGTGCCGCTAATTTTGGAGGATAGATTGTGGTTAGAAGAAGATTTGGCAATTGTTCATCTTGGCGAAGGATCGACAGCACCTGCTCACCAGGAAATCGGCCGGGATTTCCTTCGAGGGGCCAGTATCTCTTGGTACGAGTTAGGACTCCACTACGACATAGAACGTGATAAGTGGCCGAGAATCGAGCAACAGATCGGCGAAGATCTCAGGGGGCGACGGACTGCACGTGTTAACCTGTATCATGCGCCGGGCGCGGGAGGGAGCACGTTGGCCCGACGTATTCTGTTTAACCTTCATCGCAGATTCCCATGCATGATCCTGCGACAAGAGAAGCCACGCGAAACCGCTGAGCGTATATTTCGCGTCGTCTCGTTGACAGGGTTGGGAGCATTGATTCTAGTCGACGGAGCTGATGTGGCGGAAAGAGATGCGAATGAATTGTACGATAATCTTCGAAGTCGGCACATTCCGGCAGTTCTTTTCCAAGTATTAAGGCGGTTTAGACCCCAAAGCGAAAGACAAAGAGCCTTCTATTTGCCCGCAGAACTCTCTAATTCGGAAGCAGACAAATTTGTACATATATATTCACGAGAAGCGCCTGAAAGAACAAAGGACCTTGAGTCCCTTCTTAGGCAAGACGATCCCCGCTTTCGGTCGGCCTTCTACTTCGGCCTTTACTCGTTTCACGAGGACTTTCTTGGATTAGATCCGTTTGTATCAGCAGGTTTACAGACACGGACCGATGACCAGAGGAAGGTACTAGGATTTCTCGCCCTAGCAGCCTGTCGGACTTAAGGTGAAGGCTGGCACATGATGTGGTAGTATCAGTTGATTTCGCGACCAGGGACAGTGTGCGCCATGAGTAACTTTCGCCAAGTTGATCGC
>JAZDCZ010000204.1:0-6584 GCA_036679605.1 Gemmatimonadota bacterium
CCTTGACAAGAAGTGTGCAGGAGCGCGTAGTGCGGGAAATCCGCATGCTGCGTGCGAGGAGGCGGGGGCTGGAAACGGAGCTACGGATGACCCTAAACGGGCACGAAGGGAGAATCCCGGATACAGCCAAGGGGAGTCCTAAGGGCCACCGCGCCAGTCCTCGACCCTACCAGCGATCGACCGTCGGCCTTGAGCTGGACGAGGAACCTCTCCAGCGCATCGTTGATTCTCATGGCTACTGGGTCGGCGGAATAGGAGCGTTCTCGATCATCCCGTTTTCCGCGGCCCACACTAGCGCCATGCGGAGGACCCTGCGGCACTTCAGCACCGTGACCTCGGCCTTTGGCTTGCCGCTTCGGCGCTTGCAAACGGCATCCGATTCGAAGTAGGTCTTGATCTGATCACTGGTGAGGTCCCCGATCCGGGCCCCGTCTCCGAAGTGTGTTCTCGCCGTCTTGAGGTCCATCGAGTACGAGAAGAGAGTCGAGGCGCTTTTCCCGATTGTCTCAGGTGGGCGAGGTAGGCGTCGCCGAGCTGGGAAAGTGTTGTGCCAGGGGACTCCGAGGTGGCGGTTGTACGCGTCGGTTTCCCGCTGTGTAGGTCTTTAGCTCTGGGCTTTGCGTCTTTGGCGCCCTTGCCCCTGGGCGTTCTCTTGCGGGAACCTGGGGTCTTCTTCGAGGTGTTGGTCGTCGTGTTTGAGGGCTTGGGATTTGTCTTGGAATTCATCTTGGAATTGTCTCCGTTCAGGTCCCACCATCGGGACCGTGGAGACATGAGCCATTGTCTCGGGTCAGTGGATGACGGCAGTGTCGTGCCCGACCTCTTGCGCCAAGTCAGTGGTCCGATCGAACGCTTCACCGCGGATGGAGCCTACGACAAAACGGCGGTATGCGATCTTCTCAGCGAGAGGGGAACGAAGATCATCGTTCCACCACCGAAGAACGCTCAGTTATCGAAGAGTGACGCCCCGTGCACGGGCACGAAACGAGCAATCGGGCTATCACAGACAAGCCCGAGTCGAGAATGCTTTCTACCGACACAAGAAAATCATCGGCGGCAGACTTAGAAGTCGAAACCGAGCTGCGCAGAGCACGGAGGTCAGGCTCGCTGTCAACGTTCTCAACCGGATGCTCGAGCTCGGAGCGGCGCGGTCAGAAGCGATTCACAATTGAGCCAGGATCGAGTAGGATCGGTGCGTCCTTTGTCGTCTTGCAACAACGCCAGGATGACCCAGAAGACGCGGTCTCGGGCGCGGAGTTTCGGCCGCAGTTTCTCTCGCTTGAGAATGGCGAGCTGCTGCCGTAGAGCAAGGTTGCCTCTTCCATCTGTAGAGAAGGCTGATGCTCACGCCACCAAAGCTGCCAGCGACTTCCGTCACTGACCGCCGGAGGATATGACGGAAGCCAAACCCCCAAAGCACCCTCTTGTATCTTCTCATCAATGGTCGTAGAATCCACCGTCACAAGGGCCAGCAGTTTCGGGTAAGTAGGAAAAAATCAGTCAGACGCCGGCATGGGGAGGGTCTGCACTGACCGCACCGCGCTCGTCAGGTGTCTTCATGGATGCCGTTCACGTACTTCTTTTCTAGCAGAAAACCGGGAGGAAACGCACATGGCGGCAAGTCAGATTCCTCGAACGACTCTCCCCGTGGCTTTGGCCATCCTCGCCTTCGGGCTTTGGACCGGATGCGAGAGCATCAAGCAAGCGGGCAGGTCGATCTCCACTGCAGCAAACGAGGCGTTCAGAAAATCGGATAAGGCTTCCGTTCCGAAATCGGGGGATAATTATCCTTCTGGGACGGCAGCCAGCGCAGCCATCGATGCAGAGTCCTCGGCAGGCGGCGCAATCGAGATCGAGATCATCGGATCCGTCGAAGGGCTTGAGGGGAAAGTCGCCGTCAATCCACGGTTCAAATCGAAAGACTACGAGCTCTTTCTCGACAGCATGTCCTTCGCCCGCATCCAGGCCGTAGGAAGCCGTGTTCGCGCGGTTTTCAATGGAAATGTCGGACCTGAGTATAGCGAAATCAGTTCCTTTGCTTGCAGCCGGGACGGGAAGCGGTGGGGATACGTTGCGAAGACAGCCACCGAGGAGCATGTAATCATCGACGGCGACGTTGTCGAATCGGTCTCGATGGAGGACGCGACCATTGCAATGCTGCCCGCGGGTAGGCTGTTCAAGAGTAGCAGAGACACCGTCGCCGCCAAGTCCCAATTGCTTGAGCAATGGGGGCGAATTCGCTTCAGCCCGGATGGCTCGAGTTACGTCTACGTAGTCGCGCCGCCTGGCCCCCGGGATCTAGGAAGGACCGTTATCTTGAACGGTACCAAGCTGCCTCCTGTCTCGTCGCTGGGCATGCTCAGGTTTACCCCTGGTGGGCGTTTGGTGTACTTCGAGGCATCGGAAAATGATCAGGGTCGAAATGGATTCTCTCGGCGATATGTCATCGATGGTCAGGCGGGGCCGGACTTGCAGGACACCCACGACCTCCAAGTTTATTCGAGCGCTTCGGCGGAACGACTCGTATACGAGGCAACGTTTAAGGTTGACGACCGAGAGGCGAGGAAGATCTTCATCGACAACGAAGTCGCTCTTGACCTCGCCTCGCCACCATATTCCGAGTTTGAAGGACTCTACGGTTCGATGGAGATCACCCTGGCCGATGATCTGAGCGCAATCGGCGTAATGCGGCGTTGGCAGGACGAGGACAGAGCTAGTAAAGCGGAGTTGTGGGTCAACGGCGAGAAAATCGACGACTTGTTCACCAAGGGGTCACCGGTTTCCAAATGCTTCTTGGGGCCGAACGGAAGGGTTGTGTATCACCGTGCCGATGGGCAAGTCGTGGTTGACGGCAAGGCGCATCGAGATTACAGGCATCTGGACGCAGCAGTCTTTGCGGCAGGATCCGCAGGCGTGATGTATGCCGCGAGCGCGGCGCCGGGGGTATTTGTCGTCAATGAGAAGCAGCAGGAGGTCGGCCCGTTCCGTTCAGTGCGAGACCTGACGATTTCACCCGATGGCAGGGTGTGTAGCTTCGTTACCGGACGGGACGAGCTTTACGTCAATGGCAAGAAGATCGCTACCAACGCTCACCGGTCCAGCGATTTGTTCAGCGCCGACTGGAAATGCCTATACGCCACTCCAAACAGGAGCGAGGCACAAGCTGCGCACGTGGCCGCCAGGTCCGTTGGACTCACGGTTGTGGAGCGCCCCGATTGGGGGAGCAGCGCGATAGCGGTGAGCGCCGACGGCAGCCACGTCGCGAAGTTCGAGACCAAGCGTGTCAAGGGTTCTCGCGAGACGTATTTGCAGTTAGTCGTTAACGACAACGTCGTTGGTGGCAATTTCTCTGGTCTTTACGCCGTACGATTTGAGCCGGATGACACATTGAGGTTTATGGCGTTACAGGGTACGAGCATCGTACGTGGCTCCTATCGCCCAGAGTGACGGTGTAACTCATAGCCTCGCCCGTCTCCGCTCGAGCCTGTCTAGGGATGTCGGCGCCCTTGCCGAAGTAGACTTCGTTGGGCTTTGCCAGGCGAGTGGAAGAGCTGACGTTGCCGGTGGTCGTAGGTCCGCCGCGTGGATGTCGGTTTCTTCATGAGACTCATGGCTTCTCGGCAGGCGCCGGCAAATCGGAGCGCGAGCTGGGCATCGCTGGCGACGGGCGTTGCGATGTGGCGAGTACTCGCACCGAAGTCGGTTTCTCCCGCAGCGTTCGTCGGATATGATCGTGGCAGCATCGTAACGGCCTTGGATGTGAGAGGGTAGTAGGCCTCAGCAGGCGCTTTGCCGTCCCCTTCTGGAGGAAGAAATGTCACGAAAAGCAGGGAACGACAGAGGACGGGCGATTCACGGGTCCGCAACATTCACCAGTCAGGCGCCTTCGACTGATTGCTGTTTGCTGACCTGCCTCAACGCTGGCACGTGCCCATGAGCTGCGAAGTCTTCGTGTCCGCGACGTCCGATCTTGCGCCCGCGCGCCGCGTCGTTTCCGAGGCGCTGTCCGCGCTTGGTCATCGGGCTCGCAGCCAGGAGATCGAGGCCACAAATGCGGGTGAGCTCGTCGATCTCCTGAAAAAGCGACTTGCACCTTGTGAGATCGTCATTCAACTCATCGGAACGCGCTACGGAGCGGAGCCGTCTCGGCCCCTCCCCGGCTTCGACCGCTGTTCGTACACGCAACTCGAAGCGCTGATTGCAGAGCAGATGGGCAAGAAGATCGTCTACATCGCCACGACCGAGAGTTTCCCAACGGACGAGTTCCCCGCGGAGCGTGATGAGCTGGTCGCACTTCAGGGGGCCTACTGTGACTCTTTTCGTGAGCGCAACATTCTGTTGCATGAGGCTGATTCTCCGGATCGGCTTGAACGACTCATCCTGCGTCTGCGTGACGAACTCGCCGAAGTTCGGACCACCGCGAGCAAGCGACATCGGACCCTTTTGCTTGTCTCTGGCGTGACCTTGACGGTAACCTTGGCGGTCCTCGCATGGGTTGTTTTCGTCGGCGGCGGCGAAAACGCCAACCCCTCATGGATTGAGATTACGCTTGAGCAGTCCGGGTACTCCGTGAGTGATCTGTCGGCGGACCTGATCGACGTCAGCGCAGTCCCTTACCGATATGGCGGTGCGGGACAGGGCATGCTTATCGTCAAAGCAACAGGCGCTGCCGCGCCAGTTTCTTCAGTACTGCAGGCCCGTATCGGCACCGGGGCCTGGCGTCAGGTGTTCTCGGATACTGCGGGAGACACCTACGCGATCCTGCCTGCTGAGGATTTGGCTCGCGGTGGAGCCTTGGAAATTCAGTTCAGCGACCAGTATGGCGACCCGCCACGTCCGATCGGCCCGTATACGTACGACATCTCGCCGGCCGCCGAGATCCGAGCGTGGCAAGAGGAGCGGCTCCAAAACTCCCCGGATTGGGTACGCGTCGAGAAGGGGCGAATCCGTGTCGATGGGGACTTCATTGCCGATTGCGACGAGCTCCTCATTGCCGCTCGTTGGGGCGAGGATTCCTCCTTTTCGCTCGGGCGGCTCGAGATTGCTGCAGGCAGGCCTGGTGAGCTGGTGGACACCGCGACGTCAGACTCGCGGGAGTCGCCATTCGACGCGGCACGTGAACTTGAGCGAGCACTAAAACAAGTCGAATCGGACGCTTCGACGCTTTTCGTGACCTTGGAGCTGGTGAATGGCGAATTCAGTCCGTTGATTCGATTGCCGTGGAATGCCCCGGGCGGCGCCGGGTCAGGTGCGCGAGATTTTGACAGGGCCTGGGAAACACTCAGCGAAGACTGGACCTCGGACTGCGTCAGCGAAGATGCATTTCTCTCGCTTGCGCCCCTCTCAAGAGCACACAAGTCGCTACGCGCGCTCCGCTTTGGGGAATCACCGGAGTCCATGCGCGAAGTTCCGTTCATCGAGCAGCGCGAAGCGAACGGGCGAGCCGACTCAAACTTCGTCACCGCCAACCAGTACGGAGCGATCCCGGTAATGCCGGGGACGAGCCATGTCTATGTCCAACTCGTCCTTGTCGATGGATCAGAGACTGAAATTCGGCGGATCGAATTTGAGCCTGGAAAGCAGACTATGTGTGCTTTGCCGGCTACTGACTCGAGTGGTCAGGCCCCAGCCCTCTTTGCGGCATACGAGGCTGAAGGTCGGTTCCCCTTCTTCCTCCTTGACGTCCCGAGTGGGACAACGCGTGTCCTGGCCTCTTTTGGCGGGTCTGATTTCAAGGTAGTCGGACGAAGCGGTCGGTTCTGGGGTCGAGGTGGGTTCTCTGTCTCCAGTTGGAAGGCTGAAGACGAGATTCAGTTCATCTGTCAACTTGAAGGCGGTGAGGAGCTTGGTTCGTTCTCTTACGCGCTCTCTCCTGTTCGCGAACTCATTCCCCGCGCGTATCTCGCCGAGATCCAGCCTCACCGCCGAGAAATGCTGCGTGCAACCCGGTATGACTTCGACTTTGACCCTGAGAGTCCGCCCACCGCTGGTTCTCCAGAGCACCGACAGTGGAGACAGCACCGAGACACAATCATGCGTGCGGTGGGATGGAGGACAGAAGATCTCTATTCAACGCCTGCAGTCGTCGTCAGGCGGGGCAGATGGGGCAGCCGGCTTGCTTGGACAGCAATTCGAGAGATTCGTTTCGGACCCGGTCCGGATCAGCTCGAGACGACCGTGATCATCGAGACAGATGTACTCAGATTGCTCAAGCAGTCGAATGGCAATCCGTCGACGTGGACGAGCGTTCTTGAGGGATCGTTTGACGCTGTATTCGCACAGCTTGTCCTCGTCGACGGAACGGAGCTGAGCCCGTTTCTAGTTGCAGGGTCGGAGCACTAAAAGACGCTGGCGGAGTGCGAAGTGAGACTATGTGTACTTGTCAAGCGAGGATCGCGAAGGGTGTGCCTCCCGAAAAACCGTCGGTGTTGGCTCCATTGGGGTTATGAACGATGGTGGGCCCACTGTGTCTATGGGCGCAAATGGCGGTTGGATTCTCAGCTCGCGGCGCAGAGCGCCGTCTTGTTGAGCATATTGGCGATGAGGTCGGGGAGGGTCGGCTCGGCGATGATCCTGCGGATTTT
>JAZDCZ010000205.1:0-4186 GCA_036679605.1 Gemmatimonadota bacterium
TTCAAGGATCCTCTCTACGCGCGCCCACACGCTTGGCAGGCTCTGGCACGGACGCTCCGCGCCAAGCGCGGCTAAGAAACCGGGCTTGACTCAAGTTAGGTCGAAGCGCCCGGAATCTGCAGAGCGCTTCCGATTCGCCGGATGAATATCGGACAAGCCCTCGACGTTTGCCGCTCGTTTGCCACGTTTGCCGCTCGTTTGCCGCTGAGGAAAGGTTCTGCGACGATAGCGGGGTCCTCCGATGAACCATACCTGCCGCTCAGTTTCGACCGTTCTTGTTGCACTCACCATAGTCGTAGGGAGTACATCTATTGCTGCCGACAGGCCGACACATTCGCCGAACCCGCCCGAGGGGCATGCCTCCGTGGGACCATGGCAAATCACTGGAAAGGTCGCACAAACCATGGACGTGGGCAGTTATACCTACCTACAAGTCGACGACGGCAAGCAGAAGGTCTGGGCCGCCGCGCCTAGTGTAGAAGTAGCCGTAGGCGACCATGTGAAAGTGCCCGAGGGCACACTGATGACCGAATACCACAGCAAGACCCTCGACCGCACCTTTGAGCGCATTCATTTCGTAGCTTTCGTGGAGGTTGAACGGGCCGCCAGCAACACGAAGCAAGCTCACGCGAAGCCGGCGCCTACCGTGTCGTCGGGCATCGATCTCACCGGCATCGATAAAGCCGATGGTGGCGTCACAGTCGCGCAGGTTTTCGACGACAGAGCCGTTTGGAAAGGCAAGGAGATCACTTTGCGCGGCAAGGTAGTCAAGTTCAGCCCCAGAATTATGGGCACAAATTGGATTCACCTAAGTGACGGCACGAACGGAGCAGACACCGAAAACGATTTGACGGTTACGACAGCCGCAACGGTAAACGTCGGCGATATGGTCCTCGTCCGCGGCGTCGTCGTACTCAACAAGGACTTTGGCTACGGGTACAAGTACGACGTGATCATCGAGAAGGCTGTGATCCTCGCCGTGACACGACAGGTAGCAGCGTCCGCTCTTGTTCCCGAGATCTTCAAACTCCAGCCGCCCGGTTTGCGGATCCGGCGACACCACCGAAATGTCAAAGTTGATCAGGTGCGCGTTGTTGACCGCGTTACCCTGAGTCGAACTTACGCCGTGCGGGTCGTGGCAAACACTGCATGGAGCGTCTTCGCCTTCGATGTGCTTCCGGTGCTCGGCAAAACTCTCGTCGTTAAGCAGACTCGTTTCGCTATGACATTTGAGACACATATCGTACAAAACCGGAGTATAGGCGATACCGTCAAGCAGATTATAACGCCGCTCCAATAGATGATCGTACATGGAACCGTGTGGGCCCGCGGGGCTGCTTCCGCCTGCTCCGGGCCCCGCGTCACTCGCGTGGCAGTCGCTACAATAGATGTAACTGGCCTCAGTGTACGGCGGAAGGAGACTGGGAACATCGTTATTCTGCCCTAGGGCAACGACAGGATGAAACGAAGCGCCCTGTAATTCGAACTGTAGTCGCTTGTCTACCTGCGGCAGCTGTCGGTTTACCGGGGGGTTCGTCATGGAAAACTGACTGTGACACTTGAAGCATACCTCGTACTCGAAAGTGACATCAGCGACAGGCTGCCCCGCAGAGTCTATTCCCGTCGCGCCACGCAGCGCCCCGCTGGCAAACGGTGCAGCCGCAATCGTATCGGTTACGGTATGCGGATCGTGACAATCGGTACACTCCACATGAAAGGTCAACGGTAGGCTGGCATCCTCGCTGGGCTCGTGAACGTCGGCTGCGGCCTCGACGGGATGGTTGAACGGCGTCGTGATCTCTGCCTCGATGTCAGTGGCCGCTACCTGCCCGTTGTGACATACGAGACAGTTGTCCTCTTCAAACTCATGTTTGAGTATCCACGCGGTGCTCTTTGCCGCATGCGGGCGGTGACAGTTCGCACACGCGTTATCCACCACCGTCGTTAGATCACTCTCCGGCCAGGGGTCGGGCAATACCCCATTCCACGTCGCCAGCGAGGTAGCATGTACTGACGTCGTCCAGCCGGATTGATCATGGCAGGTGCGGCACAGTTCCGAACTCACAGAGGAAGCCACCAAGAACTTTCCGAAGCCCGCTTCGTGGGGATCGTGACAAGAAGTACACTGAAGTTGCCGGAACGCATCCAACTTAACATCACCAGTCAAGGATACGGGGTCTACTAGATCGAGGTTGTTCGCAGCTAGACCGGCATCGTAATCGAACGACACCGGATGATCATCACTCAAATCGCTGCCAATCAGACCTGGCCCAACTGGCATAAATCTCACACCACCGACAAAACCAACCTCCGCAGGCTCGCTCAGCAGGGCACCCAACGCGACTGTTCCATCGTGGCACGACAAGCACAGTTTACTCGCCCCGGTCGGCTGCCCGACTATAGCTGTCAGTGTCGGACTATCGTAAGGTATATACGTAACGGTTGAATCCTCACGATTCCACAGTATGCCCTGAGTCACCGATGCATGGTGCGGCGTGTGGCAGAAGATACAAAGACGAGATTCTTGATCCGCCTTGACTGTTCCTGTCGCCGACACCGACAAGTTATGCTTGGTGCTCTGAATCCCGGCTTGGGCAGGCAATTCAAGCAAGGCCACGAGCGACAACACGAGCAGAACGGTAGGACGCACGACTGATCTAACCCCCCAGGTACTCGAAGACCTGAACCCGCTTGTTGTAGCCATCGGCAACGTAGATTCTGCGGCCATTGGCAACGTGAAGGCCGGCAGGCAACCAGAACTGCCCTGCCCCCGCGCCGGGATCACCGAAATATAGCAACAATCTTCCCTGATCATCGAAGATCTGTACGTTCTCGAATAGCGCATCGACGACATATATGTGACCGTCGCTATCGACATCGACCCCCTTCGGTCTGAATAAAGCTCCCGGCCCGTCCCCGGCCCGCCCTAGCGTCGACAGCGGCACGCCCAAAGAAGACAAGACCTGAATTCGGAAGTTCAAGGTGTCGGTCACGTAGAGCCTCCCGGCACCGTCGATACTAAGGTGCGTGGGGTAGTTGAATTTGCCCGGCCCTTCGCCGCGGCTCCCCACTACGCGTGCGACCGCTCCTTTCTTGTCGAGAGCGACTAGGTGGTGTGCTCCACTATCGACCACCCACAACAGGCCTCCTTCCGGATCAAACGCCACGCCGGTAGGACGCACAAGTTCTCCTCCCGCATCCCAGCTGGGCAACATATTTCCTCGCCCATCGAAGCGTAGAATCACTCCGAGCGCAGAGTCTGACACGTAGGCGGTACCCGCCGTGTCATGCGTAACCGCTATCGGAGACAGTATCTTGTCACGCGATCGCTTCGGCAGTACCTGGTATCGGCCACCCTTCAGGTCGAAGACGTGGATACAACGCGCCCCCGGATCGGTAACCCATAGTCTGCCACGCACATCTACGTCAACATCGTGAGGGCGAACCATCCGAGGAGGCTCCTTGCCACTCAACCAGTTCAAGAGACGCCGCACCACACCATTGCGAATTCCCAAGTCCGCCGGTCCTTTGATCTCAGAGACCCAGCGGATCCTGGCTTGCGATGGCCCCCGCGGCCACACCAGGCCACTCAACGCCGCATCGGGATCACTGCGGGCGGCAACGGTCGGCCCACAGGCGACGATCATCAAGCAAGCACCTACAGCACAACCTAGCAGTATTCGAGTCAGTCGTTGGTCAGCCCTACCAACTCGTCGCGGCGTCTGTCTGCCACGAACCACAGTCAGTACCTCCTCTCTATTCGGAAGAGCACCACGTTGATCAGCTCTTTAGTGCGTTCGTCAATGCCAATCTTGTTCCTTACCTTGTTCCAGCTGAACTGGTTCTGAAGCTGAAGGCGAAGACGACCGTAATGATAGACGAAGGAGACGCTCGCTCCTTCAACAAGAGTCTCTTGCTCCACTTCGTCTATTAGACGCACCAGCAAACCCAATCGCCCGAGAATACCATAGCGAAGCCAGAGCGTCGTGTTCGCATCTGCGGAATAGACCTCAGAAATTCGGCCGGTATCGGTAATGAGATCATGCACATAGCTAGCTGAGGCAGTTACCGTGGCCCTGCGCACTGGCCGAAAGTTCACGCTGTGGATGGCACTATATCGTTCCCGCGGTGTAATGTCCGACTCCCTGCGTTCGTATTCCAGTCGCGTCGTATTGTGGGTGAACGT
>JAZDCZ010000206.1:0-2073 GCA_036679605.1 Gemmatimonadota bacterium
CGCAATATCAGCGAACCCTCGGTAGGGGTAGTCAGGGCGATACTTACAGGTCCGAAAGATCGACTCGGCGTAAGGGTTATCGTTGCTCACGCGAGGCCGGCTGTAGGAGCTTGCTATCCCCAGGCTGTAAAGCGTTGTCAGCAATGACGCACCTTTCATTGGGCTGCCATTGTCAGAATGTAACACCAGCGGTTGTTCACCAACGCCTTCGCGCAGGTGCGTCCGTGTCACCAGGTATGATGCATTCTCGCTCGACTCCTCTGCATGTATTTCCCAACCGACAATCTTGCGGCTGTACACATCCAGAATCAGATACAGGTAGAAATAAATGCCCTTCGCAGGTCCAGGTATCCATGAAATATCCCAACACCAAAGTTGATTGGGCGCCGTCGCCTCATGTGTGCTTATTGGCTTGCGTTCTGGTGCCTTACTTCGGCCACGGTGCTGCTGTTGTTTATCTTCGCGCATAATCCGGTAGAAGCTCGATTCCGAGGCAATATACTCACCCTCATCTGCCAGCGCCGGTACGATCTGACTAGGCGGGCACCTGGCTGCGTTCCTCTTCAGATAATTTGTTAGCCGGCCTTGCGCGCTTTGCACTGGCACGACCATCGGTTTTGACACCGTTCACTTGCGTCCAGCGCTGAAGCGTGCGAACGGTAATCCCCAACTCCTGACACGCCTTGTATTTACGAGCACCATTCTTCACGGCTTCTTCTATCAGCTGTACTGCTTTACTGCGATCTGAGACGCTGATTAAACGTCCTCGTCTTCCCCCCAGATCGCATCGGCTTTTTTTCTTAAAACCAATAGCGCTGCTGTTTCAGCAAGGGCTTTTTCCTTGCGACGCAACTCCTTCTTTAACGATTGTATTTCCCTTTTTTCCTTCAGACTGAGCTTCCGGGCCCAATAGGGGCAGGCCGCCATGCAGTAGCGGCAGCCGATGCACCAGTCGTAGTCCACGACGACGATGCCGTCGGGCTCCTGCCACGTGGCCTGAACCGGGCAAACGTATACACAGGGCGGATTCGCGCACTGAAAACACTGTGTGCCCATGTAATAGTGGCCCTCGGCCGGCACTTCGTGCCCATATGTGGCGTCGGCGTGCTCGAGGTCGTTGATGGACACACCGTCCTCTTTCTCGAAGATCCGGATGTACTGCCGGTCGCTCGCACGGTCGAGGTTGTTCTCCTCGATGCAGGCCTGGACACAGTTCCGGAAGCCCTTGCACTTCGAGATGTTGAAGGCGTAGCCGTAGACGACGCCCGGGACAGCCTCGGTGGTCCTAATGCTCGCGTCGACGTGGCTTCGAAGTTGGGTCAGGCGCTCGAGACGCCGGATCGTCTCCGCCTTCTCCTCCGGGCTCATGAGACGGTAATTACCCTTGAAGTACTCGTCTCGCTCCAGGAGCTTTGCCTCACGGACCTCGTCCGACTCCAGGCTCGCTGGCGAGCAGGCGCTGACCGCCTGAGTGCTCACGGCCAGTGCTCCCAAGATCGTCCCGATTGCCTTGCGTCGGTCGAGTGGCTTGTCGAGAAGCGTGTTGGACCCGGCGGAGTTCCCACAGCCGCACGAACCGGAACCGCAACCGCTCGCCGGAGCCGACGGAGGGAGGGTCGCCGGGTCAGGCATCAGCCTTTCGAGATGGCTCTGCGCCTCGTGGACACCCGCGAAGCGGAGGATGTCGTCGAAGGTGAGCTCGCGGCTCTCCTCAGTCATGGATCTCCCCTACCAGCCCCTGGGGAAGCTCCAAACCCGCGTAGGGGATGCGCGGCTCGGTGGCGGGCCGGTGGGGATCGTGGCAATCGGCGCAGCCCGTCACAACCCGGCGGCCCCGCCAACCCACGAGGCGCTTGCCGTGTGTGCCGGTAGCCCACCACTGGACCTCCGGGAAGTGGCACTGGGCACAGAGCCGGTATGCATGATTGATCGAAGCCGTTTCGCCATTTTCGAGCCTGAGCATCCCCGGGTTCTCCGCTGCGTGGCAGGTGGTGCACTGAGCGCCGGTCTCCCTCGGATGGACCGGCTGTTTGTTGTCGTGAACCCCCCCTTCGCCACGGTCGGTCCCGTCGC
>JAZDCZ010000207.1:0-9663 GCA_036679605.1 Gemmatimonadota bacterium
CACCATCTGCGAGCGAAACTCTCTTGAATATTCCAATCTCTTTTACTTCCTACCGCCCCGCTGTGTCCCGCGTGTGATCCTTCGGATCTACACGCTCAACTCAGGCGGCAACTTTCCTGACACAGGGGGAAACCGTCGCTGTACATCTCAGACGTAGCGTGTCCGAGCCCACAACGTACCAGTACTCGGTCATTTGGGCCGAAGATGCTCGAAAGTATTAAGAGAGAAGCGCTCAACTCGGCAAGCGAATAGGCGCTTCACATACCCGGGAGAGGATCAATGGCACGAAAACTACTTGTAAATCTGGTGGGCGCCCTGGTCGTCTGCATTCTTTTGCTCTTTTCAACCAACGCCGCCGCTGGAACGATCTATGCGATTGATTTCAAGGTGGCCAACACTGCGAACTACGGCGCTCTTCAATTTAGCGTGAATTACAGCGCCGCGCCGGGTGTTATCGGGGGTGAGGGCGCCGGCGCCTGGTGCACTGTGAACTCGGGATTGAACGCTGCCGGCAGCCTATGGAACGCAGATCCGAACCTTGAGGTCGCCGTCATCAAGACCTCTGATATGACGTTCCCGGCGGTGGTAGTGACCTGCTACTTCGACTCTACCGGCGCGGCTCCGGTTGCCAATAATTTCTCAATTACCTTGGTCGACTGGTCCTCCGACACGACCTCTACGCCGCCCATACTAATAATTTCCAGCATTTCGGCACTTTGAGGTGGCAACATGAAGATTCAGCACAAAACTCACTTTGAAATGCTTGTTGTAGTCACGATCTTTTCGATCGCGACATGTGCGGCGCCGGCGATAGCGGCCAACCCGCCAGGTGACAACTGCGGGGTTGTGAAGATAAGTGGCGGATCCAGTCCGACGGCAACCGATGCGATGGTAGTGCTTCAGCTCGCCGTAAATCCTCTTTTCAGTACTTGCACCCTTTGCGATGTGGACAGTAACGGGTTCACGCGTGCCACTGACGCGAAACTGATCTTGCAGAAAGCGGTCAACCAGCCGATCAGTCTGACCTGCCCGTCGTTTTCGAAAACACCATGTACGCAGAGTGGCCTGGCCGACAAAATTAACTCGCTAAATCTTGCATCCAACCCGCAACCAATCCTTCCATCCAGTCATATCGTGTTCGACTGCGAAGGAACGTCGTCCGCCCCAATCACAGTCAATATATCGGAGAGCTGGACAAATCCGAAGCTAACGAGAAACTTCGTGCAAATTGCGGGAACGGGACGCTTCATCGAGTTCCAACTCGACCCTCTGTGTTACAACCGCTGCCTTGGCCGCTGTTCTGAGGCTGTAGCCAGCGCGAACCCAGCACTAGATGAGATGGTTGGCACAGTGATGTCGTGTACGCAAGATCGGGAATGTTCCGGCACTTGCGAAGGAACTGGAACTTGCTCCGGAGGCACTCGCGCCGGGCTCTCGTGTATTGATAGCGGGGATTGTCTTGGTGGCGGAACCTGTAACGGAGTCAGAAGTGACATAGGCACGACTGTTACCGAATGTACGTCCGATTCTACCTGCTCGAGCAAAGGGCTTGGTATCTGTTCGGTTGCGGTGGCTACAGGGTGTCCGGATGTAGACTCCGGTGGAAGGCGCTTCCTTGATCTGGGCGGGACTAACCAGGTTCTCCGAGACATCACGGTTCGTGGGTTTTTCGAGGGAGTTACCACATCGGGCAATGACAACCAGGTAGTGAATCTAACGCTGGAGCGGCAGTGCGATGACTCTTTCAGCAATAGCGGACGCGGAAACGTTGTGAGCGGTGGAACGATCTCTAGAGGGTGCGACAAGTGTACGCAAGATGCTGCCGGTGCGCCGATTTCTGGTTCATGCGCGGGCAGCGCTTGTTATCACATCACCTACGACGGCGTGAGTTTCGAGGGGTGTGAAAAACCGTTGCGCGCTTCAAACCCCGGGGGCGTCGACTTGGTTATGCTCATTAAGGACATTGATGTCTCGGCGCTTACGGGTTTCCCGTGCGCTGGCTCGGCGCTAGGCGCGGACAATCTCGAGGCGACGATCGAAGGCGGTGTGGTGGACGGGTGTGATTTCGGATGGGCATTGGGCGGGAAAAATGCCTCATATAACATAACCAGTGGCCACTACGTTACGAATATGGCGGATAGAGCAATCCAGGCGAAAGGCAACCCAGCGGTGGGGGATCTCGGCGGGACCGTAAAAATCCGCGGAAGCGTGATTCAAGATAACGGAGGCGGCAATGGCCACCGGCCAAGGGGGGGTGTCACCGTATCAGATAAGGGAGTACTTGACCTGGGGACGAGTAGTGATCCAGGAAACAACAAGATTTGCAGAAACACGACCAAGAACAGCACAATAAATAGAGACATCCATATCGATCGAAGTAACACCAACATTCCAGCGCAAGGCAACTACTGGCGAGCCAGCGATCTTCCAATCTCTGAAACCCGTCCCAGTAACTGGCAACACGTGGGATGTTTCAAACCGCCTCAACGCTTCAACCGACCCAGTGCCCACCGTTGGGCGCGCATGCCAATAGGGGGATGCCCACTCCGGTCAAATAGCGTATAAGCGACGCATCGGTGTGCTGTCGAATCGGTAATCTGCTAACTTGGCCAAGGTTTGAATAAATTACCAGGGCAGATTTTACTGACAGTTGTCGTCCTGGCGGTCGGCGTCATTGTGCTTGCAGGCTCGGGCGTGCCGGGAGCGGTGCGTGGTACGGCAACAGCGGTCGTGTTCGCGCCGGCCACAGCCGAGTTCCAAGTTAATACCTACACAACGGGCGTTCAGGAGGGTTCGACCGTCGTACATCTGAGTGACGGGCGATTCGGTATTTTCTGGTCTGGAAATCGCCCTTTCGTAATGCCCAGGGGGTTACACGACGTGTTCGCACGCGTGTACACCGCTCAAGCGACTCCGATCAATTCAACCGAGATGGTAGTCGATACGTCGGATAAATTCTGCAACGTAGAGCCTCGGGCCGCCACAGCGAGTGATACTTCGTTCGCGGTCGTGTGGCGTGAGTACAACAACGGCGACCGACCGAGCGATATTCTCTTTCTTGGAGTGGTGGACCAAGAGCAGAATCGCGTGGGTGAACCCAGTATATTCGCGAGTGGGTTAAGTGCGCATGACGTCTTCCCAAGTTTGTCACCGACCCAAGGAGGAGGATTCGTCGTGTCATGGACTCGCTCGGCTCCAGAGGTGGGTCACGAAGCGACGCGGGTTCTCGCAAGGCGAATGGACGCGTCCGAGATGCCCATCACTGACGAAGTTTCCGTGACGCCTAGGCCAGAGAACCTGCCCGACGAGTCGGCAGTGGCCTCACTTCCAGACGGATCGTTCGTTGTTACGTGGATGGAACTCTTCCAGGATGGGGATCGGGATGCAGTCCTGATGCGCCACATGCGTGCAGACGGGACGCCGGCCGCAGACGCGCAGATCGTGAACTCGTATACCTTCGGGAATCAGCAATATCCGTCGATTGCGGCGTTCGACGACGGCCGATTTGTAGTTGTCTGGGAGAGCTTCAGGCAGGATGGTGACGGCGAAGGACTTTTCGCACAGCGGTTCAATATCGACGGTTTGTCTGTCGGCACAGAATTCCAGATTAACTCCTACACGACCGGTGCACAGCGTCAGAGCACCGTTGTGACCCAGAACGGTACCCTGTACTCGGTCTTTTGGAACAGTGTCGGTCAGGACGGTGACGGCAGGGGCGTATTCGGAAGACTGTTCGACTGGGGCACTGGCCCGATTGGACTGGACTTCCAGGTCAATACATTCACGACGGCGAGCCAAGGTATTTCGGTTGCGACAAGCTCTGACCCCCAAGGGCGCGTGGTCGTCACATGGACGGGCGACGGGGATCAAGACGGCGATGGTAGGGGCGTTTTTGCGCGGCAGTATTGTATCGCGGACCCGAATGATATGCGCTGCGGGGTGTCTTCGGTAACCTCGGGTGATCCAACAGCCTCGCCTCCTACCGCGACGGGAGCGCTAAGAGCGTTACAAGCAGCGGTAGGTGTAGCGAGCTGTCCTCTGTGCGAATGCGACGCAGACGGTGCCGGTGGCATCTCCGCGAGCGATGCTCTTCAAATTTTGCAAGCTGCAGTCGGGGTTCCAATCACGCTGGACTGCCCGCCTTGCTGCATCTGAAGGCGTGGACTCT
The DNA here is from genome assembly GCA_036679605.1 of Gemmatimonadota bacterium. GTDB lineage: Bacteria > Gemmatimonadota > Gemmatimonadetes > Gemmatimonadales > GWC2-71-9 > JAZDCZ01. Next base: position 4,169 of record JAZDCZ010000207.1, read on the forward strand.
CGCAAGTCGTATGTTTTAGCCTTACACTCAAGTCAGGTCATCGATCGCTGCGGCGAGGTTTTCCTTGCTCGGTTTGATGTAACGCCAGATGTACCGGTCGCTACGATGGCCTGAGGCTTCCTTGGCATATTGGACTCCCTTTTCTTCAGCCAATTTACGCAAAAACGTGTGTCGAAGAACATGCGGCGAAACTGAGATCTTTTTCCCGTCGCTGCGATGGGCACCAGCCTGAGCTGCAATCCGTTGGAGAATCGCGTGCACTTGTTGGCGCGAGAGTGGCGAATCGCTTCGGGTCAAAAACACTGGGCCGGGGCGCTGACCACGCGCCTCTAACCATTCATCGAGTACGACTCTGGCATCCCGCTGCAGGAACACTCGCTCCCGAATATAGTTACCTTTCGTGAGCACTTTGCGGAAGGCCTTCCCGTTGTACTGATCGATGGAGAGGCCGACGAGCTCGGACACGCGCAGGCCGGAACCAAGCAAGACCATGAGTATGGCGTGATCACGGAGACCTTGGTTGGTGCCCTTTCCGGGGCGTACGCGGAGAGTTTGGGCAGCGTTGAGAAGCCGGAGCTCGTCGGCCCGCGAGAGCCCCTTCCATTCAGGCTCTGGTTCCTTCGGGGGGCGGATGCCATCGGTCGGGCAACCGAGAGGGAAGGGGCGAATCTTCTTCTCGATCCAACGCGCGAAATGGCGGACGCTCGCGTACAAACGAGCCAAGGACGCAGCTGACATACCTGAACGAGCAGCCTGTTTGATGAACTCGCGCGTGACCGACGCAAACCATTCATCGGCGTTGTCGTGGCCATAGAGGTTTTCATAGAAGCCGATGAAACGGCTGAGGTCGCGGCGTTTGGCCTCGATCGTCGCTTTGGCCTGGCCTGCGACTTCGGTTCGGAAGTAAATCAGGACGAGGGCGCGAAGGCTCTCGCCGGCCTCGGAAATCAGGGCCAGAACATTATGTCGCAGATTCATTCTACCACCACGACGGAACATCCCTGAAGCGTTGGGGTGTGGACAACGCACAGCCAAAATCCCAACCGTCGACGGTGCGGTTCGGGCTGGCGTCGGGTGTACGGTCGTTATCTGGTAGTCTATGCTTACCGGCTTGAAGGAATCCGGGGCAACAATCTCGATAGCGATTCCATCCGAACATTCAAGTCTATCCCCTCAAAATCACTCGGTGAATCATCATCTGATGGCCAGACAGCACCGCGCCACTTTCCCTGACTTCGCGCTTGCCCTAGCTCGGTGTGCACACCACCAGAAAGTGCCGGTCGAAAGGCCACGATCTGATCACACTGGTTCACAAGATGGTAGTCGCGAAGGGGAATCTGAACGCGGATATCCGATACCACTGCCCGCGCCTCCTCTAGGCTCACAGTGTGTTTCTTCCCATCCCACTCGTTTTCGACAACAAGCGACTCAGCAACGGGGCTGGAAGCTACCGCCTCGCTTACCGCGGGCAGGAGTAGCCGTTCGTCAATCGTCCAGGGATCGAACACGATCCATTTATCGGCGTCCTTCAGCGCCTTGCGAAACGCCGCCACTTCATTGCAAAGTGCCACGGCCCGTTGTTCTGTGCCGCGCGCTTTCGAGATCGGGAATGAAGCGTAGACCTTCAGTTTGCCGCGGACTTTTCCCATCGCTTCGACGCTTTCAAAGAGAAGCTGATACAAAACTTCCGGGCCATGTCGCTTTGCAACGAGGTAGTGGTTGACAGGACGCGATGGTGTAGAACAATGCTCTGCGAGGCACTGGCCAATCATCAGCTCAGCCATGCGCCACTCCATGATGTCCTTTAGGGTGATATTCTGCGTCGCATCGTCGTGTTGCGCTGCCGAGTGCTTCTTTATCGTTTCCGAGGCCTGATAGACGTTGTCGACGAGCGTCACGATCAGGGTGGGTTTGAACTTTTTTACCTGCGCCCAATCGAGCACGTGGAATGGGATGCCTCGTCGTCGGTAGATAGCATGGCAATGGAGTGCCACCGCCGCGTCGGTTCGAGCTTTGCTGATGCACTTCGCAAATCCTGCACGCCGTGCATCGAGGAGTTTGTCTCGTTCGCCGAAATTGAGATCAAGGTGTGCGGGTGACTCGACGCGACCGCTAATCTGCTTCTGTAACTCCTTTTCACCATCTAGGAGTTGTAGCTTTTTGTCAGCCTTCTTCGCGATCTGACGAACGTGGTCAAGGAACCCGTTAACCTCTAGACCAGAATGCCCCAGGATAAGAGTCGCTTGAGCGAGGAGGGGTCATCAATTCAGGTTCAGGTCGCCAGTCGGGGGGGGTTCTATGCCTACACGGCTGTCACCATTCATGAGTCTATGGCTGCGGCCAAAGGTAGCCGCATTCTAAGCAAGCCCGGCAGCTCGACTACTATCGATTACCGTGATGCAAGCAAGCCGCCCATTTTCGATGGCAAGGTCACTCCCATTGCAACCCTCAATCTGAATCCCTTGATCTCGGGCGAGATCGACCAGGGCGAGACCTGCGACGATGCCAACACGACGCCCGGCGCCGGCTGCGACCAGCTCTGTCAGCTCGAGTGACGGCAGTCTAAGTTTCCTCTTAATCGGACCTTGAAGCCGTCGTTCGCGAGTTCGAATCTTGCCGGACGCGCCATGCTTCGGACACAATGGGGCAGCTCGCCCGCGAAAGGAAAGATCCTGCCAGCCCACCCGATCGGGGGAGGCGTTGGAGGCAGTACGTGGCTTGTTTCCTTGACAACAAGCGAGCCGTTTTAGTACTGTTTGCGATATGCACCTACGCCCTACATGGGGCGCAACGCTTGCCGGCATCGCGCTGAGTCTTGCAACGACGGCTTTTGCCGTTCGGTGCGGCGACGACGTGGATGGAATCCGGGTTGCTTGCCGTTGCGGTGACACGGTCATCAGCGACACGCGGCTGGTTGTAACCGATCCGGTGGTGAGCGGTCGTTGCGTGATGGACGGACTCACTGTGCACGCTCGTGCGCAAGCGGAGTCGGTTACGCTGGATCTGGCCGGCCTCACGATGCGGGGGAACGGCGTTGGGATCGGTATCCGCGTCACTTACGGCGGGGCCGACGGAGCGCGTATTATTGGCGGCACCAAGGAAAGCCGCGGTCTCGTGGAAAGCTTCGGCGTGGGCGTGATTGCCGCGGCCTATGAGTCGATCGCCAACATCAGTCATCTCGAGGCGCGTGACAATCGCCACGAAGGCTTGAGACTCGCGATCGCCGGCACAGTGCTCGATGATGTCGCCGCTGTCGGCAACGGCCGCGATGGGGTTCATCTACGCGGCAACGGTGGCCGTTTGCTCGGAGTTACCAGTAACCACAATGCAGGGCACGGCATTCATGTGTTCAGCCATCGAACCATCGTCGAGGCCCGGACCGACCGCAACGGACGTAGTGGGTTGGTAGTCGACGGATTCGGCAACGACGTTTCCGAGGCGGCGGCCAGCGACAACGGCGCCAGCGGCATCATCGTACGCGGCAGAGCCGTTCCGCCCGACGGGTCAAAGACAAGCGGAAACAGTGCTGGCAACGTACGCGTCAACGGCCACAGGATCGCGCCATGAAGCCGAGGGATACTCTCTTGACGGGCATATCCATGAGTTTGTGTCGTGTCCTCGCATCGGCCGTGTGCCTGTCGCTGGTCGCGGCAACCTCCGCATCGGCTGTTGCTGTTACGACTCCCGACGATATCTGCGCCCCCGCCGACGATCCCTGCATCATCGCCACGAGCCTCGAGGTCAATGCGGCCAACGTTCTGGACTTCGGCCTGCGCACCGTACGAGTCGTCCCCGGCGGCGGGTTTGTCGGTACGGTCGACCTGTCGTGCGGCGCCTTTGAGGTGAACCTGAGTCCAAAGACCAGGTGGATGGATGTGGCCACCGAAGCCGGGGGGGCGAGCGCGATAGTGACCGCGCGACGTGCCTGCTCGGGCGACTCGACGATGCCGTGTCTGACCGATGTGGTCTGCTCGAGCTTGGGTCTGGGCAGTTGCTCACTGGGTGACGGCGGCATTCGCATGACGGGCTTGGTGAGGGGAGTACGAGCTGCCATCGAGCTTCGCGGCGCCGGCGATATCGCCATCGATGGGGACATCGTCGCCGAAGGCGGTCGCACCGTTGCCGACGGTGGCTCGGTGACCATCGAATCTACGCAAGGATCGGTGGAACTTGCGAGACGGGTTAGGGTCAGCGGTTTCATCGACGGGGGATACGCCATACCGGGCGACGCCGGGGCTGTCCTACTGAGGGCGGCAGCGGACATTACCATGCGCGATCGCATCTTCGGCACCGGTGGTCGAGCAGTCGTCGAGTTCGATGCCGGCGGGAACGTGGCCGTGGGCTCGGCTATCCTCGTTCAAGGAGTCAAAGGCTCCAGCAACGGGGGCGGAACGGTCGACATCCATGCGCAGGGGAATCTTGATATCGTCGATATGCCGGGCGGCGGCTCGACGCTGATCAACACAAGCGGCGGACGCTATAGCCACCAGTATGGCTATGCCACCTACGCCGGAGCGGGTGGATATGTCTCCCTTCGTGCCGGCGGCGACATCTTTATCGATCGCAAGGCCAAACTGCGTGGCAACAGCGGGACGGGGCAAGATGGTGTGGGCGGCCAGTGGTATGTAGAGGCCGACGGAAATCTTTATACGAATACGAAGATTCAGGGGCGAGGACGCGGCACCAGCGGGTGGGGCGGCATCATACGGCTGCGAGCCGATGGCAATGTCGAAGTCGGCAGCAAAGCATTGGTGACGACCAGGGCCCTCAATGGCGGCACCATTGACATCTACAGTCGCTACGGCGGACGCGTCATGGTCGACGGAAAGATCGATGGCCGAGCCGGTTCGCAAGCCTACTTTGTCAACAGCACCTTCTACGGCTTTCGGGGTGACGGTGGCGACATCTACATCGGAGGCGGCGATGTAACCGTCGGTGGTCGAGTCCGTACCGGCGGCGGTGCTAGTGGCGGTAAGATCCGCCTCGACACGTGTCGGCTGTCGCTCCCTCGCGGCGCAGTCATCAATTCGGGTTCCGGACGTCAGTCGACTTCCTTTGGTAGCCTTCTTTTACGATCCACGAGTCGATGGTCGCCGCGGCAGGTAGTCGCATTTCGACCAAGTCCGGAAGTTCAACCGATATCTTTTTCCGCGATGTCGCCAAGCCGCCCGTTCTGGATGGAACGACTAAGCCGGCTCCGAATCTCGTGGTTACGCCGGCATTGACGGGTTGCCCGGTGTGCGGCAACTCCGAGATCGACCAGGGCGAGACCTGCGACGACGGCAACACCACACCCGGCGATGGCTGCGACCAGCTCTGTCAGCTCGAGTAAGCGCGCAGGCATGGGGCTGTGCCGGCGGTAACGAGAGTATATGGCATATCTAGTGTAGTGATTCACGCTGTTGAGGCATTAAAAATAGCGAGCCTTGCGCGGCCGACTTTGTCGATGATTTCCTGAGCGGTCTTCCGCCAGATGAAGGGTTTTGGGTCGTTGT
>JAZDCZ010000208.1:0-7670 GCA_036679605.1 Gemmatimonadota bacterium
CGCCTACATCGCATGGTTCATCGCAAGTCTCGAAGACCAACAAACCGCCCAAAACGATGCTTGGCAGCGGATGCTCGCGGCATGACCAACACGGAAGAAAGACACCGCCATTTTCTACCAATTCGTGCGCACTTTGGAATACCTCCGACGTTCCCGGGACTTACGCCGACGGCACCTGGAGTCGCGACTCCCTGAGACCGAATGAGTGCCGCAAATGGGCTGCCCCCATCACGAAAGTCTCTTACGCGGTTTTCGGTGGTGCCCCAAGTTTTGGGAGCCGTGCGTTGGAACGGCCCAATTTATCTGACGACGGACATCCATCATCAGATGCACCACCGCTATTTCGAGTGCAATTACGGCAACCTGGAGGTTCCCTGGGACAAGTGGTTTGGGTCGTTCCACGACGGCACGGAAACGGCGCATGAGCAAATGAAGGCCCGCAGGCGGCGGTTGGCGGGAAGCACCCGATGGCAAAGCTGACCGTAAAGGACCTGCTGGAGGCCAAGGGGAAGCGCCGGCTCACCCATGTGCAGGTCGTCCGCATAGCGGTGGTTGCGGTCGCCCGCCCGGCCTGGCCGTCGGTAACAGAGGCTCGATCAGCCCCCACTCCCGATCCGCTAAATCACTTGGATAGCGTGCGCAATCCCGTCTATGCTCGACCCGAGCGGTATCGTTCCAAGGCATCCGATCCTCCATCTTCTCAACAAAAACGGTGAATCATAAAATGCTGATTTCGCCCAACTACTTTCCGGTCAGGCTCTGAGGTTCCGCAGCGGCTTGGGAGCAAGGAAAAATGAAGGCATCGCGCTGGATCAGAACAAGAGATCTGGTCAGGCTCTCATGGCTTGGATTCGCCGATTTGCTGGTCCGGATATTACCTGAATCTGTTCTCGGATCGGTTGCCCAGCGTCTCGGAGACGGGGCCGCCTTGCTGCGGCCCGCGCGAACCAAGACGAGATCCGCGAAGATCGAAGGGTTCTTTCCGGGAGGCCCGCCAAATCATGAAAATACCGAGGTGCTCCTGCGAAGAATTGGCCGCAATCTGGTGGAGGAGGTAATGCTGAACCGCCGGCTTGCGCACCGGTCTGACTGGCGCCCGGAAATTCGCGTCGTGGGCAGTGACCTCGTCGAGTCCCGTCTCGCGGATGGCGGGGTCATGCTGTGGGCCGCGACCCAGGTCTTCAACATGCAGCTGACTGTAATGATTGCCCACGACGCAGGTTGGCCAGTCCATCGCTTGTCGCATTGGGCCCACGGACCGGCCGGCGGATACCCGCCAACGAAGTTCGCATTGCGAGTGATCAACGCGCCCTGGCAAAGAGTTGAGAATCAGTATGCAACCCGGCTGGTCATTCCGCCAGAGGGGCACAAAGGCACGATGGAGACCTTCGAGGCGTTGCTCAAGAACGGTCGGATCGTGGTTGTCAGCAGCACTGCGGACTCCCGCACGCCACTGACCGAGCCGTTGTTCGGCGGTTGGATTCGCCTTGCCCTCGGCGCTGCCAAGAAGGCTAAGGACTGCGGCGCGCCCATCGTTGCGACCAAAACTCTCCGAGAGGACGACGGAACCTTCGTGATCACTTTTGTGCCTATCATGGAACGGAATGAGGATCAGCCGCTCGAGGTCGTGGCCCGCCGGATGATCCGAGTTCTTTCCGATGCGATGCGGGACGATCCATCGTTGTGGTGGATCAGTAACGGCCAGACATTCCTTTCACCCGACGGTTCGACAGAGTAACACCGGTCCTTTCCCGATTATCCGTCAACGGGTGTTTTTCGTCGGATCGACGGCTGAGCAAATCGGCAGTAATGAGCAACCCTCCGGGAATCCGACAGTGACGTACCCGACTGGCAGGTCCGGTCTGTAGCTCAAATTCGTGCCAAAACAGTCCAAGGATTGGGCGGTAGCTCGCTACATCTGTCCGCGCACTCACTCCCCGAAAAATTCGCAAGGGACCTTTTCGTGCTTAAGTTGTTGGAAATAATACGCTTGCATCCCTTAGGTATGTTCTTTTAATGTTCATCTCGAAGGTGTCATGATGAGTAATGTGAGTCCTCAAGTTCGGCGTGACACGTTTTCGGTCGAGATTATCGACCGCATTTCATCAGTTGATCCATCGGATTGGGACGACTGTGCGGGGACTGATTATCCTTTCACTAAACATGCTCACCTTGTGGCGCTGGAGGAGAGCGGCTCGGTTTGCCCGGAAACCGGGTTCCAGCCGAGCCATCTTGTTCTCCGGGAACCATCGGGAAGGATTGTTGCGGCGGCACCCGCATACGTGAAGTCTCATTCCGAGGCCGAAATCGGGTCCGACATGGGATGGTCCATGGCGCATGAACGCTTCTGCGGGCCATACTATCCGAAGCTTCAGGTTGAGGTCCCGCTCACCCCGACGATCGGGCCGCGCCTATTGACCCAGCCAGGGACAAACCGAGGCGAGCTTGCGCGCAGACTGATCCGCGAACTCATTGGACTGGCCGAAAAGCTCGAGCTTTCGTCGCTTCACTTGACGTTCATGACTGCCGAAGAGCGGGACATTGCGAGTGAGCTGGGAATGCTGCCCGACCGAGCCAGCTATTTTCGCTGGGAAAACCGCGGGTATGCAGATTTTGAAGACTTTCTCGGCGACATCAAAGGCGACCGCCGGTCTATGATCCGCTCGGAACGGCGAAGCGTCGCCGGGACGGACCTTACAATCGACGTCATTCCAGGCGGCAAGGTCAGTAGTGAAACGTTGGATGTCTTCTATGATTTCTATAAAAACACCTACGAAAAATATAAATACGCGCACTATTTGTGTAAGGAGTACTTTAAGATTGTGTTCGACACGATGAAAGATTCATCTTTCCTCATTACTGCAAGACGCGGCGACCAGCTGATCGGCGCCACTCAATTTTTCAAGTCAGATGTAGAGGTATTCGCGCAGCACTGGGGCTGCCGCGAAAATGTGAAGTTTCTCCATTTCGAAGTCACCTACTATCGCGGGCTGGATTATGCGCTCGAACACGGTCAGAGATTCGTGAATGCCGGCCCGAACGGCCAACACAAGGCGCCTCGCGGCTTCATCCCCACCGATGCGTTTCATGCGCACTGGTTCCGAAACGCGGAGTTTGGCGCAATGGTCGCAAAAGGATTGGCCAAAAAGGATGAGATGATCGCCGAAGAGCGGCGGGCCCTGATGGCGCGCGTCCCCTTTCGGACAGATGACCGGGGGGCCGAGTGAACCAGCGGTCTGTCGAAGTCTCGGCGAACGGCCTTCCGCCGACTATCTCATGTCTGCGGGGGAAACCATCACGGCAGAGCCTGATCATCCTGCCCGATATTGGGGGCAGCGTCTTCTACTCGAGGAAGATCCTCAAATACCTTCCCACCGGGCAGAGCGTATTCGGTTTAGGCCTTGACGACACGCTGTTCAACGCGCTTCCCGAGTGCACCCTGAATGATCTGGCGGTTCGTTTCGCGGCAGATCTCTGCGCTTCATCTCTGCCGGGGCCCTACCATCTCGCGGGTCATTCCTTCGCCGGGTTTCTGGCCTACGAGACGGCACGTGAGCTGGTCAGGCGAGAGGCGCCGGTCGGATCCCTGACTCTCCTCGACTCGGCATTGCCATACATGCTCCGCCGGCATGAGACGGGCGCCTGGTATCGGCACGGCGTCGAGCGCCTGAGACATATGCGACGCAGGCTGCGTTATCCGGGCAAGCTGCGGCAGACCGGCCGCCCCGAGGACGAGAACACGGAGTTTCTTTCCGTGCCGGGGTATCTCTACATAGACCTGACGAAATTCACTGAAAGATACGGCTACATCATACGGCATCTCTACCGGATGATGCTCGATTACCGTCCTGGCCAGTATTCGGGGAAGGTCACGCTGTTCCGCGCGGGGAAACAGGCCGCGTCCGGCGAATTTGGCGACTTGGGCTGGGGGCAGTATGTCTTTGGCCCCCTTGAAGTTTTGCATGTGCCGTGCGATCACCTCGACATGGTACGAAGTGATGAGGCGGCCAGGAGTGTTGCCGACGCCATGACACTGAAATTGAAAACTCCGCAGCCCGATCACGCATGCGATGCGACCGCGGCGCGACGGATATTTTCAGAAGATGATCACAGAAATGAATAGAAAATGCATCGAGTTCCCACCCCTCGCCCACCTCATCGATCGAGCATTTTCGAGACCCGAGGCGGAGGCAAAGCACTTTCTCGTCACCTCCCGGGGCGCGTTGACTTACCGGGATCTCTGGAACCGGATGTGTTGTCTTAACGAGCTCTTCCAGCGGCTCGGACTCCGTCCCGGTGACCGGGTCGCCGTCGCCTCCGACGACGATCATGCGACCATAACGATCATTCTTGCGCTGATCCGCGCCGGCCTTACCGTGGTTCTCGGCGACGGGAGGGCGTCAGCCAATGAATTCCTAGCGTTGCTTGAGGCATCGGACCCTGCGGCTGTATTCGCGGATTCCGCGATCATCGAAGCAGCCCCTGTCCGGATCCCGGTGCCGGCAGAGCGGATCGTTTGCGTCGGGACTACGGAAGACCGTCCTTCATCGCGATCATCCGGGCCAGTGACCGTCGATGAGGTTTTTGCCACCGGCCGGTCGCAGTCCGCGTTTCCAGACTTTGATGAAGACACATTGGCCTTCATCCTCTTCACGTCGGGAACGACGTCGCATCCAAAAGGGGTGATGCTGACGCACGCCAACATGCGCGCTCAACTCGAGATTTTCGCGAGGGTCTACGGGTTCGACGAAGAGAGCCGGCTTCTGAACATCTTGCCCTTGCATCATGTCGATGGCCTTGTAAGGGGTCCGCTGGCCGCACTCTGCTGCGGCGGTACATTGCATCGTCCGATGCGTTTCTCCGTCCCCAGGCTGGGTGAGCTTCTGGAAACGATTCCGGCAGCCGGGGTTACACACTTCGTGACAGTGCCGGCCATCCTCGGCCTCATCAACAGGTTGGCGGAACCTGAGAAACCGGTGTTCCGCAACGCCTTGTTCCGGTTCGTGATCTGTAGCGCGGACTTTCTCGAGCCAGGCCTGTGGAAGGACTTCCAGACCCGCTTCGGCGTCAAGGTTGTGAATGCGTATGGTCTGAGCGAGGTCGTCTGCGACGCCTTGTTCTGCGGTCCCGACGAGGAAACCAGCAGGGTCGGCACCCTTGGAAAACCGGTCGGATGTCACGCGCGAGTGGTTGACGACCAAGGCCGGGACGTCGAGACCGGGACCGTCGGCGAACTGCTTCTGAGCGGCCCCACGGTGATGCAAGGCTATTTTCGACAGCATCAGGAGACGGCAGAAGTGCTGCGGGATGGATGGTTCCGCACCGGAGACATCGTCTCGCGCGATCATGACGGATTCTATCACTTCGCCGGGCGCAAGAAAGCCGTGATTATTTCCGGCGGGGTCACGATCCACCCAGAGAATGTCACCTCGGTCCTGCTCAAGTTGCCGGGCGTTGTTGAGGCTCTGACTATTGGCGTCGAGGACCCGATCTGGCGCGAGCGTGTCGCGGCCTGCCTTGTCCTGGAAACCGGATGCGAGATCGAGCCCGCTGAGGTGATCCGGCATTGCCGCGACTGGCTGGCCCCGGAAAAGGTTCCCTCGGAGGTCCATTTCCTTTCCGGACTGCCGAGAGGGGCCACCGGAAAGGTGTTGGTTGAGGATGTCCGGCGTCGCATCACAGGATCTGGATCGGAAGTCTGGTCGAGCAAGGATCTCTTCGCCGTCGCTGCGGATTGCTTCCGGGTTCCGGTCGAAACACTTTCACCCGGCTCCACCCCCTATAATACAGAAGGCTGGGATTCCCTCGCCCATCTCAGCTTCATTTCACGGCTGGAGGAGCGCTTCGAGATCGCCCTCTCGGCGATGGAGGTGATCGAGTTGAGCTCTATGGCCGATGCCTGCACCATCCTCGAGCGGAGGACTGCCCAGAAAGGCAATCCGCCACAATCATCAGAAAACATCGCTGAAGAGCAAGGTTAGAAAAAGTTCCACCTATTCCGGATCATTTCCTGAGTTTGTGAAGTAGTACATGCATTCCTCTGGCGTCCTTGAGGGTGTAAAATATCTCGCCGTTGAGAAATTCATCGCGGAAGCGGGCGTTGAGGCTTTCGCAGTAGCCGTTCTCCCACGGCGAGCCAGGTTCAAAATAACCTGTCCTGATGACCGCGACCAATATAATTAAGCGGAAACATATGGCGCTTTGTGGGCCGCTCAGTGAGCTCAGGTGGCGCCTTCATCAGGTGTTCGTCGTCAAACCAGGTCCAATTATCTTCCCATGTCCAGCAGTTGTTGTGCCGATAGATGTTGGCGATTGATTCGTTGTAGACCTTGTCGACGGGCATTCGGATATGAGGCCCGCATAGATTTGCAAAATACCGGGATGCAAGCGGAAAGGTGCGATTGCTGAAATAATTTTGTATCCACAACGTGAACCCGATTTCTTTGCGTAACTGCTCAAGAACACGATAAATCTGAACATGATCTTCATGGCCGTATTCCCCCCACGGATTGTGCGTGAAAACGTTCATGCCCGGCTGTAAATGTGGCCGTAGTTCTGAGCGGATGCGGTCGTAGTTTTCTTGATAGGCGCGAAAGATGTCACGGCTCATACGATAGCGCTGGTCTTGTGTGAAACCGCCCATGGCCTTTTTTGCGCGTCGCTTGTACTCTCGGAAAACCGCTCTGGACGAGAGCGCCAAACCGATACCGTTTGGGATCGGGTTTTTCCAATTTCCGCATCCATTGACAACCGCCTCCCCAATCCCCAGGCAAATGATATTGGGATGTGGATGCTCTCGTATCGCGTTCAGCCGGGATTGGCCTAACATTGGAAATTTCCAGTTGTCTTGGAAAACAAGAATGACTTCTTCGACATCCCTAAGTATGGAGCCAAACCATAGAACCTCGTCATCCGGATGAGCAGCAACAAGCAGTGAGTTACGTAGGAAGGCCGTTCGGCTGGAGATTGCCATGTGGGTTGTCCCTTTCTCGGACGTGAGTCTGGTCGGCCCCCATCGAGTAGCCCGGTTCGATTGTTAGTGCATGACGGGCCTCTGGTCCAATGGGACGGATGGTTTCCGGGGGGGTGGTTTCCAACCCAGGGCGCTGTGCGGCCGGACGGCGGATTCTGCGTTGACCACCCGTCGAACGACCCACCAGCCGCGTTGGCCGGTTCAACCTTCGATCCGTTTGTAAGGCTGCGCCTCGATGGCGGCCAGGCCCGCCAGCCGCCCCGCCCCGTTGCATATCATGAAGAGGCCCGTGAAGCCGATGGTGCGGCCTCGACGGCGGGATACCGTCAGCACCAACCCTCCAGCGAGCAGGCGCGCCGTTCCGCGGGCGATAAGGCGAGCCGCTTTGGGCAGATGCCGGCACGCCACGAAGCGGCCATTCAGCTTTATGTCGATCCGAATCACTGTCGCCACCGACGAGTACACCCGGTAAAGGTGCCAGCGTAGCCTTAGACGGTGGGCTGGCCAGGTCTCGATCACTGGCGCTGCCGCCGTCCACACAATGCGCGCGCCTTTCTGCTGGGCGCGCAGAAACACATCGGTATCCTCGCCACCCGTGAACCGCAGATTTTCGTCGAACCTCAGACCCAGGCCGTCGGCTCGGAACAAGGCCGCCCGGACCAGCGTATTGTTGGTGGCCGCGTAGCGCAGTTTCTTG
>JAZDCZ010000209.1:0-4730 GCA_036679605.1 Gemmatimonadota bacterium
TCCTGTAAGCTTGAGGGTCGCATCTTCTCGAGGTTCATCACTGAACCTCCTCTCGCCCTCGTAGCTTAATCTAACAGGGGGGAAGTGTCTCACTTATATTGGCAGAGAGGGGAGCTGTATCAGCCGGTGAATGCGATTGAAACGCTGTAGACACTACGGGGACCGTGACTCGCCCCGCATGTGCCACGTGTATCACCGCAACAAGCGCAACCACAGTCACAACCACAACAACGAAGCTTTTCATTTCTTGACTCCTCCAGGTTTTACTTCAAGAGCACCAGCTTTCGCGACTTCTGAAACTGCCCGGCCCGCATGTGGAGAAAGTAGACACCGGTTGCGACCGATTCTCCGCGGGTATTGGTTCCCTTCCACACGACGGAGTAGAATCCCGGCACTTGCTGCTCGTTCACCACCTTGTCTACCAACTGACCGAGAACGTTGTAGATTCTGATCTGCACGAATGCACCGGGTTTGGGAACCTGATATTTGATCGTCGTTGACGGATTAAAAGGGTTCGGATAACCGTGATTCAACCCGAAGACACTCGGTATATCGCGGGCCAAGTCGTCAGGTGCTGGGGACGTTGGCGAAGGTGGCGGGAGCGCCGGATCCCGGTCGACGGCACCGAAGAATTTTGCCGGTTTCGGGATATGTGGCGGCCGCGTTACATTCCAATTGTTATCCTCAGCCATGACCGTAAACCCAGAGGACAAGTTCGCTACATAGTGTGACGTATGGCCGAAAATCGAGTTATTCCCGGAAGAGCCCTCGGAGCCATTGCCAAGATCGGGATCCCCGTCATTTAACGCTGCTACGCCCCCTGTTCCATTGGTGATTGTATTTCCGTCCACCTTTGGCTCCGAGTCGTGATCAACCTTGATTCCGGTTGTGTTCAAGTTGATCACGTTACTATCGGTGATAGCCGCGTGGCTCAAATCGTCGCAGTAGATCCCGACGGTATTGTTTTTTATCGTATTACGCTTAATCGTCACTTGGCTGCCGTCCAGGTAGATCCCGCACGTGGCATTATTGTCAATTGTGTTATCGGTAATCGTTATGTCGCCGTTGTTGACACGAATACCATCCGCGGTACTGTTTTTGATGGTGCTGTTTTTGATCGTGACCGTGTCGATACTGTCCGCACAGACCCCATCGCCGTTACCGTCCAGCGTGCAGTTGTCGATGGTCGCGAACGCAAACGTCGAATCATCAGGAAACACCTGTATGCCGATGTCGCATTCTGTGATGGTCGATCCATCAGCCCATAACCTGGCACCTGAGTACACTTTGATGCCCCTGCCACCCGTGTCGTCGACCGTATCAATTCTGCTGTCCTTGAACCTGAGGACGCTACCTTGCAGCAGGTTAATGCCCGCAAAGTCGCAGTTTCGGATGACCGTGTCTGCAATATAGATGCTGTCTGCGGCTGCGATGCTGACAGCGATGTCGCATTCCTCGATCGTGCAATTGCGAATCGAAGCCGTTTCGTTAATCGCAATGCCGCGAAAGGCGTTCTTGATTTCGCAATAATCGAACGTGGCATCCCCGCCGGAACGAACGAGGATGCCCTTCCAATCATCTCTGCCGTCGCTCTCAATGGCGTCGGTGACGTATGACAGGAAGCGCACATGTTTTTCATTCGTGCCGTTCACATCCAACGTACCGAACACCCAGAATTCCACCTTCGTTGTATCGATGAAGCTCGTATCAGGGGAGGCGGGGTCATCCGGCCAAATCCATACATCCGTTCCCGCATCGATGGTCAGTGTGGCACCGCTTGCAATCTTGATATCGCCATTCACAAACACATTGCCGCTCCACGTGGTGTTTGTGCTCACTGTACCGGATTTCCACGTGTCCTGGCCCTTGGCGACGTACATGCGCCCGGCATGCCTTTGACCGCTAAGCCCGTCGTTGTCGTAGCCACCAAAAACAAGGTCCATCGTATTATTGTTGTCTAGATCGGCAAACCGAATCGTAGTGGAGGCCGTATGTGGTTGATCGACATACTTGATGATCTTTGTTTCGGGGTTGTCCTGAAGCACCGTCTTAAGATCGATTGTAGCTTCCCAATCGGCACGGGCCTGGCCAAAGAACACAAAGTTCTCTTTGTGTCCGGAGATGCCCAGCTCGTTTTTGCCATCGTTATCCAGATCGAAGTGGCCAGCGAAGTGGCCACCCAGTTGATCCTTTACGTCTTCGCCATAAATGACAACGTCCACATGCGAAGAATTGCTAACATCCCGAGTCCGGGTTGAGGTGAGATTAGTCTCGGTGTCCCCAAAAATGATGTACACCTCTCCTCGTTCCGATTTCCCTCCGGTGCTGGCGAGGGGTGCCCCTATGATCAGATCATCCCTGACGGGGACCTCGCTGGTGTCGGCATCGACAAATGCCACGCCGGCGCCCAACTTGCTCCCGGCAATACCTTCAAACACAAGATCCGGGTCATTGATCCCTGTGCCAGGAGCGTTGGCGAGATCGATCCTGTTGCCGGGCACCAGCTTGTTCAGCGGATCCGTCGAGATCCGACCGAAGATGACCCATACCTTCCCGGCGTTGGCCCCGGCACGACCGGCCCCGATCACGAGATCGTTGAATCCGTCGCCATCCCAGTCCCCGATGGCCAGCCCAGTTGGGTCGTACTGTCCGTCGTCCCCGTCAGCGTGTTTCTCCTTCACCTCCGTCACTCCAATGTATGAAGTATCTGCATCCCCGTAAATGTAGGACACGTATTCGTCCGCTGCCATGCTATCGGTATCTAGAATCGACAGATCGACGTTTTGGGGAAGACTGTCGTTCGAATAGAAAATGTAGATCTCGCCACTGTTCGATCTGGCATTGCCGGGTCCATCCGCGTGTGGTGCGGCAACGATGATATCTTCGTTGCCGTCCTTATCCAGATCGCCCACTGCAACCCCCATCCCGAATTGGTCAAACGTGTCTCGCCCGCGGAAGACGTGTGCGAGCGAAGCAAAATCGGTCGAGTCTGCCAGGTTGATAGTGTCCGGAAACGCCGAAAACAACGCCGCTTTACCGTGAATCACGTACACCTCCCCGCTCCCATCAACGTGGGCATTTTGCGCGGCTCCAATGACAAGATCGTCAAAGTGTAGAGTAGGCGATTCAGAACTGAAATTCACGTTCCCGGCTGCAAAGCCGTTGTAGATCTTATCCCCAGGCTGTGCCCCCAGGATCATGAGATCAGGAAGGCTGTCAGCTAAATCGATATCGTGCTTCTTGCCGGCCCAATCTCCTCCTTTGACGACGAGGATTGCCCCCTGGTCTTCGCTTACGGCCTCCTTTGTGTAGCAGCTGTCACAGGCAGCGGTCGAATCCTGCGTCCAACCATCGTTCGCCCAAAGGGCCCATTGTGCTGCTCTGGCTGCCGAATCCGCAAACGCGCAAACTGTTTGGGTATCTCCACCTTTAGAGGCAAAGATCGTGGTCCAGCTAAAAGTGCAGGCCTGTGCAGCTGTCCACGGCACCACTGGCTCGCCGCCTGCGCTGGGATTATCCCAGAGGATCGCTGAGATTACGTCGTCGAAGTCATCGCCATTCAGGTTCCCGATTGCCACCTCCTGGCCTATAAAGTGGCTCCCCTCCGCGCCATAAAAGACATTATTTACGCCTCGCTGCGGTGTGAGTGTCGATCGAGACGTAAGCGCCAGCGCGATGCTGCCCAAAACAAACAACGTGACCACAAGGTATCTCGCATTCATTGAAGTTCCCCCTCTGTTTTCAGCGGACTTGTCGTCTGCTGTGGCCGGTAGACGGCCATGGTTCTTCGATAACCGGGGTGCCGGTTCAACAGTTGAAAAAGCGGATTTTGTTGAATCAGGTAATACGCGTTCCCCACCGTATCCTCCGCCAAAATCTGCTGGACCAGCCCAGCAGCCTGATCAAAGTGCCCGAGTTGGATCCAGGTCATGGCCAAGTGGTAGAGAGCCACCATGTCGTTCGGATCGTGGTCCAACACCTTCAGATAGCACCGGGTGGCCTCCCAGAAACGCCCTTGCTTTAGTAGGGCGGTTCCCAGATTCCCGTGGGCCTGCGCTCGATCGGGTTGGATAGATAGTACCGAGCGATAGAGACGCTCGGCCTCGAGCCACGACCCCGCT
Organism: Gemmatimonadota bacterium; assembly: GCA_036679605.1. Taxonomy (GTDB): domain Bacteria; phylum Gemmatimonadota; class Gemmatimonadetes; order Gemmatimonadales; family GWC2-71-9; genus JAZDCZ01. Next base: position 4,122 of record JAZDCZ010000209.1, read on the forward strand.
TCCAACAGCCGATCCGCTTCGGATAGGACTTGATCGCACGTGCGGCCGGCCATGTCATGGAAATCATCGAGATAAAACGTGAAGGGTCGAAAAAAACCGGCGCTCCGGACGCCAGCGGCGTACGCACCCTGTGTGCCTTGGTAGTCGCCCGCTTCAAGCGCCCTGCGGCCTCGGTCCAATGCGCGGGCGCCAACACCCTGTCCCACCATGCCCAGGAGTAGAAATACGCCAGCAGCACCGGCCGACCACCGCGCTGTCCGTGCAGAGAATCCCCGGGCCCATCCGGCCGGGATGAACCGAGACGGCTTTATGGCCACGACAACGCCGGCCCCTGCCCCCAAACCCATGGCGACGGCGAGAAAGTCACCGTACTCGCGGCCACGATAGAGAAACAATCCGGCCAGGGCCGTCGTAAGCAGTATGGCCTCGGCCCATAGCGGCTGCGAAGAGCCGGTCGCAACTCGCTCGAAGCCACGACTCCACGCCTTGCGCGTAGGCTTCAGGGCCAAGGCCCCTTCCGGACACGCCGCCACACAATCACCACAATTCATGCAATTCAGGTCATGGATGACACCGAATTCTTGGACCTCATGCTTGATCGGTACCCCC
>JAZDCZ010000021.1:0-2465 GCA_036679605.1 Gemmatimonadota bacterium
TCGTTCAGTGTTGGCAAGAGAGCCGCGTATTTTTCATGTAGCGAATCAACGTCCACACAACCTATGTCGGTAACGGAGTCTCGAAATGGCCAGTTATTTTCTTACGGTCCCTTATGGGTATGGGGCAGGGACAAACTTCTAACGATGCCAGAATCATTCATGCCCAGAAATTCGTCGTAGTCGACGAATCCGGCAAAGAACGTGCTATTCTCGGAATGAAAGGCAATACCGTCCATCTCGAATTCCACACTCGTATGGGAAAACAAGACGCGCCCATCATCACAATGGGAACCCACAACATCGATGGCGCTTGGAAGGCCGAGTATGCGAGCATAGCGGTCAAAGGACTTTTCTCGTCAACTACAAGTATCAGTGGCGAAAGCGTAACAATATACAATCAAAAACATGATGGATCAATTAGTCTTGACTACCTCAAAGTTCCTGCGCTGAAATTTACTGACAAGTCGGGAATGGATTACATGTCGTTCTCATATGACGACAAGACTGGCGGAAGTCTTGAAATACGGCAACCACTTGGAATAGAGGGTGCCTGGGAGGAGATAGGACAAGCATACGTAGAGAAGCGACCAACGGACTCCCGTATTGAGGCAGCGTTTAATAACTCGTTGCGAATGGAACTTACCGCTCCACCGTTCTCCGATCCGTTCATCAGATTGTCGAAGGACGGAAGAGTCCTGCGGACCATGCCGTAGACAATGCGTAGACGCAATTAAACATCGTGGAACGACACACCCCGACCCTTGCTACCTGGCGTCCCTGGCGGATGGACGGTTGACCGTTTCGTCGGTGGTCTCGCGGCGCACACCCAGCAGAAGGGCAACGCGACCCGCTCAGCTCCGATTCATCCCACCTGTTGCGAAACCGACAAAATCGTCATGCATGGAATGGCGCGGTAGGCACAAAACGTGCCGCGAGGATGTGAAAACTACGCCACGCAGGACTCGAACCTGCAACCTTCGGCTCCGTAAACCGATGCTCTATCCAATTGAGCTAGTGGCGCAACTTTATCGTAACTATTACCCCGAGCATTATTAGTTGGACATGTCCACAATTGTGTTTTATACTGTGGGCATGAGCCAACAAGATACACGAACATTGTCGCCATCGGGTCAGGAGGCGGTTCGCTTTCGGGTGGTGGCGGCGGTGAGAAAGGGTATGAACAAGAGCGAAGCGGCGCGCGTCTTCGGCGTGTCGCGGACATCGATTGACGCCTGGCTCGCGAAAGTGGCCGCCGGGAACATCAATTCTCTCAAGTCGAAGAAGCGCGGGCGTAAACCGAGTTCGCGGCTGAAGGGTCACGAGGCAGCTTGCGTCGTTCGTACCATCACCGACCGTTGCCCGGACCAACTCAAGATGCCCTTTGCGTTGTGGACGCGCGCGGCAGTTCAGGAACTTTTGTCCGACCGCTTTGGTATGTCGGTGTCGGTGTGGACGGTTGGTCGCTATCTGAAGCGCTGGGGATTCACACCCCAGAAACCATTGCGCCGGGCCTATGAGCAAAATCCCATTGCGGTGCAGCGGTGGCTGGCGAGCGAGTATCCCGCGATCCAACGGCGTGCGAAGGCGGAAAATGCGGAGATTCACTTGGGAGACCAGATGGGGCTTCGTAGCGACCACCAAACCGGAACGACCTACAGTCGGCGTGGCTGCACTCCGGTGGTTCGCGGCACCGGCAAGCGGTTTGGTTGCAACATGATGTCGAGTATTACCAATCAGGGGACGTTGCGTTTCATGGTTTTCAAACGCCGCTTCACCGCAGAAGTCATGATGGCGTTTTGCAGGCGATTGCTTCGCACGGTTCGGCAAAAAGTCTACCTCATTCTGGATCGGCATCCGGTGCATCGCTCGCGTGTGGTCCAAGCCTGGCTGGCGCGCCACAGCGCTCGGATCGAGGTGTTCCTCTTACCGGGCTACAGTCCGGAGTTGAACCCGGACGAGTTGCTCAATCAGGATGTGAAGTCGAATGGCGTGGGTCGTCGTCGCCCAGCCACGCAAGAAGAACTCGTGGACAACATTCGCTCCTACTTGCGAGGCACCCAACGCCAGCCCGAACTTGTGCGAAACTACTTCAAGGGAAAACACGTAACCTACGCCGCATGACCGCAATGTCCAACTATTAATGCCCGGGGTAATAACTTACCTGGCGCTACTTACGCACACCCCTACCCGATACATGGATACGCTGCATGTTGAAAAGGGGAGAATAATCCCCGGCGTATCTCACTTGAAAGGGCGTCATCATGGTTCGTTCACGCTCCGAGGGCAGGCCACGAAAGGCCGTCCAAACCGAATCGTTCTACGACCGGCAACGCAAGGCCACCCGCCGCCGGAAGTATACCACGATCAGAACCACCGTAAACGGCAGGACGAAATATCACAAGGTCCAGCTCCGCACGGATGATGATACGGTCGCGAACACGGCAAGCGCCGAATCCTGGTATGCG
>JAZDCZ010000210.1:0-35631 GCA_036679605.1 Gemmatimonadota bacterium
CGTTCCACAGGCGAGAATCCTTCGCCGATTGCACCGGTAGAATCTCAATTCTGTCAAACTGGCCCACGCCACAAGAGATGGGCTGATCCGGGGCTACAAGCGTCTCACCGAAATCGTGGAGCTTTCCGTTTCCATTGCCCCCAAGGGGAGGGAGAAGTCGAATGAGACCGAGTCGATCACGTTCACTCAGCCTCCCAAGGCAAAAACACCGAACTGATTCATCTCTCTCGTGAACTGATCAGTCGGAGCAACGAGAAGCAGCATAGCGGCGGGCTAGCGATGTGTTCAGTCCCATGCCCAATATTCTTGCAAACAAAATTGCCATGGGATGGGGAGATCGGAACAAGCAGTGAAGCGGTGAGCGGAGTCGGTCAGATAAAGGTCTACATTATCCTCTTCCCAGAATGATCCGCGAGTATGATTCCATCATGCTCCGTTACACGCGGCGCTGGAATGTCCATGAGAACCTCCCACTCTCCTGGTTACAAGAATTCATCAATTTTCTCTCTTGCACTCTTGGATCCAACGAGAATAATAAGTTAATACAGAGGCTATCTGGACGACACGAATCGAGAGACCTTTCTCAAACAAGTTCCGACCGGCGTGTCAGCCGACTCGCGCCCGATCGGCCGAATGAGACCTATGCCCCGGCAATCGAACTCATTTCAGCCCGTGCGATTTCCCGGCACCCTGGTCACGCATCTGGAGATCGTGACCACCGTGTTCGTGGCTCTGATCCTGGCGATGGCAGCCCTCCTCAAGGCCATCGACCCCACGCACACGATTCTCGGAATCCGAGCATCACTCGGCTTCTATCCACCGTACTGGGCGATCGGCCTCCTTCTCTTCGGCGAGTTCATGCTCGCGGGATGGCTGATCTCCGGTCATAAGCGACGGGGAGCCCTGATCGCAACCACGTGCACCTTCGGGATCTTCACGCTCTACCACCTGTTCAACATTCTCAGCGGCAACATCACGAGTTGCGGTTGCCTGGGAAGCCTTTGGCTGTTCACATCGGAATCCCAACCTCATGTCTACGTGGAGGCAGCTCTTGCCTTTGCGCCTTTCGCAGTGCTCACCAACATCACCATCCTCGGATCTCGCTCGAGCGACCGTGTCTTGACAAAAATCCAACTCAACGAACTAGGAGCAAAATCATGAAGAGAAAACTCTTGCTGGCGAACCTCGCCATCCTCGTCATTGGTTTCTGTATGTTTGCCGTTCCTCAGGTTCTCAACGCGAGAATTGCCGATATCCAGTGTGTTTGCCCCCTTCCCGACTGGTTCGATCCCGCTAACGGTGACTCCGTCATCGTGAACCAGTGCGATGGATCCACACCGGGTGTCGGCGTATGTACCGACAAATTGTGTGCCGTCGCATGTGGAAACTGCGGGACGGTTCACTTATATTTTTGTATCCGTGCCTTGGTCAGTCCGACGGAATAGAGCCCAGGATCCGTCCGATCCGAGGCACCTCACATCTCGGGGAGGGAGAACACCCTCTCCGAGGTTTCTCCGAATTCCGTGGGAGTCAACGTTGTGTCCACAACACGCCGAGTCGGGGTGGGTCTCATCGCGCTCCTGGCCCTGGCTTCGATGGTCAGGTTCGGGTACGCCTGGGACCGAGGTGGCGCCCTTCCGTACGAGACTCTTCTTGGTCACTTCTCTTGGCCCTTGCCTGGTGTGACAAACGAGGAGATATCTCAAAGGGTAGCCAGGAGCGTCTCCAGCAAGGTGAAAGAGCTCCTGGTCGGCACACCCGGGTTGTCCAGAAAGAGCCACGACACGATCGCCGATCTCACCGCGCAGATCGCCTCTGCTCAAGCAATCGGGGATGTCGAGCTCTACATGAACGTCATGCGGCAGGCCGGCGCGCCATTCGATCCGACAGCCACACCCATCAAGAACATTGATAGGCTGAGAGAGCTGAGCACGAATGCCAAGCCCTGGGATGGCCTCGCCCTGTCTCGCGCCTCGGTCTTTCGCTTCCACGATCGACAGGAGTACAAGGAGACGTTCTCCGCTCGGCAGATGATGATCATTCGGGGCAAGCCGACGTTTCGCCCCAGCCCTCTCCAAGAGAAAGAGGCGCGGGTCGTCGGGGCCGTCTTCGTGTGTCTTCCCGTCCTGCAAGGAAAGACGCGCAACCTCACGGTCTATACATTTGCGGAAACGCAGCCGGAGCGATGGAATCTCTGCGATTGGCTTGTCATTAGCGATGGCGATCTCAACGAGCGACCTTACTTCCTTTTCTAGGCGCAGGTATGGACCAGGAGCGTTTCATGAAGATTCGGTTCCTTTTCGTCGGTGCAGCGATTTTCGCCCTCGGCATGGTGGCGAACAGCCTCCTCGATCAGGGATCACCGGATTCGAGCCCAGATGCTCGAAACCAACCGACCCGGGGCGAACCCATCGATGACGACGTCCTGTCTTCCTCCAACCCGGGTGCCCCCGAGGACAACCTCGCGCTCGTTCGAAACGCGATGGCCAACTCGACATCTGCCGGCTCCGGATCGGAGGCCACCCCCCGTTCCGAGGACGAGATCTCGACCGAGGCGAGCGCTCCATCACCTCCCTCCAAAGTCAGCGAGTGGTCGAGCTTTTCCGAGCTCCTGTTTTTTCTGGCCGATGGTTACGAGGACCGTCCCTATACGTGGCTCCGCCAACACCTGTCCTCCCTTGCTCCCTTTCTACAGACCGCCGAAGGGATGGAGGAGTTCCTCGAGATGCTGGACGGTGATCTCGATCCGCGCCTGCTGTCCGGCATGATGTATCTCCTCGGATCCGAGGGTCTTCCCAGGTACTACGATCGCATTCACGACATCGAGGCGTTGGAGGAGGAGATCTGGAAGCGCTTGCAAGCAGAAGAAGACGGCCACACCCAGCGGGCGCTTCTCCATCTCCTGGCCCACGACCCGCGGACAATTCGGAGTAGGCTCGATGATTTCCGTCGGCTTGCCGAATCCAGCTCGGATCCGTCCATTCGGGCCCTCGCCATCGCCGCCCTGGGAAAAGTGTCTTCCGAGGAAGGCGTGGAGCAGACACTGCTTGCATTTATCGAGGGAGACCACGACCCTGGAGTAAGAAGAGCCGCACTTACCGCCATCCTCAACTCGCCTCAGCTAGCCCAGCCTGTGTACGAGAAGGCTCTCTACGACCCCGACGTACAGATCCGATCGCTCGCCATTCGCTTCTACGCGCCTCCGACTCCCGAGGCGAAAGAGTCGTTCCAGAATCTGCTCGAGGAGGAGCTCGTCAGTACTCAAGACTACGTATACAAGGTGAGCCTGATCGAGAGGCTCACTGAATATTCGCCGAGTGCTCTCCACGGGTATCTCAGTGAAATGTTGATCACCGAAACGAACGAGGACGCCGTGAGCTACTACAAATCGCTCATCAGCCTACTCGACCAGGGCATCACGCGAAGCGGCGACCTCGTGCATCTCACCACGGAGAAGCGGGACGCCCTTCTCTTCAGCGCTTCCGGCGCCCACTGACAACGTGGTAGGGTCGAGGACTGGCGCGATGGCCCGTAGGACTCCCCGCTTTCGACTTCGGCTGGTAAGCGCGTGACCTTGTACTCATCGAAGAGTCCAAGGCCTCGCACAGCCATCGCCTACTCCACCGCTTCCAGCCGAAGCCTCGGCGCAGCGAAGATCAAACGATCCGTCAGGCATCGAACCGGTCTCGCAAAACACGAACGAATCGGCCGCGATCGGGAAGGCCTACCGAACTGGCTCCACCGACCTTCTCCCCCACCCGGTTCCGATGGCGAACAGCAATGCGGCCAACAGCGCCCAGGAGTGATAATTGAGGAGACCGGCTTCCCAAGGGGAGACTTGAGGCAGACCGAACTCGGCCCCAGATCGGGTCATGGAAGATATGAGCACCGTCGGGATGAAGAACGGCAGCAAGAACGGATACGTGCACACCGCAAGGTCGAGGAGGTTCGCACGCCGATACGGGTGAATACCGACCGATTCTCCGGTCTCTCGCGTGAATTTCCCAACCGTGAGAATGGCGACGACGGAATGGGTCGTGAGAAGAACGGCCGCCGAGACGACTCCAAAGATCCAAACCTCAACCCTTCTCTTGGATCGCCCCCCCCTGGCCGCGACTTCGACCAGTTTGTCGAGAAGCCCAGCTCCTTCGATGCCAGCCACGAGCCCCATCAACAGAATGGTGAAGATTGAGACTCCCACTGCTTTCTCCATCCCGTCGAGGATGAGCCCTCGAGCGATGAAGTTCTCCTTGTCGAGGGACAGGATTTGACTGGGGGATATCAATCCCATGGCGAGTGAGCCCAAAACGGCGGCGAGGAGTCCCCACAATAACCCCTCGAGTAGATGACGCTTTCGCAAGAGCAAGAACACGATCAGAAGCGGGACGCCGATCAGCGGGAGAGCCCGAGGGTCACCCTGCGCCGAAAGTGGTGGCAACTTCGAATCCTCGCCTTGAACCACCACCGCATCGGATAGAACACAGAACAGAAAGAGGGCCACAGCCGCCGCGGGCAAGGCGTAGCGCAGCCGACTCCGAACCACGCCTCCCAAATCGGCGCCTTGGGTGGAAGCCGAGGCGATCGTCGTGTCCGACAGCGGCGAGACGTTGTCGCCAAACGTGGCACCACCCAGGATCGCAGCCGCGACAAGGGTGGGATCGTTGCAAAGGAAGGCGCTGGCCGGATAGAGCAACGGAGCGGTCAGAAGGATCGTCCCGAGGCTGGTGCCGATCGCGGTGGAGACCAGAGCGCAGATCAAAAATGTTGCCCCCACGAATCCGCCCCCGGACACCCCGGCCTGGTGCGAAAGCCAGAGCAACGCATCGATGAGACCACTGGCTCCCATTACCGCGGAGAGGGCTCCCGCCAGCAACCAGGCCATGATCATCAAGAGCACAAGGGGCTGGCTCATTCCTCGCACCACATGCTCGGCGTAGGAGGTTCGGTCTTTGGAAAGAGCCATGCCGAGGATCAGAGAGGCCACGAGAATCGGCCAGAAACCCCTCTCATCAGGAGCTCCGGAAAGGCCGAGAAACGCGACTCCAGAGAGAAACAACGCAAACGGCGCCAGAGTGCCGGCGGTGCCAAAATAGAAAGCGAGAGGTTCACCCTCGCCATGATTCCTCAGGTTCATCCGGGCTCGACCACGATGTAGCCGATCTCGCCGCTGGGTACGGGATGGGTTCCCATGGGTAGGCGTCCTGCTCCAAGGTCATTTCTGAAAGAGCTCCTCGTCGAATGGACTCAAGTCTACCTGGGTTGGTGCCTAACAAGGACACGGATTCTCGAGGAAAGAGATCAAAGTGAAAAAGTCGGTTGAACGCGCTCTGATCGGCTCCATCGTGACGGAAACGGCTCGCGGGGGCACCAAACACGCCCATTCACGGCTTTACCGCCCGGTCATCAATGCGCACCATCTGTGCCCTGGAGGGCTTGCCGTGGGCATCGATGTAAAACAACATGTAATAGCCGGGTGTGATGTTTTGCTCCGCGGCGTTGGGCATTTGAAATCGCAGATGATCGGCCTTGCCATCCACCTCGCGGGGATCCAGTTCGATCAAGCGCTGACCGCTATCCCAACCATGAGTAAAGGACGGCAGCTTGAGCAATCGCAACGCCTCTTTGCCGGTATGCCGGGCGCTGGGCAGGCCCGCCAACTTCACGTCATAGGTGCCCCCGCTTTGCAGCAAGTAAAACACATCGCCTCCGATCTCCGAGCGGAAGGTGACACGACCCTGCTGGTCCTTAGTCTCCATAGCCACGATTGCCGCCGTGCGGTCGGAGTCGATGTGCAAGTACGGCGGGCTGAAGATCTCGGCCACCCAATCTTCGGTCGGTGTGGTCAGCATGCCTTTCTGACCCTTAGCCATCTGGCCATCCGTAAAGAAGTACAGGTCGATGTCAACTTCGTTCAGGTTGGGCTTGGGTTGGCCGGCGCTTCGCGTAGGCATTTCTCTTAGGGGCGTCATGCTGACGGAGGCACGGGCTGTATTGCCACCCGAGACCCATACCCGACCGTCGGGCAGCAGGACGGCGCTATTGTGATAGAGGCGTGGTTCCACCGCCTCCGCCATCCGTTCTTTTTTGTACTGCAAGAAGCGTCCTTGACTGTTGAATTCTGGCGTCAGCAGGATGGGATGGTACACGGGACCATAGAAGTCGAAGTTGCCGCCATTGATGATGAGGATCTGCCGGGTGGGCAGAATGATGGCGGTGTGCATCGTGCGATCGTCCTGCGGTTGGTTGCCCAGGAAGTCATCTTCCTCCGTCCAATAGTCCTTGAGGGGCTCACCGGGATGGTGGAAGAATTGCTCGATCTTGCGGCTGCCGCGGCCCCCGGCAAAATGGTTCTTGGAGACGGCATCGATGGGGAAAAGAGTGCCCGCGGAAATGGGCTGGCCGCCCAGGATGGTAACCCGCCGGCAGTTGGGATCGTTGAAGGACGTGCCGTACGAGGTAGCGATATCGGGCCGCAGAGGGCCCATTTCAAAGGAGACCTCGGGATCATCCATCGTGCCTTTCACGTTCATCCAATAGGTGAACCTAGTCCGCCTCATGTATTCCGTATCGGGCGTCCGCAGGCTCACCCATTCACCCTCCCGACTCAGGTAGATCTGGTTCTTTCCCAGAAGATAGTTATTCGGGTAGAGTCGGAAGGCGTCTTTTTTGAGATCCTCGACACAGCGCGGTGGGCAGTCGCAAGGTGAAGTAAATCCCTCCGCCTTGGGGTCGAGGCCCCAGTCGTCCCAAAACTCCATGTCCACGCAGGGAGTGGGGAAAAAGGGATCGAGGACCAGCTTGGTATTGAAGGGACTATTGGGCGAGTCCTTGACGTTGATGAACTCCCAGGCCAGAGAGGGATCCTGAGGAGTAAAGCGATCGGGATTGAAGATCTCCACGTAGTGATTGATCTCAAAGCGATACATGGGTTCGTATCCGCGGTCAAAGCCGACGAAGCCGCTGAAGATCACGAAGCGGCCGTCCACCAGAGGCACAATGGTGGGGTACCAGCGCCCGCGCTTCATGAAACCCGAAAAGGTCCAGGGGTTGTTTAGGAGAGAGGGGAACTTGCGCCAGTCTACCCGGGTCCAGTCGATGCCGAGTTCCTTCCGCCAATCGAAGATGTAGGAAGTACGCGCACCGGTTCGATAGGGGAAGTAATACTGTGTGCCTCCCACGAACAGGGGGTTGCCGTTCGGCAACTGCATGTGCCCGGTGCAGAACATATCGTTGGGGGCAAACCGACCGCCGTGGTCGGGATCAGCTACGGGAACCGGTGAGGGGATCCGGTAGAAGGTATTCTTGTCCGGATCGTAAAGGGCCGTGTTGTTCACAAGGCGGTAGTAGTTCGTCAGCTTGTCCATCCGGAAGGGATCTTCGTCCCGGATAAACAAGCCCTGACCGGGACACGGGTCAGAGTATTGGGGGTAGGTTTGGACGGTGTTGGGATTGCGCCAGCTGCTGCCGCTGGCCAGCAGGATCTTTCCGGAAGGCAGGAGCACGGTATGCACGGTTTGCATGCCGAGGATGCGCCCGATGGCTGCCCCATCATCCTTCGGAATCACCGTCTTCCAACTGCCGTGGATGGCTTCGTCAGGGTCTTGCGACCAGAAGCGCATCGCCTTCATTTTCTCCATGAAGGCACGGTCCATCTCCTGGGCGTAAACGGCGGTTTGGAAGCTGAGAATCAGCAACAGCGAGCTGCCGCAGCGGGCAAGGCGCAGTAGCGAACATGCCATGATCATGGGTCTCCTATTCACTCGATCAACTCGATCAACTCGATCAACTCGATCAACTCGATCAACTCAAGTTTCACAACCATCCTACTTCGTCTTGGCGTGCCGCTCGCGGAGCTGCCTCGCCGCCGCGGCGATCCTCTCCGCCGGCTCCGCAAGGCCGCGACGGCGTAGCTTCTGGGCCAGCTCCATGAAAACCTGCGGTCGTAGCCTGTTGTCGTGGTCAGTACCGAACTCCTCGAGGTACTCCATGGCCTCGCTGAGCATGTCGTCGACAATGAGAGCCCTTGCGAACTCGGTCGGCGTGACATTGGGAGGCTCGTCTCTCCAGCGACCGGCGAAGGGGACCGCCCGGGCACGCAAAGCGCGTGGGTTATCCCTCAGGTGGGCGATGTCTTCGTCGAGCTCGGCCACCGTCACCGCGCCCCGGTATATGGCGCCCACAGTGCCGTCGGTGTCGATCAGGAAGCTGGTGGGGATCGGAAGCGAGGAGCGATCGAGGAACATTGCCCGGTGATAGACCTCCAAGAGCTCGATCAGTCTCTCATCAGCAAAACCGGCGGCGAAGCGATAGCCGTTGTTCGCCCAGAACTCGCGCACCTTCCGGCGGGCGGTCGAGCCCTCCTCGCCGAAGCCGTCCACGCAGAGCGCGAGCACATGGGCGCCGGCGGCGTTCAGCTCGTCGAGCTCGGCCTTGCACGGAACGCACGAGATCGACCAGAGGTTCAGGAGCAGGGCCTTGTCGAGGTGTTCACGCACCCACCGCTCCCGGCCATCGAGGTCGCGATAGCTCAGTCGCGGAAGGGGCGTGCGGGCGACTAGACGCAAGCGCATCTTCTGAGTCGACGGCGGCAGAGTGACAACGCTCGGCGAAAGCTCCACCCGGCGCCCCGGCGGCGTGAACACAGCCGGCACGCCCTCGCCCTGCTCGATTAGGTATGCCTGGTTCGGCTCGATGCCAGTGAAGGTCTGCTCCGAACCGTCGGGCCACCGAACAACGAGGGACTCCACGGCGCCCTTCCGGCCGAGCCCGAAGTTCAGCCACCGGCTCGACTGCGACAAGAACCCCTCGCCGGCCTTCAACGTGCGGAGCAGCGGAACCCCGCCCACGCGCAGGGTGAGCCTCGCGCCTATGGCGTCACGATTGGACGTGGTCCCGTTGCCGGAGAGTCGGATCGCCACAAATCGATTGCCGGCAGTCGTGTCGTTCCTGAGAAAGCGCAGGCGCGGCGCGGTACGGTTACTGATCCACAGGTCCGGATCACCGTCGAAATCCCAGTCCGTAGCCACCATGCCGCGGCCGTCCTCCGGAAAGTCCAGTCCGCTGATCGCCGAGATGTTGGCAAAGCGCGAGCCGCCGGTATTGAGGTACACGCAGTGGCGCTCCCGCCCGCTGAACGATTGGCCCCGGAGGATCTTTCGCCCCATCTCCAAGACGGCCTCGGTGTACCGCTCCAGTACGTCCTCGTCTTGCGCATGGTCGAGACTCACCGGAGAACGCGACACGACCTGCCGCCAGAAGAAGCTTCACAGGTCTTTCGGGTCGTCGTTGGTCAGGTTGCCGTTGGCGATCACCAGGTCTTCAAAGCTGTCATTGTCGATGTCCACGAAGAGGCTGGCCCACGCCCACCGGCCCATGGTGACGCCCGCCCCCACCGTCACGTCCGCGAAGCGTCCGTCGGGCCCGCCTCTGAACAGCGAGTTTCCCCGCGCATGACGCTGAAAGTCGGCTCTGTGTGCGCCCTGCGCCGCCGGGTTGAACCGGCGTTGGTACATGATGCGATTGCCGGCCGAGGAAAACATGTTGCTCACGTACAGATCCATCCAACCGTCATGGTCGTAGTCCGCGAACGTGACGGACATGCCCGCCGAAAGGTCTTCGACCCCGGCCGCCTGGGCGACGTCGCGAAACCTGCCCGCGTCATTCCGATAGAGGTTGTTGCGGCCGTAGTCGTTCGCTACGTACAGGTCAACGTCGCCATCGTTGTCGTAGTCCTCCCACGCGGCAGCGAAGCTAAAACGCGAGTTCTTCTCGTCCAGCCCGACTTCGCGAGACACATCCACGAATGTCCAGTCCCCGTCGTTTCGCCACAGCGTATTCGGCGGGCCGTTGTTGGCATCTTGAATGGGAACGGGCCCGCGGCTGGAGTAGTTACAGACATAGAGATCCAGATCGCCGTCTCCGTCGGGATCCGCGGCAACGATCGAAGTCGCGACCGCCGCTCCATGCAGGGTCTTCCGCTGCACAAACCGGCCCTGGCCGTCGTTCTCCATCACGATCTGCGGTGAGGAACCGACCACGAGATCCTGGTCTCCGTCGTTGTCCAGATCGACGAAGAGCGAGCTCATCGTCATCATCATCCAGTCCACCCCAGCCTCTGCGGAACGCTCGGTCACCGTGCCATCGGAGTTCTGCACAAAGAGCTGATTCGGGATCCCGCCGGGATTGCAGAAGTACAGGTCGTCCAGGCCGTCGCCGTTCACGTCTCCCAGGGACAGGCCGTGGTAGCCCAGGGGGCTCTGGCCAAAGCGCATCTCGATTCGCCGATACCAATGCGGCAGCCCGCGCCCCAGCACCTCGTCCTCCGCGATCCGGCGCCCCAACACGCTTTCGGTGCAATCGCTGAACAACGGCCCGTCCGACTTCGCGCGCGAGCGCTCATAGCCATCCATTCCCAGACTCTGAATCCGCGGGTGATCCTCCCGCGTCCAGGTGCTCGACCAGGTCGCATGCTCCTCGACCGGCCCCTCGGAATCGATACCGCTGATCGAGAAATACTGGCGAGTGGCAATCGAACCACCGCTCAGATCGATGCGGATGAGCTTGAACTCCACTCGCACCCCGCGGGCTTCCTCATAGGGCAGACGCAGCGCACGCATCGCTTCCACGAATCCCAGTTGGCTCCGGTAGAGCGCCTCGTCCGACTCGACGTCTCCTGCGCGCTCGATCCGAAAGGGCTCTCCCTCAAACACGCACTTCATGGAGTTTGGTCGAAGGGCACTTCCTCGAAAGGTCGCGTCGGCCATGGCCTGCAACTCGGCGATGGCCATCTGTGACGGATCGGCAAGCCACCTGGCAATCTGCTTCAGTTGTTCCTCGATCCGTCCGCTGACGAGCTCGCTCTCCCACCCATCAGCCGTTGGATCTTCCCCCAACCGTTGTGATAAGACCGCCTCCTCAGGCGCCGGGGTGGGATCTTCAGAAGACACCACCGCTGACTCGGTCGCCGCTTGGGACACGACGCGTTCACCGCCGGCCCGCCATATCGTCCACCCCAGAAGAACCAAGACCACCCCGCCCCCGAAGGCAGCGAGTCTGATCGTCCGCGCACGGCGCCCCTCGCGCTCCCCTCGTCGCACACGACGATTCTGGTGGGCCCTAGCCTTCATCGTTCCTATAGCCGCTCCCGCCTAGATGGCGGAAGCACCTAGACAACGTTGCCCACTCACTCATCGACGTGGGTCACGGTTTGCGTGCTGGATCCCGAAGTCGCAGCGAACGATCCACGCGAGGGCCTGCTCCCTCATCAGAGTGGTCCGCCGTCGCACGGGTATGGATCCGACGATGCCGTTCGCGACCTCTTTCTGTCGGGCCAGAAAATCCGCCTGAGTATCCTTCCACACCTGGATGGAATCGGGGGACTCTTCGTCGTATTGGGTGGCGGCCCGGGCTTCCTGCATTTTTTCTCGCGCGTCGTCGATGGCCGTCAAGGCCGCCTGAACCGCCGTTTCGAATCTCTCCCGTTCCTCTTCGTCGAGCTTTAGGTACTCGAGGCTGGCCGTCAAGTACTCCTTCTCGAACTCTTCTGCGTCGAGACGTTTGCGGGCCTTGGGGCGCGTCCCGTCGATCAAACGGTTGAGGTCGTCCTTGAGCCAGGTCCAATGCTGAACGTCTTCGACGGTCGGTTCGTTCTCTCCCCCGGGGTTCCACGACTCGTCGTCCACGGTCTCGACGGAAGGTTCGATCATCGGCGCCTCCTCAACCGATTCTCCGGTCTCCAGGGCGGAAACGTCCAACGGCACGATCACCTTCTCTTGTTCCTGCGCGGCAACGTCCCCTTGCTCCTGCTCGGGAACTCTCTTCTTTTGGGCAGCCCGATCGTCCCCGAAGTCGCCGTCTTGTTCATCGACGGTTGTGAGCAAGAACCAGAGCCCCAGCGCTCCCAGCGCGCTGGCTCCCACCCAAAAAGACTTGTTCCTGAGTAAGGACATGCGAGCCTACTCCTTCTTGTAGATCGTTTGCGGTGTCTTCATGCCCGACACGCCAGGGTCCATCCACTTGATGTATTGGGTGATCTGGTTCGATGTCATGTCCGCTCCAGGGAGCGTGCCCCACCACCGGTACGGCTCGTTACCCACGAGCACCAGCCGGATATGGTTGGTCCGGTCTGCGTCGAGTTTCCGGTCGACGTAGGAAAACCCGAGGCGCTTTCGCAACAGCTCGATGTCTCGGGGACGACCGGTGACGAAGGTCCAACCCGGCGTATCCGGAATCCCGTAACCCTCGGCATACCGGCGGAGGACCGCCGGCGAATCCTCCGAGGGAAGGAGCGTGATCGAGACGAAGAAGATGTCCTTGCCGAAGCGGTCACCGAGGTTGTTTCGAACCTTCACGAGGTTCGCGGTCGTCAGGGGTCACGTCCCCTCGCAAGTTGCGTACATGAAGTTGATGATCACGATCTTGCCCTTGATCAGGTCATCGTAGAACTTCACCTCCTTCCCATCCTGGTCGATGAGCGTGACATTTGGAAAGTCAGGGGCCGACATGCTGCGGGTCAAATTCTTCGGGATCCTCGCGTCGACAGTGGGCGGATCGTAGTAGGCCGAGGGGTCGAGCCCGGGTTTCTTTTCCTTCTTCAACGTCTCAGGTGCCGGATTGGAAGCGCGCGCACCTTCTTCCTCGGACGTCTCGGATGTCGGACCGGGGTCGAGCCTGGTTTCCTCCTCGGACGTCACCAGAGCCGGGTTCCCGCCGGCCTCACTCTCGTCCGCAGTCGACCCGCGGCTGCATCCGGTGAGGAGTGCAGCCACCACGGCAGTTCCGAGCATCGCCACGGATCCAAAGATCACGCTTCGACGTCGCACGCCGACTACATCGCACGATTGATTCAGACAGAGGGGACACATGGTGTCATCTTTCTTTGCTTTCTTTGCTTTCTTTGCTTTCTTTGCTTTCGTTGATCGTCGGTGCACCGCGGCCGAACGAAACGGCCCCCGGGGCCGCACTGCTGCGGCCCCGGAAAGCCTTCGTTCCGTTGTCGGCGTCGACGATCAGTCGTCGTCGTCGTTATCGTCGTCGTCGTCGTCGTCACAGTCGTCGTCACCGCAGTCGATCACCTCCCACCGAATCATCATCGCGTGATCCTCGTGGACAGTGTTGTGACAGTGCAGCGGATAGCGACCGGTCCACGTTCGAATCCTGATCCGGAGTACGACTTCCTCGCCGGGTCCGATGACGGTCACGTCCTTGCGCTGGCTCTCGTGCGGCGGCGGTGGCTGGCCGTTGCGCGTGACGATCTGATGCTCCTCGAGGTGGATGTGAATGGGATGCTCCCAATCGTCGGCCAAGTTGCGGAGGGTCCATTCCTCCGTGGTCCCACGGGGCACCAACTCGTCGACCCGGTTGGCGTCGAACTGCAGGCCATTGATGGTCCACCCGTCGGTCTGGTTGTCGAACTCGAACAGCCGCGTCCGCTCGACTTCGTGCGCCGGGATATCCGTGCGATTGCGAAGCTTGCCCTTGACCCGGCTCGGATCGGGGGCGTCGCCCGTGACCCGGAATTCGAGCACCGGGTCGCCATCCTCGACGTCGAGGATGATCCCGGTCGGGCCGGCCCCGTGCCACTGGTCCATGACGTTGACCAAGTAGAGTCGGTCGCCGATCTCGGTGTCGGAGAAGTCGACGATGAGGTCCATGCGCTCGGCCGGGGTGATCTTGACGCCATCATCCATGTCGATTGGGTGCTTGAGCAAGTTGCCGTCGTTGGCGATCATCACCAGCGGCTCGCCGTTGCTGAGAACGAACTGGTAGAATCGCGATGGGCCGATGTTGAGCATCCGCAAGCGATACTTGCGCCGGTCGACATCCAAGTATGGTTTGACGGCGTTGTTGATGGTCATGTGGTTGCCGAGAAACCCGTCGAAGTTGAACACATCCAGGAACAACTGGTGGTCGAGGGAATCGTCAAACGACTTGTCGCCGAACACGAGCGGGATGTCGTACTCGCCGCTCGGTAGCCGCAGGGCTTTGGGGTTCGGGTCGTTCTCATCACCCGAGTCGATCTCGTCGAACAGCAGCAACATCCCGACCAAGCCCTTGTAGGTGTTCTGGGCCGTGAAATCCCCACGATGGTCGTGGTACCACAGGGTGTTGAGCGCCTCGTTGGAATCACCACCGGCGAGGATATTCGGGTAGTGGTGGTCGTGGAATTCCCCGACCGCTCCGGTCAGGAAATCGTCCTCGTTGCCCATGATGTAGTCGGGTCCAGGGTGAATGGTGCCCACTTCGATGTCATCAGCGGTTCCCATCATGCCGTCGGGACCAGCATCGGTGGTCGTCCCCGCCAGCCCCGGATAGAAATCGCCCGGGAAGCCGTCGGACTCCGACGCGGTGTGGGCGTTGTGCAGGTGGGTGATCGTCTCGGGACGACCGAAGCCACTGCCGTCCCCACCAGGGTTGAGGTCGTTGAACTGACGGACGAGGATCGGAACACCGTAGCGCGCCTTGTACAAGGGCCCCGGCGACAAGTCAGAGAAGCCCCAGATCATGCTGGGCGAGAGATCCGGGTGGAACTGCCACGGCACCGGGCGGACGTGCACCTCGTAGAGCTTCTGTGGGGGAAACTCGTCGAAGCGCTGGTGGGGACGTCCCGAGTTCGAAAACGGCATGTTCGGGAGCGAGTCGACCAGGATCGAGTTACCGAACCGGTCCATCGCGACATCGGCATCGACGAGCCGCGGGAGTTCCTGTACGAACGGCTGGAGCTCGACGCGACGCGTGTCGCAGAAATCGCCGGTGGTCTGCAGGCAGTTGAAGGCGTCGATGACCTCTTGGTCAACGGTCAGAACTAGGAAAGCGTCAGGTGCTAGGGACCCCGCACGGGGGTCGGCGAGAGTCGGTCACACGACCCACGGCGGTCCGTTCTCGCCAGTCTCCTTGTTCCGAGTGTACAGGTTGACCAGGCCGGCATCCTCGAGGGTGAAGATCTCGTGCTTGCGCCGAATGACCGGCGTCCCGTCGAGGTCGAGGCCGTTGCGCGCGGTCATCTCGGCAATGAGAGCGTCCTGCTCCGGCGTACCGCCGTTGAGGGCTGCGTCGGTGTATTCGATGAACAGCAGGGTCCAAAGACCGAGCGGGTTGTGGGTGAGGTACCCGAGGCCCGTGTCGAAGAGGTTGTCCTGGCGACGGTTGGGCGGCGCCGGAGAGAACCGTAGGCCGTTCCTCTTCGGGAAGATGATGGCGCGGAACTGATCGGCAAGCTCACGAGCGTGCCGCCCAGCGGCGTTGTTCATGAAGGCAGCCTCGGTCATGAAGGCCGGGGGATCCGGATACAAAAGGAGCGCGCCGCCAGCGTCGTATCCGCCATTGGTGGCGATGATGCGCACGTTGCTGCGGCTCGGATCCGGCGCCTCGTCCTCGATCACCGCACCCGCGCCCCCTCCCCGCTGCGTCACGAGAAGTGTGAGCCCGGCCGGATCGATGCCATTAGCCCGGTAGAAGCTGTCGGAGAAATCGTGCGGCACGGTGCCTGGCGCGCGACCGAATGGTCCTTCAGCACACGCGTCCGGTGCAAACAGAGCGATACCCAGCCATGTTACGCAAACGATCAAACCAACCCTAAAAAGCCCTTTGTCGACGTAGAGATGCTGCCTGTTCATCTCAACTTGCTCCTTTCGTCTCAAGAATTACAAGTTTCCGTTCCAGCCTGACCCCGCAAATGCGTCCACAATGTGACATGAATTTAGATGAAAAAATATATTCGTACGAAAAAAATTGATAGGAGAGAATTTGTCAGAGATGGCGTGACCACGACCGGAAAGTGTCTAGAAAAACTACTAGGTCAAATTGCCGATGTGGGGCTCCGCAAAGCCAAGAAGTCCACCATTTCAGAGTCGCGCATATAAACACAAGCGCAACATTAAGTTACGCAAAAACAACCCGAATCATCCACGACCCCTCCCCAGGGGTGTCGTGGCAACGCGACCGCGATTCCACCCGAGATTTGGTGGCGGTGGTCCTCGATTCACACCAGGACCGAGGCCTGGTATTATTTGTGCTTTGGTGCCGAACTCCCCCCCGAAAACAGACCCGTGGGACCTTGTCGTCACTCCTTCCGATTCTCCTCGTCGCAAGCATCCTCAGTCGATACGGAATCAAAAAACCGGGCCCACTTGAGACCCGGATGACATTTCCGGGATGGACAGGAGGAATTCGGGGCCACTCCGAGGTTGCAGGCAACGGTGACGGTTTCGCGGCATATGTTGGCATTCTCGCGCAAGACAGCCATCGATGCCCCCCGTACCATAGCCAATCGATCACCAGCCGAAGCCAACGTGGTTGGCTGCAATGCAATACCAGAGGGAATCCAATGAGCACAATTCAGACACTCGGAACGTTCGGTGCGGTCCTTGTCCTCACCTTCCTGTCGTTAGACGGTAAGTCGTTGGCTACTGCGGCCGCGCTTGGCCAGGAGACATTGGAGAAGTCGGAAGCCAAGGCACAGAATGGCGCCGAGGGAGTGGAGAAGGAGGTGAAGGCTTTCATCGCCCACTACATCAAAACCATCGAGGGTGGGGATGAGAAGGCAATTCTGGCCCTCTTCGTCCCCGACACGCGATTCTCTTGGTTCACCGACGGCGCGAAGTCGTACTCGACGCCCAACGAAGTCCTTGGGGGCATGCGGCGATATGCGGGCATCAAGTTTAGCACTACGGTCTCGGAGGTTCGTGTGGTGCCCCTCAGCGCAACGCTGGCCTCGGCAAGATCGAAGTTCAAAACCAAGTTGACGATTCCGGGGGCTGACGACCACGAGTTCGGCGGCGTCATTACCTGGCTTACCGAGAAAGACCCAGCATCCGGCAAGTGGAAGGTGCTCCTTGGCCATACGTCGACACCGGGAGGCCCACCGAGCAAAGACGATGAATCGAAGAAGAAACAGTGAAGCAAGACGATCGGGCCGATTCTCAGCAAGACTCTTGCAACCTCCGAGCTTCGTGAGGCAGCATGTCAGCGTAACTCCGCTTCGGCCCGCCGGGTCCTGAACTAGCTCCGGTTGTCGCATGATCACCGGACCCATGCCCCTCCATGACACGACTAGCTTCGCGTATGGCGGTCGATGGTCGCTGGAGCCTCACTGCGCGGATCGACCATTCGGCACTCGCAGTCGCGTCCAGTTGCAGATTTTTGCTGGTGCCAATAGAATCCCATTGACGAGATCAGAATCGAAGGGAGACGTCCACGTGAGCAAAACGCGGAACTACCAAATTGGATCGTATGCGATCTTGGCCGTTTCGGCGGTGGTGCTGTGGGTGGGGGTTGCGGCTGCCGCTGACCGCCCGAATATCATCTTCATCTTTACCGATGATCATGCCTACCAATCGATCAGCGCTTATGGTTCCAAGATCAACACGACCCCCAACATCGATCGGCTTGCCCAGCATGGCATGCTATTTGAAAACTGTTTTGTCACCAACTCGATCTGCGGACCGATGCGTGCGGTCATTCAGACGGGCAAGTATTCCCATCTCAATGGATTCGTGAGGAATGGCAATAAGTTTGATGGCACGCAACAGACCTTTCCCAAGCTGCTGCAGAATGCGGGCTACCAGACCGCGGTGATCGGCAAATGGCACCTAGGGACACACATGGAGCCCAGAGGATATGATTACTCCGAAGTCCTCATGGGCCAGGGTCCTTACTACAACCCCGTCATGATGCGTGATGAGAATGGGGATGGCAAGCGCCAGAGGATAGCGTACACCGGTTACACCACCGACATCATCACGGATCTGGCGCTGGACTGGCTAAAAAAGGGCCGTGATCGCTCCAAGCCCTTCATGCTGATGTATCAGCACAAGGCGCCCCATCGCAACTGGCAGCCCGGCCCACACTATCTGCACATGTATGATGATGTTGAGATTCCCGAACCTTCGACGCTCTTTGACGATCACTCCGGCCTGGGCACCCCGGCCAAGACCCAGGATATGTCCATCGCGGTGACGATGAACAAGAACGACCTGAAGTTGACACCGCCCCGGGACCTGACCCAAGAACAGAGAATACCGTGGGATGCCGCTTACGACCCCAAGAATGCCGCGTTTGCTAAGATGGGGCTTGCGGGCAGAGATCTGGTCCGCTGGAAGTATCAGCGGTACATCAA
This sequence comes from Gemmatimonadota bacterium, assembly GCA_036679605.1. Taxonomy (GTDB): domain Bacteria; phylum Gemmatimonadota; class Gemmatimonadetes; order Gemmatimonadales; family GWC2-71-9; genus JAZDCZ01. The sequence goes on from JAZDCZ010000210.1 coordinate 18,116, forward strand.
GGACTACTTGCGGTGTGTTGCCTCCGTGGATGACAACCTCGGCCGACTCCTGGAATACCTCGATGACACGGAATTGGCGAAGAACACCGTCGTCATGTACTGCTCAGACCAAGGATTCTACCTCGGCGACCACGGCTGGTTCGACAAACGATGGGTCTATGAAGAATCCCTGCGGACACCTTACATCGTACGTTGGCCGGGAAAAGTCAAAGCGGGGACACGCAATAGTGATCTTGTTTCGCCGCTCGACTTTGCTTCAACTTTCCTGGACATCGCCGGCGTAAGCATTCCGGATGACTTTCAGGGCGCGTCGCTGGTACCGATCCTGGCCGGCAAAACACCATCCGATTGGCGGTCCAGTCACTACTATCACTACTACGAGTATCCCGGTGCCCACAGCGTTCGACGTCACTATGCGGTGGCGGATGGCCGTTACAAGTTGATTCACTTCTACGAGGAAGATGTAGACGAATGGGAGTTGATGGACCTAGAGGCCAATGCCGAGGAGACCCTTTCTTTCTACGATGACCCGGCCTACAAGGACGTGCAGGCGGCTCTCCACAAAGAACTCAAACGCCTGCGGGTATTGTACAAGGTACCGGAACAGGACCCACCCGCGTCGTTCCCACAGAAACGCGGACAAGCTTCGAAATAGAAGCCCGCTAAGAAGTGGGTGATCGGCGCGTCCTTCAGTCGCCGTTCTCCTGTTTCTTCTTTGGTTCGTGGGCCGACTGGAGAAGGAACGTCAGGATCTTGAAGTGATCGTCCTGAAAAGCCTTGTCCGGGACGCCGACCATCTGCTTCTCGCTCGGCACAACCCCAAAGGGCCGCGCCTTGCTATGGCACAGAATACAGGCGAAATTCTTCTGGGTGTAGGATTCTAGAACGGAGTTCACGAGATTGTTGGTATTGGTGATGACACCGGTGATCGGTCCTTGCGGGCCGTTTTTCTCGCGATCGGCCGCAGTCTCAAAGGAAACCGGGCCCTGATGGTGATTCTGTGTGCCGATCAATTGGTAGTATCGGAGCACTGAAGTGCTCACCGGGAAACTGGTCTGATAATATCTGTTGAGGGTTCGCAGCTCCGTGGAAATGGCCTGCGAACGGGCCCGATAGATACTGACGGGACGGTCGCTAAGCTTGGGGATGTCGCCGGCAAAGCCGTACTCACGCTGTTCCGAGGTCGGAGCCAAACCGTTGTTGAAGGTCGGTTTGACCGCGTTTCCGTGACGGTCGACGCTGGCGCGCACATTGTCGATGTGCTCGAATGTGGACGCGACAAAACCACCGTCGATACCCCTCTTGGGATCGTAGCCGTTTGGCGTCCAACGCAGGATGTGAAGGGCGACAAGACCCATGAGTTGCGTCTTTGCCGTGCCGTCCTTTTCATATCCTACGACGAGGTCACGATGCAGATACCGCTCCACTTGTTGCAGACTATCCGGGTCTAGGACACGCCAGGCGGCCTTGACGTCGACAAAGCCGGTTTGTTGGAAGTCCGGAAGGTCGTGCAGGTAACCGCCGGGGCCGGTTTCGGCCGGGTTGCCGAAGGGCGGGCGTTGGAAGGCCGTTTCGTCGCGCTTGCCTTCGATGAAGTTGCGGACGGATTCCCGCTGCGTTTTCGCATTGTAATACTGGAAATGGCGGACGTAGCGAAAGAATGCCCGGTTGACCGCAACCTCGTATCGAACGAGCCCGCCGTTCTGGTCGCGGAGGGGTCCCGTAAAAAACGGGAAGAAATAGGGTTGCATCGTGTCGGTCGCATATCCCGTGAGCCCCATCGGATAGCCGAGCAGAGTACGGGATTCACCCGAAGCCGGTTTCTTGTCTGGCGGCGGCGGGCGTACGCTATTCCATTCTCCCCATTGATCCCAAAGGTCCGGCGGGGGAAAGACCTCGAAGGGCTCCTTGTACGTTTCCCAGACCGTTTGCGGCAGGATGCCCGACCCCGACATGACACTGAGACGCATAGATGGATCCGGCGTTCCACGCGAGCCGGAAACGATCAGCGGTCCTGCCGGCGTCACTTCGATACTGAGGGGAACGTTTGGCCAATTCAGAGCGATGAACGATCGCCAGATGAAATCATAGAGGAGCTGTTGCTGCTCATTCGGATTGCTCGATGTCTGATAGACCTTCGGAAGAACGGAAAAATCCTCGCTGGAGGCTTTCGCGTTCGCGGTGGTGCCAAGCAAAAGACAGAGAATGATCGCGAGCATCCCCACTGGAATCCAGTCACGCATTTCGGGTCCTCTCGAGTAGATTTGACCACTGTCCGTTACGCGAATATCATATCACCGTCGAGGCACTCGAGCGCGACAGTGAATCCGTATTGATGCGAATCTTATCATCGTTCGGGCAGTCGAGAAAACCGTGTCCGTGACACATAGTTCTTTCGAGGGCCGTGGACATGGTACGTAATCCAGAAGCAGTCATTGGAGTCAAATGAGAACTCGGCCTCATAGACGTCGGCTCTGCATCGGTGCATAGCCGTAGCCCTCGGAGGCTCTCCTACGAATCGAAGTCGAAGAAAAACACTACCGGTCCCCTCGCCATCGGCGAATCGGACCTCAATCGAATCTTCATCGAGGATGTAGTGATAGCGGCGTCCCACTTCAAACCGGCCGCCATCGACAAGAGCCATCTCTCCTCGCTCACAATAAGAAAGCAGGCCCGTCGACTCGGCTCGCCACCAAGCCTCACCGCTCATGCTGCCATGGGGCGAGATCTGCCGATCGACAATCCACCCTCCCTCAAAAAGCCGAAAGACCTTCTCGTTTACAGTTTCCTCGACGTCCACGATACGATTCCCTAGGCTATGTTCTCGGTTCATGAATCGTTCTCGGTTCATGAATCACCTGGCAACCCAGCAATCGTTTGCCTGGCAACCCTCGGATTAGCGCCAAAGCCGCTCAGGCGATAGTGAGCTGGGACAACGGGTCCACGCTGAACTCGCGAGTTGAGAGGATCATCCGTCGACAACGATGGGAGAACACAGATTTCTTTGGCGATCTGGTCAGCGAAGTTCACATAGTCGCCGTGGGGAAACTGGGGCCTGGGCCTCTCGGTTCGAATGGCGAGCTCTTCAGTAAGACCGGCAGCAGCCCTCAGCCGATCGAGCTCTGGTGCATTTCCAGAAAAGACCCCAGTTGCCCAACGCGCCTGGAGCTCAACTATGCCAAAGAAAGGTCCTCGATACAATCCGACAAACGCGATTCCCGGGAGTCCAGGATGGAACGTCGCTCGGTGGAGGAGGGTTGGTTGGAGCGAGTCGGACGGATCGAAAGCCAAACAGGTCTTCTCCGGCTCGGACAAGAACGGTAGCTCGAGCCTGTAGCCTGTCGCAAAGACCACCGCATCGATTTTCGCCTCAGTTCCATCAAAGAACGCCGCGGAGTCAGGACCAAGTCCCGTCAACTCGCCACTGCGAACCAACACTTCCCTCCGGCTCACAGCATCGACAAACCCGTCGGAAATTGCGACGAACGGCGGCTGACTTGAGTCTTTGTCGACCCACAGTGGGTGACCACGCTCATCGGGATTCAAGGCGAGGTCGGAGAGCCGTTGATTGCTCTGGCGGTTCTTTTCTTTTCGTGTCAAATCGGGCATGGCTCCAGAGTCACCTCGCCGAAACAAGGCAAAATCAACCGGTACTTTCGAGCTTCCCTGAGGCACGAGTCGAGGCAAGATCCAGCAGGGTCTCCGCACAAGCGTGACGACTTCCCGACAAACCGGGGATAGCTCGGCTGCAATCTCGAGCCCGCTGAATGCGCCCCCTACCACCAACAGCCTCTTGCCCTCAAAGTCCTCCGGCGTCCAGTAATCGTGGCTGTGGAGCACCGTTCCACGGAACGAATCGAGACCCCGAACGCGCGGGATGAAGGGACGCGCGAAGAAACCCGATGCAACCACGACAAACTCGTACCGCGCGGCATGTTCTCGACCATTCTCTCTCCACCGAATCTCCCAGATCGAGTCACGCCGACCCAACCCGACAACCTCGGCCCCAAGGCGGATCCGATCGGAGATCCGAAAGTGCCTCGCGTACGCGCCTAGATAGGTGCGCACCTCAGCCTGATTCGGAAAGAGCGGAGCAGAGCTCTTCCATGGGTAATCCGAGAAGCAGCAGCTATGCCGCGAAATGTTGGTCTTCATACCCTCCCAAGCGTGGGCGCCCCGCCCCTTCCATACACCACCCAAATCCTCGCTTTGCTCAAAGACGGTCGGCTCCAGTCCGCACTCGAACGCGGACTTGGCCGCGGTGAGTCCACTGGGCCCCGCGCCAATAATCGCGATTCGTTTGATCGGGTTCATTTCCTCATGCTCGCAAGTGCCCGAACACCGATGGATTTGCTACGGCTTGATTCCAAGGACGCCTAACGTCCATCCACTCTGGTTGGCCGTCGCAGTGGGTGTTCATTAGCAACAAACGATCATTTTGTTGAAGCCCTGGCGGTGCTCCGGCTCGCTACGGAGCATAGATCTCCATCACTTTGGACTGAGAGTTGGCGGCGACTACGCCCCCCGCGGGAACGTAGATTTGACTTCCGTTCAAGAGGGGGAAGATCCCGTGCCGGGCGGTAGGCATGGGGGAGCCAATCCTCCACGTGTTGTTCGCCGGGTCGTAGATGTCCACTCGATCGTAGACCTTGTTCACCGTCGCGCCGGACCCGGTCAACGTTTCGCCTCCCATGACGTAGAATTCGCCATTGAAGTACACGGCGGCCCCGGTGCCGCCTCGTGCTAGAGGAAGCGGTGCCAGCGAACCTCCCCCGGCGCTGGTTTGCCAGGTGTCGGTGGCGGGATCGTAGATCTGGGTATCGTCGAACCCGTTGGTCACGAAGTTTCCGCCATCTCTCCCTCCGAATACGTAGAGCTTGATCCCGTCGGTGGAGGCGGCAGCATGGTTTCGGCCCATGGGCATGACGGCAAGAGGAGCGCTCCAGGTATTGGCTACCGGGTCGTAGGCGGCCACGGTGTCAACCGTAATGCTTCCGATGATCCCACCGCATACGTAGACCAGGCCATTGATGAAAGCCGCATTGCACGAGCCTGCGTTCCAGGGCATGGAGGTTCCGAGGGACCAGGAATTCGAGGAGGGATCATAGATCTGTACCTTGCCCTCCGAGGAGGAGCCGAGGCCGCCGAAGAGATACAGCTTGTTGTTGTTGACGACCGCGGCATGATGGTTACCGGCGTTTGGCCGCATTGCCTTAGTGCTCCACACGTCGGTGGCGATATCGTACTCGTAGGTGTTCGAATTCCCTTCGCCCACCAGATAGAGCTTTGAGTTGATGATTCCGCCGGCGACCTCGCCAAGAGCGACAGGAACATTGGATGCGAGTCGCCACCCCCAAGGCTCACTGCCCGCCGGCTGCAGATAACGGAAGGACTGGGTCAGGGGTCGGGTCTGACTATTCACCGTCACGATCACGTCGACCGTAGTGGCCGGTGCGGTTGCGTGGGCCGGGATGGTACCGAAGATCCGCGTATTGCTCACGGATGTAAGAGGAGCGTTGACTCCGCCGATGGTCAAATTCACGTTTCCGAGAACAGTACCGAAGTTTGATCCACTGACGACGAAAGGATGTCCGCCAGTAGCGGGTGCTCGCCAGGGGTAGATGTCGTAGACGACGAAATTGGCGCCACTGGGGTCGTTCGGTTCCGCGATTGTGATCTTGTTGCCTTGGTAATCGATGCCGAGCAGTACCCCTCCGGGTCCCCCCACCACGTCCAAGGCTCCGAGACTCAGAGTCGGGACCTATGAGTTGTTTACCACGGTGCGTTTGTCGTCGGAGAGCTCGATCCGGAACGTGAGATTGTTGTACTTCTGGGCCACCAGGTTGTCGCGCATGGCTCCGTTGAAGGTATTCGCTCGATACTCAATGATGCCGTTGGTCGATGAAGCAAAAGTTGTGATGGCCTGGGTGAACTCGCCGATAATGTCCGATTGGATATGATCATGCCACTTGTTCTGCCTTGGATCGGTGCGGCCTCGGTTGCAATTTGAATGGCCGAAGTACTGACCGAACTCGATCAGATTGAGCTCATCCGGGCCCGTGGGTTGGCTGCCACTAGCGACGCAGCTCGCGATCGAAGACTCTCCAAAACTGGCGTTGGGCCCGTTGTCGGTGGAGTAGATCATATCCCAAGTCGTGTACACGAGATCGTAGGGATTTCTTTGACCCGCCCCGAAGACGGTCATGTCCACTCCCGCCACGACATCCACGATGTCCCCGGATACTTGGTCGTCGTTGGGCACACCGGTGCTCGTTTCGACGTAACTAATGGCACCGTTGAATCCTAACTTCGATATTTCAGCCTTGAGAGTTCCACCTGAGAGCGGAGAAGCGGGCAGCTCGCCGAGATTGCAATGGACAATACCAGCGTTCGTGTTGCCGCCCACGTTGACGTAGAGATCACCGTTGCGGTCGAACACAAGCCCGTTGATGCCGTGATCGTGGTTGGAGACGGGGAGTTGGGTGATCAGGCCGACTACGTTGAAGCTCGGGGCATCGAGAATCGAAACTTGACCCGAGTAAGGAACCAGCATACCGGTAAGACAGTTTCCTCCATCCGCATAGAGCTCGGAGTGGGAGACATAGATGCGCACGGGAGCGGGAGGATCGAAGGGATTGAAGGCGATACCGAGGATGTGTTTATTGCCGAGGGCGGCAATGGTGTTGATCATTGTCGTGTTGGTGACGTTGTAGACGTCGTCAACCGTGATCACGTGAATGATGCCATCTGTTGTTCCGACATAGAGCTTCCCATCGGGCCCCCAAGCCGCGGTCGAGGGAAAGGTGATCGTGGGAACAAGATCACGCGTGGTGAACTTGATGGGTAAGGGCCCCCCCGGACTGTACGTGAATTGCTTGCTGTTGCTTGTGCCCTGAGGGGTGTTCACCTTCACGGTGACGATCCCCATTCCGGCCGGCGCGATGAGCTCAACCGACACGGGAGTGACCGTGAGCTGGGAGTTGGGGATTGTGATGGCACCCCACTGGACGGACACCTGACCCAAGGTAAAGAACCCGAGGCCGTCGAGGGTCACCAGGTTTCCCCCCAACTCAGACCCCTCGATCGGATTCATGTCGTTGATGACGGGTGCAAAGCTCGTGAAGTCATGGCTGATCGCGGTGGGGTCGATGGGCATGGCGGCACCACCCCCCTGGGCCATTTGGACTTCCAGGGGCAGATCCGCAATCGTGTAGACGGCAAATCGGGCGTCGATTATGTGTTGTCCGACGGGTAGAAAGATGGGGCCGGTCGTGGGATTACCGTTCACCAAGAGAAGGGTGGCGCTCCCTCCGTAGTTGAGGAAGAACTGGTAGGTGTCGCCGGTTTGAATGTCGAGCTGGACCAGGAATCGAACCATCACGTTGGTGGTGAAGGGACTGATGTCGGTGAGCTTGAACTCGACCGTTTCCTGGGCGAAGTCCGGTGTGGCGGGAGGAGTTGGGAGCAGGGTGGCCGGATCTCCTCCCATGGCGTCGTAGGTCATGACGAGGGTGCCGGGCACATGATTGATGGGGACTACGTCGAAGGTGTAAGAGGCGGTCAAGGATTTCGGCGGCACCGCATCATCCCCGATGGTCAGATCCACCGTGTGCTGGTTCACGCTGAAATTCTGGGTCACATCGGCCATGGTGGAGAAACTCGAGCCGTTCTCCTTCCAGTTGAAGGAGACAATCGCTTTACCCGGCTCGTGAGTGTGGGAATCGGAACCCTTGAGGAAGACGTCCTCGTTTCCGTTTCCGTCGAAATCTACCACCACTTCCGGGGCCACGATGACCACGTGAAGGAACCCGGCTCCGCCTCCACCCGTTCCCGAAAGCTCAACCTTCGCGGTGGCAAAGTTGCCGTCGAACTCGAGATCGAGGATTGTTTCCCCACCCTCAGTGGGTTTGAACAAGACGGGAACGACGAGATTCTGTCCGGGCAAGATCGTGGTGTTGACGGGATGAGAAATCGTGCCGTGGTCCCCGACATAGAGGGTGCCTTCCAGATTCACTTCGAAATCATGGCCCGCTTGCCCGGTCAGCATCCGGAAGGTCAGGGTGGTGGTCGTGACGGGAACGGCTCCCGTGTTGTCCAGGGTGATGTTCATGGTAGCGCCGATTTGGCCTACATCGACATGGCCCCAGGCGAGAGAGGATGGTAATGCGGCCAACTGCCCTTGGAGAAGGACCTCGATAGCACTGATCTTGGGATTCTCCGCGTCGTGGAAGAACTCGATGTTCAGAGTGCCGTCGGCCACGGTCACGGGAAGGTCTTCTTGAATCGCCTTGTAGAGACCTCCCGACTGGGCAAAGACATCGTAGTCCACCAGGGTCGGCGTCCCCTCGAGAGAGACATCGAAAACCCGGAGCCCGGGAGCGGTGATCTGGTCGTAGATCTCCGCGAAGTGGAGCCGCACCAGGTAATTGCCCGCCGGTAGGTTCAGGCTGTAAACGAGTTCCAGGGCAGCTCCTGAATCGAATCGTTCCGTTTGGTACAGGGTGGGATCCGGAGTTCCCGAAATGTTCTGGGAAGTGGAGAAGGGACTCCCGGTGTTGAAACCGAAGTCGGGGGCCCATTTGTGCCCATCGGAGGCGACGTAGGTCACGGTCGCTCCGCAGTTGATGCGGTAGCGCGTGTCGACATCGAAGGTCTGCTGGTCGAACGACCCTCCCACGTCGGTCGCCCGCACCGAGAAGGTGTTGAGGCCGGTTTGTCCATTCGGGGTCCAGCTGATGAGGCCACTCACGGGATCGATCGTGGCCCCTGCCGGTGCCGTCTGAAGGGAGTACGTAATGACATCGCCCGGATTGGGGTCGGTCGCGTCGACGTCGTAGTTGTACACGAGGTTCTCGGTAGCCGAAATCACCGGCGTCGAGGTGATGGTCGGAGGTTCCTCGACCATCACCACCCCGGTCGAAATCACGTGAATGGCCTTGATGGCGGGGTTGTCGGCCACGTGGGTGAAGCTGATATCAAGCATCCCGTCGACGTTCATGACGGTAAAGGTCTTCACGATGGCCGTATCGGGGCCTCCCGCGGCCGCGAACTGATCGAAGCTCGTAAGTTTGGTGACCCCGTCGATGGCGACATCGAAGAGTCGTTGCCCGGGACCGGTGATGCCGGAGTAGATCTCGGCGAAGTGGAGCTTGACCTTGTACTGGCGAGATGGAGTGACGGCAAGACTGTAGACGAGCTCCGGGCTCGGGGAAGGATCCCACCTCTCGACTTGGTAGAGAGGATCCTTGCCAGTGTTGGCGATGGGATTGGTGGTGGTGAAGGTGTTTCCCGTATTGAAACCAAAATCGGCAACCCATGTCTTGCCTTGGGGATCTATGTATTGACTTCCCCCACAGTTGATTCGATACACATCGGTCTGAACGGCTTTGGCGGGTCCAGCGGGGCTCTGGCCGGTGACCGGTGACAAGAATGGGCCGAACATCAAAAGGAACAGGGCAAAAAGAGTGCACGAACGAACGATCATGAACCTTCCTCCGTTGGGCGTCATCCAGATTTCTGAAATCACTTCGGGGCCATGAGTGTCGCCCTCTCTGCGGAACGCGAGAGCTCTCCTTGGCCATGACCGATCGGAAACGGTCGCGAAGATTCCATCAAAAAGGTTCAGGATCGTATCATGATCACTCGAATCGCGTGTCGATTCTCGTCACAGTGCTTCCTCCCGCTCACTACGGGCGATACTCGATCCGCGAGATCACAGCGTCAGAGTTGCCGCCGGCGAACGCGCTACCCCACTCGATGAGGTAGAGGCGTCCGTCCGGGCCCTGCTCCATGTCGATCGGATGCTTGAACTCCGCTCCCGCTAGGAACGGTAGAATGTCCAGGATCTCGCCATTGTCGTCGAAGTGCACGGTCATGATCCAGCCGCGGGACCATTCATAGAGGAACAAGGTGTTGTCGTAGTAGGCGGGGAGGCGGTTGGGGTGACCGGTCGTGGGCTGAAAGTGATACACGGGGCCGGCCATCCCGCACCGGCCGCCCTCGCCGAGAGCGGGAAACTCGCTCGACGAGTCGTAGGGGTACCATATCCACGCCGGCTTCGCGGGCGGAAGATCTTCCAGACCCGTGTTGTTGGGAGAGTCGTTGAACGGCCGGGCGGGATCGAACAACGGCCGCCGCACCGCCCGAATCCCAAAGCCGAAGTCGTGGTCGTAGAAAGCCTTATTGTCCGCCACGAAGTACGGCCAGCCGAAGTTTCCCGCAATGGTGGTGCGGTTGAACTCGTCGTGCCCCGCAGGTCCCCTACCAACTTGAGCGGCCCCGGCGTCGGGTCCCACATCGCCCCAATACAGAGTGCCGGTCACGGAATCGACCGAGATCCGGAACGGGTTGCGGCCGCCCATGACGTAAACCTCCGGCCGCGTCGACAACTTCATGGAAACGAAGAGGTTGTCCGGAGGAATCGCGTACGTCCCGTTTGGCAACGGGCGAATCCGGAGGATCTTTCCCCGCAGGTCATTCGTGTTCGCCGAAGACTTTTGGGCGTCGAACGGCGCCCGGCCCGGTCGCTCATCGATGGGCGTGAAACCCTGAGAGGCGAAAGGATTCGTATTGTCGCCGGTGGAGATGAAGAGGTTCCCGCTCCCATCGAACGCCATTGACCCGGCGCTGTGGCAACACTCCTCTCTCTGAGTGGGGATCTGGAGGAGGACGATTTCGCTGTTCGCCTGGAAAGTGTTGCCAATCATCGTGAATCGCGACACGACGTTCCGCAGGGGTCCACCGTCGTCGGGCGGCGAGTAGTACACGTAGAACCACCCGTTTCCGCTGAAGTTCGGATCGAGGGCGATCCCGAGCAGCCCGTCTTCGAGTTCGGCGAAGACGTTGATGATGCCCGCGATCACCGTGCTCTGTGTATCGGGTCGCCACACCTTCACCGTCCCACCCCGCTCCACGAAGATGACTCGCCCGTCGGCGGCGACGGCAAGCTCCATCGGGTCGTTGACGTTGCTGTCGAGGACGATCTTGTCAAAGTTTTCCTCGACCGTCGCACCGGCGTCGCCTTCGGCCAACCCCGCCGTCCAGAGGATCCCCCCGAGCAAATGCTGGAGGAACGCCGGCTCGCCGTAGCTCTGGCTCGTGTGGCCGCCGCCCGTGTACCACGCCCGGCCGCCTTCGAAATCGTGGCACCAGGCGATCGGGTGATCGTGCCCCATATCGCCGCCTTGGTACGTTCGTTCGTCGAGGGCGGCGAGAACGTGCACGCGGCCTCGGGGGTTGTCGCTGAATGAGTACCATTCGTCGTTCCGCATCCACCGTGCGGGCAGGTGCGCCGTCGACGGATGCTTGCGATCGGCGACGAGGATCGTCGCTACCTGCGGAGCTGGATGACTCGCGAAGTACGCTCCGACGAGGCGACCGTACCACGGCCAATCGTGCTCGGTGTCGCTTGCGGCGTGAATGCCCACAAACCCACCACCCTCCTGGATGTATGTCTGGAACCCACTCTGCTCGGTCGCGTTCAGTACATCGCCTGTCGTGTTCAGAAAGACGATGGTGTCGAACGCCTGGAATTCGAGCCCGCTGAAGACCGCCGCGTCCTCGGTTGCGGTCACGACGAAGCCGTGTTCTTCGCCGAGCTGATGCAGAGCCGCGATCCCGGCGGGGATCGAATCGTGTCGGAAGCCGGCGGTCTTGCTGAACACAAGGACCTTGGACAGGTTCCCATCGACAGAAACGACCTTGTTCGCGCTGCTCGGCCCGAACCAGTTCAGCCCCTCCTGGAGCATCTGCCACTGAAAGTTGTAGAGCCCGGGATCGCTGGGTGCGGTGATCGTAAAACTGAAAGTCTTCTGTTGGGTCGGCGCGATGGAGTCCGACGGATCGAGCAGGACCCGACTCATCCCCCATCGAGTATTGTCCGCGGGATTGCGGCTGCCGATCTTGAAGAGCCCAGCGCGGGTCCACGTGGTGGTGCCCGTGTTTTTGAACGTGACCGAGACCTGGGCGGTCTCGCCGGCGTCCATCGTAGTGGGGACATTTTGGGAGACGAACTGGGAGTCGTTCACTCGTACGACGTCGATCACCTGGTTCGCGCTGCTGGCCCCGAACCAATTCACTCCTTCCAGAAGCGTCAGCCACTGAAAATTGTAGAGTCCCGGGATGGTCGGTGCGGTCACGTCAAAGGTAAAGGTCTTTTGTTGGGTGGGCGCAATGGAATCCGACGGATCGAGCAAAACCCGGCTCATCCCCCAATGAGTATTGTCCGGGGGATTGCGGCTGCCGATCTTGAAGAACCTGGCTCGGGTCCAAGTCGTCGTGCCCGTGTTCTTGAACGTGACCGAGACCTGGCGTGTTTCGCCCGGAACCATGCTGGTCGGCACATCCTGCGAGATGAACTGGGAGTCGTTCACGCCTCCGCCGACTTGGATGAGTTGGTTCGTGCTGCTGGCTCCGAACCAGTTGACTCCCTCCTGGAGCATCTGCCACTGAAAGTTGTAGAGCCCGGGATCGCTGGGTGCGGTGATCGTAAAATTGAAAGTCTTCAATTGGGTCGGCGCTATGAAGTCCAACGGATCGAGCAGGACCCGACTCATCCCCCAATGAGTGTTGTCGGCGGAATTGCGGCTGCCGATCTTGAAGAGCCCGGCTTGGGTCCACGTGGTAGTGCCCGTGTTCTTGAACGTGATCGAGACCTGGGTTGTCTCCCCGGCGGCCATCTCGGTGGGCAAGATCGTCTGCGAGATGAACTGGGAATCGTTCGTTGCTTCAGCCGCGCCACCGGAAATGCCCAAGAAGACCAGGCCAAGGGTTAACGTCGTGATCGCGTTCGTGACCAGCGTTCTCATTTCGACTTCCTCCCACGAACCGGTAGATTCCAAACGAGGCTAGATCGATCTGCACGGAACAGCCGAACGATCCGTTGAGAAAAAAAAAGAAAAACTCTCGACACGCCGACAGAGTCTCCAAGCCTCTATTACGACATGAACATATCCGCTCACGTATTCCGTGTTGTGGATCATCGACAAGATCGCCACCGTCCGCGGGTCGGACGAGGCCCAGAATGAGGAACCTCGATGCTGCTCGAAACAGAGAGACCGCATACCTCGACGCCGAATAGTCCTCGCGGCTTTCGGTCGCTCCTATCCGCTCTTGTTCTGCTTGTCTCCATGCCGGGTCCGGGCACTTCGCAGGTTCCGGTCCGCGTAGATGGCGATATACCGATCGCCCTGCGAGAGGGGGGGCGAACCTTTATCTCCCCGGATGTCGATACCTTCGCCGACGGGAGGAGGTTTGTGGTGTGGGAAGACGCCGACCCCAACCTGATTACGTTCTCGGCCAAAGGGAAGATCTTTGATTCGAACGGCGATCCGCTCACCGGTGATTTTCCCGTTTCTACTGGGAGAAGGAATGGCCGGGCGCCCCGGGTCTCGGTCAACGCCGCCGGTCTCGCCGTCGTGAGCTTTAGCAAAGCGGGAGCTCCAGAGGGGTTCTTCCGGCTGTTCGATTCCGATGGAAACCCACTCGGAAACATGATCCGAACGAGGAGTTCCCATCCTCGCACGGCAATCGGACCGGATCGCCTGCTTGTGGTGACAGGGTCGATTCCTGGAGATATCCAGCGTCAGTTCTTCCGTCTCGACGGCTCGCCCCTCGAGGCCGCAAAGGAAATCACCGATGTTGGGTTCTCTCCCCAGGTCTCCATGGACGCCGCCGGCGGCTTCGTCCTCGTCGGCATCAACTCAAACGAGCTCCTGGGTCGATGCTTCGACCCCCTCGGAGTGGCCAAGGGCCCAGCGTTCCGGGTCGATGAGGGCGGGAATGGATCTGGCTTCCGCGATCTCGACATGGCTCCCGACGGTCACTTCGTGGTGGCCTGGGCCACCAGCAATTTGCTTTTGCTGGCGCGGCTCTTCGCGCCCGACGGGTCTGCCTTGACCGGGGATCTGGTGGTATCGACGAGCGGCCTCACTTTTCGGCCCGAGGTATCCGTCGCGATCGGCAACGATCGAAGCTTCATCGTGGCCTGGCGCGAGCAGAAAGGTCGCGAAACCGACGTGCGCGGTCGTTTCTACTCGCCTAGTGGAGCCCCCGTCGGCGGCTCCTTTCAGATCAATGCGGCGGAGACAGGGAGAGATCATACCCCACTAAACCAGGGGATGTGCGCAGTGTCGATGAGCCCCGGGGAGGTGCCTTTTGCCGCTTGGGTGGAGGAGATTGATACTCTCGGCGACGCGGTGGTCATGGGCGGTCGGTTCGACGACTCCTGTCTCGCCGGCAACATCAACGCGGGCATCGGCGTCGTTCCCCCCAGGCTCTTCATCAACGGCAGCCCGGGAGCCGAGAATCGTTGCGTGCAGGTGAGTACGAACACGGCCATTGCGGTTGAGCTGATCGCGGCCCCGGCGACGCCGATGGGGACCTATATCCTCTACGTCTGGGCAGGCGAACCCACTTTCGGTTGCTTCGACGTCCGTCGTTCCCTCCTTGGGAGCATGGTGAACAACACGCCGGTGTCCGTGGGCGGGTCTGGACCCCTCCCGATCGCCTGTATCCGGGGAGCGGGCATTCCGGATGCCGCGTGCCTGGGAGTCCCCGAGCACCCGGGACCCGCCAAGAGTCCGGTGGTCCTCCTGCACCCGGGTTTCGCGAGCCCGAAGGTGCTTACCTTGCAAGCGCTACTCGAGGACGATGGTGCCCGGGCCACGCCACCAGGCTTCGGAGTCACCAACCTTGTGGTCCTGCGCATCGAGGCGAGCGAGGCCACGAAGTAGATTTTGGAAACCTCCAAAATGACCACTGCCCTCCAACGTCACGCCTTGCCAGCCCCACCGATGGCTCACGCCGCAAACCCCGACCGGACTCTTGCCAGAACCGGGCGGGAACACTATGTTGAACCCCCTCAACCGACGAAAGCCGTGTCGCCCGAGTCCGAAGCGACGGGCTGACCGGGGGGGTGAAGCGATCATTGGCGGCGCACGAGCCAACAGGCCGAGACACCGGGCCGAGGCACCGGGCCGAGACAACGGGCCGAGACAACGGGCCGAGACAACGTGGAGGGATCATGTCGTACCAGCTGGAGAGGGTCGAACGACGCGTCCTCGGCGTACTGGTCGAAAAGGGATACACGACGCCGGATCAGTACCCGATATCCCTAAACGCGATCGTCAACGGGTGCAACCAGAAGAGCTGCCGCGATCCCTTGATGAGTCTCGACGAGGTCGATGTCAGCGACGCGATTGACGCGCTACGCGAGGAGGGGCTGGCGATCACCGCGATGGGCAGCGGCCGCGTCGACAAGTACCGTCACTGCGTGCCGGACATGCTCGAGATCAACGCCAGGGAAGCGGCGACGCTGGCCGAGCTATTGTTGCGTGGCCCGCAGACCGACGGCGAGCTGCGCCAGCGCGCTAGCCGCATGGTGCAGATCAACGACCTGACGCTGATGCACGAGCTGCTCGACGGATTGCAGGAAAAGTCCTTCGTCAAGCGTCTGAGCCCCCCGGGTCAGAAACGTGGCGCGCGATTCGCACACATGCTGTATCCAGAGCGCGAACAGCCACACGTCGACGCGGACGCACCGGCTGCGGCCCCGGCCTCGCGCCGCGCCGCAGCACCCGCGCCTGGCGAACTCGAGGAGCTTCGCGCCACGATCGCCGCCCTGACGCACCGCATCGTTGCACTCGAACGCGCCAGTGGCATCGAAACTTGAGGCTCTGGCCAAGCTGATCACAATCGACCGAGCTGGCCTGCGATGTGACGACCCATCCTGGTTCTGGGAAGGGTGTCTACGATTTGGCCAATCCCAACGGAGAAACTCACGAGTCGACTACACAAGGCATCCGCGTTCTTCATCCACCGCACCCCGATCAGAGAGATTCCCCCTGAATTCAGACGAACGTTGAGGTTAAGTCCGCGCTCGCTGCACTCGCGACCTCCGCCTAGGCCAAGCAAGCTCTCCGCGAAGACCGTCTTTGTCGTTGGGGTTGCGACACAAGGCGGATGGTGGATAGGGGGGAGCAAACGCCTATGCCGAGCGCCACAAACTTCAGCTTTCTCAAGAATCCAATTCGCGACAGGATCAAGCGGCGCTCCCCCCTATCCTCCATCCGCCTGGCGCGCAGGCCCTACGCTACCCCCGGAAGGGTCTTCTGGTTTTCTGTTTCTTCCTTCGCGCTGTCCATCCCGGTCGTATTTCTGCAACGTTGGGTAGGGCCGGAGCCTGAAAAAGCTGGCGGCTACCGACGCCGAAGCCAAGGACAGGAGTGCCAAGGTGCCTACGGAACTACTGTAAACGCCTCGAGATCTCCCGTCAAAGTCACCCCAGTCTCAGAATCAACAAGGCGGACGCCAAATACATACGTTCCCAGTTGGCCCAGCGGACAATGACCAGCAGTACCGACTACACGGCCTGGATTAGAAAAATCAAAGCCCGGAGGAACCACTTGCACTCCTTGGAAACCTATTGGAACCCTGGGGACGATCGCGCCGTCTGGCATCCTGATCCACACGAACGTTCTGACTTGATACTCAGGTTGCATAGATCCATTCACAAGGCGACCACCCACCAAGAGGGTGTCCATGGCAGCTATCGAAAGTGTTCTTAGGGGGAGATCCAAGGAAACGTTGAGAGGCGGATTGGGAATTGGACACGAGCCAAAGAGACATTCCAAGTTAATCTGGTAGCCACCAGTTTCGTTGCATCCCGCGTCGGAGATGAACATGAAATAGGTGCCGTCCAGGACGAGATTCTTTTCGACAGAAAACGAGCACCTTCGGTTGCCTGTACACGCTCTGTCTTCAATGATTACACCGCTCGGATCAAGGATCTCGAGCCTCGGATCGAAGAAATCCGACCTCCCCAAGACAGTGGCCCGAATGGTGGTTCCAGCGACACCTTGGAACGCGATGAAATCCACGTCGGTCTGTGGGCTAATTGTGTCGCTCACAGAACTTCCATAAGTGAGACACGGTGCGGCAACTGGAGGAATCTTCTCGATTTGCAGTGTATAGCTCCCGGTCTCGTTTGCTCCTGAGTCAGACACACGGAGATTGTACAGTCCCGTCTCTTCGAGCGTCACGTTTTGGTTCAAGCAGCACCTTCGGTTGCCTGTACAGGCCGTGTTTATAATCAGAACACCGGTTGGATCTCTAATCTCGAGCCTCGGATCGAAGAAATCCGACCTCCCCAGAATAATGATCCTAACCTGGTCCCCTGCAGTTCCGAGGAAGCAGAAGGGATCGGAGTCGACTGCCGGACTAATCACACACCCGGTGGTGTGGTCTCCATAGCTCAGAAAGACGGGCTCGTTCCCTTCATCACATGGAACTGCCGATTCTGGCTGTGGAAACCCGTCACCAGCGGCGTGAAGCCGGGCTGGAAGTAGAAATCCAAGCACAACCACCAGCGAGACAACCAAAAGCTTCATAGCATCCTTCCTTTCTACTGGAGAGTGGGAGGTTCTCATGGACATTCCAGCGCCGCGTGTAACGGAGCATGATGGAATCATACTCGCGGATTATTCTGGGAAGAGGATGATGTAGACTTTTATCTGACC
>JAZDCZ010000211.1:0-3137 GCA_036679605.1 Gemmatimonadota bacterium
GAGAATCCGCATCAGCACGTAGGTGCTCACGGTCAGATCATGGCCGCCCGAGTGCTGTACACGGCGGCTTACCCCCGAGCGCTGTACTACGCCCCTGCCATGCTAAGCGCAATGTGTGCATAAGATGCAGACAAGGGGCGCAACACAGGCGCGCAACCGGGCGGGGTGCGCGACACGGTGCGCGGACGGGGTCGTGGTGGAGGCTACGCAACGGCGATAAAGGGGCTAACCCGATTTTTCGCCGTTGCCGTGGCGGTAGAAGCGAACCTCGACTTTCTCCAGCGTGGCCATCCCGTCGTCGACGGCCTCGTCGATGGTCGGCAAGAAGGCCTCGATTTTCTCCTCGGTATCGACGATCTCGACGACAATGGGAAGATCGCCCGACAGGCGCAGGAGCTTGGCCGTGTGCAGCCGGCTATGGGCGCCGAAGCCTTCGAGTCCACGTAGAACCGTCGCTCCGGCCAGTCCCGATTCACGCGCTTTGCGGACGATCCACTCATAGAGCGCCATCCCTTCGTGCTTGTCGTTTTCGCCGATAAATATCCGCAACAGTTTTCCGTCTCTCGGAAGCAGCATCGTCAACCTACCTTGCTTGAAGTTGCCAGCGAATAGCCCAGCCAGACTAGCGCCAGGCCGAGCGTGAGATGAAGCGCCACGTAGGCGAGCCCGCGCTGGTATTCGCCGTCGCGAAGCAGTGCGAAGGCCTCGAAGCCGAAGGTGGAAAAAGTCGTGAAGCCGCCCAGAAGGCCGATCAATACGAAGGTTCTCACCTCCGGCCCGAATAGTTGGCGCGCCTCGACGAGCCCGGTGAATCCGCCGATCAGGAAGCAGCCGACTAGGTTCACCACT
This sequence comes from Gemmatimonadota bacterium, assembly GCA_036679605.1. GTDB lineage: Bacteria > Gemmatimonadota > Gemmatimonadetes > Gemmatimonadales > GWC2-71-9 > JAZDCZ01. The sequence goes on from JAZDCZ010000211.1 coordinate 850, forward strand.
AAAGTTCCGTAGGGAAAGGTAGACAGTGGGATCTGGCGATAGACGAAGCCGCTCAAGCCGCTACGCAGCAATGCCCCGGCGAAGCCGCCGGAGCCGACCAAGAGCGCTTGGACCATCGCAGCTTTCACCGTACCGATCCTATCCCGAGGACCCTCGATCAATGCAAACAGCAGGGTTTTGGTGCAAGTTTTCTGCGCTTCGCGACTAAGCAGCGCGGTAGGCGGTGGGACGCCTCGTTACAAGCACGGGAAACATGAAAGGGCGCCGCTTGTGTTGCCAGCAATAGAGAGCCCAAGGCATCCGTTGCTGTAACTCCAGCGGGAGCAGCGTTGTCGCACACGCAGGCTTCACATTGTGAAATTCCAACGGCGGCTTGGAGAATCAGCAAGGCGTCTGTGGCCGCAACTGTCAGGTCGCCGTTCGCGTCCCCACAGATGGGATCAAGAGTGAAGCGCTGAGCATAAACACTTACAGTAGAGCCATCTTGGTACGAGCTGTCCCAAACGACAACGAACTGTCCGGCCGCGTTCATATCTACGGCCGGGAACCCTTGCGAGTACGGAGTATAGGTGTTGACCTGAAACACGGCACCCGAGCGAATACCGCTTTTGTCAAACACCTGCATGTGAACGTTGTTATCAGGGTCACCGGCAAAGTACTCTTCATCCGAGGTCCACGCGATAACAAAGCGGCCGTCGGACGACACGCCGATATCGGCGTCGTCTTGCGAGCGATGTATGACTGTATTGACCAAGAAGTCGTCCCCAAGCGGGCTGCCGTCTTGTGAAAAACGCCGTGCGGATACAGCTCCATCTGTGTCATCGTCTCTGCTCCCCGACCAAACAGTCACAAAGTTACCGGAAGCGTCGCTGCTAATTTTTGGAGGGCCCTGTATGCTAAAGGTGTAGGTATTGACTAAAAACTCTGTACCAAGTGCTCCCCCACTTGCCGAGACCCGTCGACCAAACACGTCGAAACTGGAGCCGGAGCCATTATCCAGCGCGTTGCTAGTCCAAACGACCATGTAATCCCCGTCAGGAAGGCCCACCGTATCCGGAAATCTCTGTAATCCGTCTGTTGTCTGAGCGTTGACCTGAAACTCCATACCAAGAGGCTGACGGCTGGAGTCATAGGGTTGTGCAAATATGTTGCATATGCGCCCAGAGTCAGTTTGGCGGTCCCAGAGTACAAGGAACCCGTCGTTGGGCGCGGCCGCTACTACCGGGTGGTTACCCAAAGAGCTTGAAACCACGAACTCATTGCTCTTGGGAATTCCGTTGGCCGAGAAAACACGGCCACGAATCTCTGTCGCAAGAAAGCCCCCATTTACCCAGACGACGACTATATCTCCACCTGCAGTGGTCGTTACGTCCGGCTCGCTTTGCGGGCCGAGCGTTGTTTGATTTACGATAATTTCGGAACCAACTGCCATTCCACGGTTAGAGAACCGTCTGAGGACGATGCCCCCGTTCGAACCGTCTTGCAGGTTACTCTCCCATACAGCAACAAAACTGCCGTCATTTTGTACCGAGACCTTCGCCTTACGTTGGAACGAAGCCGTGTTAGCGTTTAAGCGAAATTCACTGCCGATGCGCGCCGTCTCGGCTGAGAGAAGCTGCGGATGAATTAGACAAGTCAGAAGACTCAGTAAGCATGCACCGAGAAACAGTGAAAACCTCGGGCGTATCTCCCTCATGCACACGCGAGTCCGGGCTTTACCGCAAGTATAAAAAGACGGAGCCATCTTCTCTCAGCCTAGAACCGAAATGGGGACTCCTACAACCTTATCCAGCTTATCCACAACGTGTTCTGAGCCCAGCGCGTAGTAGCCAGCCGCCGGCGAGGTCTGAGGGAGGCCCGTGGTATGCGTTTCCATCGCGCCCCGAATAGAAAGAGAGGAAGGCAGAGAGAGACGGTTCTCAACGGTTCAGCCGGGCGGGCCCACGAACACACACCATCCTCAGGCGGGGACCGGATACCGAAACACTCGATATGGCATCTGAAGCAACGGCAACCGCTCGCGCTCACAGCAACATCGCCCTGGCCAAGTACTGGGGCAAACGTGACGCACGGCTCAATCTGCCCGCTGTGGGCTCCATCTCGATCACCCTGGACGGGTTGTATACCCAAACTCAGGTGAGTTTTCGCGACGGCTTGAAGGCCGATCGGCTGACCCTGAACGACCGCTCACTACACGACGCCCGTCCGCGCAGCAACCGATCCGTGGATGACCGGCACATGACCGACCGGCAACAGGCACAACTCGAACGCGTGAGCGCCTTCCTCGA
>JAZDCZ010000212.1:0-3855 GCA_036679605.1 Gemmatimonadota bacterium
CAGCAATCAATGTAGACTTCATTTGGCTCCTCCTTCCACGGGTAACCCGGGACGTAAGGTGACTTTGGCACTACGATGCCGATAAAGTCACGGGAGGAGTCCATCCCATCAGCTCGGCTGCTCACCCGCGTTCCGTTATGTGGGGAGATGGAGGCGGAGATACAATGACCCGATCGGTCGAACGAAAGAGCACCGCAGCTGAGGAGCGGGAGGGTCTGCTGGAAGATTTCCGTGCGCTCCGCCAAGAACTGCTAGGTGTTCAAAACGCGCGCCTGTGGGGGACGCTGACATACTTGGCCATCACCGGGGGGGTTGCGACTCTGCAGACGAAGTCCTACCATTCATCGTTTTACCTCTTTCTCATGTTGGCTGCCTTGCCTCTCATGTGGCACACGGCGAACCGCGAGCGATCCCGGCTCAGGATTGCAGCTTATATCAAAGGGGTCATAGAGCCTCGCGTTCCTGGACTGGGCTGGGAAGCTCACCTCGCCGAATGGCGCGGTGTAGCGCCGGGCAAGACAAGATTGCAGAACCTCGTCGATCGTTGGCGTTACATTTTCGCCTTGACGGGCGTTTACGCCCTCATCGTCGTCGCATGTTTTATCCTGCTCCTACTCTCGTCTGTCAGCGTCGCGCTGAAGCTATCAGGCCTGATCGCATTTGCGCTGTGCGTGGAATCTCACGTTTACCTGAATAAGGTGCTCAGGTCAGCGGACACTTACGAGGACATATTCAGAAAGGCATCGCATCAGCTACGGAAGCAAGGAAAGATCACATAACAATGTGCTCGACCGCGACTGTGGATTGCCGGCCGCTTCGCGTCCGTCAATCCACAGCGGGTCAGCACCATCGTTAGCTCTCGGTCAATGAGTAGGCGCAGGAAAATCCCATCTGAGGCTCTGACCACTGTGCTTGTCGGGAGCGCTCGTCGCTGTTGCTTGTGCTTTGGTCTGCGCGGGGATTTCTCCGAAAGGAAGGGGCAAGTGGCGCACCTAGATCATGACCCGGCCAACCACACCGAGCGTAACCTCGTATTTCTTTGTTTGGAGCATCACGACGCCTTTGATTCATCTCCGAGTCAGAGCAAGGGCATCACTAAGGGAGAGGTCGAGTTCTACAGGGACAAACTCTATGAGGGAGTAGAATCCAAGCTCCCTAGACAAGTATCAGAGAAGGAGGACGTTCCAGCTGAGTTGGCGATCGCGAGCAATTTTCTCGAATCAGTCAGCCCTAAACAACCATTTAGAAGCAGCATTCTAAACGGCTACGAAATTCAAAAAGCGCGTGAACGGCAGCTTCTGAAAATTGAGCCCTTCTCCTCCAGCCATCTAACGGCAACGGGCTATCGCCTTTCGTGTGGAGAAGAAGCGTTGCTTGATGGGCATTCACTGAGGTTCACTAAGGAGCGTCCGCTTGCACTAAAGCCCGACACACTGGCGATTCTCTCAACACAAGAGATCGTCTCACTGCCTCTCTGGCTAATGGGGAGGCTCAATCGGCATCAAGCCGACATGCTGCACCACGAGTTGTTCGCTGACCCTCCCGGGACCGTTGACCCAGGCTTCCATGGCTGCTTTTTTATCGTAGTTCGAAATCGAGGAATGGACGCTATGCATATAGCTCCGGGGTTGCCATTGGTCACGTTAGAATTGTGTCTGTTGAATATATCTCCGCGGGATTGGTCGTCGGAAGTAATGGACATATGAAAGCTAACAAGGCGCTCCAGCCGCGTACTTGCTTCGCAAGTACGCGGCTGAGCTCTAACGTTAGCTGTAGTGATCGTCTTCCGATTGGCGTGCGAACAATATGGAGCCTGCTTTGACGCTACTGCAAGAAATTCTGAGTTGGTCGCAGAATCTTCCGACATGGCAAAGCGATGCTGTGGCGCGCCTGCTGGCCAAACAAACACTCACAGCGCACGATCTAGATGATCTGTTCGCGCTGCTCAAGGTGGCGCATGGCATCCCTGATCAGAAGGACCGCAAGCCCAAACCACTCACTGCGGACCAGATCCCGGCACCAGTCAAGGGGACGACGCACGTCGAATTACGCGCCATGAAGAATATGCGCCACGTCAACGCGATTGCCGAGAACCAGCATCTCCCTTTCAGCGCTGTTGGAATGACCGTCATTTACGGCGATAACGGTTCGGGTAAATCGGGATACTCGCGTGTGCTCAAGCGCGCCTGCCGTGCCCGCGATCAAATGGAAGCGATCCATCCGAATGCCAACCTGCCCGCAGGCAAGGCAGGCGCTCCCGAAGCGGCCTTTGAGATTGCCGTTGACGGCGTTGCAAAGGATGCGCTCTGGACACAGGGCAAAGCAGCGCCTCCCGAGTTGTCGTCATTCGCCATCTTCGACTCACGCTGCGCTCGCGCCTACCTCGACAGCGAAGACGACTTTTCCTACGTGCCCTACGGGCTTGATGTGTTTGAAGGACTGGCGAAGATCTGCAAACAATTGAAGACTTCGATCGACGCGGAGCATGCGCAGTCCGCCGCCGACCTCAGTGCGTTCGTGCCGCTGCAGGGCGACACGCCCGTCGGTAAGCTGATCGCATCACTGTCAGCCAAGACGACCAAAGTCCAGATCGACGCGCTGGCCACGATGACGCCTGAAGGACTTGCCCAGCACGAGGTGTTGGACAAGACCCTGAAGGAAGACAATCCGAAGGAGAAGGCGGTTCAATTGCGCTTGCGCGCCCGTCGCGTTGCTGCCATCGCGACGAATGCCACCAATAAGGGCGCGCTGGTGGACCAGGTGGTAGTCGCCAAGCTGCGCGGCCTGGCGGACAGTTACCGCACGGCGCAGGTGGCAGCCGCACTCGCAGCCAAGCAGTTCAAGGAGGGCGAGAACCTACTGCCAGGCACCGGCGGCGAGGCATGGCGCGAGCTGTTCGATGCCGCCCGCAAGTTTGCGGTCGAATCTCACCCGGACAAGGCGTTCCCCGACCTGGGTGCAGAAGCGCCTTGCCCACTATGCCAGCAACCTCTCGCCGAAGGCGCAGCGCGCATGCTGCGCTTCGAGACCTTCATCCAGGAGGAGGCAGAGAAAACTGCCCAGGCACGTCGTACCGCGTTGCACGCAGAATACAAGCCGTTCATCGCACATGTCCTGACGCTGAATCTCGACGATGTGACCCATGGTGAGATCGAAGTCCTGGACCCGCAACTCGCGGCTGATGCCAAAGCATTCGAGCCATTGCTGACCGCTCGCCAGGAAGCCATCAAGGCGGCCGTGATTTCACACCAATGGGATGGCACCAACCAGGGCTTGGCCAACCCGGCTATACGGCTCCAAGCGCTAGCTAACAAGCTGAATGCCGAGGCCGAGACTCTGGAGAAGGCATCGGACGAGAAGGCGCGTGCCGCGCTGCGAAAGCAGTTCGGTGACCTCGATGCACGGGTACGGCTGAGCCAAGTCAAGGATGCCGTGGTCACAGCAGTCACGAAACTCAACCATCAGGCCAAGCTCGTGCAGTGTCTTTCGGCCGTCAAGACTAATGCCATCTCGCTGAAGGCATCGGAGCTGGCCGAGAAAGTGGTCTCCAAGGAACTGGCCGAAGCGCTCAACCGCGAATTCAAGGCGCTGGGCGTCGGCACGCTGCGTGTTTCGCTCCAGAGCCGCGTGGACAAGGGCAAGGCGCTGCACAAGTTGAAACTGGAATTGCCGCAGAGCCGTAGCCCCGGCGACATCCTGAGCGAGGGTGAGCAGAGCGCCGTCGCGATCGGCTCCTTCCTGGCCCTCGGCCGACACCCCAAAAGCGGCCAGTCGTCGACGTCTGAAAAGCGGCCAGTCGAGCCGCCGGGACGTGGGTACATATCGCGTTGTCGGGTTCTAAGGCAAGCCGCCTCC
>JAZDCZ010000213.1:0-2921 GCA_036679605.1 Gemmatimonadota bacterium
TCCGCGATGAACTTGTTGCCATTTTCATCAATCGCAATTGATACAGGGACGTTGAGCTTGCCGGCATCATGATCGCCAATCGTATCAAACAGCTTCTTCTTCAAGTCGATCACGATCACCGTATCCCATCCCGGATCCGCCACGTAGATCACGCCGTCGTGCGCAGCTATGCCGGTCGGCTTCCTAAGTTTTCGAACGCTTGCGACTTCGCCCACCAGAAAGTTCATCAAGCGACTCTCATTCTCGATATCTCGTGCTTCGACGATTTTCGTCAGGAACTGAATACGCGGCCTCTGCGGTGGAGGCGGATAGGCTACATACGCCGTAGGAGCCCGAGCGCCGGTCGAGCATCCGCCGACGATGACGACAGCGACCAGCACTATGGTCGCCCGAACAAGATTTCTCGCGGGGCTTGAATTCATCACCGCACCTCCGACTTCTCCTGTGGATCGGCAAGTCGCATAGGCGACTCGATGGCTTCGTGCCGACTGTACTCGACAGGAACATGACAACTCGTTGCGCACTTGCCGCCGTTTTCGGTCTCCTCGAACCTCAACGTGAGTCGCTGCTGCCCAAAGGGCATAAAGTCGCTAATCAGTGCCGCGTTACTGGCGCTGTGCACTGCATGACAAAGACGACAAGAACGCCCTCGGCGCGGTTTCGCGACATGCCGGTAATGGAGGTTGTCGTCTCCGTTGCGAAACGCTGTCGCCGTGCTCGTTTTTTGCTCTTCGACCAGGGTCGGTTCATGGCAGGACTTGAAGCAAGCAGAATACTGCGCACGAGAGTACGTGGCATAGGAGCCCGCCGGAATTCTACCGTGGAGCATGCTCGACGGCGGCTCGCCCTTCGCGTGCGTCGGATGACACGGGGAGCACTTGCCGTCTCGAAGGGGGCCGTGCAAGTACCCGTGCGGGTTAGCCCAGGCGCCGCCTTCTTCGGCTTCGCCCTCAACTCTCTCCCCAAGCATAGAAGAGAACTCCTGGTGACAGTCACTACTCGTACACGTGCTCTCTTCAGCTGCGCAGACCACTGTCGCACGCGGTAGCAAACACGCAGTGACCAGAAACACCATCGCCCGTCCGCCCCCTCTAGTCATGCGCAGGTCTCGTGGTTCGCCATGGAAAGTCCTTGTCGTACCGGAAGACGACACAATCGTACACGACACCGTACTCGGAAAACATCCTTCTCCAATCAAAAAAGGGCCGGTCCTTCGGGGCCGGCCCTTTTTTTACTTGAACCATTCGAATCACGAGTCTCTAGTCGTACCTACTTGTCGTGGCAGGTCAGGCAAAGAGCACTAGCATTGCCCCCGGTGACGTCGTCACCCTTGGTCGTCGCTCGAAGCAGATGGGTGCCGGCTACAGACTCTCGGTCGTGAACATCGTGGCAGGTTGAGCACTCTACTCGGTTGTTATCGAGCAGTGAGACAACCGTGTCACCGTTGGCCATGGTAGCGGTCGAGGGATCGAACAACTGCGTATCATTCACGTTGTCATACGTGATCGATATCGGGTGGTTGTTGGTCAAGCTCCCGGCCGTGTTGCCGATCACAAAGCCGCTGTCGATGGCGCCCATGAGATAGGTCGTGCCACCACCGTAACCGGTATCAGTCGGCAGCTTCCCATCATATTGGTTGATGGCAGTCACACCATCGTGACAACCAAGACACAGCTTCGACGTGCCCGCCGGTGCAGCTTCGATCGTTCCGTCGATGAAGTCGATCATGGTCGGATCCGACGCATACATCGTCCAACTCGCCTTGGTCGACAACTCGTGATTCCACAAGATACCCTGGTTGCCGTAACGAACGGCACCGTGATCATGAGGAACGTGACAAACCCGACAGATCTCTTTCCTTTTGTTGTTCCACGCGTTGACGTTCGCATTGTCATTTTCGATGTTCGACGCTACGCCAGCCACAACGTTGTCTGTGAAATCATGCGGACTGCCCACTATTCCCGTACCTGTGCCACTCGCTAGAACCAGACCCGGGCTCGCGATTGCGAACACGAGGAGACCCGTTCCTAGAAGTTTACTTAAATACATTTTAATTGCCCCCCTTCATTGCTGGATATTCTCTGCTTACTTGGTTATTGCGTTCCGTATGCCTCATGGCACTAACTCATAAGCAACTTACGTGCCCACGTGACTCACGCCGCTACTCCACTAATAACGCTCTGGCCATCGGGAAGATTCCCGCGTTTGAAAAGTGGCCAAGATGCCTGTTATTTTTGGTACTTAGAGGGTCTCCCTCACTCCGCACGAAGTAAACTCGACCTCACTTAAGAAATAATTACTTATAATCAGTATTAGTATCAGGTAGGATAATGTCTTATGTCCGGGAAAAGGGGGGCGCAAAATTCCCTCGTTCGGGAACAAAACAGCAGGTGCTCGTACCGAAAGGCAGCGTTAGGAAAGAATCGTGCACCAACCGCAGGTTCTAGGATTGAGTCAGATTGGGGAGGACGGGCATCACTCGGGTCGAGAGCCGAACCTCAACGCACCGCTTCTCGATCGTATGTAACCGCGGGATGGCACCCAGGCTGGCACGACCCCCCAGTTGGGGTGATCTCAAAGTCGACAGGGAGCATGATCGCGCACGAGCTTAACGTTGCTCGCAGCGTGGAAGTCGTGGCACGCCCGGCAGCTGCGCCCCTTTTCTGCTCGATTCACGTGTAGGTAGTGAAGATTACGCGTTCCATCGCGAAAACCGGTAAACGAACTCGTCTGTCTCGAGGTAAACGCTCTCCGGTCGTGGCAAGAAAAGCAGAGCTCATAATTCCCGATCGTAAACTTGGCATAGAACCCTTCAGGGAAAGAACCTTTGAGCAGCCGTGGGTGCTCGCTTCCGTGAGGGGCGTGACACTGCACGCACGTGTCCTTTTCTGTCAACGGTTTGTGTCGCTGCTCGTTATCGT
>JAZDCZ010000214.1:0-2721 GCA_036679605.1 Gemmatimonadota bacterium
GCGCCGATCTGTTCCTCTGCGAATGTTGTTCGCTGGAGAAGCAGGCCGAATTCCATACTTGTTACGCCGACATCCTGGAGCACAAAGCAGAACTAGGGTGCTCGCGCTTATTACTGACCCACCTCGGGGCCGACGTTCGAGCCGCGAACAACCTTGGAGTCGAACTCGCCTACGACGGCATGGTTCTGGAACTCGGTTAGGCGGACCGGCGCGCGCTGCGGTCGTATCATGGGCAGCTATTCGCTGATGGCGTAAAAAGTTCACTCCCGCTCAAAGCGGACAGACGTAGAACGCAGGATCCATGGTAATCGTGATCTCGTTTTGCGCATCGGGTGTGATGTCAAAACCCTCGAGATCATAGAAATTGCAGCCAGCCGTCATCTCGGCGGCAACGTTCAGCTGCACACTCTGGCCGATGTCGGCCTGGTACGAGGGCACCCATCCCGCAAAGACTGTCTTGTCGACCAGAGTAAACTCATAACTCTCCAACAGCCCCGCAATGCTGTGGGTGCTCGACAGCACCGGCGAGTCTAATAGGTCTTTTAGGTTGAGCAGCGCACGGAAGTTTGGCGCCACCGGCAGGTGGTCGTTAGAAAGCACCGAGTTGCGATTGAGCCGATACGGGGAACGCCCAAACGAGCGTCAACGGGCGCTTGATTACATTGAGTAACCAAGCGCCCGTGGCTCTTGTTATGGCAAGGTGTCGGCGCTGGCTGCCGGTACCGGCCTACCCGCCTATAGGGCACACCGACTGACAGGCCGGATCGTTGCACTGATTGAAGACGATATCCCACATGCTCCAAAGCGACAGGTCGACAGCATCAAGACAATCGAACTGTTCTTGAGCAGGGCAGGTGTTCGCCTGTACGCCGCACAAGGCCTGGAGATCGCAGGTGCCCGATCCGCTGTCAGGCGGACATCCCTCGCAAGCGGAGATGAGTGCGTCATTTAGAATCTGTCCAAAGCACGCGTCGGTACCCGCCTTGGTCTTCACGGTTTTGCCCAACGGCGCTCCGTCTCCCGTCTTTCCCTTGACTTCGACATCGCTACAAGGCCCCGAGTCGAAAGTGGCCACGTACGTGACGGCAACGCACTCGCCGGGACCAACGTGACGGCAACGCACTCGCCGGGACCAATCGGGTTGCTCAGGCAGATCTCCACCTTGCTACGCTCATGATCGCTGCGCTCATGATCGCCGTCATGCCCACCGCTTGCTTGCTCGGTGCCGTCGCAAGGCGCGTCATACACTCCGCCGTCACGTGACGAGAATGCCAACACGGTGAACGGACCGAAGACGGAACCGATCCCGATAGGTTGTGAGCAAGACACGTGGACAATGGTGTCCTCGCTACCCGCGTTCAAGATCAGGTTGTTCTTGTCGAACTTGCCGTCGCTGCGGCTGCCCGCGAGTTGGAAAGAATCTCCGCTGAAAAGCGTGTCACTGAAGATGGTCACGCCGTTGTCGACTACGCTCACGGGGGTGCCGTCATCGCCGTTGAACTGCAATTCCAGGAAGGTCACTCCGCCTGCGCAGGGACATACCGGTGGCGGCGGTAGGCACACTCCGTCGAAGGTGCCTCCATTGCGCGATGAGAATGCTTCAACTTCAAAGGGGCCGAAAACAGAGCCCACCCCAATCGGTTGAGAACAAGACACGTGCACTGCGGTGTCTACACCGTCAACCGAAAAGATCAGGTTGTTTTTCTGGAACCTGCCGTCCGCGCGTGTGCCCGAGAGTTCAATGGGAAGAGAGTCGGCACAGAGGGTGGTTGGACCGAAGATCGTATTGTTGTTGGCCGTGACCTCAACCTCGGCACATGCTAGGCCCGTGTATCTCAGTCTCAGGTAGGTAACACCGCCTTCGCAGGGGCAAGCGTCAACTTCGCCGGAACCGTCGTCTGCGCCGCAGAGCGTTGCACCGCTCACGCTGCCGTCGACGAGCACCATTCCGGACGGCAATTTTTCGGTGAGTTCAATTTGGGTGAGATCGGATAGACCGTCGTTGCAAACAGTCGATTCGAATTGCACACCGGCAGGATCGCAGGCCAACCATGCCGACGACGTGACGCTGATCACGCCGGGATCATCGCCGCCTGGAGAGGCCCAAGCCGGACTGTCCATGACGAGCACGCCGCCACAGACCGTAAGGCAAAGGGCGGAACCGAGTACGAGGACCGCAAGCCTCGCTGACGGTGGGTTGAGGTGTTTGGGCCTACGGTTATGCTCCTGACTTTTCGGATTATATGTGGACGGTGCCATTTCATTCGCCTCCATTGCGACTATAGTTCGCTGCGCGAAGTGACAATCCACCTATGTATGGACCGGACTCTCGACTCGCGACTATGGTTGCGTTGGTGTGCGACTCTTGTGCCAGTTCCGCCACGGATCACGGAGGTTCGCAGTTTCTAGGGTATTACTCCTAGAATGCACGTTGGCGGAGGGTCGGTCGAGCCGAATATATGCCGCGCTGGTATGCTTTTGACGGTTGCGGTGTTGGTGCGTCAAAGCGGCATATATAGCTGCCTACCTGCTTTCGCCTATGTCAGAGGTTGTGGCGGGTGCTGTCCCTCATTGGTGGCGCGCTAGACGGGGGCGGCGAGCCTACTCGATTGAGCCCGGGCTCAAGCACCACGGTTCTTGTCGATGTGAACCGATTCCAGATGAGTCAACAGATCGAGGGTAATGTGGTGTGTGACGCCCCAGATTACGTGCCGGCCGGCC
>JAZDCZ010000215.1:0-5386 GCA_036679605.1 Gemmatimonadota bacterium
GCTGAAGCCGTTCATCTGCTTGATCAGCAACGCCATCAAGACCTGCTCGGCGCTCATCTTGCCATCGCGCCCGCGCTCGGGGTTACTCAGGCCGCGAATCAGGTCGGCGTGGATCAGTTGGGCGATCTCGGGCTGCTCGCCCACCAGGCGGGCAATCTCGTGCAGCTCGCTGGCGTGCTCGTGCTCAATGGAGGGTTCGACAAGTGCGAGTTGTTGGCGTAGGGTGGTTCTCATCGGGGTTGTTTTCCTTTGTGATATCAGTGACTTGTGATGAATCTTTGATACCACATACAGAAGGAAAACGCCCCGTTTTTACCCTCACTTTCTCGGTTTTCTCTCCTTATTTCAGCTGCTTACAATTTCGGGATGGGAACTAGACTGGTGAGTGGGACATCCAGTATGACTGCAGCCGCATTAAGATTTTCGGAATACACGGCCATGCCACGCTCCATCCGTTTGTAGGTACTCAAAGAAAACGACGAGCGAACCACGCCGCGCCGGTACAACTCACAAACGTGCCGTACGAGGCCAGCCTGGCTGTACCCAGCAAGACGGCGCGCTTTCGTCAAACGCGATCTGTCGGCGTTCAGTGTGCGGGCCATAGTGTTTCCCGGTACCCGACCCCACCACCCCGGTTCTCAAATCTATGATAACGTTCTCGCGGCTTCGCGCAAAGACTTTTTTGGCCCGCTGACCCTCAACTGACCTCTACCTGACATCCAACAGACACCACTGACCCCTTGCGTGCCACCAGTGACAACATGCATGGTTGTAATGTGCCCCGACACTCTACAAACAGTGCGTCTAGCGAGGATCCTGCCGGCAGCCTCGTCGCCCGCATCGGGACCAACCAAGCGTTGTTGGACAGTTTCGATACCGTACGACGCTCACGTGGCGCCGCGGGAGTCGATCGTATTACGATCGCGGAGTATATTACACACTCGAACACCAACCTTACTCGGCTGAGAACAGCGCTCGTGCAACGGCGATATCGCCCGAAACCACTGAGGCGGATCCTCATTCCCAAGGGTAGCGGCGACTTCCGCACATTAGCGATCCCCACGGTCGAAGACCGCATAGTACAACTTGCGGCGGCTCGCGAAATCGTACGCATAGTAGGGCCTACCTTCTCGTCGGCGAGCTTCGCGTACCGCGCCAAGCGCGGACCGCTACAAGCCGCAAACAGACTCGCCGAGATCATGGCACCCGGTAGCTGGGCTGTCATCTCCGATATCGAGCAATTCTTCGATAACATCGACCATGAGACTCTCGCACAACTTCTCCTCCAAACCGGAGTAGATAGAGAAGGCGTTTCATTGATCACCGCTTGGGCACGGTGCCCTGTGCTTGATCGCGGCTTCAAGCTTCAGCCCATCAAGGGCATCCCTCAGGGATCGCCAATCTCGCCCGTCCTGGCGAACCTGTACCTGACAGGCCTCGATCGGCTGCTCGAACACCACGGTTGGCCGCACGTCCGCTACGCCGACGATTTCGTCGTCATCGCCGACACCGAGGCACAAGCGGTGGAGGTGACATCAACAGTCGGAAAATGGCTGCGTGTCGAGCGCAAACTGCGACTCAAGGCTAGTAAGCAGGCGGTGGTGCCGTCCGAGACCGGTATCGAGTTCGTCGGTTTCATGCATGCACCACGCCGACGTTGGCTCAACAGCCATCGCCTTGAATCGTTCCAGAGCCGAGTCGAGACGATTTTCTCCGAGCCGTCGGTCGGTACAGTCGCCGAAACTGTGAAGGCCCACAACGATCTCGTACGCGGCTGGCGCGCCTACTACCTCGGAAGTTCGGACGAGATCGATAAGCAGCTCTCCGCGCTCGAAGCGTGGCGCGCAAAACGTGCTACCGAGTATTGGTCGGCGCTACAGCAAACTGCGGAACTTATCGGCGTCGTTTTTCAGCAGTTGATCCGGGCCCCACCGCCGCCAGGCACACCGATCGGCTACGGCTCCGAGTCGGCCGGAAGGGAACGACTTGATCTGCCACAGATTGACGCAGATCCGTGGCATACAAGGGTTCCAGATCTGGCCGGCACTAGGGATGTGTTTTCCTCCCAGCAAGAACTCAAAAACGAGCAGCTCACGGAAAGACTTCAGCCGACACTACTCGCCGACGGGCTACTGGATATCCATCCTCACGGCTCGTTCTTCGGCCTCCGTGGCGGTGCATTCTTTGTAAGACACAAGGCAAATGTGAGCTTCGAGTGTGGGCCGGAAGAAGTCCAACAGGTCGTGGTGAGCGGAAGCGGGGTAGGCCTTTCCAGCAAAGCACTGTTGGCCTGTGCCGAGTCAGGGATACCGGTTGTTCTCTGCGACTCTCTGGGAGCACCCGCGGCACGCCTCGTGCCAGTGCGCTCGGACCGTCATCCGGATTGGTTGCGACAGCAGTTAGCGGCTACGCGCGGACGGGCAGGCAAAGTGGTAGCGGTCGAACTCATACACGCAAAGCTCCACAACCAGCGTGCGCTGCTCTTGTACCATGCTAAATACGACAAGCGCGAGCTGAAACTGCGGAATCGACTCCGAATCGCGGCGAAAGCGATCGCGGAAATCGCAGGCCGCTGCGATGCGATACTTTCCGCCGCTGACAATCAGTGGACGCACCGGCTCTTTTTGTTGGAAGCCCATGCTGCGGGGCACTACTGGTCGGCGATCGCGGCACTCGTACCGGCGGCGCTGGGGTTCCCCGGTCGCCGCCACCGGGGAGCGTGCGATCCGGTAAACATACTCTTGAACTATGGCTACTGGTTGCTCGGATTGCAGGTCTGGCGCGCCTTGGAACTCGCTCGCTTACAGCCCTACCTCGGTGTCTTGCATTCTAGTCGAAAGGGTGGGCCCGGCCTCGTATTCGACGCGATCGAACCGTTTCGACAACCACTCGTCGACCGAGCGGTCTTGGCGATGATAGGCCGTGGAACCCGGATTATTATCCGCAAAGACGGCAGGCTTTCCGTCGCGAGCCGCAAACGTGCACAGATCGCGTTCGACAACGTCCTGCGACGGCGAGTACGTCGCACCGCCCGTCACGAACTTGCCCGCGAGATACGGCTCGGTGCCTCGAACCTGCGTGCGGCCCTGGAAGACCAGCAGCCGCTGCACGCCTACCGGATGCCGTGGTAGCCAGATTGATCATCTACGACGCGGCACCGGCTGACGTACGAAAACGTATAGAATCTTGCCTTCGCAGAGCCCTATTTCGTCGGATTTTTCGCAACGTATTCATCAGCCTCAGGCCAACACAGGTTTTGGGGCAGCTACAACGTGACCTTCATAGGGCCTGCCGAGAAGGCGCAGCCCGTATTCTAATCGTCAGGATTAACCCTCGTTATTTGGATGACGCGATTTGGCTCGTTCATCCGCCGGTGTCCAAGGAGCCTCGAGCATGAAACTTTCCATCATTGCGCTCTACCCGGTCGAGGCGGGCGCATCACTCAACCAACCGGGCGTTCGAAAACGGCCCCGCCGCGACGGTCTCTGGGCACAAGTTGAATGCCAACTCCAGACGACAAACAAAGTCACCGTCGCGCGACCAGTTGCAGAGATGCCGGCGGGCGGTCCGCTGCCCATGTTTCGCGCGCACTTAGAAATCCGCCGTTCGAGGTGCGCTTCTGAAGGCATCGCTGCAGTCCTTCAACCCGCGCAGCGCGGAGCGGCTGCAGATCCCGAGCAGCGGCTCGTCGCGCCTACCTACTACAATCAAGACCTTGTTGTTTTGGAATTCGAACGTGCAGAAGTGTTATACGTTTCGCCGAACGGGAATGTCGAGCTACGCTTTGTCGCTGTCGACCGCAAGACCGGGACCGTCGGGACTCGAACCCTTGCCCGCTTCCATTGCGACTTCTTCGACCTAGTCGAGCGATGTCGGGCTCACATCCGTGGAGAATCAGACCTTTTCCCGCCACGACAGCAACCCCCTGGATTTGCCGCCCCGATCCCATCCGGGCCGGCCGATCTAGGATTCGGTATGGACGAGACCGCGGCCCCCGTTTCTGCCGACCCTTCAAGTGTCGCGCAAGACGACAAGAAGTCGCTTCCGGATCGGCCGGAAACCATGCTGCGCGAGATTGTGACGAACGCGAGCGCACCGATCCCGCTGGCCCAACTCGCAGAGGAACTCCGAACCAAGTTCGGCTTAGTGCTGGATCAAACCGATTGGCTCGGACATGGGTCGTTCAAAGCCTTGTGCACAAGCATACCTGGGCTTGCCGTCACGCCACCGGCCCCCGGTGCAACCGACTGTGTCTTCGATCCTACAAAACACGGATCGACAACTGCAAGTCCGACCGTCTCCACTAGCACCGACGCAGAACTGCCGACAGTAACTAAACCGACGACGGAAGAGTTGCGCTTCTTTGAGGAATTGGACAACGCCGACGACGAGTAGGCGACACGACACCGTGACTGCGCTACGGGAATGCTTCGCGGACTCGGTCGCGGCGTTTCGAAGATTCTTCTGGCATGCCATGGCAGCAATCGATCATCGCCAAGGCTGAATACGGCGACCGCCGAAAGCGGCGACTGGGAGAGCGCGGCAGTCAAAAGAGAGCGCGAGCGGCGAGGGTTATCGCAGCGTGCGCGTGCGCCGGTCTTTCCAGCGTTTCCTCAGATAGGCCGGGATGTCGATGGCGCGGTCATCTTCATCGCTCGTCACATCCTCGAAGGTGAACTCTTCACCTTCGCCGGCGGGTTCGGCACTGCGACGATCGCCGAGCGGAATAGCTGATCCTAGTCCGTGCCCCGGCTGTGACCCCGGCGGGGAGTCGTCCATCAAAGGCTGACGCCGATGCCGCTCCGGCGCCTGCTCGGGGGCCATCGCAGCGGCAACGGCCGAATCGCTTTGTTGGGTCGGCGCATGTTCGGGCTGGGCCTTGTAATCGTGAAGACTCTCGCCGAAGCCGGTGGCAATTACGGTAATGCGCACCTCATCTTCGAGAGACGTATCGTGGACCAGACCGACGATGATGTTGGCGTCCTCGTGGGCCTGCTCTTGGACGAGATCGACGGCGTCGTTCATTTCCTGGAGGCCGAAGTCGACACTGGCGGCTATGTTGACAAGAACACCGCGAGCGCCACCAATGGAAACGTCTTCGAGCAGAGGGCTGGAAATCGCTGCTGTAGCCGCATCCACCGAGCGCGTCTCGCCGGTACCCGCACCTGCGCCCATCATCGCCATACCCATTTCGCCCATGATCGCGCGCACATCGGCAAAATCGACGTTGATCAGACCCGGTTCGGTGATGATCTGGGAGATACCGCGTACCGCCTGCAGCAGAACATCGTCGGCCTGTTGAAACGCTTCCATGGTGGTCGTATTGCGACCGGCGATCTCGAGAAGTCGCTGATTGGGAATTGCGATCAGTGTGTCGACGGCGGCG
>JAZDCZ010000216.1:0-2410 GCA_036679605.1 Gemmatimonadota bacterium
AATTTGCGGTGTTGTTCGACGATTTAGGAGGCGCATTGCCGGCTTCGACACAGTTCGTCATGTCGCTGAGTGATGCCTTCCGTGAGTATTGGTGGGGTATGGGGCTGGCGGGGGCGGCACTGTTTGCTGCGTTTCGGCGCTGGGCGGCTACTGTCGACGGTCGCATGGCTGTGGATCGCTTCAAGCTGAGGATGCCCGTTCTCGGCGGACTTTTCACCAAGATACAAGTGGCGCGGTTCGCACGTACTCTGGGGACCATGCTCAGGAGCGGTGTTCCGCTGATACGTTCCCTTGATATCGTCAAAGCGGTTGTCGGCAATGTCGTCATTGGCCGTGCTCTGACCGCGGTTCAGCAAGACGTTAGTGAAGGCAAGGGCCTTACGGTTCCGCTCGAGCGTACGGGGGTGTTTCCATCGATGGCTTTACAGATGGTCGGTGTCGGCGAGGAAACGGGCAGGCTCGACGAGATGTTGCTCGTCGTCAGTGACCACTATGATAGGGATGTAGCCAACAATATAAGGAGTCTGATGTCGCTGTTCGGCCCGGTCATTTTGATTACCATCGCCGGCGTGGTCGGCTTTATAATCATGGCCGTCATGTCGGCGATCTTCAGCGTCAATGAGCTAATAGAATGATAGCGGGCGGCGGGTGCGGGTGGGCCTACCATGAAGGTGTGGATCGCGGCGCGGTCGTGGAGCGACTCAAAGCGAACAAGGAGAAGACAAGGCGATGAAAAACCGAGCAGAGAACCAGAGGCACGGCGGCTTTACGCTCATCGAGATTCTCTTGGTGATGGCCATCTTGGGTATGCTTGCGTTGATGGTTCTTCCGAATGTCGTCGGACAAGCCGAGAAAGCGCGTGTCAAAACCGCGCGTGTGCAGATCGCGAGCCTGGGGACGGCGCTCGATTCCTTCGCGCTGGATGTCGGTCGTTACCCGACGACCCAGGAGGGGCTCGATGCTTTACTAGAGATCCCCTCGGGCCTGCGCATGTGGGATGGTCCCTATATCAACAAAAAGATCGCCTTGGATCCATGGGCCAACGACTACCAATACAATGGCCCGGAAGGCGATCGATCTTCATACCTGCTGTTGTGCTACGGCGCTGACGGGCGGCCGGGAGGCGAAGGGCGCGACGCAGACATCAGCAACCTGGACTGAGGTCGCACGCCCGGCTCATGGTCTCGCCACGAGGTGCGCAAAGGGGCTTTACCCTTATAGAGATCGTCGTGGTTCTCGTAATCATGGCGATGGCATCGGTCATAATCATTCCCTCGATTCGTTCGGGCTCCCGGCAGCGTGAGGTTCGGCGGACCGTACAGCGCTTTGTAGCTGCTGCGCGCGCCGGCTCCTCCAAGGCCATTCGTGAACGCGAACCAGCCGGTCTCTCGCTGGATCTCCGATCGCGCTCTTTCGGTGTTGAAGGCGCCTCGCGTCGTATCGACCTTCCCAGTTTCGCGTCGTTTGGGGATGTTTCGGGTGGATACCTGGAGGACTCGGGGGAGAAGATCGTCTTCGATTTTTATCCTACGGGCGGGTCGGCCGGCGGAAGCGTGGAACTCGTCTTCGAAACCGGGGGTCGACCGCAGATCTACACCCTTACTATCGATCCGCTTTTGAGTACGGTTGGCATCGAGGAGAACCGGTGAAGCGTCCTAAGGGCTTTACGCTCATCGAAGTCATGGTTGCCATGGCGATTCTCGGTGTGGCACTGGTCGCCGCGCTGGAGCTGTTTGCCGGCAGTCTGAAGCTCGCCGGCAACTCCGTCTCACAGACCGAGGCGCTCGTGTTGGCCCGATCGCTCATGGATCATTTTTTGTGGCAAAGTGTGCTTCCCAACGACGGAAACTATGGTAGCACGACCGACGACGGCTACCGCTGGTCGGCTTATATAGCATCGGTTCAACCTCGGTTGGGTTCCAGTCAAGACGAAGAAGCTGTAGGGGCGGAGTCCGACGAATATGAACTCAAGCAGATCGTCGTCACGGTCCGTTGGTCGGTCGCGGCAGGTGAAAAGAGCGTCGTAGTCGAGACGGCCCGTATTATGGAAAAGTTCTGATGCACCAAAGGCATGGACAACAGGGCTTTACGCTACTCGAACTGTTGGTTGCCATGACCATCATGGCGATGATGTCGGTGGCTATATATGAAGTGGTGTCGATTGGCGCGCGGGCGGCCGCTTCCGGCGAGCGGAAAACCGAACAGGCGCGTCGGTTACGGATAGCGACCGACCTCATGGTACGGCAGTTACGTTCGACGGTGCCGATTGCTTTGTTCGTCGACGGGGAGTCACGCGAATTCTTCGTCGGCGAATCCGATCGTGTCAGCTTTGTTACCGACGCTCCGCAATTACCCGACTCGAGCGGCTTGAGCCTGGTCAGCTATTGGCAAGAAGACGATCGTCTGATGT
>JAZDCZ010000217.1:0-8150 GCA_036679605.1 Gemmatimonadota bacterium
GCTCGAAATGCAGATCCGAGGCGTGCCGAGCAACGGCCTCAGCCAGATAGCGATCGGCCAAGCGTACGGCCGGTGCGGTCGAACCGTCACTGGTCCCGAGTGCTGAGAGTCGTGCTGTACCGTTCACCACACGTACGCTAGTGCCGTGCGGCTACGCCGGTCAATGACAGCGGAGTTAGTTTTCTTCGTGTCCTGAAATGTAGTTGATCGCCATGGCCAATCCCTTGCGAAACGGCAAACTGAGAGGAATGGCCGTTAGGGCGACCAGAAACACCGTCCAACGACCACGCAGTAAATCCAAGGGACGCAGAAAGATCATGGCGAATACGATGAGTCCAGTCAGCCCTGCCGTGGTTACATACATGAGCGCCCAAGTGTCGTGTGCAAGCCGAAGGAAGTCGAGGCCGCAGACTTCACACCCTTTGTTCAAGACGTAGAAGCTGCAAAACAAGCGTCCTTCGCCGCAGCGCGGACAGCGACGCGCAAGTCCCCGCAAAACAATATTGAAACTTCCGGCCGCGGGCGAGGACTCCATTGCGCCAAGGATGTCCGTATTTCATATGCATAACAATCGTATTGATCTTCACATCCCGTGCATTGAGACGACACCTGCGCCTTCTCTAGCATCATCGGCGTTAGGAGGTGACGTCAATGCGACACAGCGATTGTTCGGGTTCGGTTCGGTGGGCACGGATTTGCGGATGGATGTTTTTGCTTGCGGCGGTGGCATGTGCGATGGGCGTGCAGGCCAACGCGGTATTCGCCTCGGACAGCACACGAGACATGGACTCGTCGCTGCCGGCACGTGTGCGCCAATTCAGCCCGCGGGCTGTGGGCGGTTCATGGGCGACGGGTGTTGCCGACCGCCTTGATGCGTTGGCGACTCACACTCTTTTGGTTGCCGCATTACGGGTTCGACGGCGCGGTGCCGAACCCGTCTACTCCCGTATAGCGGCGCCCAAGCCAGGTTGGCTTCTTGACGCTTCACGAGCGGAGCGGCGGCGATGAATCGTCGTTGTTTCGCAGTTTTTGTGACGGTTTTTACGGGCGCACTCTTTGCGCAGGTTGAGCCTGGACAGTGTCAGGCCGAACCTCCCGCTCTTGCGACGGCTCCGTCAGCCGGTCCTTTCAGTGGGTTGGCCGAATCTCCGCAAGCTGATCTGTTCACTGGGGCGGTCATGACTGTCATTCGATTCAAGGTCCCGCCCGGGCGCATGGATATGACTCCGAAGCTGGCACTGACCTACTCGAGCCAAGGTGGGCAAGGCGCCTATGGCTTCGGTTGGAGTCTGCCGATAGGGCGTATTAGCCGTTCGCTGGCTGACGGCGTACCGGAGTATTTCAACGATCGGGACGTTTTTGTACTGGAGTTGCCGGGGCGCACTATAGAACTCGTGCGCGAAGGGGGGCCTGGCAGCAAACGCTATCGGGCGAAGTATGAAGGGTCTTTTTTGCGCGTCGGATTCGAAAATGGTGATGCCGACTACTGGCAGGTCTTTGACAAGAACGGCACGGTCTACACCTTCGGCAAGGATCCCGGTCATCGTTATAGCCGTATCGATGCTTTGCCTGGTTCAACATCACACGCTACCTATGCTTGGCTGCTGGAAAGCATAGAAGACGCTTTCGGGAATCGTATCGAGTACACCTATCTTGCACCGCGCCCCGGGGAGGGTGCACCACGCGGTTTGCCCGCACGCGTCGAGTATGGCGGGCGAAAAAACAAAGCCCATCCGTTCGCTGTCGAGTTTGTCTGGGACGAACTCACCTACCCCGCCCGCCCGCGCAGTTCCTACAAAGCACGCTTCGCGCAGTACTCGGGGGATCTTTATCTGTCCGCCGTTCGTACCTACATCGATTCGGGTGCCGAACTCGTGCGTGAATACCTCTTGGATTACGAACAGGAAGTCGCAACCTCGGGCGGCTTTACTTTGGTGGGGGTGAGTCTGCGCGCCTACGCAAGCGGCGGCAGCTTCGTCGATGTACCACCGACGGTTTTCAAATACGCTCCAGCCATCCAGACCGGCTGGCCGACGGGTCCGGCTGCCGAGCGGGTGCAATATGCCGTCGAATTCGACGGCCCTGGCGAAATCCATGACCACGGCGACACGCTTGGTTTCGACACCTTCGATATCAATGGCGACGGTTTGCCCGACTACGTTGATGCCGCCGGCATGCCGCCGACCGTGCGTTTCGGAACCGGGTCGGGTCTGTCAACCGCGGTTCCCTGGGACTGGCCGCCCTCTTTACCGTATGTGAGGCGGACCACGAGCGGCCGGTTGCGCGCCGCCGTCATCGACATGACCGGCGACGGCCTGCCCGACCTGGTCTATGCGGGCTGCGGCACCAGCGCCGACCGGAGTTGGTGTATATACAAGAACCACGGTAGCGGTTTCAATTTGACGCCCGAATTGTGGGCAGCGCCTCTCGGGCGAGACTACCTTCGCAGGACAGATCCCGACAGCGGAACTACGAGCCTGCTAACCGCCGATACCCTTGATATGAATGGTGACGGACGTCCGGATTTCGTCGACACCAGCCTCTACAGCTCGAGCAACCCAAGCTGGCGCGTGGTGCGTAACCTCGGCGGCAGCTTCGAGAACGGGTATATGCAGATCAACGTCCCCGCTCCGGGGCTTGCTACCTACGTCGATAACTCTTCGATCTGCCAGGGCGGATGGCAGCGGGCCGGTCTCGTTGACATGAACGGCGACGGACTCAAGGACTACGTTCTAGCCGATACCGGTGGATTGGAATCCGCGCCGGGATGTAACGGTGAGGATCATTGGGATGTGTATTTCAACACCGGCGGCAGCTTCAAGCCTAATGCTTATGCCTGGAGTGTTGAAGGCTCCGATTACAAACTGCCACCGTATCTCAACAACTACGCCGGCTGTTCCGACGAGCCCTTGTCGGTGGGCGGCAATATGTTGGATTTGACCGGCGACGGCCGCTCCGACGTCGTCCTTCCTCACAGCTACGACGTCTGCGGCGACAGCCAGTACGTCGCGCCTATGTGTGATCAGACAACCGGGAGCTGTGATGTACTAGAGACAGAGTTTCCTGAGGACTGTTGCAACAATCTGATCCTATTGGTCAATACCGGCAGTTCGTTTGCGGCACCGATCGGTTGGGGATCGACGTATGTCGGATTTATCAGCGCCTTCAGCTATCCCGAAGACTACAATTTCACGCGCTATGAAGTCATGGATTTTGACGGTGACGGATTGCTTGATCTGCTCGAACACGAACCCCAAGGCGATCCGATTACTGGTGAAATCATCAGCCATACCTGGCGTGTATATCCAAACCCGGCCTCACCGTTCAGTATGGGCTCGAACACGCCGGACGAGGAGCGTACCAGGCCAAATCTCCTCGTGAGCATGATGAACGGCATCGGTGGTGAAACCTTGCTCGAGTATACGCCGGCCTCTCTTCTCGGCGATTCGCTCTGCAGCTACGACGATCAAGGCAAGCCCGTAAGCGGCGACTGCCTGCCCTTTCCGTACTGGACGTTGACCCGCCGCAAGACTTTCGACGTATTTTCTACCTTGATCTACGGCACATCCGAGCCGCGTGTCGACAACTATGTGTATCAAAGTCCGCGTTACGATGGCGTCGAAAGGGAGTTTCGCGGCTTCGCAAGGGTATGGGCGGTCGATCCGTTGGGCATGTCCCGGGCCACCGAATATCATCAGGACGACGCTCGCAAGGGCTTGATTCGCGATGCATGGATTCTCGGCAACCCAGACTGTGCGTGGAACCCCGATGGTGCCGACGAGGCCTGTAATCCATGGAACTACGCTCTGAGTCACGTGCACAACGATTGGCCCGATGTCGAGGCTAACCCAGGTCGCGCCTTGCTTCTCGAACGCGAGGTCAGCACGCCCTATGAGCTTTCAGGCGGTGGTGCGTCCTTGCCCCGGACCGATCTCGTCGAGACAGTCACCTATGTCTACGACGCATATGGCAATCAACAACGGAAGGTTTTGGAATATACAACCCCGCGATACTCGAGCGACGGTCTTCACAGCCTTGTTACCCAACGGGTTATCACCGATTCGCAATATGCGATTGGCGAACAAACAAGTACCGACGGGTTCCCTACCGCCTACAACGTGACAAAGCCCCTGCGTATACTCACCTACGAAGCCGGTGGGCAGAACCGCAACTTACTCGAGAAGGTGTTCATGTATAGGAAGGGTCTACTGCGTGCCACCTCGGTGTGCGGAGACTGGGCGGTGGACGGCAGTTGTATGCCCGGTGCTTGGACGGAAAACGAATACCGTATGTACAAGAACGGCTTGATCAAGGGTGTGCGAACGCCTTTGCGCGGTAAACGCAGCGTGCGCTATGGAAAAGAGCGTTTGTACGCCGGTCGTCTCAAGAATGAAGCCCGTCTGAAGAGCGAACAAGAGCATGATCTGCGCACGGGAAAGATCACTCGCGCCATAGATGCCGCTGGGCGCGAGACCGTATCCGTCTATGACGGACTCGGTCGTCTGTTGGAGGCCTGGGGCCCTGATTTCGACGGAGGGGGCGCTACCTTTTTGGAAAGCTCGACGCGGTATGTTGAACCTGTGATCGATGCCGACGATTCGTTCGCTTCGCGACCCGGCTATGTTGTGCACGAAGCTGCCGGAGAAGCCCCGATCGTGACCTTCTACGACGGTCTGGGGCGCCCGATTGCGAGCAAGGTTCTGCGTGAGACCGTCTCCGGATTGCGCGCGCTGGTGACGGGTTTGACCTATTACAACGCTGCCGGACAGGTCTTACGCCTAGCCGTGCCTTTCGATGCCGGCGGTGGTGACCCGGAGGCGGATTTCGAATTGCTGCCCGTGTCGCTATACGCCGCTGTACCGGGGTGGGTCGAGCAAAGCTACGAGCCCGTCACTGGCCGTCTCTCCGAGATCATGCGACCTGATGGAGAACGCGTCATCCACGAACGTCGGGTACCGGGAGTCAGGGCCGAATCCGACGCTGATTTTGCCGCAGATCCGAGCACGGGAAACGTCCGTATTGAGATGTTCGATGCGGAAAACCACCTTGTGCAGATAGACCGCTGTTCGGTGATGCCCGGATCTGCTGCGTTGTCGGTTGGTTGTCCGGATTCTGCACTCTTGGTTCGCACGAGTTACGAATACGACGGTCTCGACCGGGTTGTCTCGGTCAAACAACACCAGCTCGAGTCCCCCCGTCGCGTGATCGAAACCACCGTTTATCGCTACGATGGTGTAGGCAACAAGGTAAGTGTGTTCGACGTGGATTCGGGCGACTGGGGCTATGCTTACAACGGTTCGGGACTACCGATCGAGGTGCGCAATCCCAGTGGACGGGTGGTCTTTTATGAGTACGATCGTGCGGGTCGTATCGAGCACATCCGTGAGCAAGCCGGACTCGATTCTCGCGAGATCTCCTACCGATATGCTCGACACGGTTTCGGGGCCGGTCTGCCCGAGTCGGTTACCATCATCGGCCCGGGGCTTTCAAGTATCGAGAAACGACTCGAGTACAACGCTCGCGGACTGACCACTCGCGAATCGATTCACATCCACACCGTCTCGACCGATGGCGACGATGAAGATTCGAGCTACTCGTTTTCTTATGGTTACGAGCTTCCCGACCGACGGACGCGGGTGAGCTACCCGAGCGGCGTCGAGGGTGTCGACGAGACCATCGTGACGACGTACTCGGCGTTCGGCCAGCCTACCTCGCTGTTTTCGGACTCCCCTGGAGGAGCGGTTTATGTCGCCGAAGCCGATTACGACCTGTACGGTAACCTTATCGGTCTGAACTACGGTAACGGTGTTCGGAACCTATACCGGTATTTGCCACCCGAAAGCAACGGGTATCTGGTCTGTCTTCGTACGACGGCTGAGCCGGGCGACGCGTGTTCGTCCGCGTCGAGCGATTATCAAGGGCTCTGGTATCTTACGCGAAACCGGCGCGGGCAGATTACCGGGATTCTCGATCGCGTGCATCCTTACGGATCGTCCTATGCTAATCATCACGCCGCCGTCTACGATCGGCTCGGTCGTCTGCTAGACGTTACCTACGCGCCCGCACCCGCAGCCGACAGCGAATCGTTCACGTACGACTCTCTCGGCAACATGATTTACAAGAACGAAATTTTGCGGGATTTCGACGTTGTCCATCCTCATCAACTCGCCAGACAGGGATTGCTGACGTTTGCCTACGATGCGGACGGGAACCTCGTCGACAAAGGAAACGACGACATCTTTACCTACGACGCGGGCGATCGTCTTCGCGGCGTGGTTCGTGGCGGCGAGATGATCCAGGAAAATATATTTGACGAAGACGGTCGCCGGCTAGCGCGAATCGAAGCCGGTACGACAGGTACGACGCACTACTACGAGGACCTGTTCGAAACCAAATTCGACGCCAACGAGATCATACGTCATTTCTACTTTGGCGGTCGCCGTGTAGCCTCCGACCGAGTCGCCATCCGTCCGCTGGTTCCGCAAGCGCCGCAGCAAAGGGTATTTTATCATCCCGATCATCTGGGCTCGCCTCAGGTCATCACCGATGCCGCTGGGGACGTCGTCGAGTATGTTCGTTACCGTGCTTATGGCGACGTTCGCGGTGTGTTCGTCGAGCAGGAGGATGGGCAGATCGTAGCCAAGCCCGGCGGGGACGAGCCCGAGCTTGCAACCAACCTGGGATTCACGGCTCAGGAACCCGATGCGACGACAGGCCTCTTGTATTTCGGCACGCGCTTTTACGACTCCGACCTCACGCATTTCCTCAGCCGCGATCCGCAAAGCCAATTTGCTTCGCCGTATGCCTACGGCGGATTCGATCCCCTCAACGGTATCGATCCCGACGGCAGCTTGTTCGGCCTTGACGATGCGGCTTTTGCCTTGCTGGTCAAATTCGCGGCGATATCGGCGGCAACGGCAGCGGCGGGCACGCTGATTGCGACTGGAGACCTGGGCGCGGCTTTGCAGGCAGGTGCCGTCGCTGGGGTTTCGACATTTGTGCTCGGCGGTGCCGAGGCCGGCATTCTACAAGCCTTGGTCGACAAAGAGATTGTCACACAAACTGCCGTCGAAATCTTAACCACGGCGCAGATCGGCTACGGCGCTTACCGAGCCAGGCGGGGGGATAACCCGATCGCCGACTTGGTGACGATTTCGACCGCAGCTTTTAGCCTCACCGGCGTCGCCTCGAGGCACTCCGCCGTCACCCGCCAGGCCACGCGTGACTATTCGCGGCAAGGCCTGGGCGGAAGCCCGACGTCTAACAACGGCGCTACGCAGGGTTGTTCGAACCCGTGCCTACCGCACTTGCGAGGCACTCATGTGGCCATAGCCGATGACGTGTTCGACCAGACCGCGGCTTACATCAAGGCTTCGTTTAGGATGGGTGCGGGATTTGCTGTGGGCGGGGCTGTTGAAGTCGGTGTCTTTATCGAAGCCAGTGACGGAAACGTAGCAGCGGGATATTCCGTTTCGGCGATCCAGCAAGCCGGATCCAAGGGTGTCGAGGCCAGTGTCGGCCTTTCCGGAGGCCCCGGGGTTGTCACTACCGGTCGGAGTGTAGAACTTTCGTTCAGCGCCGGTGCCGCCGCTCCCGCCGCGCCCGGTGTGGTTGTTACCGCACCGGAAAGCGGCAAAGGAATTTTGGGAGGGGGAGTGTTTTACGGCACCTCGACCATCCCCGGCGCTACGGCGTCGGTCATTGAAACGAGGACGGTCAATAAGTTGTTCTTGCGTCGCAACGCACCTTGAAGCGACGGCTTGGGTTCGCGGTCATAGGGAATGGGTATGGCTTCGTGGCAAGAGAATAGCGGTCAGGCCGGCGAGCCGACCGACGCCGAACGCGTTGGTTTGAAGCGTATCGCCGACATCACGCTAGGCTTGCGTCGTTGGTTTTTCATCGGGTCGGCCGTTGTCGCCTGTACGATATTCGCCAACGAAACGGTATTCTCGATCGCGGCTCTTGGTATGTTTATAGGCTACGTCGCGTTCGTGGTCCGCAGTGCAACGCTTCGGTGTCCTCGTTGCGGTGGTTCGTTTCGAGCGGGCAAGCACGTCTTCGACCGTCACTACCCGCATGATCGATGTATGAACGGTTGCGGGCTGTTGGACAAACTCGATTGACGACCGGCGGGCTGCTCGTGTACGGCG
>JAZDCZ010000218.1:0-98317 GCA_036679605.1 Gemmatimonadota bacterium
GTCCCAAGGGTCCGGCTGTTCGCCGGTTAAAGCGGTACGCGAGCTGGGTTCAGAACGTCGTGAGACAGTTCGGTCTGTATCCGTCGTGGGCGTTGGAGTGTTGAGGGAGGCCGATCCTAGTACGAGAGGACCGGATTGGACCGACCGCTCGTGTCCCGGCTGTCACGCCAGTGGCATCGCCGGTTAGCGACGTCGGGTAGGGATAACCGCTGAAAGCATCTAAGTGGGAAACCCGTCCCAAGATTAACACTCCTGGACCATTAGGTCCCTGAAGGGCCGTGGGAGACCACCACGTTGATAGGCGGCAGGTGTAAGGCGTGCAAGCGCTTGAGCCGAGCCGTACTAATCGCCCGTGAAGCTTGATCTCTTTCTCTTCCCCCATTTTCATCCATACTTACCGTCAATATGCTTTTGGCTGGTGACTAGCGCGACAGGGCCACACCCGTTCCCATCCCGAACACGGTAGTTAAGCCTGTCAGCGTCGATGGTACTGCGGGAGATCTTCCGTGGGAGAGTAGACCGTTGCCAGCCTCACTTATGAATGTCCAATGGCCAATGTCCAATAGTATTTGACTTGGCTATTGGACATTCGTCTTTGGACATTCGGTATACTTCCCCTGATGACAACGCCCGAACAAGACACCCGATTTGCCACCATAGCCCTTGCTGGCAAACCCAACTCGGGTAAGTCCACACTGCTGAATGCACTGATCGGTCAGAAGCTCGCCATTACCTCGTCAAAGCCGCAGTCAACTCGGCACTCGGTCATGGGAGTGCATACCGAAGGCAACCTTCAACTCGTATTCGTCGATCCACCTGGCCTGCTAACTCCACACAACGACTTGCAGACATCGATGCTATTATCGGCAACCGAAGCTCTGTCGAGCGCAGATGCGGTCATTTACACACACCCCATCACCGATGGAACTCCACCGCCACTAGAAACCATTCTGCCGGCCGATCACGATGGACTTCCGACGCACATCGCGACCGTCTTGACCAAGGCAGACGTGCTCGCTGAATGCGATCGCCCGGATCGCAGCGCAGCGCAATTCGTAGTGTCGGCCCAGACGGGGCAGGGGATTCCCGCAATACTCGAGTGGTGCGGAACGCGCGCGAAGCCCGGACCGTTTCGCTACGACGCAGAGGACGTCAGCACGCAGCCCCTGCGGTTCTTTACGACTGAATTAGTTCGCGAGTCAGCTTTCGAGATACTTGAGCAAGAGCTGCCCTATGCGATCGCCGTCCAGATCGATGAATTTCGGGAGACCGAAAGCCCTGTGTACATCAGTGCCGTTGTGTACGTGGAACGAGAATCACAGAAAGGAATCGTTATCGGGAAAGGCGGTCGCACCATAAAGTCCCTGGGGCAATCCGCTCGCACCAAGATCGAAGAGTTGGTCGGGGAGCGGGTCTACCTGGATCTACGGGTCAAAGTTCTTCCGAAGTGGCGCTCCAGCCCTCAGATACTTAAAATGCTGGGGCTTCCCGTACCCACAGATCCGAAGAGGAATTGATGAGCCTACCTCAGGACCTATTAGAGATCCTCGTCTGCCCCAAGTGCAAGGGAGAGCTGGAATACCGAACTGACCCGAAAGAGGAGCTGGTCTGTAACAAATGCCGGCTGATCTATGCGGTCGAAGAGAGCATTCCGATAATGCTCATTGACGAGGCGACTTCCTTCTGACTTAGCCTCGCCGGGCTTGCCAGCGCGGTTTGACTTCTCGACCTAGGACCCGTAAGTTTTGCCGACACTTGCAATTACGAGCATGAAAGGAGACCGGTGCGGACGCGTCCGACGGTACTCTATTTTTCCCCGGCCGAGCGTCCCGTCCCCGATCTGATCTCAAGTTGGCTCGGGACTAAGCCGTTCTCGGTAGTCCCCTTCAGCGATCGTGACGAGTTGGAAACGGTGGCTCTGCGCAGCCCACCCGTATTGATCGTGATCGACGCGGACGGGTCTGGGGACGATGGGCCAGCACTTTGCCGATCGCTCAAGGGCGACCCGTTTAGTGCCATTGTACCTATCGTGGCCGTGGCAGGCCAACATGCCACCGACCAGGTGCAACATTGGTTCGAGGCCGGCTCAGACGAAGTCATCACACCGCAGTTCGAAGCCGCTGAGCAACACAGCAGGCTCGACGTTCTTCTGGCGCGCACCGAGAGAAATGTGGCGGTGCACCCGTCCACACTACTCCCGGGCACCACGGAAATTGAGCGCGCCCTACGCGTCAGGCTCGACAACGGCGAACTGTTCGCGATATGTTACGCTGACCTGGATCACTTCAAGGAGTTCAACGACCGATACAGCTACTATGACGGAGACAGGATTATCCTGCTAGTTTCCCGAATTCTCCGGGATGTAGTAAAGGGCCTGTGCCCAAGCAACGGCTTTCTCGGTCATATTGGTGGAGACGATTTCATTATTATCTTACCACTTGAGCGAATCCAGGAAGTATGCGGGGAAATCGTCTCGGTTTTTGATAACCTGATTCCGTATCAATACAGCGTGCAGGATCAGCGAGCGGGATATTTCTTTGGAAAGGACAGACGAGGCCATCTACATCGCGTTCCGTTGATGACTTTGTCGATCGGTGTTGTGACCAACGAGAATCACGTATTTACACACCCAGCTGAGGTGAGCGAGACTGCAACCGAAATGAAAATGTACGCCAAGACTCTGCCTGGCTCGGTGTTCGTCGTCGACCGACGCAGCGACGCCGACCGAAGTCAATAGAAGACGAGGAACGTTAACAATGAACGTACGTTGCCCGTCGTGTGAAGCTGTTTATCGCGTAGACCCCGCCAAAGTACCGCAGGTTGGCATCAGGGCGCGGTGTGGATCTTGTGCCGCCGTGATTGCGATACAGGCACCGAATACCTCGCCAGTCACCAAGACCGAAGTCGGTCTGGAGACCGCCCCCGCCCCCACCGGCGGACCGGAGCTTGTGCGCGATCAGTCGCCTGAGCCACCAACGCAACCAGCCCCACCGCCTTCTGCACCTCGTCTATCACGACCGTTCACCCAGCCGCGGCCAGATATAGGAGGTGCACCAAGTCCATCACCAGTACCACCGCGCCCGAGTGCTCCCGTATTTCGCCCCACTCCAGGAATGCCCATCACTCAGCCCGTTGCACCGGAGCGGCCGCCGCCACCACCGCCAGAGCCGGATGTGCCGGCGACCACCACCGCAGTCGAGCCGGAGCCATCTCCAGTTCAGCCAGCCGAGCTGGCGGCCCCAGCACCGGCACCCACAGCGGCTCCGACTCCAGCGACAACGCAGCCGAGACGCCCGGTCAATCCATTCCTATCGAAAGACCCAAGCCAGAAGGCTCGACGGCTCGCCAGGGCACTAGTCTCGGATATGATCGTATATCAGCCCAAGAAGCGGCAGGACGCACTCCACGACGGCAATCTCAAGACTGCGTTCGAGGAGGAGATCAAGAAGAGTTGGGGGGAATACGTGGTCCAAGTGGGAGAAGATGTGGCCAACTCGACGCCGTACTTTACTGAGGCCCTGAACGATATCTTGGCGGGAGGTCAGAAGATCTTTTAGGGTGGTGTTAAGTGCCTGAGTGGCTTATATTTGCCTCCGCATGAGTCGTCTGGACAGTCCCGTCCGGACGACTCAATTCACATAACGGTTTTTTGGTAGGAGCTGAGATGGCAGAGACGATCCAAGAGCGCCTTGGGGACATAAGCGGGAGACTCGCTGAACTCCGAGGTTATCTTTGACATTGATGCCAAGCAGAGCCGACTAAGCGAACTCGAATCCTCCATGTTGGCGCCCGGATTCTGGGACGATTCTGGCAGCGCTCGTTCAACCGTCGACGAAATCCGCCAACTCAAACGCTGGACGGAGCCCCACTCCGATCTAAGTCATCGCACCCAAGAAGCGCTCGAACTTGCGGAGCTGGTTGCAATAGAACCTGATCCGGAGATCGAGGTGGGCTTGACTGAAGAGGCCAACAGGCTCGCCCGGGAACTCGGACAACTCGAACTCCAGAACATGCTGCAAGGGCCGGATGATCCGCGCTCCGCATTGCTCACCGTGCGCCCAGGAGCCGGCGGGACCGAATCCCAGGACTGGGCGGAGATGCTACTTCGGATGTACACCCGTTGGGCCGAACAGCATGGGTACTCTGTCAAGGTGCTCGATCTAGTGTCGGGAGACGAAGCCGGCATCAAGTCGGCTTCTATTGAGATCGAAGGAGAATACGCCTACGGCTACATGAAGGCCGAAAAGGGTGTTCACCGTCTGGTGAGGATCTCTCCCTTCGACACGCAATCGCGGCGACACACGTCGTTTGCATCTGTATTTGTCTATCCGGTGGTGGACGATACCGTGGAGATCGATCTGCGCGACGATGACATCGAGATGGACGTTTTCCGTGCGTCCGGTGCCGGTGGACAGCACGTCAACAAGACATCCTCCGCCGTCCGGCTACGGCACACACCTTCGGGGATAGTAGTCTCTTGCCAGCAGGAGCGCAGTCAGTTCAAGAATAGGGCAACCGCTCTCAAGATGTTGAAGGCTGCGCTTTATCAAAGAGCCCTCGAAGAACAAGAAAAAAAGCGCGCCGAGGTCGAAGCATCCAAGACGACCATCAGCTGGGGTAATCAAATTCGTTCCTACATCTTCCAACCATATACGATGGTCAACGATCACCGAACCGAACTAAAGATCTCTGACGTTCGATCTGTCATGGATGGTAACATCGATGCCTTTATTCAATCCTTTCTGCGGCAGTTTGGAGGCAGGGCAGCATGAGCGAAGTCGCGCGGTCGTTCATCGAAGAGGCAAGACGAGAGAAACTGGCCGCGCTCAGAAAGCGTGGCATAGAACCGTTTCAATACTCTTATCGCCGGACTCATTCGGCACACTCAGCGAACGAGCTCGACGTCGAGGATCAACCTGCAGTGCGACTATCAGGACGCATAGTGGCACTGCGACCCCACGGCAAGACGACTTTCGGACACGTTGCAGATCAGACCGGAAAAGTCCAGTTCTATATCCGGCGTGACGAAGTCGGTGAGGACGTCTATGAGTTAGTCAAGCTCCTTGACCTGGGAGATCTCATAGGCCTGGAAGGGTATATGTTCAAGACCAGGACCGGCGAGACAACCGTCCATATCAAAGAACTCACGCTGCTCACTAAAGCACTCAGACCGTTGCCGCTCGGTAAGGAAGATGCCGATGGCGTTCAACATAACGAACTTTCCGATCCGGAAATCCGCTACAGAGAACGCTACGTCGACCTCGCAGTACACAGCGATACACGCGATCTATTCCGGTTTAGGGCGCAAGTCGTGTCGTACATACGAGAGTTCCTCGATTCGAGAGAATTCGTCGAGGTCGAGACACCGGTCCTTCAGCCACTTTATGGCGGCGCCATGGCGCGCCCGTTCAGTACGCACTACAACACACTGCATTGCGACTTCTATCTGCGAATTGCCACGGAACTCTATTTAAAGCGTTGCATAGTGGGGGGACTCGAGAAGGTCTATGAAATCGGCAAGGATTTCCGAAACGAGGGGATAGACCGGATGCACAACCCCGAGTTCACCATGCTGGAGTTCTACGAGGCTTATGCCGATTATTCAGACATAATGGTGCTTCTCGAACAGATGTTGGAGGGACTTGTGCGCGAGGTATGCGGGGCCTCCGTGATTGAACGGTTTGGAGCCACCTTCGATTTCTCACCGCCGTGGGACCGACTGGCCTATATGGATCTTGTTGGTAAACACGCCGGTGTAGATCTCCAAACCGCTGACGACCACGCAATCCGGATTCCCTTGGAGTCACACGACATCCCCGATCTCGACAAAATGCCGCGAACCAAATTGATGGACGAGTTGTTCAAGCATTTTGTGGAACCACATCTGCAGCAACCCACGTTCGTCGTCGATTACCCCATCGAGATTTCTCCGCTCGCCAAGCCGAAGCGCGGGGATCCCGAATTGGCCGAGCGGTTCGAACTTTTCGTGCAGGGGCAGGAACTGGCCAACGCGTTCAGCGAACTCAACAACCCCGACGATCAACGTCAGCGATTTGAGGCGCAAGTGGCTGCACGAGCAGCGGGAGACGATGAGGCGCACCGGGTCGACGAGGACTACCTTCGCGCACTCGAGTACGGAATGCCACCCACCGGAGGGTGTGGATTGGGCATCGACCGACTAGTCATGCTGTTGAGCGAAAAAGCCTCTATCCGCGACGTCATACTCTTCCCCATGTTGAGGCCCGATTCATGAGCCGGCTCGAGGTCACAATCGCCGGGCGCTATCTCCGAAGCAGGAAATCGTCGCGACTGGTATCGCTCATTACGCTGATCGCAACCGGCGGTGTGGCAATTGGGGTAATGGCTCTGATCGTCGTCATGGGAGTCATGAACGGGATGCAAAACGATCTGCGTGAGAAGATTCTAATTGCGACTCCTCACCTGAGAATCCTGACGTACGGACAGGGCCTGCTCCTCGAGAACTGGGAGTTAGTGCAGGAGAAGGTTAAGACCCACCCCGAAGTGATCTCGGTCCGTCCGTTTGTTTTGAGCCAAGGACTGCTCTCAGCTGGATTTGACTACAGTGAAGGTGCGTACATCCTGGGGATGGATCTCGATACAACGGGCCTCCCGGTAACCCCTTTGGCAGCCAAACTACGGGCCGGCGACCTCAGCTTTGAAACCGAGTCGGATACCGTCGATGGAGGGATCATCCTGGGCAGGCGTCTGGCGCAGCGGCTATCGGCTTATCCGGGAGATCGCTTGTCCGTAATCTCTCCGATCGGAAGCAAGTTCAATCCCGCACTCGGAGCATTTGTGCCAAAGTTCTGGATTTTCGAGGTGACCGATCAGTTCGAAACCGGCATGTTCGAGTACGACAACGGATACGCGATGCTCCCAAGGGACCTCGCACAGGAATTTGCTGGTCTCGGAGAGGCGGTGACAGGTCTGGATGTGCGTCTGTCCGACCCTTGGGACGCACCGAGCGTAGCCGCGGAGCTTGAGGAAAAACTGGACTACCCCTACCGTGTCGTCGACTGGCAAAGCCAAAATGACGCGCTGTTCTCGGCGCTCCAGCTAGAAAAACTCGCCATGGGAACGATACTGCTGTTAATCGTGATTGTCGCAGCATTTAATATTGTCAGCACCTTGACGATGCTGGTAAGAGATAAGACCCGAGAGATAGGCATCCTTAGGGCTATGGGGCTTCCGGCCCGAATCATTAGGCGGACGTTCTTGCTCCAAGGCACATTCATTGGGGTAGTCGGGACGGGCATTGGAAGCGTGTTGGGGCTCGTATTGGCTTACTCGATCGACAAGCGGAAGATCATAGAACTCAACCCTAGCGTGTACTTCATAGACCATCTCCCAGTCCAGGTCGATTCCTTGGACCTGATAGCGATCGTAGTGGCCAGCATTCTAGTGGCGACACTGGCAACCATCTATCCGGCGCAGCAAGCGGCTTCGCTCCACCCTGTTGACGCGATCAAGTACGAATGAATCCGGTAATCGAGGCGCGGGGCATCAGGAAGACCTATCGGGGAGGCGGTGAAACGTCGATCGAAGTGCTGAGACACGCGGACATAACACTGCTTCCCGGAGAGGTGGTGGCGATCGCCGGTTCAAGTGGTGCCGGCAAGTCCACGCTACTTCACTTGTTGGGTGCCCTCGACGCACCAACGGCGGGTGAGATTCTGTTGGACGGTCAGCGATACAGCGATCTTTCGGCAGGCGAACGTGACACACTTCGTAACGAAAAACTGGGATTCGTTTTTCAGTTTCATCACCTGTTGCGCGAATTTTCCGCGTTGGAAAACGTGATGATGCCATTGCTGATCGGCGGTGAGTCTGAAGATAACGCGCGCGGACGTGCAGAAGAGCTTCTTGCCACGGTCGGCCTCGCCGGCCGGATGACTCATCGACCTGCCGCGCTATCGGGGGGCGAACAACAACGCTGTGCAGTGGCCAGAGCGTTAGCCCGAGATCCTCGGGTAGTCTTGGCGGACGAGCCCAGCGGCAACCTGGACAATTTCAATAGCGAGCGACTTCACGACCTTCTCTTCGGATTGGCACGCAATCTTGAAACGGCGCTCGTTGTGGTCACGCACAACCGTTCGTTGGCTGAACGTGCGGATCGGATTCTGTTGTTAACCGACGGCCTGCTCGAGCCGGTCGACTCAGTTGGAGCGCTACCGTAATGCGGTGCGACAATTGCGGAGAGAGAGAGGCGGCGGTACACCTCACTCAGGTCGTCGACAACTCGGTGACCACCCTACATCTTTGCCCCCAGTGTGCGGCGGAGAAAGGCGTACAAACGGAAACGAGCGTAGCCAAATTCCCGCTCTCGGATTTCCTCGCCTCGTTGGGGCAGGGAGTAGGGACAGAGATCGGCTCCGGCGATGCGCAGCAGAGCTGTGACTTTTGCAACAGCACACTTCAAGAATTTCGGAAAACGGGCCGGCTTGGCTGTCCTCACTGCTACGATTCCTTCGAAGGCCATCTGAGAGATCTGCTCCGCAGACTTCATGGCTCCAGTCATCACACCGGAGAGGTTTACCTCACTCCCGAGTTGGGCGACTCCGACACAAAGAGGTACCGGCTCACCGAATTGCGTCAAAAACTGAAAGGTGCTGTCGCGGCCGAAAATTTCGAACTCGCCGCCGAATTAAGAGACCGTATCAGGGCTATCGAATGACAATCGACCTGAGTCTCCTCAAGGATAGCGGTATATCGTGGCTCAATGCGAGCGGTCCGGAGAGCCAGATAGTGCTCTCGACCAGGGTGAGACTGGCGCGCAATCTCCAGGGACTTCCGTTCAGCGTTCGTGCAAAGGATCCGGATCTGGAGTCGGTGCTCGATCAGGTTGTTTCGGTTGGCCAAGAACCCGACGTACTGGACGGGGCCACCGTATTCCGGCTGGGCGAACTGGAGCCCATGGAGCGGCAACTGCTTCACGAGCGGCACCTCGTGTCGAAGGAGCTGGCAGGCTTGGAGGATAGCGCAGGCCCAAGGCACGCGGCGGCTCTGCTTACCGATGGCGAGTTGGGGATAATGATCAACGAAGAGGATCACCTCCGACTCCACAGCCTGCAATCTGGCTTCTCCTTGCCCGAGGCATACGACCGTCTCGACAGACTGGATACCAGCCTCGGAACGCGGCTGTCCTTCGCCTTTCATCCCGAGTTTGGTTACCTTACGTCGTGCCCGACCAACGCAGGCACGGGGCTGCGAGCGTCAGTCTTGGTCCACCTTCCCGGCCTGGTGCTCACGAAGGAAATTGCGAAGGTCCTACAGGGGTTATCCCAGGTGGGGCTTACGTTTAGAGGGCTTTACGGAGAGGGCAGCGAGGTCGTCGGAAACTTCTTCCAGTTGTCCAACCAGACGACTCTCGGCAAGTCTGAAGATGAGTTGTTAGATCACCTCGGAAAGATTGTCCGACAGGTGATCGCGTATGAAGTTCAGGCCAGGGAAATTCTTCAGCAAGACGCCCAGCCCGTGATCGCAGACAAGGTGTGGCGGGCGTATGGGCTCCTGCGCTATGCGCGGAGCCTCT
Organism: Gemmatimonadota bacterium; assembly: GCA_036679605.1. GTDB lineage: Bacteria > Gemmatimonadota > Gemmatimonadetes > Gemmatimonadales > GWC2-71-9 > JAZDCZ01. The sequence continues at coordinate 9,554 of JAZDCZ010000218.1, forward strand.
CGTTTGAGGAAATGATGAACCTGCTGAGCGGGGTGCGGCTCGGTGTCGGACTGAACCTGATTAAGAACTTGAGTGTATACAGTTTGAACAAACTACTGGTCTTTACACAGCCGGCCCATCTGGCCCGACCCGAGGGCAGAGACCTCTCAACGGCGGACTTGGCCGTGCTGCGGGCCACCCATGTTAGGCATGAGCTGGAAGCCGAGGCGGCCCGGGGTTTCTAGGTTGCGATAGGCTGGCAACGGGGAGAATCGGAACAACCGATGAACGGTTACAATTTCACCGACAGGGTGCGAAAAGTCCTCCAGATGGCTCGTGAAGAAGCAGCGCGGCTGCATCACGAGTACGTCGGTACGGAACACATCCTGTTGGGGCTGATCCGCGAGGGTGAGGGGGTCGCCGCAGCAGTCCTAACAAACCTCAACGTTGACCTCGATGAGATCCAGCAGCGCATTGAGGAGACGGTGAAAAAAGGCAAGGTCCCTGCGCCCGAAGGGCCGGATCTCCCGTACACGTCACGCGCCAAGAAGGTACTAGAACTCGCCATGGGCGAGGCCCGGGAACTCAACCACTCCTACGTTGGGACTGAGCATCTTCTGTTGGGTTTGCTACGGGAGGAAAAAGGGATCGCCGCGCAGGTGCTGAATGACGCAGGTGTTACGCTTGAGCAAGCTCGAGCCGAAACATTACGGCTGTTGGGAAGCGACATGCCGTCACCGACCAAGGGCGAACCCGGCGCAGCTGCCGGACGACCAGAAAAGAAATCCAAGACACCAGCACTCGATCACTTCTGCCGCGACCTAACGAGTCTTGCTACCGAGGGGCAACTCGATCCCACAATCGGTAGGGAGATGGAGATCCAGCGAGTGATCGAGGTTCTATCTCGTCGCAAGAAGAACAACCCGGTGCTGATCGGAGAAGCGGGTGTCGGCAAGACGGCAATTGTTGAGGGCCTTGCCCAACTCATCGCATCGGGCAACGCACCTGAGTCGCTGCAGGGACACCGCGTGCTGGCTCTCGATATGGCTGCCGTAATAGCGGGTACGAAATACCGCGGGCAGTTTGAAGAACGGCTCAAGGCAGTGATGAACGAGATCGCGCAGAACAAGAACATAGTTCTCTTTATCGACGAGCTTCACACGTTGGTGGGCGCCGGTGCCGCCGAGGGCGCCATTGACGCTTCCAACATGCTCAAGCCGGCCCTTGCGCGCGGAGAACTCCAATGCGTCGGTGCATCGACCCTCAACGAGTACCGCAAGTACATCGAGAAGGACGGGGCACTGGAGCGACGTTTCCAGACTGTGATCGTCGAACCTCCTACCGTTGACGAGACGTTAGAGATCTTGAAGGGCCTACGACAGCGTTACGAGGACCATCACAAAGTGTCCATTCCCGATGCTACGCTCGAGGCGGCTGGTCGGTTGGCGGAACGCTACATCACTGACCGATTCTTGCCCGACAAGGCTATAGATGTGATCGACGAAGCGGCAGCACGCGCCCGTTTGGCCGCACAGGTTCCACCTCCGGAAGTCGAGAGTCTGAAGCAGGATCTCGAGAGGATCGATCAAGAAAAGGAAGAAGCTGTACGCGATCAGAATTTCGAACGAGCTGCTTCTCTGCGAGACCAGGAAAGAGAACTCCAGGCAGAAATTAGGCGATGTAGGGAAGAATGGGAGAAGGAGCGCCAGACGCACCGTCCAACAATCGGTGAGGAGGAAGTAGCGTTCATAGTTTCCCGCTGGACAGGCATTCCAGTACAGCGGTTACAGGAAGCCGAAACCCAGAGACTGCTTCGAATGGAGCAAGAACTTCACAAGTCCGTGGTCGGCCAGGACCCCGCAATCGAGGCGATTGCCCGCGCCATCAGGCGGTCCAGAGCGGGTCTCAAGGATCCAAAACGTCCCATTGGTACGTTCATTTTCTGCGGCCCTACCGGTGTCGGAAAAACCGAGCTCGCCCGAGCCCTCGCGCGCTTTTTGTTCGCCGACGACCAGTCGTTGATTCGGATCGATATGTCGGAGTACATGGAAAAATTCAGCGTGAGCCGTTTGATCGGCGCTCCTCCTGGATACGTCGGTTACGAAGACTCCGGGTCTTTGACAAAGTCGATAAGACGCAAGCCATACGCTGTGGTGCTGCTAGACGAAATAGAGAAGGCGCATCCGGACGTGTTCAACATCCTCTTACAGGTTTTGGATGAAGGCCACCTAACGGACAATTATGGCCGATTGATCGACTTCAAGAACACAGTCGTGATCATGACGTCAAATGTTGGAGCGCGGGACATAACCAAGGGGAAGGCACTCGGATTCCAGCAATCCGAATCTCAGCTAGGGTACGACAAGATGTCGGAGAAGATCAAAGATGAGATCAACCGCGTTTTCAATCCTGAGTTCCTGAACCGGTTGGACGATGTCATAGTGTTCCACCAACTCACGCGCGATCACATCAAAGACATTGTAGGCATCCTATTCGACCAACTTCGCGAACGCCTCATGGCTGAACGCATATCGTTGACGCGAACTGATGCGGCCACCGGTTTTCTGGTCGACCATGGATATGACGAACACTATGGAGCACGACCTCTCAAGCGAGCGATCCAGCGCTACATCGAGGATCCCCTCTCCGATAAGATTCTGGTCAAGGAGTTTGCCCCGGGAGATGAGGTCCGGGTCGACGTCGATCCTGACGGCGAGAAGCTGGTCTTCAGGGCGCTCTCGAACAGCAAGGCGTAATGAAGGTTGTCGCATTTGCTGCCCTCCTAGTTGGTCTCGCTCCCGCCCCAATCTTCGGGCAGGGCCAGGCGGGTCAGCGCACGGTCGTTTTTGACAGCATTTCGGTAGAGGGCGTTCAACGTCTCACTCGAGAGACAGTCATCTTGCGCGCCAATGTTCCGTTGGGCACTCCTGTTGGATTCCGTGACATTCAGAACGCAATCGACATGCTCTATGCCACGGGACAGATATCTGATCTTCAAATGTTCCAAACAAGTGGCGCAGGGAAGAACATCCTGGTCATTGCAGTGACCGAGCGGCCGATGCTTGCGCGGTGGGCAGTGAGAGGGCCCAAGCAAATCAGCGAACGTAAGGTGCGTGGTAGGGTAAAGTTGCTCGAAGGCCGTCCTTACGACCCAGCCGTCGCTGCTGCTGCGCGCTCGGCTATTGATTCGCTCTACAAACAGAGCGGCTACTACACTGCAAAGATCGGACTCCGTACAATTACTCAAGATGACGGCAGTATCGCCGTGTTCTACGATGTTGAGGAGGGACGCCGTGTTACGCTTTCCGAGATCATCATAGAGAAAAACGATGCGTTTTCGGATTCTGAGGTGGCCGGTAAGATGAGCAGCGGAACAGAAGGCTTCTGGTGGTGGAAGAAGGGAGAATACAGTGAGGATGTGCTGGATGCTGACATAAGGAGCCAGCTCCCCGAATTTTACGGATCAGAAGGATATATAGACTTCCACGTGCAGAGCGACACACTCATTGTCGACGAAGAAACTGGTAAGGGATCGTTGTTGCTTTCGGTATCGGAAGGTAACAGGTATGAGGTCGGGAGCTTCGAGATAAGAGGCAACCATTACTTCTCAACCGAACAACTCGAGCAGGTCTATCCCTTTCGCAATACAGATGCAGCAGCCTTTAGCGCCAGAGCTATTGCACCCAGCCGACGTCAATTCGACAGGGACAAATGGGATGCGGCCACAGAACAGGTCAGCCAGTTCTACTCGAATAGCGGATATATCTACGCTCGCGTCAACCAGTCGATCGACCGGCGGACGACCCCGGATGGGCGTAACGTTGTCGACCTCAAGTGGGACATCGTCGAGGGATCTCCCGCTATCGTCAACAAGGTGATCATTCGCGGCAACAACGTCACACACGAGGATGTGATCCGGCGCGCCATAATCGTGGTACCCGGAGATCTGTTCCGCCAAGACGCTTTCATTCAGTCGTACCAAAATCTTTCAAACCTCGGATTCTTCGAACAACCCCTGCCAATTCCGCAAACCAGTCCGTCCAACAATCAGGGCGACATCGACGTGATATTCACAGTAATCGAAAAACATACAGGCAATGTCAACTTCGGCGCTTCGGTAGGGCAGGGCATTGGTGTAGGAGGTTTCATCGGCTTGGACGAGCCCAACCTGTTCGGGCGCGGTAAACACATTCAGTTCCAGTGGCAGTTCGGACGAAACATCAGTGACTTCAACATCACGTACACTGATCCATCATTGCGTGGTGGGCTCATTTCCACCACGCTTTCGGCTCACAGTTCGCGCCTGCGATTCACCGTTGCAGACCTCGGACGCATCACATCACGTGGATTGAGTGTGCAATTCGGATTTCCCATCCTTAGCTCTCGAAACACTCGGCTCCAGACGTCGTACTCGATCGAGCAGAGTGAATTCAACTCCCCGACGCTGTCATCACGGTTTACGTGCGGGAGCTGTATTCTATCTACTGCCGGCCTTGGCATAGTGCGAGACACTCGAATTGGTCTACCGTTCCCGGTTGCCGGCACTATGCATCAAATCAGGGTTACGCAAAACGGGGGCCCACTCGGTGGTAGCGGTAATTTTCGACGAGGTACGGTCGAGGGGCGGTGGTATGCTCCCCTTGGACGGATCGGAGGAACCGGGCAGCTTGGCTCGGAGGGCATTCAGTTAGTGCTCGGAATGAAGAGTCAATCCGGTTTCGTTTGGGGGAATATCGGTCCACACTTTCGCCAACTCTTCTCAATGGGCGGCACCCAGTTCGGAATTCCGCTGCGGGGCTATGAGGAATTCTCCATCACGCCATTGGGATTTGACGCAGGAGCCAGCAGCTTCCGGGCCAACACCGTGAACGCCTTTGGCGCCTCCTATTTCCAATCGACGGCTGAGATCGGGGCACGATTCAGCTCACAACTCTATCTCAATACCTTCTTTGATGCAGGCAACGTTTGGGCGCGTCCTAGCCAATTCAACCCAACCCGCTTGTTCCGCGGTGCTGGAATCGGCGTCAGCCTAATGTCACCACTCGGTCCCATTGGATTGGACTACGCGTACGGATTCGATCGCAGGGACCTGCTGGGGAATAGCGACCCTGGTTGGAAATTGCATTTCAAGTTGGGAAATTTTTTCTAGAATGTCACATAGCAAAGTTGAAACTAAATACCACAATACACGCACATGGAGAGAAAAATGGCCCGTTGGGCAATCGCCGCATCGATCGTTTTGATCATGGTGGGAACGGGGGCAATCAACGAGGACTCCCGAGTTGGGTTCGTGAACTCCGACATCGTCTTGCAGCAAACCCCCGGATTCGCAACTGCCGATTCGACGCTGGCAGCCGACGTGCAAAACTTCCGGGACGAAGCTCTATCGCTGCGACAGCAGATGGACTCTGCGAGCAAAGCCTTTGACCAGCAACAGACAATGCTGAGTCCAGCTGCGCGCGACGCGAAGGTGCTGGAGCTGCAACAGATGGGTCAGCGCTTCCAGCAGCGGACAGACGAATTGAATGGCCGCGTGCAGGAACGCCAACGAGAACTCATGGCTCCGCTAGAGGCAAGGATCCAGACGGTTATCGATGGAGTGCGGGCCGAAAGGAATCTGTCCATCGTGTTCGATATAGCAGCGGCTCGTGGAGTAATTATTTCGGCCGACCCAACACTCGATCTCACGTCACTCATCGTGAGCCGTATTCGCGGTACCCAAGGTGGTAACGAGTAGACCGGCCGGTCCGCCACAAGCTAGCACCCTCACCACCGGCCAAATTGCCGAGCTAGTCGGAGGACGGCTAGTCGGTCGTCGCGACACGATTCTGACTGGTGTTGCGGCGCTTGACAGGGCGGGCCCAACCGATCTTTCGTTTCTTGCATCGGGCAGATATCTGCCTTATTTTGAACGCACTAGCGCGGGTGCGGTGCTGACGACTCCTGAGTTCGGGGACGTCGCCACCGGATCCGCGACTCTTGTTCTGGTGGATGACGCCCGCATGGCAATGAGTTGCGTTCTACGTACCATGTATCCCAAACCGGAGACCGTGTGGGGGGTTCACCCAACCGCAAGAGTAGCTAGCGGCGCCCGGTGGAATGATCGAATATCACTGGGTGCCCACGCTACCCTCGGCGCGAACGTTCACTTGGGAAGTAACTGCATAGTGGGCCCATTTGCAGTGATAGCGGACTACGCCGTACTTGGCGACGCGTGCGAGATCGGAGCGCACGCGCTGATTCATTCGGGCACGCAGATGGGCAACCGAGTGCTGGTAAAGGCAGGAGCGAGAGTAGGATCGTCCGGTTTTGGCTACGTACAGGTGGACTCAGTACATGAGCGAATCAACCATGTTGGCGGCTGTGTTCTTGGTGATGACGTAGAGGTGGGCGCTAACACGACTGTCGACCGTGGCAGTCTAGATGAAACAGTGATTGGCAAGGGAACGAAAATCGACAACCTGGTTCAAGTGGGCCACAACGTGCGCATAGGCGCGCGCTGCCTGATCATGGCTCAGGTAGGCGTGGCAGGAAGCGTGACTGTTGAAGACAACGTTCTTCTTGCCGGCCAGGCAGGTCTTGCCGGTCACCTAACGGTTGGTCGCGGTGCGCGCGTAGCTGCGCAAGCCGGCGTCATTGGCAATATCCCCGCTGGCGCTACCGTGTCGGGATATCCCGCGCGGTCTCACCGAGCGGTGCTGCGGCAGACTGCCGCCCTCAAAAAACTTGCAACCATGACGCCGACTATCGAACGGCTTTTGGAGTCGAATGTCGGAGAGTAGAAGATCTGTCACTCAGCCCACCAGCGTTGAAGGAATAGGCATCCACACGGGTTCGGCGGCCAAGGTCACGTTCCGGCCAGCTGAGGTCGATCACGGCGTCGCATTCAGGCGTACGGACATCGAGGGCTCACCGACGATACGAGCCCGCACTTCATCGGTTCACAACGCTGAACGTCGAACCTGTTTGGGCAACGGCGATGCCACTGTAGAAACTGTTGAGCATGTCTTGGCGGCGGTAGCGGCGTTAGAGATCGACGACATTCTGATCGACATGGAAGGTCCTGAATTACCAATCGCCGACGGCAGTGCCGACGCATTTGTCAAAGCGCTAACCGCAGCGGTGCCGACAGAGGTCGGGGGAACTCCCACGTATCATCGAATCCGCACACCGTTCGTCGTTCGGAAAGGTGGTGCAACTTATTCCGTAACACCAAGTGAGCAGACGCGTCTGACCGTCACTATTGAGTGGGATCATCCGCTCATCGGCCGCCAATCCGGATGCTTTGACATTACGCCGCACGAATTCGAGAGCCAACTTGCACAGGCTCGTACTTTTGGATTCGAGCGAGAAGCTGAGGCTCTCCGCTCCCAGGGACTGGCTCGAGGAGCAACGGAAAGCAACGCGATCGTGCTTTCCGACCAAGGCATTATAGGCAACGCACTCATCTGGCCCGACGAGTTCGTGCGGCACAAGACGGTTGACCTGTTGGGCGATCTAGCTCTGCTTGGCGGTAGGTTCAAGGGAGAGATCACCGCGTTTCGGCCCAGTCATGAAGGGAACCTGGCACTCGCCCGGTCGATCGAGCGTTCGTCTCTGAGCCAAGGTCAATCTGCCCTCGGCATTCAGGAGATCCTTGGCGCTATGCCGCACCGCTATCCGATGTTGTTCGTAGACAGAATCCTCGAGATTGAGACGGGCAAGCGAATCGTGGGCATCAAGAACGTTACGATCAACGAACCCTTCTTTCAGGGACATTTTCCCGAGCACCCGATCATGCCAGGGGTTCTAGTGGTAGAGGCAATGGCTCAGGTGGGCGGGATGCTTCTCATGGGCGCCTTCGACAATCCGGAAGACAAGGTTGTCTACTTCATGTCGATAGACAAAGTGAAGTTCCGCAAGCCTGTGATTCCCGGTGACCAGATTCGCTTCGAACTCGAGATGCTGCACTTCCGCGGCCGCAACTGTCGAATGCATGGAGTCGGTTACGTGGATGGCCAACCGGTCGCCGAAGCCGAGATGATGGCCCGGGTCGTAGACAAGTGACCCCACGAATTCACCCCACCGCGCTGGTGGATTCTGACGCAATGTTGGATTCAGATGTGAGGGTGGGGCCATATTCGATCATCGGTCCCAGCGTGACAATCAAAAAGGGCACTACCATTGCCTCCCATGCCGTTGTGGAGAGGAACACTCGCATCGGCAGTGATTGTTACGTCGGAACGGGAACGGTGCTGGGAGGTGAGCCGCAAGACAGGAAATTCGAGCAAGAGGAAACATGGCTGGAAATAGGCGACAACACGTCCATTAGAGAATACTGCACGATCAACCGGGGCACGGCGGCAAGGGGAACCACGTCGGTCGGACCGAACTGCTTCATAATGAGCTATGTGCATATCGCACACGATTGCGTTGTTGAGAACGACGCAGTGATCTCCAACATGGTTCAGCTAGCCGGACACGTCCACATCGAGCCGCACGCGACCATCGGCGGTCTGACTCCTGTACACCAGTTCGTGCGCATCGGCACGCACGCCTTCGTCGGTGGAGGATCCCGCCTGCCCCAAGATGTCCCACCATACACGAGAGCTGCGGGTAATCCTTATAAGCTATACGGGATCAATACGATCGGACTGACGCGAGCCGGATTCCACACAGATGTTAAGATGGCCCTCAAGCAGGCCTACCGCCTTCTTTTTAATTCAGATCTGACGCCGTCACAGGCCATAGACCGACTCCGCCATGAGAGCGGAACGATCGATGAGGTGATGCACCTTGTCGAATTCGTGGCTTGCTCCGAACGGGGGGTGCTCGTCTGACCCGAATCCTCGTGTCGGCCGGCGAACTCTCGGGCGATGCACACGGCGCCAACCTCATCACCGCTCTGCACAACGCTCTCCCCGATGTTGTCGTGGATGGCCTGGGTGGACCGCTGATGGCTTCCGCGGGAGCCAACATCATCGAGCCCTTCGACAAAATGCGGGTCATGGGGCTGGCGGAGACAGCGAAGAATCTTCCGGATCATTGGCTTCTATTGAGGCGGTTGAAGCGGAGCTTTCTCACTGGTCGCTACGACCTCGCCATACTCATTGATTATCCCGGCTTCCATCTTCGGGTTGCCAAGGCCGCTGCAGACGCCGGGATTCCCGTCCTGTATTACATTGTACCCCAACTCTGGGCCTGGGGTGAGTGGCGTGCCAAGTCAATGCGTCGATCAGTTCGATCGGCGGCCGTAGTTCTACCGTTCGAGGAAACGTTCTTTCGGACACGAGGGATCGAGGCGGAGTTCGTGGGACACCCGCTATTGGATATGCCTCCTCCTCCATCACGATCAGACGCACGTGCGGCGATCGGGCTGAGCGATGATGAGCCAGTGCTGGGGTTGTTTCCCGGAAGCAGACCTCAGGAAATACAAAGGCTGTGGCCAGTTTTCCGGAAAACAGCGAAAACACTGAAAAGGAATCTGCCTGGACTCAAGATCGTGTTGGCCGGAGTCTCGGGACTGACATATTCAGATGACGGCGACGTGATCCACCTACATGACGCACGCGCGGTTTTCGCCGCGGCCGATGCCGCCCTCTGCAAATCGGGTACGACTACCCTCGAGGCAGCGCTCACCGATACACCGATGGTGATCGCCTATCAGATGCATCCGCTCACCTTCGCCGTAGCACGGCGAGTCGTGAAGTTGCGCCACATAGGTCTGGTGAACTTGCTGGCCGGCCGTGGCGTAGCACCCGAGTTCCTACAGGGTGACGCTACCACTGAGCGGCTCGTAGAAGCCATTGCTCGACTCTTTGACTCGGACGACGAGTCCGCATCGAAGCAGAAGGAGGCGTTCCATCAAGTTCGCAATGCCCTGGGCAGCCCAGGCGCAGGCGTTCGAGTAGCTGAGATGGCGCGACGTCTGGTAGCCTAGTGCGAAAGCTCCTGGAATCAGTGGTTGGTCGGTGCGTTGGCATCCTAGCCCATACCTGGCACGTCGAGATAGTAGGGGACGATCAAGTCGAGCAGCTGAGGCGAGATGGAACTCCAATCGTTTTTGCTGTGTGGCATGGCTACATGTTGGCGCCACTATGGCATCGCAGAGGTCAGGGCATCACTCTTCTCGTGAGTCAGCACCAGGACGGCGGGTACCTTTCGCGTGCGGCGAAGTATTGGGGGTTCTCAGTTGTGCGGGGCTCGAGTACAAGAGGGGCGATCGGAGGACTGCTGGGCCTAATGAGGACTCTAGCGGCAGGCGGTGAAGTGGCACTCACACCGGACGGTCCTCGTGGCCCCGCCCGCGTTGCGAAACCGGGTACCCTTGCTGTAGCTCGACGTTCCCAGGCTGCCATTGTACCTGTTGGTGCCGGTGCCTCAGCCTGGTGGCGGTTCCGGTCTTGGGATCGTTTCGCTGTTCCTCGACCGTTTGCAAAGGTACGGGTCGTATACGGTGTTCCTCTTAAACGAGCAGGCGTCACTGATTCGCCAGATGGCGGCACTGAACTGTTGGGGTGTCGCCTTGACCAAGTTCAACGGCTGGCAGAGTGCTGACCCCGCACTGGCTCTGGGCAAATCGCTCGCTCAAGGCTCGGCTGGCCCGCTTGGCGCTAGTTCCTCCCTCGCTCGTTTTTCGCGGGATCACAGCCATGCGCGCACGCGCCTACAAGGCACGCCTGTTCCCTCAGCACACACCGCCCGTCCCAGCGGTGGCAGTTGGTAATCTTACGGTAGGGGGATCCGGCAAGACTCCGATTGCTGCCTGGATAGCAGCATACTACGTGGAGCGAGGCTTGAGGCCCGGGATACTACTTCGCGGCTACGGTGGCGACGAAGGCGCAGTTCATCGTGGCCTAGTCAAGGAGGCCATTGTAGTCGAGAACCCCGATAGGATTGCCGGGGCCCGGCAGGCAGTGGATTTGGGCGCCGATGTCTTAATACTAGATGACGCTTTCCAGCGACTCGATGTGCGACGTGATCTCAACATCGCGGTCGTAAGCGCTGAGTCGGTCCGGGCGGTCCAGTGGACTCTGCCAGCAGGACCTTGGAGAGAGAGTTGGCGCGCCTTGCGCCGCGCTGACCTGATTATCGTTACGCGAAAGCGAGCGAGCGTGGAGGCAGCACAACGCGTTGCCCGTCGTGCTGAGCGAACAGCTCGCACGACGCCCGTATTGATGGCGCGCCTAGGAGTGACCGGGTTTCGTGGCCTCATCAGCGATACTCCGCTCGACGCTCGCGAGATCAGAGGAGCACGTGTTGTTGCAGCTGCCGGCATCGCCGACCCTGGCGCATTTGGTGCGCAGTGCCAGGCACTTGGGGCCGAGGTAAGATTACTTCCTTGGAACGACCATCACCGTTTCTCGCAACGCGATATCGGACGCCTTGTACGCGCGGCACGACGCGCTGACTACATAGTCGTAACCGAAAAGGATGCTGTTAAACTCAGAGACCAGTGGCCCTCGAACGAAACTGAGCCATTGGTCGCTTCACTCGACATCGAGTGGGAGAGTGGTCGCCGGACGCTCGAAAGAGCGCTTGATGCCGCCGTCGATTCTGTCGACGACGTTTTAACCTACACTTGACCGGATGGAAGTTGAGAGGCAAGAGGAAATGACCGAGGGGATGGACGCTCAGAACGTCGTCGGACGGGCGCAGGATATACTTGGTAGGAACAAGGACCCACTACTCGATGAGGATAATCCCTTTGAGGCAATGATGGCGCGGTTCGATCATGCCGCCGAGTTACTCAGCTTGGATCCGGGGATCTACAAAATCTTTCGGGAGCCGGAAAAACAGGTCATCGTATCAATCCCTACCCACCTCGACAGCGGTGAGATCGAAGTATTTACGGGATTCCGAGTCATTCACAATACCGCCCGTGGCCCCGCCAAGGGAGGTATTCGGTTCGACCTACGTGTGTCACTCGACGAGGTAAAGGCATTGGCCGCATGGATGACCTGGAAGTGTGGTGTCGTCAACATCCCGTTTGGCGGGTCCAAGGGCGGTGTCATCTGCGATCCGAGCGTATTGTCCATTAGCGAGTTGGAGAGAATTACCCGTAGGTACACAGCGACTTTGATGGAGATACTTGGGCCCGAATCCGACATTCCTGCACCAGACGTAAATACGAACGAACGAGTGATGGCGTGGATCATGGACACATACTCCATGCACAAGCGCCATCCTGTTACCGCGGTCGTGACGGGGAAGCCGGTAGAGATGGGCGGATCGCTGGGCAGACGCGAAGCGACAGGACGAGGCTGCATGATCGTCACGAAAGCGGCACTCAAGTACCTTGGCCTTCCGTTGAGAGGTACCAAGGTGGCGGTGCAGGGGTTCGGCAACGTTGGGTCGGTCGCGGCTCGCCTTCTGGAGCGGGAGGGCCTAACGATTGTCGCCATTAGTGACGTCTCCGGATCCATATACAACCCCAACGGCATATACATCGAAGACACGATCGAATGGGTGAGAGAACATCGATATCTAACCGGCTATCCGAATGCCGAAGAGCTTCCGGTCAACGAACTCTTTAGCCTTGACGTAGATGTTCTTATCCCGGCGGCCGTAGAGAATGCCATAACATCCAAGAACGCGGGCGACGTCAAGGCGAAAGTGATCTGTGAAGGGGCGAATGGACCAACCACACCTAACGCCGACCGAATTCTCGAATCAAACGGTGTATTTGTTGTCCCGGACATCCTCGCAAATGCTGGAGGAGTGACGGTCAGTTATTTCGAGTGGGTGCAGGACAGAGGCGGCTACTTCTGGGATGAAAAGACAGTCGTCTCAAGACTCAACACGATCATTCAGCGAGCGTTTCAGGATGTCCTGTCTGTTGCCGAACGCCATTCGGTCAATATGCGTGTAGCTGCCTACATGCTGGCAATCGAAAGGGTCGCTGCAGTTCATCGATTACGCGGATTATATGCCTAATGACGATTCACCTCGTCGCGGTCGGACAGATAAAGAACCCATCTATTCGCGAAACATGCGCAGACTACGCCTCCCGCATACAACACTACATGCGCTTGGAGATAAAAGAGGTGAAGGATGGAGGCCGGCGCGACCGCGACGCAGCTTACGCCCGTATGCTGGAAAGCCAGGCACTCTATCAAGTAGCACCGAAAGGCTGCAGCATCGTGGCACTTACAAGGTCGGGCAGCAGTGAGACCAGTCAATCCTTTGCCAAGATGCTAGAGAGTTGGCGTAGCCAGAGCAACCATGTCGCTCTGCTGTTGGGCGGTGCCCACGGCCTCGATGGAGATATACTGGAACGGGCAGATGCAAGCCTGAGTCTGTCACAATTCACACTGCCTCACGACATTGCAAGGCTTGTTACCCTGGAGCAATTGTACAGAGCCTGCACGATTTTGCGCGGCGAGCCGTACCACAAGGAAAGCACACAGTGACCGAATGGTTCGAACAGTGGTTTGGCGAAGCATATCTAAGACTTTACCGTCATCGCGACGACCAAGAAGCAGCCGCCGCCGTCTCACTGATAGGTAATAGTGTGGCTTTGACGGACACCACAGTGCTCGACTTGGCATGTGGACCGGGACGCCATTTGGAGCAACTTCGAGCTGCTGGTGCGAGGCCAATCGGATTCGATCTTTCGATGCCGCTTCTCAGTCGGGCACGTCATCGCGCCACACCAGAGTTGACAGTGGTCCGAGGTGACATGAGAATCCTACCCTTTCGACGTTCGTCATTCGACATCGTTGTCAACCTGTTCACCAGCTTCGGCTACTTCGCAGATGACGAACAGCACAGCAAGGTGCTGCGCTGTGTCGCCAGCACCCTGAAGCCTAACGGGACACTCATCATAGATTACTTCAATGCGACCAGCCTCGTGGCAAACTTGGTGCCGCATGAGGAGCAACAAATCGGAAGCCAGAGTGTCATCATAGACCGGCGCCTTAGTGATGACGGACGATTCGTACTAAAGGACATGCATCTCTTGGACGACGGCCACCAGTTCACCGAACGAGTCCGCCTCTTTACGCCTGCTGATTTGACCAGTCTGTTGGCTGACGCGAACCTCCAAGTATTCCAGCGCTTTGGCGACTACGAGGGCGCAGACCTCACCGACGAGAGTCCGCGTACAATCCTGTTGGCAAAGCTGACATAACTGTGATCATCCAGTCCGTTCCTACGGGGCAGCCACCTCGGCTCGATCTGGCCAATCACACTGTAGAAGGCCTTGCGCGACTGGACCCCAGCATCGCTCCAGCATTCCTTGCCCACGGAGCTGCACTAGCAAATCTAGACAAACTCGCCGAGGGCAAGGCCCTGTGCGTGACTACGGGACAACAACCGGGACTCCTAACCGGACCGTCGCTTACTATTCATAAAGCTATGTCGGCGGTTGCCGCTGCCCACTCGCTAGAGGCACGTTTGGGGACCGCAGTGGTACCAGTGTTCTGGGTGGCCGGAGACGATCATGATTTTGCTGAATCCAATCATTTCTACCTCTTGGATGCGAATAACGAGGTAGACCGTGTCGTCCTACGTGAGCGAGGGGCCACAGCACCGCTAACCCCTCTCTACAAAGAGATGCTAAGCTCGGACATCGAGGATGTACTGGCAACAGTTACTCGTACCACACCTGATACCGAGTTCCGACCAGACGTCATGGATTGGCTCACCAGGCATTATCATCCCGAGAGTGACATAGCAAGTGCCTTCGCCGGGGCGCTAGCCGAACTTCTGGGTAAGTATGGAGTGGTAGTCTTTCGTCCCACTGAGCAGGCAGCCAAGAAAGCTGCTGCCCCTTTTATTTGCCGAGCATTGGAACGTGCTGCGGACATCAACGCAGGTCTCGCTACGCAGGCGACAAGGCTCGCGGCAAGCGGCGAGGCCGTGCCCGTAAGCATAGATGAACAAGCGACCACCGTAATGATCGAGGCAACGCTGGGGCGCGATCGACTCCTGTATCGTAACGACAGTTTCGTAGCTCGCCGATCTGGAGAATCATGGTCTCAGTCTGAACTGCTTGAGCTTCTCGCAAATGACCCAGAGAGGTTTTCTCCCAATGTCCTCTTGCGTCCTGTGGTTGAGGCAGCATTGCTCCCAACGATCGCGTACGTTGCCGGCCCAGGCGAGATGAAATATCTAGCACAGGCTGATTCCATCTACGAAGTAATCGGAGTTGAACCTCAATCGCGAATCGCGCGTTGGAGTGGCAGGATCATCGAACCGAGAGTAGCGAGAGTCTTGAAGAAATATGACATAACGCCGGACGATATATCCGGACCAGACGGGCAATTGGAGGCACGTCTTGTACGCGACGACATGCCGGTGGAAGCCGAATCTGCAATTGCGGAGCTGCGACAGAGCATCACCGAACAGTATGACAGGCTCGTTACTGCCGCCGGCGACCTCGATCCGACACTACGGAAACCGATCGAGTCAGCTGGCAGAACCTCGCTCAAAGATCTTGCCCACGCTGAAAGAAGAATCATTTCCCACTTGAAGCTGCGCAATGAGATCGTCATTAAGCAGTTAGCAAAAGCTCGCCACAGTTTGTATCCGCAGGGTAAACCCCAAGAGCGCGTTCTCAACATAGTTCCGTTCTTGATACGCTACGGTGATTCTCTCTTGGACCAAGTGCTGGAGAAGTGTGTGGATTGGAACAGAGCACTCGAAACAGTGCCTGCCGACACATAGGGAGGATCGGTGCTCTGGATCATAGCACTGGTAATTTTGTTTGTGGCTCTCGCGCTTCCGGCCATCGGCAGGATACTGTACTTGCCCAGCACTCGAAATATCTTCCGCGGAAACCACCACCCGTCCATGGATGAAGTCATGGAAAGGATTCGATCCCTCGAGGATGAGGTTTCTCTTCTAGGTAAGTCTCTGAGTGATCTGCGAGACGAGAACATATTTGTGCAGAATCTGCTAGCGAATCCCGAGGTGACGGAATCACGAGCAGTCCTCCCCAATTCAGACACTTGATACTGTGCCACCGTCGCAGGGACGACTAGCAGCCCGCGTCGGCGCCGGTATTCTCCTTACCCGCATTCTCGGCTTTGTGCGGGAGCGTGTGTTTGCTCACTACTTCGGCAACGGGATAGAGGCTGACGCGTTCAGGGCAGCACTCCGCATACCTAACGCCATCCGCAACCTCCTGGGTGAGGGTACGCTCTCCGCCTCATTCATCCCGGTATACGCCGGCATGCTCGAGCGTGGCGAAGAAGAAGAGGCTCGCCGCCTTGCCGGTACGGTCGCCTCGCTCCTCATCATCTTGACTGCAGTGGCGGCCTTGATCGGGATTGGGCTGGCGCCATTCATTACCGATTTTGCCGCACCTGGTTTTGAGGGCTACCAACGTGATCTAACAGTCACCTTAGTGAAGATCATGTTTCCAATGTTCGGTGCCCTGATCCTATCGGCCTGGTGCCTCGGAATACTCAACACACACCGAAAGTTTTTTCTATCGTATGCCGCTCCCGCGATTTGGAACGTAGCTCAGATAGGGACACTGATCGCATTCGGGAGTCGAATGATGGGAGCGTCGCTTGCCACAGCTCTCGCATGGGGCGCACTTGGTGGAGGCGTTCTGCAGATTGCGATTCAGCTTCCAACAGTCCTCAAGCTGGTGCAACGAATCCACTGGGGACTCGATCTAGACGTTCCGGGCGTCCGCGCGGTTGTACGAGCCTGGATTCCCGTCGTTTTCGGCGCCGGAGTAGTGCAGGTTTCGAGCGTCATTGATACCCAATTGGGGTCCCTAGTCGGATCTGGCGCAGTAGCCAAGATCGGATATGCCCAGCTCCTCGCGATCCTTCCTGTATCGCTATTCGGTGTGAGCGTGGCCGCCGTGGCATTGCCCGAACTGAGCCGCGAGGCCGCTACGGACGCAAGCGAATCACTCAAGGTGCGCTTGGCCCACGGACTCCGCCAGGTCACATTCTTCGCAATACCCGCCGCCTTCGCATTTGCGAGCTTGGCACCACAGATCGTGGGCGCGCTATTCCAAACCGGAGCCTTTGACGCCCAGGACACCGCAATGGTGGCCGCAGTGTTGGCAGCCTACTCCATTGCCGTACCAGCGCAGTCAAGCATTAAGCTCCTAGCCTCGGGCCACTACGCACTCGGCGATACCCGGACACCCGTCCTCATCGCTGTGCTGAGTGTGGTCACATCTGCTTCTACTGCCTTTCTGTTGATGCGCAGCCTGGGTGTCGTGGGTATAGCGCTAGGTGCGAGCGCCGGCTCGTATCTCAATGTCGCCCTCAACGGGCTCGCTCTACGGCGCCGAATTGGAAGCGTTTCCGCTCCCGACACGATGCGTTCCATGAGTTCCACCGCGATTGGTGCCATCCTAGCGTCGTGGCTTGGTGCGCTGTCGGCAGGCCTGGGGAATCAGGGTCTGTGGCTCTCTGCCGCCACCGGGCTGGGCACCTTCGCCCTGGTCTATGCCTCAGTCACTCTCGCACTCGGGCATCCGGAAGCCAAGCGAGTCGCAAACGCCATCAGGCGGTCGTTACAGAGCAATTAACTTCTACAGATGCAGAAACGACCGGGCACCTCACTACACGCGAAAATCGCGTCTCTGCCGTCACAACCGGGCGTGTACCTGTGGAAAGATTGCACCGGCAAGGTGCTCTACGTTGGCAAGGCCAAACGGCTAAGGGAGCGCGTCCGCAACTATTTCACATCGGATCACTCGCACAGCCCCAAGAATCGCGTTCTTGTTAAAGCGATTGCTGACGTAGAGACAATCGTAGTGCGGTCGGAGGCTGAAGCGCTTCTCCTCGAAAACAATCTGATCAAGGAGCACCAGCCCCGTTTCAACATCCGACTGCGCGACGACAAGAGCTATCCATACGTGGCGGTTACGGTAGGTGAACCATTTCCGCGCGTCCTCGTCGTGAGGCAGCTCAACATCAAAGGGGCGCGATACTTCGGTCCGTATACCGACGTCACCGCACTTCGCCGGACTCTCCGCATTATTCGGCGCGTGTTTACCGTGCGCTCGTGCCGCTACCGACTGCCCAATGAAGCGCCTGACCGCCCTTGCCTCGATTATCACATCAAACGCTGCTTTGCTCCATGTGTCGGGTATCAAGATATCCCAAACTACCGAGAGATGATCGACGACGTACTCACTTTCCTAGAAGGGAAAACCGTCGAGGTACGCGCCAGGCTACGTGAGAGGATGAACGCCGCGTCGAAGAAACTCGATTTCGAGCGGGCGGCGGAAATCAGAAACTCGCTAAGATGGATGGATCAACTGGAGCGGCCCCAGATGGTCCAGGTCGTTGGTGGCAAGGATGTGGACGCACTCGGATTCGCCAGAGACGGAGACGATGCTGTTTGCGTCGTCCTGCGCGTCCGCCGCGGCAAGGTCCTCGCGAGCGAACACAAGTTCTTGACCAATTTGCGTGATGAACCAAGCGATGCGGTGCTCAGCGCCTTTCTAATTCGATACTATGTTTCGAGAACCGATAAGGCCCGTAGTGCGGCATTGCCGTTTCCGCCCGAGGACCTCGAGTCGATAGCGACACTCGAGAAGGATACTCTGCTGCGGGTGCCCCAACGGGGCACTCAACGCAAACTGGTAGATCTGGCTGATCAGAACGCACGCCATCTACTGGAAAGCTTCAGGATCGAATCGTTTGAAACGGAGGAGCGTGCCGAGGACCCCGTCTACGCTCTGGGAAGAGATCTGGGACTCGAGGTACTGCCACGTAACCTAGCATGCGTGGATATCTCAACCAACCAGGGTACCGATACCGTAGGCTCACTAGTATGGTTCGAGGCCGGTAGACCGAAAAAGAGCGAATACCGCCGATTCAAGATCAAGGGAGAAGGCCAACACGATGATTTCGCCGCGGTACATGAGGTGGTTACCAGATACCTGCAGCGACGGTTGGAGGACGACAAGGAGATCCCCGATCTAGTAGTCATAGATGGAGGGAAAGGACAATTGGGGGCCGCACGACGAGCCGTCGAGGAACTCGGATTGGATGGATTGGTGCTCGTGGGCTTGGCAAAACGCCAAGAGGAGATTTTCATGCATGGGCGCAAAGACAGCATACGTCTATCGAGACGGGCGCCGTCTCTCCAGTTGCTACAACGCGCCCGCAACGAAGCACATAGGTTTGCAGTTTCATACAACAGAAAACGTAGGAAGAAGAGAACCATCACATCTGTTTTGCTGGAGATACCCGGAGTGGGCGACAAGCGCCGGCACGCGTTGCTGGATGGGTTTGGCAGCCCCGCCGGCGTGAGACTGGCAACAGTCGATGAAATAGCTGCACTACCGGGGTTCTCTACAGCGTTGGCGAAGCGGGTCCTGAGTCATCTGAAGAAATAGGATAATGACGCACCACAACTGGTCGCTGGAGTGCTCAAACTGCGCCCACACGAGAACCGCCGAAGGACTGCCTACGGTCTGCCCCGATTGTGGCGCACCGTGGCTCGTCCGTTACGAAAACAGTATGCCCAGCCCTGATCTGAAATCGGAGTACGGGCAGCGACCGTGGTCGATGTGGCGGTACCGCGAGTGGCTACCTCTGACGGACGGTGAGCAGCCTGTGACTCTGGGTGAGGGGACGACTCCGCTGCTGCCGGTGCCGGCGCTGGCGGAGGCCTTCGGAATGGACACCCTCTTTTTGAAGGACGAGTCGGTCAATCCGACGGGTTCGTTCAAGGCTCGCGGACTTTCAGCAGCAGTGACGAGGGCGGTCATCGGGGGTGCCACCAAGCTCGTCGCTCCCACTGCGGGGAACGCAGGTGTGGCGTTGAGCGCGTACGGAAAGAGAGCAGGAGTGCAAGTGCAGGTATTCGCCCCGCAGAGCACTCCCGCCAGGATCCTCGAGCAAATAAGATCATTCGGAGCAACCCTCGAACTCCTCGACGGACACATCGGAGACTGCGGCAAGGCCGCCCGCGCGCATGCGCATGAGCACGAAGCCTTCGACGTCTCGACTCTACGCGAGCCCTACCGCATCGAGGGAAAGAAGACGTTGGGTCTAGAGATCGCGGAGCAATTGGGGTGGACTCTGCCCGATGCCGTGATCTACCCCACAGGAGGCGGAACCGGACTAATAGGAATGTGGAAGTGTTTCAAGGAGCTGCTGGACGCTGGCTGGGTGTCAGGAGACCCGCCTCGTCTTTACAGCGTTCAGTCAGCTGGTTGTGCCCCAGTTGTCCGGGCTTTTGAGCAGGGCGCCGGCGTGACCGAAGCGTGGGAAAACCCCGAGACGGTCGCCAAGGGTCTAAGGGTACCGGCTCCCCTAGGCGGCCCGATTATGTTGACCGCCATCCGCGAGACCGGGGGAGCCGCCGTCGCGGTAGAGGATAGCGTCTTGACTGAGGCTGCCGAAAAAATGGCGTCGCTAGGAGCCATTGACGCTGGCCCGGAAGGTGGTGCCACTTTGGCAGCTCTCGATAAACTTGTCCAGTCGGGCCAGATCTCCAGCAGCGAGACCGTGGTGGTCTTTAACACCGGTGCCGGCTGGCTTTATGCCTAGTTCATATCGATATTTGAAGGGTTGGGACCACTGGGGATGGAGCCATGAGGGGCTCGCCAGGGTATAAGTAGAGTAGGGAATCGTCACAAAACACAGCACAAGCGATAAATCGTGAGGAGCACGAAATGAGAAAATTGGCAGTCGGGACCCTGGTGGCACTGGGCCTCGCACTCACTTCCGGACAGCTTCGGGCGCAGGAGAAATACCAGAAACCAAACTGCGACCTGAACACCGGGAACTTCCTCGTCAAACAAACGATGACGTACCTCAAAGGTGCGACCGAGGAGCAGTCTGAGAGTCAGCGCCAACAACTCCTGGTCGACGCCGGACGAAGTCTCCGAGAGGCAATATCTAACGATCTAGGCGACAATCCGGCAGTCTGGTATTTCTACGGCCGGTACTACCTGCTCATGAACGATGCATTCGGTGCCGATTCCGCATTTCGCCGGGCCCAAGCGGCGGTTCCTGATTGCACGAAGGATATCGACTATTACCGCGAGATGACTTGGGTGACACATGTCAATAATGGTGTCGACTCCTTGCAGAATGGCTCCTTCGAGGAAGCCAAAGACGAATTCCGTGCGGCAAACACCATTTACCAGGTGGCGAACGTATCGTACTTCTACCTCGCCAGCATCTTTGGTGACGAACTTGAATCGGACAGCGCACTCTACTACTTCCGCAAGGTCATCGAGATCGGGGCAGACGACGAGGAACACGTCGAGAACTATCACCAGGCTGTCGCCAACATGGCCATCGTCTTCAGTGGATTGGAAGACTGGGATTCAGCAGCTGTGTGGTACCGCAAGGCTCGAGAACTCGATCCCAGCGACACGGATGCGCTGATGGGCTTGGCCCAGGCCTACGAGGCAAGCGGAGAAAGTGACCTCGCACTATCTGTATACGATAGCGTACTCGCTAACCAGGAGCAGATGACCGATGTAGATCTGTTCAGCACTGGAAACAAGCTGTTCGGAAGCGACAAGTTCAAGTTGGCCATCGACGCGTTCGAAGCTGGGCTCAAGAAGAACCCGTTCCACCGCGACGCACTCTACAATCTGGCCAATACCTACCTTGCGATCATCGACGCTGGTGGACAAAGCTCCGGCGACAGGAAGCAAACTGCGGAGGCCATGGATGCAGTGGCACGCAGGCTGGTCGAGATAGATCCCAAGAACCGGGCTGCGCTCCGGATCTTGGCAGCTTCACACCAGATGCGCGGGATGGAAGACTCAACGGTGGCCGTGCTGGCGCGGGTAGACCGATTGACCTACGAAGTCAACGTAGACATCTCACAGGTGATTCGCGGCGGGTACACTGTTCGCGGCAGAGTGGTCAACTTGGCGTCACGAAGCACGTCGGTTCCCACAATAACTTTTGAATTTCTGGACAGCGATGGCAGTGTCGTGAGCACGCAGACAGTGGCGGCCGCAACCATTGAGAAAGGACAATCCAAGAGATTCTCGTTCACGCAAGCGGGTAGCTCAGTAGTAGCGTGGCGATATAAGGTGAGTTAAACGGAGAGAACTTCGACAACGGCGAGAGGTGCCACCAAAACCGCGGGCGTAATTCAGGGGTAGAATGTCAGCTTCCCAAGCTGGACGTCGCCGGTTCGAATCCGGTCGCCCGCTCTTTTTCCTCCGCCACACACATTTCCCGGCGGTAACAACAGGGCGGTACAATAGGCGGTTGGCGCTCCTCCCAGGCTATGGCAGAACAACAAACTACGCTCAGGTTGGCTCTCTCGGGCTACAGCAAGAAGTCGTGTCCAGCCCAAGTCGAGGTCGTGTCGTACGATCGCCCGGCACGCCTCAAGCGTTCGTTCACAGGACTCGCCATTCTGTGGGGGGCCACTGCTTTGTCCGTCTTCATCCCGGTTGCACACTTCTTTCTGGTACCGGGGCTGTTTTCAGCAGGCATCGTCGTTTTCTTTCAGCGTCTCCGCACCGAAAGACGGCCGGTTGCTGGTCGCGGAACCTGCCCCCACTGCGAAACTGAGCAGAAACTAGATCTCAGGGTTCGGTGGCAGTTGCCTCAGAACCTCGCTTGCTGCAATTGTCAGCGCACCCTGTCTCTGCACGACCCCAGCACTCCGGAGTAGCTCTCCGATGGCATCGCCCCCACAACGTACTTAGCTTTACCGTCCTTTTCGCCTGCGATATGAACGGGTTGCTAGATGGTTCGCATAAAGAGAGTCCACCCACAGTCATTGGGTGAGGAACTGGGGCTCGAGCCGGGCACTCAACTCCTGTCGGTAGACGGACGTGAATTGACAGATTTCCTAGACTGGGAATTTCTGACTGCCGAGGATCATTTCACGCTATTGACGCTTACCCCTGGGGGAGAGAGCGTCGAATTCGACATCGAGCGGCCAGAGGGCTTCCCAATGGGAGTCGAGTTGGACCCGCCCCATATCAGACGCTGCGCCAATCGCTGCGACTTCTGTTTCGTGGACGGCAACCCTACCGGTATGCGCCAGATCCTCTACATACGAGACGATGACTATAGGCTGTCGTTCCAGTACGGAAACTTCGCCACCCTCACCAACTTGAAGCAGAGGGATCTGGAACGCATTCTGGAGTATCAACTCTCTCCTCTTCATGTCTCCGTTCATGCCACCGATCCCGTCGTCCGCCGAAGGTTGCTGCGCAATCCCAGAGCGCCCGATGTCCTGTCCCAGCTCCGGGATCTAGGAGACGGAGGAATCAGTTTTCACACTCAGATCGTCCTGCAGCCTGGAGTCAACGATGGGAGTGTGCTGCGTAATAGTCTTGTCGACCTTTACTCGCTGGGTGAGGCCGTCCTTTCGGTATCTGTGGTACCGGTTGGTCTCACGGAGTTCAGCAAGCACAACAAAGTCAGAGAACCACACCAACGGGAATGTGTCAGCGCACTGGAATACGTTGACGAGTTCGCCAGCCGTGCAATCGTGGAGCGCGGCTACCACTGGGCCTATGGGTCCGACGATCTCTACCTGGTAGCCGGGCTACCAATGCCCTCCGCTGAGCGATACGACGGGTTCGAGCACGTAGAGAATGGTGTGGGCAGCGTCCGGTACGTTCAGCAGGCAATGGAAAACATCGATCGGGATCTGTCAGACCTCCACATCGCTGTGGCAACAGGCACCGCAATGGGCAGTCTCATGCCGCAGATCCTGCAATTCCTCAAAGACAGAACCGGTGCCGATTTCGAACTACTCGTATTGCAGAACAGCCTATTCGGATCGTCGGTCACAACCGCCGGCTTGCTGCCCGGCGAATCGTTCGTGACAGCCCTGCGCGAACGCGACGACATCGACTTGGCCCTCCTGCCGGCCGAGGCGGCGAACGACGATGGTATCTTCATGGACGACATGACATTCGAACAGATCGACGCAACTGTACCGGCTGCGATCCGCCTTTCTTACAATTTTGTGGACGCGCTGGATGGGTTCGCTCCTCCTGTTCATTAGGACATGACCACTCCAACCGTAGCGATCGTTGGGCGACCCAACGTTGGAAAATCTACGCTCTTCAATCGCATAGTCGGAGGGCGAAGAGCCATAGTCGACGACCGCCCAGGCGTTACTCGCGATCGAAACTTCGCGTCCGCTAACTGGGCGGGTCGGCATTTCTGGCTGATCGACACGGGCGGCTGGTCAGTAGGTGATCGCGATCCACTGAACAGCCCCATTCGGCAGCAGATCGAAATGGCGATCGCACAAGCCGATGTCGTGGTCTTGGTGGTGGACACCCTGGTTGGCGTCCATCCAGCCGATCTTGAAGTGGCCGATGTGCTGCGACCATACAAGAAGAGTGTTCTCGTTGCTGCCAACAAAGCGGACGACTTGCCCAACCAGATGGGCCATCTCCCATTTCATGAACTGGGTTTGGGAAACCCACACCCTGTGTCAGCGGCCACCGGCAAAGGCAGCGGAGACCTGCTGGACCAGCTTGTAGCGCTATTCGGTGATACCAGCCTCGAGGAGTCGGTTGGAGACATGATCCAGGTGGCTGTTTTGGGCCGTCCCAACGTGGGTAAATCGAGTTTGACCAACAAACTCCTCGGTGAAGAGCGCTCGGTTGTGGCCCCAGAGGCAGGCACTACCAGGGACGCTGTGGACTCCCCCTTGCGATACCAGGGCGTAACCCTCAACTTCATTGATACCGCAGGGTTACGTAAGCGATCGAAAGTAGAGGATGAGATCGAATTTTACGCCACCCTAAGGACTGAGCGGGCCCTGGAAAGGGCCGATATATGCGTGTTGGTCATAGACGCGGTGCGCGGATTCGACGCACAAGACCTTAGGATAGCCCGCAAGGCACACGACCAGGGAACGGGCCTGATCATCGCGGTCAACAAATGGGATCTGATCGCCGAGAAAGACACTCAGTCGGCGCACCGTGGCCAGAAGTCCATTTTGAAGCGGGCGCCGTTCCTGGCTGTGTTTCCGTTCGTTTACATGTCGGCGCTCACGGGCCTAAGAGCGCGGAAAATATTGGATCTAGTGCTCGAGGTGTCTGAGGCGCGCAAGCACCGAGTACCTACGGCAGAGGTAAACAGGGTTCTTGAGGCCATTATTGAGCGCAATCACCCGTCGCAAAAGCCGGGTAAGGAGGTGAAGCTGCTGTACGCATCACAAATTGGCATCAACCCGCCCACCTTCGCGGTCGTTTCCAATCGGCCCAATGCCATCCCGGAATCGTATCGACGTTACATAGCGCGTGGTTTTCGAGAGGCCTGGGAATTCACTGGCTCACCGTTGGTTCTCAAATTCCGCCGCAAGCGCAGCCGGTGACCGATCTTTTCCTCTGGATGGGAGCCGCGTACCTCTTGGGTTCCGTGCCAGTGGCTTATCTCGCCGGTCGGCTCGGCGCCGGAATCGACCTCAGGGAACACGGCAGTAAGAATGTCGGTGCGACCAACGTGCAGCGAGTGCTGGGCTGGAAGTTCTCGATTCCGGTAGGGGTGCTTGACATTGCCAAGGGTGTAGTGGCCACGTCCGTCCTTGGCACGCGTGCCGGAAGCGCACCCTGGATGCAAATCGCTATCGGGTCCGCCGCAGTTATCGGACACGTTTTCTCAGTGTTTCTTGGTTTCCGTGGCGGCAAGGGAGTGGCCACTGCTGCCGGCGTCGTCTTAGTGCTGGCTCCTGGTGCTCTGGGCATCAGCGCACTGATTTGGCTGGCAACTGTGGCGGTGACAGGATACGTATCACTTGCCTCGATCCTCGCAGCAGCAGCATTCCCCGTAGCCACCTGGATCACTCTGCCCAAGAACTACTACACGATTGGCGTAGGAGTTGTACTTGCCACTTTCATCTTGTTAACGCACCGCGTCAACATCCAGCGGCTGAGAGCCGGCACAGAGAACCGGTTTCGTGGCCTCAGACGAGGACGGCAGTGAGAATCGGAGTCGTTGGGGCCGGCAGCTGGGGCACGACGCTGGCAGACTTACTGGCCCGGTGCGGACATGACGTAATGATCTGGGCCAGAGAGCCGGAAGTGGTGCAATCCATCAACAACCGTCGAATGAATGATCTCTTTCTGCCAGACGCCCAGCTCGCCGAGGGACTATCTGCGGAATCTCGACTCGTTGAGGTGGTACAGGGAAGGGAACTCATCGTTTCTGCGACTCCGTCTCATGCGGTGCGCGAAGTCAGCACTCAGATCGGCGCCGGACTAACTGATCCAGCAACAGTCGTTGTAAGTGTCTCGAAAGGGCTGGAAGCCGATACCCTGAAGCCAATGAGCGACGTGCTCTGCGAAACACTGCCCGGCGCAGCGGTTGTAGCCTTGTCAGGACCCAGCTTCGCTCGCGAAGTATTCGATCGATGCCCCACGGCCGTCGTTGCTGCTTCAGATAACATCGTTGCAGCGGAAACAACGCAACAGGTATTCTCGACCGGATATTTTCGCGTCTACACTAGCGCAGATCCATACGGAGTGCAGCTAGGAGGTGCGCTGAAGAACGTGCACGCGATTGCGGCAGGGATCTTGGAAGGCCTTGCACTGGGCCACAACGCCAGCGCGGCCCTCATTACGCGCGGACTCGCCGAAATGACCCGGCTGGGCCAGGCGCTGGGGTGCGATCCGATGACCTTTGCCGGCCTGGCCGGAATGGGTGACTTGATTCTGACGGCGACCGGATCTCAAAGTCGGAATCGTTCGCTCGGAGTCGAATTGGCAACCGGCCGAACGTTGGACGACATTCTCTCCGAACGCAGAACTGTTGCGGAGGGAGTTCGAACAGCAGAGGCAGCTGTTTCACTCGGTGAGCGCACGGGAGTCGAACTGCCGATCGCCTCCGAAGTGTGTGCCGTCCTGTTCGAGGGCAAACCACCCAGAAAAGCCCTTGCGGATCTGATGGAACGAGAATTGAAGCCCGAGCGTTGGTCATGACCGTATCGCGCGCAGTACAGGAATACTTCTCAATCGGCGACGTTTGCCAACTCACAGACCTCAAACCACATGTTCTACGGTATTGGGAGAGCCAGTTCAGGTTCCTCAATCCGGTCAAGAATAGATCGGGCAATAGGGTATATCAGAGACGCGAGATAGAGCTGATAATGTTGGTAAAACATCTCCTGTATACCGACAAGTACACGATCGAAGGTGCCCGCAAGCGCATTGAATACTACCGACGCACCGGCTCCCTCAAATCGGAAGGACGTCTCGCCCTAGAACAAGAGACGATCGAGAATCTCACTAAGGAACTTCGGAGCATCCTCGATATCCTCGACGGGAAAACGCCGGTTGAAGATCCTAATAACTAACGACGACGGCATCGATGCACGCGGTCTCAACATTCTTGCCGACATCTGTCGGGAGATCGGCCATGTCACGGTTGTTGCACCTGACCGCGAACAGAGCGGTGCCAGCCACTCGCTCACGCTACACCGACCACTCCGACCCCTGAGCACTGGAGAAAATACCTACCAGGTCGATGGCACTCCGACCGACTGCGTTTTGCTAGCCCTCGGTAAATTGTTGCCCGAAATGCCCGATTTTGTATTTTCCGGAATTAATCACGGCCCTAACATGGGAGAGGATGTCCTCTATTCCGGAACGGTGGCCGGAGCAATGGAGGGTTTGACTCTCGGCATTCCCGGTGTTGCTTTTTCGTTGGCGGGCCGGAATTTGGATTTACTCGAGACCTTTCGGCCGCTGCTCCACCGAATCATCGAGCGCATAATCGGACTACCAGAGTTCCCAACTGATATGCTTCTGAACGTCAACCTCCCGGGAATTCCTGGTGACGAGGTCCAGGGCGTTCGCACCACAACGCTGGGAAAGCGCGTTTACTCCGAATCACTAGCCGAGACAACCGATCCGTGGGGCCGAACCGTTTATTGGATCGGCGGAGGACAGATTTCGTGGTCCGGGCGGGAGGATTGCGACTTTCGTGCTGTCCAGGAGGGACACGTCTCGATAACTCCTCTCCACGTGGACCTCACGAACTACACGTTACTGGAAACTGTAGGCCGATGGGAACTGGGCGGCTAGCCGACAGTTACGGAGGCTACCGAGCGAGTCTCGTAGAGAAACTCCGGGCGAATGGCATCCGGGACATAGCTGTGCTGAGGGCGTTCGGGGAAGTCCCAAGGCACCTTTTTGTCCCCGAGGCCCTGCGAGGACGAGCCTATGAGGATGTGGCGCTGCCAATCGGAAGAGGACAGACAATCTCACAACCCACGACTCAGGCCAAGTATTTGGAGGCATTGGCGCTTGCAGGAGAGGAGCGAGTCTTGGAAATAGGAACCGGTTCGGGCTACCAGGCAGCTCTGCTTTCTTATCTCGTACCGCAGGTCATTTCGGTCGAACGAATCCCTAATCTGGCGACCGAGGCCCGGGAAGCCTTGAAAACGGCTGAAATCTCGGGCGTCACGGTCCTCGTCGGAGATGGATCTCTTGGATGGGCTCCACTAGCTCCCTACGGCGCCATTCTTGTCTCAGCCGCGAGCCCAAGCATACCTGAACCACTGATTCACCAATTGGCTGACGGCGGGCGAATGGTGGTTCCAGTCGGCGGCAATGACTCTCAGGACCTGAAACTGCTCACGCTAAAAGGCGGACAATGCACCGAGACGGCACTCGGAACGGTCGAATTTGTGCCCCTCATAGGGCGCTACGGGTTTCGGAACTAGCATATGCTCGAGACTGTGGTCACCTGGCTCACAGACATGATCTTTGGGCTGGGCTATGTCGGAATTGCCCTTCTCATGGCCTTGGAATCTTCTTTCGTGCCATTTCCGAGTGAAGTCGTCCTGCCTCCTGCCGGATACTTGGCATCGCAAGGCCGGATGAGCGCGCCACTGGCAGTTCTAGCGGGCTTGGCGGGCAGCCTCCTGGGAGCACTGTTCAACTATTTTCTCGCTGCCAAACTGGGTCGACCCCTGTTGCATCGCTACGGGAGATATCTGCTGCTGAAAAGAGCGTCCTTGGATCGAGCAGAGCTGTTCTTCCAGCGCCACGGTGAGATCAGCATGTTTATCGGGCGGCTGGTCCCGGTGATTCGCCAGGTAATCTCACTTCCCGCAGGGCTGGCTCGAATGAGCCTGAAGAAGTTTGTGCTCTACACTGGGCTTGGAGCAGGCATTTGGTGCGCCGTGCTAACCTACATAGGTTGGTACGTCGGAAAGCACGCTCCTGCGATCGCGAGCCTCGATCAACTCCTTCAGAGCCCCGAAGTGCGCTCATATTCGCGCCTTGCCCTGCTAATCATGACGCCCTTTATTCTGGCTGTGATCGCCGTGTACGTTTACAGGCAGCGAAGAGCAGCCTCAGTCGTCGGCGGCGGCGATGCCTGAGGAGCCTCTGACAATCAGGTGGGTTATTTCGGGAAGAGTGCAGCAGGTTGGGTTCAGATGGTTTGTGCTGCGTCGTGCCGCAGATCTCCGAGTGAAAGGCTGGGCCCGGAACCTTGCGGATGGACGAGTTGAAGTGGTAGGGAGGGGAACAGCAGAAGACCTCCGCGCCCTGGAGACCGAACTCTTGCAGGGACCCCTCATGGCCCGTGTTGACAATGTGGAAAAGGGCGATTCTCCACATGACATCCCGACCATTAATTCATTTGATATCAAGTAGTTAGGAGAAAATGTCCATATCTTCAGGTAGTTCACGTGATTTATACGAATCAATTAGGGACGTTCCGGACTTCCCGAAGCCGGGCATAACATTCAAGGATATCACTCCTCTCCTACTGGATCACCAGCTATTCGATCTGGCACTCCGACAGATGGCTGAGCCGTTCCGAGACCTGGGGATCCAACGCGTCCTCGCAGTTGAATCTCGGGGATTCATCTTGGGCGGCCCGATCTCAATTGCCCTCGGTGCAGGACTCGTTCTGGCCCGCAAGGTCGGCAAGCTGCCGTGGAAGAAACGTCGAATTGACTACTCACTGGAGTATGGCACTGACGCGATCGAGGTGCACCTCGACTCCATCGATCCCGGCCAAAGGGTGTTGGTGGTGGACGACGTCTTGGCAACCGGTGGAACCGCGGAGGCGGCCGCTCGCTCTGTTTCCGAAGCTGGCGCGGAGTTGGTCGGCTTTAGTTTCCTCATTGAACTCTCGGACCTAGGTGGTCGCGAGAAGTTGCCGGATACAAAGATCTCCAGCCTCTTGACCTACCCACGGCAGTAACCGGGGCAGGAGTTGGATACCCTCAATGATCTGGTTAGTTTTTTCGGGCTGCTGCCCCTGTAGCTCAGTTGGATAGAGCAGCGGTTTCCTAAACCGTTGGCCGGGTGTTCGAGTCACCCCAGGGGCATGTACCGAGGTAGCTCGATCAACCAAGACCTATTGTGACGAAAAGAGCATACGTGACTGCACCGCATAGAGTAGAACACGACCCTGTTGCCCAGGTAACCGAGTGGATCAAGCGCCGAAAGCGAGTCCTCATAGCATCAGCTATAGCACTGGCCGTCATCGGTGTCAGCGTATGGTTTACATCCAGCGCCAAGCAGAGAAGGGAGCAATTCGGGGCGATCGCTTTGGCAAACGCTAGGGTCGCTGCCGGTGCCGGTAATCTTGCCTTGGCTGCGAGTGACCTTTCGAGGCTCGTCAACACCTTTGCAGGAAGCGACGCAGCGGAGGAAGCCGCCATCCTGCTAGGTCAGGTTCGCCTCTTGGCGGGTCAACCCGCCGCCGCGGTGACGGAACTCCGCAAGTTCATCGCGCAGGGCCCAAGTAGTCAGTTTGAGGCCTCAGCACACGGGCTCCTCGCCACCGCTCTCGAACAAGCCAACAACCCCGCCCAGGCAGCCGAATCCTACCTCACCGCCGCATCCGTGGCATGGTATGACTTCCTCAAGGCCCAGTACCTCAATGACGCAGCTAGAACCTTCGCTCTGGCCGGAGACACCGCTCGAGCGGCGACCACATACCAGAGGGTCCTCGACGAGTTTGGTGAGACCGATATGGCAGTGGAGGCCAAGATAAGGCTGGCCGAACTCAAGCCCACAGCAGTCGAAATCGGGCGTTAGGAGGTACCGGAGTCCAGCCTGGTGTAGTGGAAAACCGCCACACCGTAACTGCGTATAATATATGTTATGTTAACTACGTGACGTTCTCTCTGTGGACAACTGCCACCTTTGGCTCCGTAAGCGGTTTGTAACCTCAAATTGTACAACTGGTTAGATACCGGACCTTCGTCCTCAACAATAGCGACCTGGAGAGTTATAGCCGGCGCAGCAATGCCTGAAATCGGAGACGCCAGACCATCCAAACGGCCTCCCGGATAATCGCGTGTGACATCTTGCTTTCGCCCTCGCTCCTGTCTACAAAAACGATCGGGATCTCCTTGATCCTGAAGCCTTGGCGGAATGCGCGAAAGCTCATCTCAATCTGAAACGCGTAACCGTTGGACCTGACCGCCGTAAGATCTATCGCCTCGAGGACCCGCCTTCTAAAGCACTTGAACCCTCCGGTGGCGTCACATAGGCTGTGACCGGTGATCACCCTGGCATAAATGTTCGCCGCATAGCTCAAGAAGAGACGCGGCATTGGCCAGTTCACCACCGTCACCCGCCCGTCGAGATAACGTGAGCCCAGGACCAGATCTGCCTTCTCCACAGCGCGCAGGAATTCAGGCAGATGCCTTGGGTCGTGCGAGCGATCTGCGTCCATCTCGAAGACATACTCGTAGTCGCGTTCAAGGGCCCATCTGAAGCCGGCTAGGTAGGCCGTGCCGAGTCCTAGCTTTCCCTCTCGATGCAGGACATGGATCCTGGGATCAGCACCGGCCAGCTCATCGGCCAACTTGCCTGTCCCGTCCGGCGAATTGTCGTCCACCACCAGAACGTCTATGCGATCGTCTTGTGCCAGCACTTGGGGAACGATCTCTGGAAGATTGCTGCACTCGTTATAGGTCGGCATGACGACCAGTGCACGGTCGCTCACGCGGCACGCCTCCGAATGACGCCCGGTACCACTAGGCCCACAATGACGAGAAATAGGCCAGATAAGGTGACCATCCTGCCCACCGAGTAGTCACCGCTCTCGAACCTCAGCTCCACCCTCTCGGCACCCTCAGGCACCGGGACAGTGATGAGAGAGACATTGCCCCGTACCACCGGCACCGGAACCCCATCGACGGTCGCCTTCCAGTCTTTGTACCAGTTTTCACTGACGATGAGGTAGGCATCTTGTGGCGCAGGCGGCTCTAGTCGTATAGACATCTTCCCCGGTGCCCACTCTTCAAAGCGAACGTGATTATCCAATGGTTGCGGCAACTCGGTGGGCGGCGCAGGATCGAGCGGGGCCTCGGGGCCCAGCAGCACTGCCTGCCCGACGGAAAATCTGGCATTCGAGATCACGGGGATCGCCTGCTCGTCAGGGACCTTGACGGCCGTCGGCACAAGGCGGCCATACGGCCGCGCTTCAATGGCCTCCAACAACGATACTCGACCGCCGGCGGCCGTCTGCACCTGCTCCAAAACCAGCCGGTACGACTCCTCAAAGTCGGGAATCCTCGAAAGGTCTATTTGGCCAGACACTATGAAGTACTTGACGGCATATAGATCCCAAATATGGGGATTCATCGAGTTACTCAAGCTGTTTTGTCCGCCCATCAATTCATCGAAGCGGTGGAGTTCGGTGCCGTGGTGGCCTAGCAGCTGCGAGATATCGTGCGTCATGAGGCTCGAACCCGGATAGTCGCTGGACAGATTGAGGATCCTATACGGTTTCGGAACTGCGTTCAGAAACTGCGTTACTTGGTCCGGCCCGTGCACGTCCTCCGCGTTCGAGAAAACCCAGAACTCTCGGGCGTTACGCCACAGGTCACCGCTCACAATCAAGATTAGCATCAATCCAAGAACCGCGGGCTTCACGCGGCCGTTCAGCGCGGCCAGGCCCACACCAGCGGCCAGCCCCAAGGCAACTGTGCTACCGACGGAGCTCCAGCGAATCACGGTGGCAGCCTGGGAGGCTATGCTAATTGCGGGGCGGTTGGTTGCCTGCTGTACCCCTCTGGCCAACGAAGTTGCCATCCCTCCAAATGCACCTACTAGTGCCAGCAGGGCAAGCATACCGGCCATGACCAACCACACGGTCAACTGCCTCTTACCTTCCCCACTCTCCAACCTTTCGACACCGAAGGCAGCGAACAGAGACACGACCAGGGCGACGATGTACAGTGCCATCCCAGGTGCCCGGGTTTGCTTCACAAATGGCACTACCTCGTACCACAACCGGTAGAACGGTGTATTTGCACCCAGTGCAACCAAGAGGAATAGTATGCCGATTCCCCCCAACCAATAGATCAAGCTCCGCCGCGCCACCCCGATACCCAAAACAGCAAGCATGATTACCGGCAGGCCAAGATACTCGGAGTGCAGTTTGATGGGATTCGAACCCCAATACGTCCCTGCCCCGGTCTGACCGACAAATTTCGACAAGAAAAACTCTGGAACGTGGACCCACGGAATCGCATAGGAAGTCGCGCCTTCCCAGCCACGAAAGCTTTCAGCCCGCGGGGAGAACGGTATGTATTGGTAAAACGGAAGCATCTGTATCGCACCGATCATGAAACCCACGACTACTGCTCCGAGCGCCAACGATAAGGCTGTGACGCGACTCGAGATCGACTGGTCTGTGGGATCGCCGAAAGTGAGATAGAGCCCGAATAGGGCGGAAGCCAGCATGAAGTACTGTGTCATCTGTGGATGGGGACTCAACAGCGCCAAACCCATCGCCAGAGCCAATATCGCGTAGCCCTCGAGCTTGCGGTCTCGGATAGCCATCACCAGGGCCAAGAACGCCAGTGGAAGCAAAGCGGTTACGAATAACTTGCCGTCATGCCCGGGTTGCACGTAAGACGCGATGACTCCAGATAGCTGATAACTGAGCCCGCCGACCATACAACCAGCCCAACTCACCTTCAGGCGACGAAGCAACAGGTATGTGAAGAGCCCTGCCAGTACGTAATGAACGACAAAGCCGAGGTCCATCGCGAACGCCGTCGGGAGGAGGAGACGCAGCCATGCCGTGGGGTAAAAAATGTCCCCATGCATGCCGGCCACATATGGCAGTCCTCCAAAAATATTGGGATCCCACAAAGGTATGTGACCGAGGGCTTTCCATTGTACGGCCTGCCAGTGCCGCCACGCGTAGCCGGTAGCGTACTGATCGCTAAGAGGTCCGGCGAGAAACTTCCCCTGCCACATTGGAAACGATAGGATCGCTATCCAAAGCGTAGAGAGAGCTACCGCACTCAAGGTTGGATGCGGTGGTTCAAAGCGAGTAATCGTCGGCTTAAGCGGACTCGACAATTGTATTCTCTCCTGTCTTGCTCAACCAGAGCGCAGCCAGTGCCGCTGTCACCTCAGTTCCGGTCAGGAGCAAACGCGATGCTACGCTTAGGGCAAGGGCGGCACCACTACCAATAACCGGGCTCAGCAAAGCAACGAGCACCAACTCCCGCACTCCAATCCCGCCGGGCGCGAACAGCGCCAACAATCCTACGATGTAACCTGCACCAAACACTCCGACGGCTATCAGCAACGTAAGATCGGTCGGACCGAAAAGACCTTGCGACAGAAACCAGAACGCTGCGCCATACAATACCCAACTAAGCAGAGTTACAAACGCAGCGGCCAGCGCCGTCCCGGCCGACAGGCTTCTGAACTTCGTCGCGGGTTTGATCAGTCGTACCGTGCGCGCTCCCAAGGGTTCCCACACCAGGACCGTCACCGCAACAATTGAGACCGTCGCGGCTGCAACGAGCTGCACGGGCGACGCTGCGGTGGGAACACCAACCGCCACTACAATAACTCCGGTCCCTACAGCGAGAGCCTGCATGGCGAGGGCCGATGCAGCCGCTGTCCAGCCCTCAATACCCCTTCGTCGAGCTAACATCACCAACGCGGCAACAGCCCACAGCTTTCCCGGCAAGTATCTGCCGAGGTTAGACAGACACCATATGCGCACTGCCGAGGCGTACCCGAGCGACTGGCCCCAACCGAGTAGCACCTGTCTCCAAGCCTGGATCAAGAGACCGTACGTCAACCACACTGTAACGGCCGCTAGCCCAATCCAGCCTGGCTTGGGATGAATCGAAAGATCTAGAGCACTGAACTGCGTCCAGTTCTGAGCAACCGATTTGCCCACTACTCCAACCAGCACGGCTCCCAACAGCACCTGCCCGACAACCAACACAATCTTACGCAACCTCGGTGGTCCCTCCACCCAAGACCCCTGCATATACGTCTTCGAATACTTGAGCCACACGATCTGGATCGAGAAGTGCTTTGAGCCGTCGCCCTCTCTCTGCGGCGAGTTCTCGCGATGTGGGATCAACCGTGAGCTCCGTTATCGCCCGGGCCAGCTCCGTCACGCTATCCCTTTCGACCAATCTGCCAGCCCCATCCGGAGGCACGATATCCAGGACCCCACCCCCCTCCCTACTGGCTACTACCGGAACCCCTAGCATAAACGCCTCCGCAGCCGCTAGCCCCAATCCTTCGCGTATGGCAGGGAACACAAACACATCGGCATCCCCTATTGTAGCAGGAATGCTTTCCGGTTCAACACTACCAACGAATTCGGTGGTGTCACCGATTCCCAAATCTCGAGCCTGCTGTTCTAGCGTGCTTCGGTCGGGACCGTCACCCACAACCTTCAGTTGGAACGATCGGCCGCCTCGACGCAATAGAGCCACGGCCTCCAAGACGCGATCGATTCTCTTTTGGGCAACGAGTCGCCCGACAGTTACGACACCACCACCGCCACTGCTCTTATGTTCAAACCGTCCGCTCTCCACCGGCATCGGTTGGATAACAATGGTTCGCCTATCTATGCCACAGGTTTGCGCTACTCGATCTGCCAAATACGACGATACCGCCGTCAACCTGGTGGCTCGCCGTAGTACCAACCGAGCGATCCTCCGCGCCACTTCTGACCGCTCCAAGACGGCGACGTCCGTGCCATGAAGTGTGACGACATACGGTGCCCCCGATACGCTGCTCGAGAGCCATGCTGCGACGCCATTCGGCACCCACCAATGGGCGTGCACGACGCTCCCGGGCGAACGTCTTACCATGTCTATGATCGCTGCAGATTGTGCTAGAACCAAACCGGCCACCATCCCCATACCCCCAATCGAGCCAGCCGCTTCCAGCATTCTCCCTGTATACGCGATAGTCTCTCGCCGGGCAGGTCCGTAGCGGACGCGTTTGATTATCGCGTCCCTTCGCACAGCGGTTCCCCCTCTTCCACGATCGGCGGGGACAATAACAGAAATCGCATGTGAGCGCCTTTGGAGAGCTACGGTTAGTCGCTCAATGAACGCGCCCGCCACGTCCCCGTCCCACCGCGGAAAGGAATGGGTAACGTTGATAATGTGCACTGGGAACTAGTTGTTGAGGTGGCGCCCAAGATCAGATCCAACTCGATCGACCGATCGGCTGAGCGACCTCAGTTCCTCTCGTTGCCCTGCAAGGAGTTCGCCTATGAAACCGAATCCGAACAGCACAATTCCCGAAATCACAAGCATCAACACGAGTGACAGCAGTGGTCTCAGGCCCACCCCGAACCCAAAGCGCAGCACTATGGCGACCACGCCCACGATAAACCCAAGAAGGAAAAGCACTCCTCCCCAAAGCCCGAAGAACAACAACGGCTTCCTACCGAAGCGCAGTTGGAACCACACCGAAAGTAGATCAAGCACGCCAACCGGAATGCGCCCGATACCAAATTTCGAGCGCCCTGCCCGCCGTGGATATAGCGTCACGGGCCGCTCGGCAAGTCTAAACCCTTCTGCTGCAGCAATCACTACCATGAACCGATGCCAGTCCGGTCTCGGTGGGACGACGTCCATCACCTCACGGCGATATGCTTTGACGGCATTCAAGTCGGTAACTCGAACTCCGAACAACAAACGGCACATACGGTTGTAGACGCCCGAGACCAGGGCTTTTTCATACTTCCCCTGCTTTGTGCCGGTTACAACATCTGCTTCCCCCGCCAGTATCGGGTCGACCAACGACGGGATCTCGTTAGGCAAGAACTGCAGATCGGCTGGGTAGAACACGAATATTCGTCCGGTGGCAGCATCGCCCGCAGATTTCAGAGAATCCGCAATTCCCCGCCTAACACGGTGAGCTACGACCTTGAGAAACGGATGTCTCTCTTGAAGATCTCGCAGCACTTCGGCCGTGGTGTCGTCACTGCCGTCGTCTACCACCACCACTTCACACGAATACGACACTCCTCCGAGTGTCTCCGCACAGAGATTCACGAACTCGGGAAGGTTCTCCGCTTCATTCATGGCGGGAACCAAAACGCTCACTTCTACTGGATCGTCAGGCGAACTGACGAGCGTCATACGCGCTTGCGCATCCGCGCGGGAAGGATATTTAGTTGATCGCGGTACTTTGCGACCGTGCGACGTGCTATCTGTACGCCCTGGTGCTTTAGCGCCTTGACTATCGCTGAATCCGTGAGCGGCACTGTTTGATCTTCATCCAACACCAGCTTCTGGATCTGAGCCTTTACAGCGCGCGAACTTGCATCTTCTCCGGTGGTCGTGCCCAAGCTGCTCGAGAAGAAAAACTTTAGCGGGAACACTCCGCGTGGAGTCTGTACATATTTCTGACTCGTTACTCGACTAACCGTAGACTCATGCATCTCTATTACATCAGCTACTTCTCTAAGAGTTAGTGGCCGCAATTGCTCGACACCCTTATCAAAAAAGGCTCGCTGTTTGTCCACTATGAAATTCATGACCTTCAACATTGTCTGGCGGCGTTGCTCAATGGCCTGGACAAGCCAACTCGCGCTGTTGAGCTTGTTGGTGATAAACTCGCGATTCTCCCCCACAAATTTTTTCTTATCTGCCGCGATTTCCCGGTACGTCTGGCTAATCCTAAGCCGAGGTACACCTCCATCGTTGAGAAACACGCGATATTGCCCGTCGATCTCTTGGATTGTGAGATCTGGAACTACGTAGGTGTCGCCTGAACTCACGAACCGCAATCCCGGTTTGGGATCGAGCCGTGCCAACTCATCTGCTGCATCTTGTACCGCTTTGGGATCCAGTGTGTAGCGTTTAGCGAGTTCACTCCACCTGTGACCAATCAGGTCCTCGAACGCCTCATCAACAAGCTTATGTGTGAGGGATTCGGTGTCACCCATATCCCGCAGCTGGAGCAGCAGGCACTCGCGGAGATCACGTGCACCCACCCCAGGCGGATCAAGTGACTGGACTATCGTCAGCAACTCTTCTGCCTCCTCAAGCGTGACTGGCAGTGAAGAGGCATGGTCACCATCACCATTTAACGCGACGTACTCTCTTATGGCATTGTTTGCGCTTTGGACTATTTCCTCGAGTGTACCACTGAGATAGCCGTCGTCACCTATGTTCCCGATGAAGTGGTCACTCAAGAAGAGCTGGCGGGGAGTTATATCCAGCAATTCCAGCTGCTCACGGAGGTGATCGGACAGGTCGCGGGTTTCTACCGGGGTCCTCTCGTAAAATTCATATTCCTCGTGCTCAGCGCGAGCTCCGCCAGTGTCAAAGCCATCTAGTAGTATGTCCTCCCAGTTGACCTCGTCGTCCTTCTCCGCCTCTGCCTTCTCAGCCTCTTTGTCGGATGTCTGTTCCTCCTCCTCTATCTCGTCAGCTTCCTGCATCTCGAGAAACGGATTGGTCAGAAGCTCCTCTTTGAGATGCTGCTGTAATTCCATCAAAGGCATGTACAGGAGATCCATCGCCTGATAAAGGCGCGGATTCATCCTCAGTTCCTGCTTGAGGCCCATGCTCTGCTGCATCGACACCTTCATGCAGCCGTCCCCAATCTCTCTCTTAGGCGAGTGGTCAATGTTGGTCCCAGGTACAGGTCAGCAACACGATCATCGAACACAAGTTCGCGCACGGTGCCCGAAACCTGCACCTTCCCCTCGAACATAATGTACGCCCGGTCTACGATATCAAACGTTTGCTCCACGTTGTGATCCGTTATTAGAACGCCGATGCCGCGATGCCGGAGTCCAGCCACTATGGCCTGGATATCATTGACAGCGATAGGATCCACTCCCGCAAAAGGTTCATCCAAGAGCATGAACTTGGGAGATGTCACAAGCGCACGAGTGATTTCCAGACGGCGCCGTTCCCCGCCGGACAACTTATAGGCCGGCACATCACGCAGATACTTGATCGACAACTCGTCTAGCAAATGCTGTAGTCTCTCGTCTTGCTCCTCGTTCGACAGCGACTGTGTCTCCAGGATCGCCTTTACGTTATCCTCTACAGTCAGTTTTCGGAAGATAGAAGGTTCCTGAGCCAGGTACCCTACACCCCTCCGAGCACGCTTGTACATCGGCAACCTGGAGATATCGGTCCCGTCGATCGAGATGCTACCCGCGTCCGGGCGCTCCAGACCGACGATCATATAGAATGTAGTGGTCTTCCCCGCCCCGTTCGGACCCAACAGCCCCACGATCTCACCCTGGGACAAGTCGATATCGACGTTATCCACCACTCGCCGCCGCTTGTAAGCTTTCGTCAGTCCCCTTGCAGACAGGGTACTTCCCCAATCCGCTGCCGTACGTACTGGCGGCGTTTCGGCCTCCCTAAGCGCCGCCAGCGCGATCGCAGTCAGACTGTCATGCACCTCGGATCCCGACTCGTTCAGCAATGCCATTGTCCCTTCATCCACCCGGATCACAGACTCGTCGACCAACGAGTCTCCCTCATA
Source organism: Gemmatimonadota bacterium (assembly GCA_036679605.1). Classification (GTDB taxonomy): domain Bacteria; phylum Gemmatimonadota; class Gemmatimonadetes; order Gemmatimonadales; family GWC2-71-9; genus JAZDCZ01. Next base: position 49,170 of record JAZDCZ010000218.1, read on the forward strand.
CTGTATAATCTCCACCGCCAGCAAGCGAGGCATGACCGACGACCTGAGATGCTCCCGGACCTCGTCCAAGGAGAGCGTACCTCGTTGCCGGGTTGCCTCTCCTCGGTCGAGTCTGAGCAACTCCAGATACTCGCGACGATACGCCACCGTTAGCTCGTCAAACCGGGCAGTCCCGCTCCGGTCCGCCACTTGGACCAGCCCGGCGACAGCCAGTGCAAGTGAAGGGTCACGGCCAGCCAGTCGATCTCTTAGTTGCTCAATCATTGAGGTTTTCGCAGCGGCTCGAGATAAATCCCGTCAGCCTTGCCCGTAACATCAATGCGTTCCATAGCCTCGTTCTTGAAATGTGCTGTAATCCGCAATCCTCTGGAGTAGTTCAGAGCAGCCTCAGTGCCCCAGCGAAGCGGGTCAAATATGCGGTAGAAAGCCTGAGCATTGCCGATCGCCAACAGCTGCGAAATAGCGCGCGTGCCAATCTCCGTTTCGGCGAATGTAGCGATCACCGTATCACCCGCCATCCAGTCAGAGCGCGAGTCCAGCGAGTCGATCCGGGATGTCGCCTTGGCCGTCCCAAACGATCGCACTTCCGTCATTTGTTGGTCTGGAGAGTCGATGGCAACCGAATCACCCGTGATCGTGTAGGCAGTCGACATGGCAGTTGGTCGTATCGAATCTCCCCAGGCTATCCCACCCTGAACCAGATCGTTTGCGATATCGAACTGCAATGTGTCGCCCACCATTCTCCACTCGCTGCTGGTTGCGTCTGCCATACCCTCTGATTGGATCCAGGTCAACTCGTTGTCCGTGAGGCGATACAGTATTCTCCGACCGTGCAGCGTGTAGCTCGGTGAGCCTCTCCCACCTGCCTCCGCGTGACCAAGCAACGCGCCCTCACCCGCATCGAGATCGAGCGTAGCGGTATCACTCTTCGCAACGAAGTCACTTCGATCGATGGTAACGGCCCCTGCCGCCCATGCATCAGTGTCGCCTACAAGACGCACTTCCTGACCCCGAATAACATAAGGCTCGGTCTCGTCGAGCGTAGCTTTGTACTTCACCGTCGGACGGCGGTTTGCATATAATTCAGCAGTGTCTCTAACGCCGGCCACTGCCCTCCAATACAGCAAGTGTGGTCCCGTAAGCTCCGTACCGGTGCGTCGGTTCTCGAGCCTCACGTTATCGAAGGCCTCGATTTGATCGTCAGATTCCTTGTAAAACGCGCGATCGGCAGTGAGGATGACCGTCGTATCAATGAAGGTGACGTTGCCTACAAAATCCATGCGCCGAAACTCGGTGTATCTTGCAGCACTGTCGGCACTCATGGTCGTTTCCTGTCCGATGCAACGGGCCCTCACATTGCCGGCGAAGAACTGATGGATCCGCCCGCCACTCAATTCCTGCTGAGTCACTCGGTCCGCCCCGACCAGTTCAATTTGGCAGTTCGCGGGCCCTTGCGCCGTAGCCGGAGCAACAATGCCTCCGGCAGTCAAGGACACAACGAACAAAGACCTTCGGATCACCTTGTCCCTCTAGTTTCTACGTTAGTCCGACCCCGCCGCGCTTTGGTCGCCGTGACGTTGCGAAAATCGGGATCAGCAGTAAAACTTTCACCTTCCAGGTGTCTACCAGGTGCATCGAACACAAAGTCGCAGGGCCCTGTGATTTGGTCGGTACTCTTGTTGTAGACAAGCTCGCAGGTCGTGAGCCTGCGCCCGTCGGGCGTCCATCCTACCACTTCATCTCGAGCTTCCATGTCACCCGTGCGCCAGCGATAGGTGCCTCGCCGAGAGGTCAGCGTAGATCGGAGCACACCGTGGTCCGAGCGAAATTCTACCCTGACTTCGTAGAGTTCCCATTCTTCCCTGCTCTCGTAGTGCAACGCCGAATCCGCCATGATTTCCGCTTGCTCGACACCGTCCACCGTAATGAAGTTAGCAAATCCATATGCTACAGCATCAACGGAGTCGGGAATCACAGACGAGATAGGAGGCTGGCCCGAATCCGAGCACCCACCTAGAAGGCCCGCGTAGATGGCCACGAAAAAGGCCCATTCTCTAGGCACGACTCAACCTCTGCAGGGTCTCTCCGCAACCGGCGAGATACTGGCCCACCATATCGTCCCACTGCCCGCGAGCCCTCAACAAGACTTCGGCAAACTCTCGCACGGCACCGTGTCCTCCCGCAGCACTCGTTACGATGGTCGCGACTTCACGAACCTCCGCCACCGCGTTCTGGACGGCCACTGGGAGTCCAACTCTTCTCAACAACGGCAGGTCCGCCAAATCGTCTCCTAGGAACGCAACTTCGTCCATTCGGAGGTTCTTGTTGGTCAGAAGTGCTTCGAACGGCGCAAGCTTCCGGGCACCAGGGTCCTGTATTACGACCTGGATTCCCAGCTCCTCCGCCCTTATCTCGGTAGCCTCGGACACCCGGCCACTCACGATCGCAACTTCGACCCCCGCTGCCTTCAATAGCTTGATTCCGATGCTATCTTGGGTATCAAAACGTTTGAGTTCTATCGGACCATCCGGCCCTTCCCCGACGTAGATCCCTCCATCGGTCATTACACCGTCCACATCCAGGCCGACAAGGTGGATCTTCTTGGCCACTATCGGCTGGAGCACTCGACCACCTCCCTACGGGCGCTACGCCAGATTGCGGTTGCTCGCTCCACCAAATCAGCTAGCCTTTCGAGTGGCCACATTGTTGCGGCGTCGCTCGGGGCTGCCTCGGGCCGTACGTGTGTCTCGATGAAGAAACCGTCGGCCCCGGCTGCAGCCGCAGCACACAAAAGGGCCGGCACATGCTCGCGCTGCCCTCCGCTGCTTCCGCCTCGACCCGCACCCGGTTGCTGCACCGAGTGAGTAGCATCGAAGAAAACCGAGCAGCCTGTTGCCGATTTGATCCGAGAAAAACTCCGCATATCAACTACGAGATCACCGTAGCCAAAAAAGACTCCTCGCTCGGTCACAACTATCTCCCGGCCGCCTGCGCGCCTCACCTTCTCAACGGCCCCCCTCATCGCCTCAGGCGCCATCCACTGACCGCGCTTGATATTCACGGGAAGGCCCGATTTCCCTGCCGCCTCGAGCAAGTCGGTCTGTCTACACAGAAATGCCGGTATCTGGAGGGCATCGACAACCTCGGCGACTGCGTTCACCTGCTGCGCCTCATGCACGTCCGTCAGTACCGGCAGCCCGGTCTCCTTCTGAACCCTTGCCAAGGCTGTCAGGCCCGCATCAATACCGGGGCCCCTGTGTCCATCGGGGACGGATCGATTGGCCTTGTCAAAACTTCCTTTGAATATGACTCTGAGATCGAGTTGGGCGGACAGATCAGCCAGTCCGGCGGCAACCTCCAAGTTGAGTTCGTCGCTCTCGAGCACGCAAGGCCCCGCAAGCAGCACCGGGACTGGAGACCAGAACCCTTCCATTCCTACACCCGAGTCTCCGTCAACGGAGTCTCAGCCGCACGAGCGAGCTTAGATGTGCGGGCCGCCTTAACGAAACCAGCAAACAGAGGATGTGGCCGCATAGGACGGGACTTCAATTCAGGATGGAACTGACACCCCACAAACCATGGATGCGCCGGTAGTTCTATCACCTCGACTAGCGACCCGTCTGGAGACACTCCCGAACAGTGCATCCCGTATTCACGCAATACCTCGCGATAACTATTGTTAACCTCGTAGCGGTGCCGGTGACGTTCACTCACTTCATCCGCTCCGTATATTTGCGCAGCACGGGATCCGGCAGCGAGTTTGCATGGATACGCACCGAGTCGCATAGTCCCGCCAAGATCGGCCACGTCCCGCTGAGACTCCATGAGTGCGATTACCGGATTTTCGCATTCGGCCTCAAACTCACTGGAGTTAGCTTCGGAAAGTTTGCACATGTTGCGCGCGAACTCAATGATCGCTGTCTGTAGACCGAGACAGATGCCGAGGAACGGAAGGCCATTCTCTCTTGCCCACCGCACCGCCTCCACCATTCCCTCAACACCGCGCTCTCCAAAGCCCCCCGGCACCAGCAGAGCGTCGTAACCCGAGAGCAGCTCGCCAGCCACCTCCAGATTCACGAACCTATCGCTAGCCACCCACTCTAGCGTCACTCCCACATCGTTTGCGATACCTCCATGCACCAATGCCTCGCGAATCGAGGTGTAGGCATCACCAAGCGTAGTGTATTTGCCGACGACTGCGATCCGCACATGTTGCGACGGCTGCAGCACCTTTTGAACCATTGCCCGCCACGGTCGCAGATCAGGTTCCTTTGTGTCGAGCTGCAGACGTCGGCATACCTCTCGGTCCAATCCCTGGTCGTGCAGATGAAGGGGGACGGCGTAGATCGACGGTACGTCGCGGTTCTCTATGACGCACCCGAAATCGATGTTGCAAAACAATGAAATCTTCCGGCGGATTTCCTCCGTCAGATCGTGCTCCGCTCTACAGATTAGAATGTCGGGCTGAATTCCGATCTCCATGAGTTCTCGCACCGAGTGCTGCGTGGGTTTGGTTTTGAGTTCGCCCGCCGCAGCAATGTATGGCACGAGGGTCAGATGAATGAACAGGGAGTTGTCGCGACCAACCTCTTGTCTAAACTGTCTGAGAGCTTCTAAGAAGGGCAGCGATTCGATGTCACCTACCGTACCACCGATCTCGATGATGACTACGTCCGTGTCCGGTGCCACCCTACGTATGGCGGTCTTTATCTCGTCTGTAATGTGCGGTACGACCTGCACCGTGCCACCCAAATACTCTCCCCTGCGCTCCTTCGTGATGACGTTGAGATAGATCCTCCCCGTCGTAATGTTGTTGACCTGCCCGAGGGATCTATCGGTAAAACGCTCGTAATGGCCCAGGTCAAGATCCGTTTCGGCCCCGTCGTCGGTCACGTACACCTCTCCGTGCTGAAACGGTGACATGGTGCCTGGATCAACATTTATGTACGGGTCGAATTTCTGGATCGTCACTCTTAACCCCCGCTCCGCAAGCAGCCGCCCGAGCGATGCTGCTGCTATTCCCTTCCCCAACGAAGAAACAACCCCACCCGAAACGAAGACATATTTTGTGCTCATATCGTCACCTGAAGCTCGTTGGATAACGCCCCGGCGCGACGTAGGTCTTCGGGCGTGTCGATACTGTGTGGTGCGGGCTGGTCGAGCACACGTACGCCTATGGGAGTACCGTGCTCCAATGGTCTCAGTTGCTCGAGTCTCAGCTCACGTTCACTCGAGGTTGCCGGCAGCCGTACCCAGTTTAGCAAGGCTTCTCTTGTATAGGCGTAGACACCAATGTGGTGGTAAACCGCCAGAGCTGAGGCATCGCCAAGCTCTGTCGCATGACGCGAGAATCTGTGTGCCCGTCCAGTGGCGTCCACCCAAACCTTTACCTTGCTGCCATCCTCGAGACACTCGCTCGCCAATCGTGCCGCCGCCGTGCCGATCGGGAACCCAGTCCGTACCATTTCCAACGCTCCGCTCACCGCGCGCTCTGGAATGAATGGCTGGTCGCCCTGAACGTTGAGTACGACATCGATGTGCTCATACTCCGGCCTAGATAGAATCTCGGCCGCACGATCGGTCCCGGAGCAGTGTGCCCCGTTGGTCAGAATACCTGTGATCCCGATTGGGGCCACAGCTTCGACAACCCGTTGATCGTCGGTGGCGACCACTAACTCTGCTACCATACCAAGACTCAGCACTCGCCGCGCTACCACCCTGATAAGCGGTTCGCCGGCGATTAGAGACAATGGTTTATCGGGAAGTCGGGTCGAGCCGATGCGGGCCGGAATGACTGTTAGGACGTGCACAGCCAAAGTTAACAGGCCACGGTCCCAGTGTCAAAAGTCGTGCCAGCACGACTCAGGCCAGCCACAGTCATGCTAGCCTCTTTTCACCACACGACTTACAGGGCCGTGACTATTGAGCTAGCTGCAAAAAATTTCCAATTAACCTCTTGCCCAATTTCGTGCCCACCGACTCGGGATGAAACTGAACACCGAACACACGGTCGGTCCGGTGCACTAACCCCATGATTTCGGACCCTGAGGGACGATCGGAGGTCCAGGCGGTCACCGTCAGGTCGGCGGGCAACGAGGCCGGCTCCACGAGAAGCGAGTGATACCGCATTGCGGTCATCGGTGATGGAAGATCCTTGAATATTCCGTCGCTGCTATGGACTATCTCGGAAGTCTTGCCGTGCATTAACCGGCCGGCTCGCACCACCTTGCCGCCAAACGCCACTGCTATCGATTGATGTCCCAGACAGACGCCCAACAAGGGCACTCGACCTACGCACCAACGCGCCAGGGAGACACTGATGCCGGCATCCTCCGGGATCCCCGGTCCCGGAGATATCACAATGCCAGCTGGAGCGTTTGCCTCAATTTCCTCTATGGTGATCTGATCGTTCATCTTCACAACCGGATCTGCACCGAGTTCACCAAGGTATTGAACTAGGTTGTACGTGAAGGAGTCGTAGTTATCCAGTACGAGGATCGTCATGGTCGCGGGTGGTAGGATTTGTGAACACTTCTCAAGTAATCTCGATCGACATGCGTGTATATCTGAGTTGTTGCAAGATCGGCGTGCCCCAACATTTCCTGCACCGCTCTTAGATCCGCCCCTCCTTCGAGCAAGTGGGTCGCGAACGTGTGGCGCAATGTGTGAGGTGTAACACGCTTTACTATCCCCGCACGCGCTGCGCACTTCTTGATGATCTGCCACGCACCGACCCTCGAAAGCGGCTGGCCGCGTACGTTTAGCAGTAGCCTGCCCTTTGTCTTGCCACGGTCCAACCCGGGCCGTACTTCACGAACGTAAACAGCCGCGGCCCCCAACGCCTTACGCCCTATCGGCACCAATCGTTCCTTTGACCCCTTACCCATCACCCTCACCAGGGCATCGTCAAACCAGAGATCGTTCAATCCCAACCCAACCAGCTCGGAAACACGTGCGCCCGTTGCATAGGCCACTTCGATCAACGACCGGTCCCTCCATGCCAGCCGCTCATCCGGATTCGGGACAGCTAGTAATGCCTCGACTTCCTCGACCGTTAGGACCTCCGGAAGGGTTCGCCAGCCCTTCGGAGTTTCGAGCCTAGCGCTGGGATCTGACTCCGAATAACCCTCAGAGGTGAGAAACCGGTAGTAGGTCCGTATCGCCGATATTCCTCGCCGGATGCTCGCGGGAGCAAGTCCTAGGTCCTTGAGGTGAAACACGAAGTCCCGCAACAGTTCCGGCGTTACGGCGTTGGGGTCCCGAACCTTGCGAGACCATGAAAAGGACGCCAATCGTCCGACATCCCTCAAGTAGCTCGCAATCGTGTTCTGGCTGTTGCCGGCTTCGAGTCCCAGATAATCTTCAAATCGCTCGATCAGAAAGGCTCGACCCACATCTTGAGCAAACTCGGTTCGGGTCATGTTTCACCCGCGCTGCCTCGTCGCCCTCTGACCCACAGCAACCACGCAGCTACACCGACAAGGACCGCCGCAAGTGCAATCAGACCGACCCGATTGATTTCCAACAGCAACGCGGCTACATCGTCCAGCCTCAGTAACAGCTTGGCTGCAATAAACGTCAAGGCGCCGTACCAGATCCCAGACGCCACCGCCATGGGTATCAGGGCTCGTGCGCTACCTAGGCCCGCGATACCCGCAAACGGGGGCACTACCGCCCGCACCCCAGGCACAAAGCGGCTCAGGAATATTCCCCATGTACCGTAGCGCTCGTACAGTCGCTCCAGGCGCCGTAATGACTTGGGTTTCAGCAAGCGGACGCCAAGCCTGCCGCGAAAGAAATCGCGACCGAACGTGCGGGCCGCAAGGTAGACTCCGATCGCAGACGTCACATTGGCAGTCCACGTTACCCCGAAGATTCCCAAGGCTGAGACCGTTCCCGTGTTGGAGAGAAACGCACCCAAGGCTACCGCAGTGTCTGCAGGGATCGGTGGAAACAGGTTTTCCAATGCGGCCAAAACCGCTACAGTCATATAGAGAACCATCGGAGGTAACAAGGGGAACTGCTGCAGCAGATGTTCTATCGGACTAGGCCCCTCCAACCGCAGCTATTGCAAAAACCTGAAGCCCTTTCCCTCTCCCAACGGCATCCATCTTCTCGTTGGTCTTCGCCTTGATGGAAACTGCTCCTAGCTCGATCCCTAGGGCTCTTGCCACGTGTTCACGCATCTCTTCGATATGGGGAGTCAACTTGGGTGTCTCTGCAACTACCGTAACATCCACGTTTACAATCTGATAGCTGGCAGCGATAACGCGACGCTTCACATCAGCCAGCATCTCGAGCGAGTTCGCGTTTTTCCAGCGCTTGTCAGTATCGGGAAACAGTCGTCCTATATCCCCCATTGCCACGGCCCCTAGAAGTGCGTCGATCAACGCGTGGGCCACCGCGTCACCGTCGGAGTGGCCCTTTAGTCCGCTGTCATGGTCGATCTCGACACCGCCCAGCACTAGCGGGCGCTTTGCCCCAAAAACATGGGAGTCGTATCCGAGTCCGAATCGTTGTTTCATGAGGGGATGATAGACGATATCCTTGCGGGACGGTAGGGTAAGTGGCCCTGAGAACGCCCGCCCTGTGACCGATGACTCAAGCTCGGAGCATGGCTCATACAGGAGTTCCCGGTTCCCTAGATATCCAGGAGGCAACTGCAGGTCGACATTCTCTCGAGCGAGAAATCGGCCGCGGTAATATGGGGATCGCTACGTGGCTCGTCTTGTTCGTAATTGCGTATGTTGACGGCGATACCATCTATCTGATGGGCAGGAAGAAAGCATTGTTGTCGGTCACCAATGGACCAGAACCAACATAAACACCTAGGCCCTTTTCAAACAAAGCCAGGTAACCTACGATGGCAAGCGGCGGTCCCAGATCATCCCGAACAATTGTATTATCTGCGGCCGCAGCCAAGGCGGTATTGAGCCCTTCCTCTGTCAACGGCCGCGGTGTTGCTACCAAGAAACTATGGATGCCACCCGTATACCACAGCGTCGTATGCGGAAACACATGGTGAAATGTACGCATGATTGCCTGATAATCCGCCCCACTTAGGCTGTGGATAGGCAACCATTGCATAAATACGCCATCAGTGGAGAGTCGCTGGCGTACCAACTCGTAGAACTCCTGAGTAAATAGGATCCAACTGTTGGCATTGGATGGATGGGTGGCATCGACGGTAATAATGTCGTACTGATCATCACTTTGCATCAAGAAGTTACGGGCGTCTTCTATGTGTAAGCGTAGCCGACTACTGCTCAACACATCGTAATTCTCCTCGTGATAGATTTGAGCAGCCTCAATCATCTCTCGAGACAGGTCCACCGCATCAATCACCGGGATGTTGTGGGTGTTCAACGTGCCGGTAGCAATGCCGTTACCGAAGCTGAGAACTAGAGCGTTACGGGCGTTGGGCCGGAGCAGGGGGGGTAGGTGTCCTAACAAATGAAAGGCAAGCATACTTACCTCACCCGTGGGAACCTCATCACGGCCATTAACATAAGAGATCTTAAAGCTGCGCACCGTGCTATCTTGCTCGGCACTATCCGTTCGGCGCTCGATCGGCTGGCCCGAAAGCAACTCTCGGAATTTATCTGGGGGTAAGTCAAAGACGGCTACAGTAGTTTCTACGCCTTCTTTGTAATAGACCAGGTAATCAGTTGGCTCCTCGCGAAAACCAAGATAGAGACCCGGCGGCATAACAAAAGTAGCTATCAAAGCCAAGCCCAGTACCGGTAATGGAACCCAGCGCAGTCTTGATTGGTTGCGAGGAGCTAGCCATAAGGCCCCGGTCCCCAGAACCAAATATGTTCCCGACAATAACAGGCACGTGTTGCGCAGACCCAAAACTGGGATCAAGACAAATCCGGCCCCGAGGGAGCCTACAATCGCTCCGAGTGTATTTAGGGCGCTGACGGTTCCGACACGGAGTCCCACTTCTGCCGTTCGTTCACGAGTATATAAACTACTGACGATCGGAAAGAGTGCACCTATCAGGACGGTAGAGGGAAACAAGGTGATGAAGGCCAAGAGCAGCTCATATAGCACCTCCCGAGTGACGCTGTATCCGCCGAACACATCTTGTATACGTATAGAGGGAAGACGAGCAAAGACAAATAGGGCTAGTATGGACAGAAGGCCGATACCCAATTGTAATATTCCAAACTGCGCCAGCGTGCCCCGGTAATGGCGAAGCCACCATACTCCCAAGGCACTCCCCACTGCCAGGCCTGACAAAAACACTGTGAGCATCAAAGAAAAAGAGTATACCGCATGCAAAGTGTGGATGGACAAAATACGGGCCCAGACTATCTCATACCCCAAAGCGAGAAAACCAGAAATGGCGTAGCCGACTGCTACGTAATGCAACACCCTCGGGGAAAGTTCGAGGGGTTCTGGCCTAGTTTGATGTCGGTGTTCAGGATGGGCGGCCTTGGCAGAGGCTGCAGTCGCTTGCGACGGTTCCGCCGGTTGCTCTTGACTCTGTCGCCTGCCAGATAACCCAGCTAACCAAAGCGCACCGGCGGCCACCGAGAGGTTCAGCGCTGCACCTAAGAACACTGTCTCTCGCAAGCCGAATAGCCGAATCAGGAAAACACCAGTAAGCAAACAGCCCAGAACCGCTCCGGCGGTATTGACCAGATATAGCCTCCCAACATCACTGCCCACTTTCCCTACCTGAGTGGCATAAATTTGGCTCATAATGGGTAGCGTGGCACCGATCAAGAATGTGATTGGTGTGAGCACTACGATCGAAAGCACCACTCGCAGCAGCGTGAGCCAGACCAACCCCGGATGAAAAGCGTGGGTTACGGCTGCGTAAAACCCGTTCAAAGAGGTGAGGACTAGGGGAGAGAGTGCCGCCAGAAAAGCAATACCTATTTCCAAAATGGCGTAAGTGCGCAATGGGCGGCTACGGTTACTTGCTCGCTTTCCCATCAGATAACTGCCCAACGCCAGACCAATCATATAGGCGCCCAACACAGCGCTATAGGCGTAAACGCTGACCCCAAAAGTGAGAGAGGCCTGGCGAACCCAGGCGATTTCGTAAATCAGGCCACTAATACCTGATAAAAAGAAGAAAACAAGGAGGTAGAGTCGTTGCATATGATCTTCCCACGCTATCGTGGATAACTAGAGTGCCCCGCTTGACGCCCACCTATGTCTATGGCGCCGGGTTCCATTATAGAATGAATCGATATAATCGCACACGTTTGCTTTGGCCAGTCCCTGCGACTTATGGGATTCGTTTCAGCATGCGCTCCTTATTTCGGATGCCGCCAAAGTACCTCTCAGCCCCTGGGTTCTCCCCGCAGTTCCCCGACGACTCGTGCTTAGTTGACGGTACCTTCTAGTCGGTAAGCTCCCTGGCGCTGCCATAGCTGCCCAGATCGCTGTATAATACGTGACACACAGCCCAGTCCAACAGAGAGTTTTTCGTATGAAGCCTATTGGCCTGACCGCGGTAACCATAGTTGTCCTCTTCGCCACTGGACTTGCTTGTGCCGGCAGTGGCCCGGGAATGACGGAGCCGGGCGAGAATAACGATGATGGCTCTGAAAACGGACTCGATCTGACTTTCTCTGGTTCAGTTCAGCCCATCTTCAACCAGCGATGCGCACTCTCCCGTTGCCACACGGGCACCTCTCCCGCAGGGGAATTAAACCTGGAACAGGGCCAGGCTCACGGCAACATCGTGAATGTCACTGGCAGCGTGCCTACGATCAAGCTGATCCGCCCGGGTCTCCCAGACTCCAGTTTCCTGGTGCACAAGATTCAAGGGACGCAGGCCAGCGTCGGAGGTTCCGGAAATCGAATGCCACTCCTCAATTGCTGTCTATCGCAGAATCAGATCGATGCTATTCGCGCATGGATAAGAGTGGGGGCGCGCAACAACTGAGCGACACGCTGCAACATCGCTATCAAGTCCCCTTAGTGCCCAGTCCTGCCGCCCAACGCCCCCAACCTCTCCGCCGCCTCCATGAGCAAATCCTCGGTCTTGCAAAAGGCAAACCGGATGTACCGGCTCCCCAGCTCCGCGCTACTGTAGAAACTGGATCCTGGCACCGAAGCCACTCCAATCTCCTTCGTCAGCCAGTATGCGAATTCGTCGTCGGGTAGATCACTGAGCGCCGAGAAGTCGGCCATGATGTAGTATGCACCTTGCGGCAGCTCACACCGGAAGCCTGCCCCCACCAAAGCATCATACATTACAGTTCGCCGTTTGCGATAGCCCTCGGCCAAGCCCTTGTAGTAATCTTGGTCGAGCGTCTCGAGACCGGCCGCGACACCCTCCTGTAACGGCGCCGGAGCACCGACGGTCAAGAAATCGTGAACCTTTCGAATCGCATCGCTTACCTGGCACGGTGCCACGACGGTACCTACACGCCACCCTGTAACACTGAAAGTCTTCGACGCACCGCTCAGCGTGATCGTGCGATCGCGCATCCCCGGAATCGTGGCCATAGGTATGTGCTCGCCCTCATAGTAGATGTGTTCGTAGATCTCGTCAGTGACGGCATACGCGTCAAATTCTCGGCACAGCTCAGCGATTCCGGTCAGCTCCTCGCGAGTGAACACTTTCCCTGTCGGATTGTTGGGAGTGTTGATGATTACTGCGCGCGTCTTGGTCGAGAACTTCGCTTTGACCCATTCCATGTCGAGATTGCCGGTTGCCGCCATGGGGACAAACATCGGCCTAGCATCACACAGAATCGCGTCTGGTCCATAGTTCTCGTAGAATGGCTCGAAGATAATGACCTCGTCACCGGGATCCACGATCGACAACATCACCGACGCCATCGCCTCCGTCGAACCACAAGTCACGGTGATCTCCTCTTCCGGATTCACCTCCATGCCATACCACTCGGCGTACTTCGCCGCCAAGGCATCCCGCAGTCGCTTCGAGCCCCACGTGATTGCATACTGGTTAATCTCGTCGTGGATCGCCTTTGCAGCAGCTTCCTTTAGTACCTGCGGCGCTGGAAAGTTGGGGAAACCCTGTGCCAGATTGATAGCATCGTGCTCGTTGGCAAGACGAGTCATACCGCGGATGACCGACTCGGTGAAGCCGTGTGTTCGGATAGCTGTTTTCATGGGGGGAAAGATACGGCGGGCTGCATAATCCTACCACCACCTGCACAAAAACGATGACAGAGGTGAGCGCGTTAGATCTTACTTTAGTGCATGTTCAGCATTTGCACTTCAAACATTCTCGCTAGAGTTAGCGGAGCTGTTCCAACCTATCTAATAACTGGAGATAAGTTCCCACTCTCCGCCTACGCATTGAGAATTCTAATTGCGAGCAACGCCGCATTCTTCGCATTCCCAATACCAACCGTTGCCACGGGATTCCCGCTCGGCATCTGCGCTACGGCGTATAGCGCATCGACGCCGCGAAGCGGACCGACTTCCAACGGCAAACCGATTACGGGCAGGTCACTGTTTGCCGCTACTGTGCCGGGCAAAGCCGCAGCCAGACCGGCACCGGCGATGATCACACGATAACCATTGGCTCGGGCGCCCTTGGCGATCTCTGCGGTTTTTTCCGGATTGCGATGCGATGACGAAACAACGAAGTCGTAACCGACCTTCGCTTCGTCCAGCACGGCGAATGCCGATGCCACACGCTCTTCATCACTCTGTGACCCCACGACGATCAATACAGGCTTGTCACTCATCTCCTATCACCCTATGCTGCCACTTCGTCGGGAATGATCGAATAGTCTTGTCTCCTGCGCGCCGCCACGAACCCAGCATCGACGATGTGCCGTCTCATTTCGTCGAGCGTTGTGCAATGGGCGGTGCCGGCTGCGGATACAACGTTTTCTTCGATCATGAGCGAGCCAAAGTCGTTGCACCCGAACTTCAGAGCGATCTGTCCCACCTTGAGCCCCATGGTGACCCATGAAGCTTGCAAATTCGGAATGTTATCCAGCACGATCCGTGAAATCGCCACGGTCCTGAGATACGTCGTAGCGTCTGTCTTGGGCGTCCCCTCCATCTCGGTGTTCTCTGGCTGTAGCGGCCACGTGATGAACGCGGTGAACCCGCCGGTTCGCGATTGAACTTCCCGCACCCGCATCAGGTGCTCTATGCGATCGGCTAAACTCTCTCCCAACCCGTACATCATTGTTACGGATGTTTTCATTCCTATGCCGTGAGCAAGTTCCATAATCTCTAGCCAGCGATCTGCTCCGGCTTTCTTCTGCGCCACCTTGTCGCGTATTTCCTGTACGAGTATCTCTCCTCCACCGCCAGGAATCGAGTCGAGCCCGGCAGCTCGCAACTCACCAATTACCTCTTCGGCGCTCATCCGAAATCGCGTCGAGAAGAAGTCTACCTCAGACGGCGAGAATCCATGAATATGGATCGGATGGTTCCGCTTCACGTAGCGCATGAGATCGAGATACCACTCGAACGGTATATACGGATTATGACCGCCTTGGATAAGGATCTGCACTGCGCCGAGTTCCTTGGCTTCGTCGATCTTCGCGCCGATCGCGTCGAAGGAAAGCACATAGCCCTCATCATGTTTTGGTCGCCGGTAGAATGCGCAGAACTTGCAATCCGCTACGCAGACATTGGTGTAGTTGATGTTCCGGTCTACGATATAGGTAACGATATCGTCGGAGTGCAGTTCACGCCGTTTTGAGTCGGCTAGCGCCCCCAACTCCAAGAGAGGAGTCCGCTCGTAGAGATCGAGATAGTCGCGAAAGTCGCTGCTTGTGCGATCAAACATGCGACTAGGCAACCGACAAGAACGACAATGTTCCCTCAGGCACCTTACCTCGTGCAGCAAGTCGACGGAAGAAACTGGTCAGCCCTTCGAGATGTCTGCCCGAAAGTGCGTAGTCGAGCCCGCTCAAGTACTGTCTGCAGTCGTCTAGGTGCATGCCAGTGTTACGGGCCGCCTCGAGTGCCAAGGCATCTAGGTTTTCCAGTCCCCATTCGCGGGATTGTATCAGGGCCCGGTGTACTCGACGGACGTCATCAGCATATTGGCCTTGTGTCCCGGCCCGGCGGGCCGCCCACACGGCGAACACGAAGGGGAGGCCGGTCCAATCCATCCACATTTGACCCAGATCGTATCTGTAGCTGTAGATTTCACGCGCCGCCAATAATAGCGCAGCGTCTCCGATCACCAGTACAGCATCGTGCGGAAGTTTGGCCAACGCGTCGATGTCAGACACCTCCGTGCGCGCCACCACGAACTTCGGGTTCACTTCCCAGACGTCACTGCACAACAGCTCGAGCAGGCGAACAGACGTTCGGGACGACGCAGAGGTGAGTACTGTAGCGCCCTCCAAATCTCGGGCATCACATTGCGAGAACAGAGCAACACTGCGTACGGGACCGTCACAGGATATCGCGAGATCCGGAAGCAACTGGTATGCGCCGATATTGCGTGCGTACTCTACTGCCGACACGACCGACACGTCCAGTTCGCCTGCCGCCAAGAGCCCATTTAGCTCCGACGGTGTACCGGTAACGAGATCGGCGCCCGCGTCCACGATGCCACGATCGATCGCGCCATAGATGGGATAGCAGTTTATGTAACCGATTCGTCCAAGCCGCATCACGCCCTACCTGTCCCGACCAGTTCAACCAGTCCGGAAGAGCCATGTCTTGGCCCTGTCTCACAGATCTCCGGAAGGGGCGTATCATCATTACCAAAGGTTCGCACAATTTCATAGCGAGAACTGCGTTCTGTGGGGACCTTTCCGGCATCTTTAATAAGCCGCACTAGATCGCCATATGACATCATCATCGGAGTCGTAGCCCCTGCGTCATGATAGACCCGCTCGAAGACCACAGTACCCTCAACGTCATCACATCCAAATTCTAGGGAAAGCTGTGAGATAAACGGCGTTACCATTGGCCAGTGGGTCTTGACGTGCGCGATATTATCGAGCAACAACCGACCAATAGCCACATTCTTTAGGTCTTCAAAACCTGTCGTGGCTGTACCACACCGGTTCATCTCTTCTCCGAGAACGTTGTGATCGGGGTGATAAGCCAGCGGAATGTACGTGAGAAATCCACCCGTTTCGTCTTGGAGTTCACGCAACATCACAAGGTGCTCGATTCGGTCGGTTGCTGTCTCAACATGGCCATAGAGCATTGTGCAGTTGGTGGGTATATCTAGACCATGAGCCTCCCTATGGACCCGCAACCAATCATCGGCGATGAGCTTGCGGTCTGCGATACTCGACCTTACCGCCTCACTAAATACTTCTGCTCCACCGCCGGGCAAACTAGTGAGACCGGCATCTTTCAGCTGTTGCAAGACATCGACCGTTGTAATTCTCTCGATTCGAGCAAGGTGTGCGATCTCGACTGCAGTTAACGCCTTGATGTCTACATCGGGATGCCGTTCACGCAATCCACGAATCATGTCGAGGTAATAGGATAGCCTTAGCTTCGGATGAAGTCCTCCAACAACGTGAAACTCACGCGTCGGGTTGCGGTGAGCAGACTCTGCCTCCGCAAAGACTTCTTCAAGCGATCGAGTGTAAGCGCCGTTTTCCTTCGGCATACGTGCAAACGAACAGAACACACATGTGTTTCTTAGGATACAAACATTAGTAG
The DNA here is from genome assembly GCA_036679605.1 of Gemmatimonadota bacterium. Taxonomy (GTDB): domain Bacteria; phylum Gemmatimonadota; class Gemmatimonadetes; order Gemmatimonadales; family GWC2-71-9; genus JAZDCZ01. The sequence continues at coordinate 65,769 of JAZDCZ010000218.1, forward strand.
GATTGAGATGCTGATTAGCTGAGAAGAAGACCCGGTCGCCATTTACGCGGTAGTTGGCCGCGTTCGCCAGCGCACCGATTCCGATCAGGTCATTGCTGTCGTAAAGTAATAGGCCGTCCTCACGACTCAATCGTACTCCCGCCTCTACCTTGTCGGCGATCGGCAGTAGCCGCGAATCCGAAATCACGCGTCGCTTCATTGCTCAGGGTTGGTACTTGCGCACTGCCAAAGTAGCATTGTGACCGCCGAACCCGAATGAATTCGAGAGCGCGACGTTCACTTCCCTTTTGACGGCTTGGTTTGGTGCACAATCCAGATCGCACTCGGGGTCGGTGTTGTCCTGGTTGATCGTCGGTGGAATAATGCCACGTTCCATTGCAAGTACGCAGATCACGAACTCTAGTCCACCCGCAGCTCCCAACAGATGTCCCGTCATCGATTTCGTGGACCCCATCACCAGCTCCCGAGCATGGTCACCGAATACTTGTTTGACTGCTTTGGTCTCGGCAATGTCACCAAATGGAGTCGAAGTACCGTGTGCGTTGATGTAATCTACGGAGGCAGGCTCGAGATCTGCCTCGTCTAGACATTCTTCCATCGCACGTCTTGCACCTTCGCCCCCAGCAGATGGCTGAGTCATGTGGTACGCGTCCGCGCTCAAGCCGTAACCCAGGATCTCGCCATAGATCTTAGCGCCGCGGCTGACTGCTTCATCCAAAGCTTCGAGGACGACGATGCCTGAACCGTCTCCCATGACGAACCCATCCCGATCTCGATCGAACGGGCGAGATGCCTTCTCCGGTTCGTCGTTTCTAGTTGACAGTGCTTTCATATTGGAAAAGCCAGACAAAGACAGTGGAGTAATCGCAGCCTCGGCTCCCCCAGCTACCATCACATCGGCGGTGCCCGACTGAATCAGTCTGAACGATTCACCGATGGCATGCGCCGAGGAGGCACACGCCGATACCGTGCAGTAGTTGGGACCCTTCGCCCCTAGTCGAATGGACACGAGCCCTGCGGCCATGTTCGGAATAAACATCGGGATGAAAAACGGAGATACTCGCTTGGGACCTTTTTCCAAGAACAGCTTGCATTGCTCTTCGAAGGTCCAGATCCCGCCAATGCCACTTCCGATTATCACACCGGCTCGATCGGGCTTCGGAAAGGTGCCGTTGAACCCGGCGTGCCGAACCGCCATATCTGCCGCCGAAACGCCGTATTGTGCATAACGGTCCGCGCGCTTCGCTTCCTTGCGGTCCATGTGCTCCGACGGATCGAACGTCCAGCACTCACAGGCAAAACGAACGTCCATATCCGACGCATCAAAACGCTCTATCTGCCCTGCACCAGAACGCCCTGCGACGAGCCCTTCCCAAGTTTCCTCTGCGGTATTCCCAAGAGCGGATACGACTCCCATCCCGGTTACGACTACTCTGCGCTTCAAAAGATCTACGATTCCGTCCGCTCGTGCAAATACTTGAGCGCCTCTCCCACCGTGCGAAGCTTCTCAGCATCCTCGTCGGGGATATCGACGTCGAATTCCTTTTCAAACGCCATTACCAACTCGACCGTGTCCAAGCTGTCCGCCCCGAGATCGTCCATGAAGCTCGCTTCGTCGGTTACCTTCTCCCGTTCAACGCCCAGTTCCTCGACAATGATGTCTTTTACTTTATCGTCGATGTCGCTCATTTTCTCCTCGTCGTTAGTGGATGTCACATTACCATGCCGCCGTCTACCACGAGCACTTGCCCCGTAATGTAGCTAGCAAGATCCGATACCAAGAATGCTACTGCATCGGCTACGTCGCCAGTGGATCCGAGCCTACTCAGGGGGATCTGCTCGAGCAACGCCTTGCGGGCTTGCTCCGGTAGATCCTTAGTCATGTCCGTATCGATGAAGCCCGGAGCAATCGCGTTCACAAGAATGTTGCGACTGGCAAGCTCTTTTGCCACTGCCTTTGTGAAACCAATCAAGCCAGCCTTCGAAGCCGCGTAATTAGCTTGGCCGGGATTACCGGTTAAACCGACCACACTCGTCACGTTGACTATCCGGCCGGCACGGCGTTTCATCATCCCTCTTGCCACAATCTTGACTGTGTTGAAAGCCCCCTTGAGATTCACGTCTAGCACGGTATCCCAGGCCTCGTCACTCATCCTGACCAACAGACCGTCTCTGGTAAGCCCAGCGTTATTGACGAGGATGTCGATTGGGCCCAAAATCTTCTCGACACTTGCGACTGCCTGGCGTACCTGATCTGGTTGGCTAACGTCAGCGCCGACGCCCAGAGCCTTCCCATCGCCTGCCGCCAGATCCTCCGCAGCCTCCTTCGCTTTCGACTCGTTGCGGGCGAGGACGGCCACTTGCGCCCCGCATCCGACCATCTTTGCAGCGATCGCCCGCCCAATGCCACGGGACCCACCAGTAACCAGCGCTGTCTTGCCCGACAGGTCGATCACGCCGCCTCCATGAACTTATCGACATCTTTGGCGCTACCGACAGCCACCGACTCCTTGGCCTGAACGATCCGCCTCACCAAACCCGTCAGTACCTTCCCCGGCCCTACTTCCACAAACCGGATCTCGTCGCCTGCGTCCCGGGCAATACGCTGCATTGAGGAGGCCCACCTTACCGGTGAAGTAAGTTGCTCCGCAAGAAGATCGGCAGCCGTTCCCGCATCGCTCACTGGCTCACCTGTCGCGTTAGCTACTATCGGAAAGACCGGATCGGCTAGCGAAACGGACGCCAGTTCCTCAGCCAGTCCGAGTCGCGCCGGTTCCATGAGCGGTGAGTGGAATGCGCCGCTCACCTTGAGCGGCAAGATTCTCTTGGCACCGGCGTCCTTGCAGCGTGTCCCCGCCTCGGTCACTGCATCCGGGTCACCCGATATGACTGTCTGGTCGGTAGTGTTGATATTGGCGGGAACAACGACCTTGCCATCTCTACTACATGCTTCACAAAGTTCCTGCACCCGTTCAATATCGAGACCGAGCACCACCACCATCCCTCCCGGTCTAGCCTTACCAGCCTCCAGCATCAACTCGCCGCGGCGTCGCACTAGGCGCGCCGCGTCCGATACACTTAGAGCGCCGGCTGCGGCATACGCACTGTACTCTCCCAACGAATGACCCGCACCAAACCGAGGACCTAGCACGCTACCGATTACCGAATACACGGCGAGGGTGTGGGTGAGAATTGCCGGCTGGGCGTTATGGGTCAGAGTTAGCTCGGCTGCGGGACCCTGCCACATGAGATTTGAGAGGCCGAACGTCAACGCCTCATCCACCTCCTCAAAGACCCTGCACGCCTGAGGAAACGTCTCAGCCAGGTCCTTACCCATCCCCACATGCTGCGTTCCCTGCCCAGGACAGAGCAAAACCGAACTCACCATCGCAGGACCACACTTGCCCAGGTTAGCCCGCCGCCGAATGCCACCAGAAGGACGTTGCTGCCAGAAGCGATTACCCCAGATCGCACACACTCATCCAACGCCAGCGGGATCGATGCCGCGGACGTGTTGCCGTACCGATCGAGGTTCATGTAGAGTTTCTCGAGAGGGATGCCCGCGTGCTTGGCAGTCGCTTGAAGAATACGGAGGTTTGCCTGATGTGGGATCAGAACATCGATATCGTCCGCAGTAAGTCCCGCCTGCTCGAGCGCCCGGTCACATGCATCGGCCATCGACAGCACCGCCGCCTTGAAGACTTCGCGACCCGCCATCTTGATGAAGTACCCACGCTCGTCAATCAGCTTCTGATCAGGTGGATGGGCGCTACCTCCGCCAGGCCGATAAAGCAAATGGGCCAGCGTTCCATCAGACTTGATGTAAGTGGACAGTACTCCCCTGCCACCATTCGACGCCGGTCGTACCAGAGTGGCCCCGGCACCGTCACCGAAAAGAATAGCCGTGGTGCGGTCTTCGTAGTTAGTGATCCTCGAGAGCCGCTCGGCACCCACCGCAAGAATGTTTTCAGCCCGTCCACTGGCAACTAGGCCTTCAGCTACCGTCACGGCATAGAGAAAACCGCTGCAAGCAGCTCCGACGTCAAACGCCGCCGCGTTTTTCGCACCAAGAAGCGCCTGGAGGTCACATGCGGTGGACGGAAGAAGGCGATCTGGGGTTGCGGTCCCCATGACGATCGCGTCGATATCGAGCGGAGCTAGACCAACATCGTCAAGCACTTGTCTGCAAGCAACGCTGGACATGTACGCCACTGTCTCGCTGTCGTCGGCGATGTGCCGCTCTCTAATTCCGGTGCGCTCACGGATCCACTCGTCCGACGTATCGAGCATCTGCTCAAAGTCGGCATTGGTTAGCACCTTCTTGGGCGTGTACCGACCGGTGCCCACGAGTTCTACAATCGGTCGGTTCACACCGCCACTCTTCAAACGTCCTCTATCTCGATGCGCTTCTCGCCGCCATAATAGCCACAGGTCGGACAGACTCTGTGTGGGCGCCGTGGATCACCACACCGCTCACACGGTTGTACTGCTACAGCGGCCGCTCGGTCGTGAGTCCTACGCTTACGCTTACGGCTCTTGGATGTCCTTCGCTTCGGTACCGCCATTACTTCCTCTCGTCTGACTGACCCGACCTGAGCACTTCCAGCGCAGCCCAGCGTGGGTCGGATTCGTTATTCCCGCAGCTACATGAACTTTCGTTGAAATCAGTACCACAAACCGGACACAAGCCGCGACATTTTTGATCGCAAAGTACATAGCCCGGCACCGCTAGTATTAGCTCTTCCCGCACGGCCTCACTCGGGTCCAACCCCCCGGACCGGGGCGGGATCAGATACGCTGACGGATCGTTTGCCTCTTCGTCCTCAGTAAACAGTACCTCTATCTGCTGATCCACCGGCACCTCGACGGGCTTTAGACAGCGACGACAGGCACTCCTAGCAACTGTCCGCAACCTACCATGCCAATAGAATCGACCGCTCCCGGCCTCCATGATCCTACCGCTCAACTGGACTGGCTCGTCCAGTTCCAACTCAACGTTCTGAAAGCAGGGATCGTCGGCCGGCACCGCCTGAGACATATCGATCGGCCCCCTGCGGAGAGCCCCGAGGTCAATCCGCAACATAACCTGTAAATGTATCTCCGACAGTTACTTGCGTCAACGATGGCCGGAAGACCAGAGTCCCCTCACCTCGCCCTCAGCAAAAAAGAATCCGATCTCATTCCGGGCGTTCTCCGAAGAATCCGATGCGTGTATCGCGTTGCGCTCCTTGGATTCCGCGTATAGCCGCCGCACTGTGCTCTCGTCTGCCTCCGCTGGGTCTGTGGCTCCAATCACCTCACGAAGATGCTGAACAGCGTCGTCGCGCTCTAGCATCATCGGAAGGCATGGTCCGGACGTCATGAACGAGACCAGCGAGGTGTAGAACGGACGTTCCCGATGAATCTCGTAAAAAGCCTCGGCCTGAGATTGCGACAGACGGACCATCTTCGCGCAACGGAGTTCGAACCCAGCTGCCTCCAAATGAGCAATGATCTTTCCCGCTTTTCCAGCGGCTACGGCATCGGGTTTGATAATGGCTAATGTATACATCGCAACAATCTATTAGTGGGCTGTTATCGGCCAAAAAGTCGACGGACGATATCACCTCTGGTTAGAAAACCAACTAGCGCCCCGTCACGCACGACAGGAAAACGGTCTACCTTTCTACTCTGCATCATGTTAGCAACTTCAGCAACGGTTTGATCTTCTGACAGACATAGTACGCTGCGCTCCATCACCTCTCGCACAGCCATGTCGCTAGGATCTTCGAGCTGGGCCTCAGCCTCTGCAGAACCGAATTCGCCAGTGAGACGCTTTACGTGAACTGGAAGCATATACTGTAACAACACAGCGTGCGTCACCATCCCCAGCACTTCGTTTGTATCAGAAGCCACCAGAACCGAAGGAACGTTCTGGTCAACCATAACCTTCGCTACCTCTCCAAGCGTCGCATCTGGACGCACTTTGACCTGACGCCTCACCATGACATCGCGAACGGTGAGGTACCCTAGCAGTTCGATCTCGCACAAGGGTTGGATCGCCAACACCTCCGCCGCCGACTTCGCCACCAGCAATGGCTCTACTATCTCATCACGACCCAGAGCACGAGAGAACGCATTGACGGCTCTCAAAAAATGCGAGGAATCCGATGGCGGTGCTGCGATTAGCAACACTATCCGGGCGGTTTTCGCTGCATCGTGTTCGCGGTGCATAGGTTGGGCGGCAATACCCATCCCGGCAACCAGTTTCGGTACCGCCTCTGTGCGGAAATACAGTAGGAAGGCTTGTCCCACGGTAACTACATCGCGCGGCAGTGTCTCCGCGACAAGCTCTTCAACTTTCGCCACGTCCTCAATCGCACCGCTCGACACAAGTGCTCGAAGGAGAGAGTCTGCGGCCAAGCGCAGCGTCTCTCCTTCGATAGAAACCACGACATGCTCCGGCGGGAGTAGATCGATCAGCTTCACTATTGTCCTATTCCCTGCAATAAGGCCACTACGTCAGCAGGTCGCTTCATGACTTCGATCCCTGCCTCCTTGAGCGCCTCCATTTTCTCAGCCGCAGTGCCGGACGCTCCCGAGATAATAGCTCCCGCATGACCCATGCGACGACCGGGCGGTGCGGTCTGACCGGCGATAAACCCGATCACTGGTTTGGTTACTTTGTCAGCCACGTACGCTGCGGCTTCCTGCTCCGCCGTCCCCCCGATCTCACCTATCATGACGATCGCACCTGTATCTGGATCCTCCTGAAATGCGGACAGGCAGTCAACGAAGTTTGTGCCGACAATCGGGTCCCCTCCAATTCCCACACAACTAGACTGGCCCTGACCGTTTTCGGTCAACTGATGAATAATCTCATAGGTTAGCGTTCCGCTTCTCGAGACCACTCCGACACCACCCTCCGTACAAATCTGGCCAGGGATGATGCCGACCTTGGAACGTCCGGGAGATATCAGACCGGGACAATTTGGTCCGATCAGACGAGCCCCGCGCTCGCGTACATAAGGCGCTACGCGCGTCATGTCCAGCACAGGTATCCCCTCGGTGATGCATATGATAAGCTTGATGCCGGCATCCGCCGCTTCGTATATCGCATCTGCCGCAAACCTTGCCGGCACATAGATCACCGAGGCATTGCCTCCCATCTCCCTAACAGCATCACTGACAGTGTCAAAGATCGGAACTTGCCCCTCGAACTCCTGTCCACCCTTGCCGGGTGTCACTCCCGCTACGACATCGGTTCCGTACTCGATCATTTGCTTGGAGTGAAACGAACCGTCGCGACCTGTGATGCCCTGAACGACGAGCTTCGTCTGCTTGTCGATGAATATGCTCACGCCGCCTCCTGGGCTAACTTGACCGCCTGCTCGACTGCCTCGTCCATGTCCGTCAACGCCTTGAAGCCCGCCTTCCGAAGGATGTCTAGTGCCAGAGTTTCGTTGGTTCCCGTTAACCTTATTACGATCGGTAAATCGATCTCGATTTCGTTGGTAGCAGCTACGATTCCGTTAGCAACATCGTCGCAGCGCGTTATGCCTCCAAAGATATTGAAGAGAATGGATTTTACATCTTTATCACTCGTAATGATCTTCAGCGCTGTTACGACTTTCTGGGGATTGCTACTCCCGCCGATATCGAGGAAGTTCGCCGGCTCGCCGCCGTAGTACTTCACCAGATCCATCGTGGCCATTGCCAACCCAGCTCCATTGACGCAACACCCCACACTTCCGCTCAGCTTGACGTAGGAAAGTCCAGCCTCTCGTGCGTCGACCTCCGCTGGATCCTCCGATGAAACATCTCTCAGCTCGGCGATTCCCGGCTCGCGATCTAGCTCGTTGTCGTCAACTACGATTTTTGCGTCCAGCGCCACTACTCTGCCCTCTGGAGTCGTTATCAACGGATTGATTTCTGCCAACGATGCTCCGACATCGAGGAATATCGCATAGAGCTGTCGCATTATGGTGGCGGCCTGTCTTGCTTGCTTGACATCGCCGTACAGCTTGAAAGCCAGACCCATTGCCTGATGAGGCAATAATCCGTATCGGGGGTCGATCACCTGTTTGAAGATCTTTTCCGGAGTTTGGGCGGCGACCTCCTCGATGTCCACTCCGCCGGCAGGGCTGACCATCACCACCGCACTCTCTGATGCTCGATCCACAATCACTCCGACATAGCTCTCAGTAGCAATCTGTTCCGTCGGAACCACTAGGACTTTCTCGACAGTCAGACCCTTGATCTGCATGCCGAGGATCTCCGCAGCATAAGACCTAGCTTCCTTGGCATTCTCCGCCACTTTGACTCCTCCCGCCTTCCCTCGACCTCCAGTATGTACCTGTGCCTTTACTACTACGGATCCGCCGAGTCGATTTGCAATCGTCTGAGCTTCATCCGCTGTGATAGCCACCTCACCGTCCGGCACCGGGATCCCTCCGCTACGCAACAAGAGACGCGCCTGATATTCATGCAAATTCACTCAACCATCTCCTATGATTATTGTTCCGGTCTCACCGCGCATTGCCTCAAGACCCTCAACCAGATGAGCAATGATCGCGCACTTGCCACCGCCACCCACGAAATGCACCGCTGCCTCCACCTTGGGTCTCATGCTACCACGTCCCAGACTATCACCAGCTAGCAGAGCCTCGGCTTCCTCCAACCGCAACCTCTCCAGTCGCCGCTGGCCCTCCGTTCCCCAACCGTCGTACACTCCGTCAACGTTGGTGAGGATCAGTAGCCGATCCGCTCCTAGCCTGCATCCAAGTACCGCAGCCACCCGGTCCTTGTCCACTACGGCGTCTACACCCTCCCATCTTCCAGTCGTATCGCGGTAGACCGGCGGGCCACCTCCTCCTGCTGCGATCACAATTTTACCACTCAATACCAATTCCTTTACCGCCTCGGCCTCGACGACATCGTCGACCTCCGGACTCGGCGCAAGCCTCCGCAAGCGCCCTGCCCCATCACGACCCACGGCTACCCCGCGCGCAGCCAGCTCAGCAGATTCGCCCTCACTCAAGGTGTTGCCGATCGGTTTCCTTGGCTCCCTAAAGGACGGGCCGTCATCACTCACGACCGTCTGTGTTATGACGGTCAGCACCTCTCTGTCCACGGCGGCGGCCGCCAGTGCGTTTTGCAGAGACTGCTGCATCATATATCCTATCCACCCTGCAGTGGAAGCAACCAGTACACCTAGTGGAAGAGGTTCAACCTGGTTGCGCGCCAGCTCGTTGCGCTCAAGAGCATTGCCCACCTGCGGACCATTGCCATGTACTATGGCGATGCGCCACCCGTCACTTGCCAACTTCACCACTGAGGAGAGCGATTGTCTGGTATGGCGAAACTGATCATGTATGGTGACCCGCTCACCCTGCGGCGCGAGCGCGTTGCCACCAACAGCAATTACTATGGTTCCTGGCGGTGAAGACACGAGGGGTACAAGCTACCGCGTTCGCATAGCCCCATCAACCCGACTAACGAAACTGCTTTTGCCCTCCGTCCAGGATGGCCTTGAGCGCTTCATACGCCTTTCCGAACGCCTCCCAATCGCCATCCCGTCTCGCACGATCCATCCTCTCAAACCACATGCGAGCCTCGGTCCACTGGGTACCCGCAATACCTCTCGACCTCAATTGCGCTTGCCCTACGCGCTCCACTGCCGCCTCCAGCGTCCCGCCTCTCTCCACCACTGCACCCCACGCCAGGATCACGTCAGTCAGCCTGACCACCGCGTCATCGCTGGGTGACGAATACGAGGATTGTACTAACAGGACCTCGTCGTCCACGAGAGCGATTTTTATTGGACCAGCAATAGAGTTTTCGACACTGCGCACTCGCGCAAATTGCTGAACCAACTGAGACGGACCGGGAATCCCGGATCGTGAATCGAAGCGCACGATACCGAGGACGGCCTTTCCATCGACCATAGAACCTTCGACCAGACCTGCTAGTATGGGCGGTTCTCCCCATTCGACCGCGGCACTCAACCTTTGCCGCGGCAACGGGTCTGCCAAACCGCGTCCGAACCACCAAAACGGCTCTACTTTACGACTAACCCTAGCGGTCAACGCTCCTCGCTGGTCTCCACCAAAGTCGATTTCTCTCAGCAACTCCACCTGTATGGCGAAAAGCTCCTCCGGATACTGCAGGTGCTGCAGTACAAACTTCGGCAGGCGATCGGGTGAGCGCACGATGTCGGGTGCCAGACGAGCCCACGTCACACTCAATAGATCTGCGTCCGGAGCCAAGTAAACAGCCGTCTCTCCGGAACGCGCATCTACCACCCCGATCATTCCGGCACGCAAGTACCTAACCTGCTCACCGTGCCAATCCACTCGAATCGAAAACGGAAACAGTTCTGACTTTACGTATCCGTTTGACACCCAGAAGACGCGCCCGTGCGATATCACAGGCCGAGGTTTGCTGAACTCGGCAAACGGTGCGGCCCTCGACAATCGCTTGGCAACATCTCTTTCCCAGACAACGGAAGTTGTCGAAGCGACGGAGCTGATGGCCAGCCGTGGGCTTTGAAGCACCCATGCCAGAGCGAGCCGCTGCCAAAATCCCCTCGCGACTATCCCTTTAGCTTCGTCGCTCGCCGGCACCACCGCGAACTCACCGATCCCCGGAGCAAAGATCAGCTCCGGGTCAGTTAGATCTAGCTCCTTCAACTCGCCAATAGTAGAGTCCGGATGCATCAGATCCGGCACGAACTCGGGCGTTCCCAGTCCCCCTATCGCCGCTGCATGAATCGCCACGACACCGCTCGCGTGTGTATACCGTCCGGCATGAACATCTTGCCATGACAGCTCGATATCACCGAACCTCGTCATATCCAGGCTCATCTCACGCGTAGCCACGAACACCGGGACGAGGCTACCATCGGGACCAGGGTATGCGTCCAACTGAGGGTCAGCGTACCTAAAAGACGAACTCTGATCCGTGGCGCGCTTCAGAGTTGTCTGGAGAGCAAACGAATCCCAAACCGGCGCTCCCATCAGTCTGTCCGACTTCTGGGTTAGATCTCCTGTTTGGGGAATCGAGGCAGATACCAAGAGAGTGTCCCATGATATCGGCCCGAACGCCGTGCGAACAAACTGTCTCTGGGCTTCGGCCAACGACTCTACTTGAAGTTCGGTCGGCTGTCTCACAGTTCCCGCGAATCCGGGTACGATGAAGTGTCCGACGAGCGAAACACCGGCGAGCAAAGACCAACTCGCAACTATGGGAGCAATACGACTAGTCCACACCCACAGAAGTGACGCGCCCAGAACCACGAGTGCCAACGAACTGAGCAACCGTGCAACTGGCAGGCGTATGTCGGTCAACACTGAGTCATATGGAACGCTCGGGATTCCCGCCACATACTCCGCCGGTTCCAACCGGTAGCCCCAAAACAAAGCAAGTGCAAATGCGGCCAAGAGGACGGCCACGTGCACACGCGCCAGATCGTTGACACGTAGTTTTCGCCCGGACCACCGCATTGCGCCCATTAGAGTGTAAAGACCGAGAGTAACTGCCAGCATAGTGCCGCAAGCAACAGTGACAAACGAGTGAACAGTGCGCTGCCAGGGCAAACGAAACAGATAGTACGACAGCTCGCGCCCAAGAACAGGCTCCGTTATGTCAGGTGCTCCGCTTGCCAATGAAAGAGTACGGGCGTACCACCAGCTTCCCGCATCGCGACTGAGCACGGCGGCTAGGATTACTCCCAGGGTTACCAAGCCTACCGCTAAATAACTCCGAGGAAGTTCCTCAAGAATCTCCAAGTTCCCCAACCTGCGGGGCACGTGGATAGACCCTACGGCGCGGTATATGAAGTACAGATGGCCTATGCACCATAGAAGTGACAAGGTGAACGCGGTGAAGAGTAGCGCAAATCTTAGGTTGGCGATCTCAGCATGAGGGCTTGAAAGCCCGATCGAAGCGGACCACAGCCGGTTCGCCGTCGTCACGGCCAAGAAGCGTCCGATGAGAAGAGCAAACAGCGCGGTGACGGCCGCTGCGCGGACCCATCTTCCGCGACTGCTCATCCTGCTAGAGTGCGATCCCCCGACCCTGCATCCAGCTCGACACCTCCCCCTGATAGGCGTCGAGCGCTTCCTGCGTCGTCGCCTCAAATCGCATTACGATGACAGGTTGGGTGTTTGAAGCGCGAATTAGGCCCCAGCCATCGGCAAAGGAAATCCGCACTCCATCGAGCGTCAAGACGTCGTACCGCTCGGCAAAATACAATGCTGCTTCTTCGACTATCTGAGCCTGTTGCCGCTCAGAGCAGTCTATACGAATCTCGGGCGTAGCAAATGATTGAGGAAGGTCAGACAGCAGTGCCGACAGCGGGCCACCTACCCTGTCCATATAAGCCAAGAGTCTCGCCGCCGCAAAGATCGCGTCATCGTAGCCATAGTAATCGCCGCCAAAAAACATGTGCCCGCTCATCTCGCCTGCCAGTGCCGCTCCCGACTCCTTCATCTTCGCTTTGATGAGCGAGTGGCCTGTTCTCCACATCACAGGTTCCAGGCCCATCTCTGCCAATTTGTCATGGAGTACGTTTGAGCACTTAACGTCGAAGATAACCGGCCCGGTATTACCCGTTCGCTGCACGAGATCTCGCCCAAAGAGGATTAGTAGCGTATCTCCAAAAACCACCTCGCCGGATTCGTCAACGGCTCCGATTCGATCACCGTCTCCATCAAACGCGATCCCCAACTCCGCTTCGCTTCTACGGACAGTCTCTTGAAGATCAGTGAGGTTCTCCAAGACGGTCGGGTCAGGATGATGGTTGGGAAAGTTGCCATCAGATTCACAGTACAGGGGCACTACCTGCGCACCGATTCGCGATAATATTGACTCCGCTACCAAACTCGCTACGCCATTTCCACAGTCCACCACAACCTTCACTGGAGTCTTCAAGGGTCCGTTGAGTGAAACGACCTTGTCCGAGTACTTGCGCAGCATGGAATCATCGATTTCTACGGATCCACTACCAGAATCCAGCAACTCGTCTTCGATCAGTTTCTTGAGAAGTTGAATATCGTCACCGTATATGGCGTCACCGGCGATCACCATCTTGAGACCGTTGAATTCAGGAGGGTTATGCGAACCGGTAACCTGGATCCCGCCATCGACGTCTAGCTCGTGGAGTGCGAAGTAGAGTGCGGGAGTGGGAAGCATGCCAACGTCGACTGCTGTGCCACCCGCTGCGGCGATCCCGTCTCTAACCGCTCGACCAAGCGATTCACCGGACGGCCGATTGTCCCGTCCTACCGCTATTCGTGGATCATGCCCTGTTCTCTGTCGGGCAAGCGTGGTGACAGCTCGTCCAACGTCGCGAACCACCGCCGAGGTCAGATCCTGGTCTACGATCCCTCGTATGTCGTACTGTCGGAAGATACTGGAAGATATGTTCATCGTTAATTCCGGGGATATGGATGGCCCACCGCATCACCCGCCTAATCGACGAGCACCTCGGCTGGCTGGACGCCCAACTCCGTCAACCCCGCTGACCCATTTTCGGCCAGACGCATAGCGCGGCCCGGCCACACTCCAAAGAGCAACAAGAGCACGGTGGCAGACAATACCACAAACCTCGCGAATCCACCAACGGTCGTATTCTCGTGCGCCCTATCCGATACAGCCGGCTTCATGTACATCACCATTACCACCGGCAAGTAGAACCCGGCCGATACGACACTGGCTATGACCATTATCACGGCGAGGAGGCCATGTCCAGATTCGATCACCGCTGACAAGATGAACCATTTTCCGATGAAACCGGCAGTGCCAGGAAACCCGAGAAGTGACATCATGAACACTGCCATAGCAAACGCCAACCACGGGCGTCTCGTTGCGAGGCCGCTCAGGCTATCGATACTAACCTCGCGTTCGCCATCGCGCCCGGCCGCCGCCAAGATCGCAAAGGATCCTATCGTCATCAGCGTATATGCTGCTATATAGAATATGAATGCCGCTGCGCCGAGATCGCTTCCGCTGGCGATTGCAACCAACAAGTATCCCGCATGACCGATCGAGCTATACGCAAGCATTCGCTTGAGATGCTTCTGCGCTAGGGCGATCGCGTTGCCGACGATCATTGTTACCACAGCCAGCCACCAGATCGCCCCGACCCACAGATCTCCATTGGCTCCCAGTGCGTGCAGCAGTACCCTAATGAGCGCAGCGAACCCAGCGGCCTTTACTGCAGTCGCCATGAACGCCGTTACAGGTGTCGGCGCTCCGTCATAAACATCTGGCGCCCACATATGGAATGGCACAGCTGCGATCTTGAACCCGAATCCGATCAACAAGAGACCGATGCCTGCTACCAACATCAGGTTGGACCCTAAACCCAGTTGAATGATCCGAACGTGAATGAGCGTGAGGTTCGTAGAGCCTGTTGCACCGTAGACCAAAGCGATGCCGTAAAGCAGAAAACCGCTGGCAAACGCCCCAAGAAGGAAATACTTCAACGCCGCTTCGGCTGATAGCGAGCTACTTCGGTTCACACCAACCAGCACGTATGCGGAAACCGACATTAGCTCAAGACCGAGAAAGATCACTATTAGATCGTCGCCGCCGATCATGAAGAACATCCCGATCGTGGCCAGCAATACGAGAACATAATACTCGGGAACCAAGACTCCCTCTCTGCTCAAATAGTCGAGAGAGAGCATCACTGCGAGCATGGCTCCAAGAATTACGACGAGATCCGATGCGTAGCGGAAGTTGTCGAGCGCCATCATTCCGCCAGGCTGAGCTGAGTGAGCCTCCCGAGCCCACAACCACATTACGAGGAAAGCTGTGCTGACCAGCGCCAGTAACGCGAGTTGACCCACCATCCTCTGATCTGCCAAATCTCCGTGACGCCAAGCAACCACGAGCAACAAGACCAGCGCCGCACCCGTAAGCCAGAGTTCAGGCAACAAGGCCAACAAGAACCCGCCCACACTACCAAGGTCGATGACCATTACTTTGCCTCCACCTCGACCGCGAACTCCGCTCCCAGCATCTCGCCCGTCTCCTGGCTCCGCACTCTCGCCACTAACGCCTCAGCCGATGCTTCAACGCGAGTCAGAATGGGAGCCGGATATATGCCAATCCAGAAAATGCATGCCACCAACGGAGCCAGCACAAGCATCTCTCGGACCGACAGATCGGGCATACCTTCGTTCTCGGTGTTACTCGGACTATTGAAGATGATGCGTTGCAGCGACCAAAGCATATATACCGCAGCGAAAATGACCCCGGTCGTGGCGATCGCAGTTGCCCACGGATACACACCGAACGATCCGACGAGCACGAGGAATTCTCCTACGAACCCGTTCGTGCCCGGCAGTCCTATCGACGATAAGGCAACAATCGCCAACACCGCCGACAGCGCTGGTACCACCCGGGCAAGCCCACCGAACGCTGAAATCTCACGCGTGTGTCGCCGCTCATAAAGCATCCCTGCCAGAAAGAACAGAGCCCCAGTCGAAATCCCGTGGTTGATCATGATCAGTACTGCGCCCTCGACACTCTGAACGGTCAACGCCCAAATCCCGAGCATCACAAAGCCAAGATGGCTGACCGAGGAGTACGCCACCAGCTTCTTGAAATCGGGCTGTACCATCGCCACCAACGCACCGTAGACGATGCCAACGACCGCCAACACGACCACGATTGAGACGACCACGGAGTCCATGGCCACCCCTGGGAAAAACGGCAGAGCAAATCTCAAGAAGCCGTATGTACCCATCTTGAGTAGAACGCCGGCCAGAATGACCGATCCGGCAGTTGGAGCCTCTACGTGTGCATCCGGCAACCAGGTATGAAATGGAAAGATCGGCACCTTTATAGCGAATGCGACGGCAAACGCACCGAACAACCAGAACTTCAAGTGCTCAACTGTCTGGATATTGGCAAGCATGTCATCATATGCGAACGACACGACGCCTGTGCTGCGTACGATCGCGTAGTAGATCGTCAGGATCGCCACCAGCATCAATAGCGAGCCCACAAACGTGTACAGAAAAAACTTGATTGCTGCGTAAATGCGTCTGCCCCCACCCCATACCCCGATAATGAAATACATCGGGATCAGCATGACCTCCCAGAACACATAGAACAAGAACAGATCCAACGCGACGAATACGCCAAGCATGCCAGCTGTGAGAACCAAGAGCAGCGCGTAGTACGAACGTTCTTGTTTGGCGATGTACTTCCAGCTGCTCAACACGGCCAATGGCATCGTGAAAGTGGTGAGAAGCACCATGAACAAGGAGATGCCGTCGAGACCGACCCGATAATATATTCCCCAATCAGGTATCCACGGATACGCATGCTGGAACTGCCAAGCGGATGTTCCTATCTCAAACGTCCACCAGAGTGGCACCGAGATCGCAAATTCAACCATCGTTGATATTAGAGCGATCCACTTTGACTCTGCGGATGGACGTAACAGTAGAACCAGCCCGGCCAGTAGCGGGAACGCGAGCAACGCGTCGAGCACCCAGGACTCGTAACCGATCGTCGTCAGAAAGCCATTCATCGACTCACCATCATGTCATCATGAACCGGAGAAGTGCCAACGTGCCGACCACGAAAACAAAGAGATACCATCCAAGGCGCCCTGTCTGAAGAGCGCTTCCGGCAAACCCAAACACGCGCACCGCCCAAGCGGAACCGTTTACAAGTGCGCCGTCGATGACTCCTGTGTCGAAGAACCGCCACAACACACGGCGAGAGAACCAGACCATTGGACGCACAACGACACCGTCGTAGATTTCATCCACATACCATTTCTTGAGAAGAACGCGTCCCAGCCCCTTCTCCTCTGGAGCCTGCGCAGCTGGAAGGAGCGACTGGGGCTTGAGTAGTGTCAACGCTAGGACAATACCGCCGACGGCTATCGTCGTGGCCACACCGATCAACATCCACTCGGTGCCAGCTGAGAGATGGTGCTCCGGCAGATAACGCGCACTCAATTCTGTGACCGGCTCAAGCCAATGTTCTAGCCATCCCGACCCGGGCAGAATGTGCGGCAGATTGATTACCCCAGCTAACACACTACCCACACCGAGCACGACCAATGGCCCTGTCATAACCCATGGAGTTTCGCTCAGGTGCTTTCGTTCTTCCTCACCGGTCCGGTTCGGACCATGGAACGAATACAACATCATCCGGGTCATGTAGAATGCGGTGAGTAACGCGGCAACTGCACCAACAAACCACAGCAGATAGAAAACCGGATGTTCGCCCCCACGAACGAACGTTGCCGCCAGTATGCCGTCTTTAGAGAAGAACCCCGAGAATCCCGGTATGCCGGCTATTGCGAGAGTGGCAATCCACATCACCGTGGCCGTCCATGGCATAAAAGACTTGAGCCCGCCCATATTTCGCATATCTTGGGCGTCGTCTTCATTGTGGGTTTCATGGTACGCACGGTGAAGCGCATAGATCACACTGCCCGAGCCCAAAAACAAAAGCGCCTTGAAAAAGGCGTGTGTGACAAGATGAAAAATACCTGCCGAGTAGGCCCCTACGCCCACACCAAGGAACATGTAGCCCAATTGCGATATTGTGGAATATGCCAACACTTTCTTGATATCCCATTGCTTCAACGCGATCGTCGCCGCGAACAGGGCCGTAGCCGCACCGACGCTGGCAACGACTAGGCTCGATACCGGGGCCATAGCAAAGAGTATGTTGGTTCGTGCCACGAGGTAGACTCCGGCCGTAACCATTGTAGCTGCATGAATTAGAGCGGAGACCGGAGTCGGCCCAGCCATCGCATCGGGTAACCATGTGTAGAGAGGGATCTGTGCCGACTTTCCGGCGCACCCTAGAAACAGAGCCAATGTGACTAGCGTGACAGTACCGCCATTTATTGCAAACGCGCGAGGGGCAGCCTCAAAAACCTCCTGAAAATCCAGGCTCCCGGTTGCCTGGAAGATCAAAAACATCGCCATGAGGAAGCCGAAGTCTCCAATTCTGTTCATGATGAACGCCTTCTTGCCGGCGTCCGCGTTCGCCTTCTCTGTGAACCAGAATCCGATCAACAGATAGCTGCATAGACCTACCCCCTCCCAACCTACGAACATGACTGGGAAGCTCGCACCAAGTACCAGCACCAACATGAAGAACACGAAGAGGTTCAAGTAGGCGAAGTAGCGGGCGTATCCGGGATCGTCCCGCATGTAGCCCACGCTAAACACGTGGATCAGTGTGGCGACTCCGGTCACCACCATCAGCATCACTGCCGACAGTTGGTCGAGTTGAAACGCTACATCTATATGGAGATCACCTACGTGCATCCACTCCCACAAGTGCACAACAAACGGGGCAGCGGCCTGATTGTCCGCTAGCCCCATCACCGCAGCTACTGCCGCAGCGAACGCGCCCACAAGGACACCGACACCGACAGTGCTTACAGCGCCTTTTGCCGTCGGTTTCAGGAAACTGAGCGCTACGTTGATCAAGAAACCGACGAGCGGCAACAGCACCACCAACCATAACAATTCTACAGACCGGGGCATCATCCGCTCAGAAGATTTATTTTGTTGAGATCTATCGTCTTCCTGTGGCGGTAGATCGCAATAATGATCGCTAGGCCCACGGCGGCCTCAGCCGCCGCCACAGCCATTACGAAGAACACGAACACTTGCCCGTCCCTACCCAACTGTTGAGCCAGTGCTACGAAAGTCAGGTTCACGGCATTTAGCATCAACTCGATGCACATGAACATGACAATCACATTCCTACGAAGCAAAACTCCTGCGACACCGAGGCTAAACAGGATCGCCGATACTGCAAGAGCCTCTTCGAGAAACACTACAGTCTCCTCTTGGCCAAAACGACCGCGCCGATAATTGCCGCAAGAAGGAGTACGGATGTTATCTCGAACGGGATCAGATAACTTCGAAACAAGGGCTCACTGATCACACTGATCGCCCCATCCGTTTCGGTCAGATTCCTGAGTGCTGCAGCTGGAATCCGGATCTCTTCCGATGGCATGATCTTGATAACCGCCCAGAGTTCTGCCGCCAACACCGCCCCAATACCAAGCATCAACCCGTGCCCCGCCCAACCGGGAAGATCGGTTGTCGTGTCCTTCCCAAGGTTCAACAACATTATGACAAACAGGAACAACACCATGATCGCGCCGGCGTATACCAGAACCTGAATGGCTGCAATAAAGTGCGCATCTAGGATCACGAACATTCCGGCGAGCGAAAACAAAGTGGCAATCAACCACAGGGCACTCGCGACCGCACTCTTACGCGTAATGCAGAGAAATCCGGCGATGACGGCAACAGCCGAAAACATCCGGAAGGTCAAGACCTCCATAGCTTATTCACCCTTCGGGTCAGACGGATCCCACAACGACGAAACTTCGTGCGTCTGTGCACACAATCGCTCCAGATCGTACACAAAGCGGTCTCGCTGATACTCTGCATTCTCGTAGTGCACTCCGACGTGTATTGCCTCCTCGGGGCAAACCTCCTGACAGTAGCCGCAAAACACGCAGCGGAACTCATCAATTTCGTAGATCAACGGATATCGGTTGCCCTCCTCGTCCTCTCCGGGCACCAACTTGATGCAGTTGGCGGGGCAAATTTGCGGGCAAAGACCACAGGCAACGCACTTTGCACGGCCCTGCTCATCCGTAAGCATCCTGTGCGTTCCACGCCAACGTGGCGATAGGGTCCAGTCGTCGGTCTGCTTTACCTCGGGGTACTGCATTGTCACCGTTTTTTTTGCCAGGTGACCGAGCGTCAGTGCCATACCCTTGAGGCTTGCACGCAGATAGCTCACGTTCCGGTCCGGGCGCTTCACGACTTTGACGCCGATGCTCACCGCTTCACCTCCGTTGCCCTAGTCGTTGGCCCTCAATCAATCGATCTCTGTCGCCGAGCCAGAACAACACGTAGGCCGCCGGAAGATTGATGACGAAGAGAATTAGGGCGAACATGGGTCCATCCGGCACTCCGAGTAAGTCAAGCACAAGAACGGATGTTGCGATCAGCATCAAGTATCCCAACGTAGCCGGCAAGAGAGCTTTCCAGCCGATCGCCATGAGCTGATCGAATCGGAACCGGGGCAACGTCCACCGGATCCAGATGTAAAGGAAAATGAAGAACAACACTTTTATCGCGAACGCGAATAGCGTCAAGATAGATTTCAATAAGCTGGGGTCGTGCGAGTCCCACTTTGTAAACGGCACGTCCCATCCACCGAAGAAGAGTGTTGCCATCAGCGCAGACATAGTTATGATCGCAGCGTACTCGCCAATAAAGAACATGGAAAACTTCATCGAGGAGTACTCGGTGTGATAACCTGTGACCAACTCCGACTCTGCCTCCGGTAAGTCGAACGGTAATCGGTTCGTTTCGGCCAGAGCTGAAATCAAGAAAAACACAAAGCCAAGCATTAGGGGGAACACATACCAGAGCGAAGCTTGCTGTCTCTCGACTACCGCCGTGAGCGTCACGTTGCCTGTCAGCAGCAAAACTGCTATGACACTAAGTCCGAGTGCGATCTCATAACTGATCATTTGAGCGCTCGCTCGGAGGCCTCCCAGGAAAGCGTATTTGCTATTTGACGACCACCCAGCCAACACGATTCCGTATACACTGACGCTAGAGATCGCCAGGATGAACAGTATGCCTATCGAGACGTCGGCAATCATCATTGGCACGAGCCCGTCGTGCACAAATCGCCCGAGTAAGGGTAACGTGAAATCGAAGGTCACCGGCAACGGAGCTGCAAACGGGATTACCGCAAAGAGCAGCAGAGACGGTACGAACGAAAGCATCGGAGCCAAGGTGAATAGCGTGCGATTAGCCTGGGCGGGGAATGTCTCCTCTTTCATGAAATTCTTCACGCCATCGGCCACCGACTGCAACAGTCCGAACGGCCCCACCCGATTTGGGCCCAGCCGGTCCTGATGAAAAGCACTCTGGCGACGCTCCATCCAGATCACCATCATCACACCGACATTCAGCACCGTAAACACCGCAAGGATCTTCACGATCCAGATCACGACCAAGCCCTTGACTTCCGGTGTCACGACGCCGTTCCCGCGCGCTCTGCCGCGGCCACTGTCTGTCCGCCATAGCCCAATAGATCGTAATTGAGGCCGGCAAAGGCAGGCACCTTGGCGGCAATCAGGCCAAATGCGCCGGCCGCATCAGTCAACGACTCTCCTCGGTCCAACTCTGTCAGTATCTCACTCAGGACCCACCAACCCGGCCTCGCCATGCCTGGTCCCGCCTTCGCCTGTGCATATCGCTGAATCCGACGATCGCGGTTTACGAAGGTGCCATCCTCCTCAATAGTGCTGGTCACAGGCAGGACGACGCTGGCCGCACGGGCTGCATCGGGCAGCACGGTACCCAGATAAACGACGTGAGCCGCCGCAGCCAACTGCTCACGCTTCACCCCATCGAGGGACTCATCGAGAACCAGAACCAGCGCCACGTCTCCCAACGACGCCACCGCCGAATCGAAATCTTCATTGAAGCCGAGAATCTGTGCACCCATGACGTTGGGGGCTCGCTCTCGCCGCAGGCCGAGGTTCTCAACTCCCGACAGAAGATACTCGTCTTCAGCACACTCAACCCTGTATGAACCGGCAAACGCGAATTTCAAAAGGAGTTCCTTAGCCAGGAAAAGGACTTCGGTCGAAGTGCGGGGTGACGCCAATACGACGGCCTTTCCGCCAGAGCCACGGATCAAACCAGCTGTCTCGGCAAGAGCGTGAACCCAATCGGTCGCTGCCAAGACACCTGCCTGTGAAACCAAAGGTGCCTCGATTCTGTCTCCTCGATTCATCCACCGATACTCGGCCCGGCCGTGATCGCACATGAAATATTTGTTGACCGCGAGGTTGACCCTGGGTCGAATTCGCACCACAACATCACTGCGCGTGTCGATATTGACATTGCATCCCTGCGAGCACCCCGTGCAGATGCCGGGCGTCTTGTCCAGTTCCCAAGCGCGAGCTTTGTGCAGGAAATCTTTCGAAATCAATGAACCCACTGGACACAAATCAACGACGTTCCCGGCCCATGGGTGGTTGAGCTTCTCGCCGGAGTGAATACCGATGAACGCACGATCGCCACGTTCGCTGACGTTGAGCACATCTTCGTCTGCGACATGTTCCATGAACCTTACGCAGCGAGTACAGAGAATGCAGCGATTGGGAACGTAAATAATGTCATCACCGAAATCTTCGACAGGATTGAATCGTTTGGCGTACTCCGGTGTGTATCGAGTTCGAGCCTGTCCCTCCTCAAACACATAGTCCTGAAGCTCACACTCACCTGCCTGGTCGCATATCGGGCAGTCCAAAGGATGATTGATCAGTAGGAATTCCAATACACCCTGTCGGGCTCTCTTGGCTTCATCCGAGTAGACTCGAACGTTTTGACCTTCCGCAACTGTGGTAGCGCAACCGATCTGGAGCTTGGGCAGTCCCTCTACTTCGATGAGGCACATGCGGCACACGCCGGCGACCGGAAGACTCGGATGGTAGCAATAGTGCGGAATCACTATTCCCGCCCGCTTTGCGGCTTCCAGAATGGTCGTGCCCTTCGGTACCGTTACCTCCGCGCCTTCAATCGTCAGAGTAACCATGTCTTGATCTGCCATTATGCTCAAACCGCCGCAGCAACTGGGTGGTGCGAGGGCTTTATGTAAGCCTCGAACTCAGACCGGAATTTCTTGATGCCACTCACTACCGGCGTCGCGCATGAATCACTCAGCACGCAGATCGTCTTGCCTGTCATTTGCTCTGCCAAATCCAACAGGAGATCCAGATCCTTGGTTCTACCCTCTCCCGACAAAATCCTCTGGAGAATTCTCGTCGTCCAGGCGGTGCCCTCGCGGCACTGTGTGCACTGGGCGCAAGACTCGTGGGCGTAGAACCGAGCCAGCCGCATAATTTGATAAACCATGTCCGCCGTCTCGTCGAACACGATTACACCTCCGGAACCGAGCATCGTCCCGGCCTCTTGGCAGCCCTCATAATCCAGAAGGCAGCTCTGCGTTTCTTCGAGGTTAAGGATCGGCACCGAAGATCCACCCGGGATACACGCCTTTAACTTCCGGCCCTCGAGCACTCCGCCGCAGAGATCGTGGATCAGATCACCCAAAGGGAATCCCATTTCCAACTCATAGTTGCCCGGCTTTGCGACGTGGCCACAGACACTGAACAGCTTTGTGCCCCTACTCTTCGGATTAGACAACCCGAGTCCCTTGTACCAGGCTGCACCTTTGTTGATGATGTGGGGCACAACGGCCAGAGTCTCGACGTTGTTGATCGTAGTTGGTCGTCCAAAAACCCCGGCAGCAGCAGGAAACGGCGGCTTTATTCTTGGGTTTCCGCGCGCACCCTCAATCGAGTTCATGAGGGCGGTTTCTTCACCGCAGATATAGGCGCCAGCCCCGCGGTGGATATACATGTCGATACGCTTGCCGGTCCCCATCGCGTCCGAACCTAGCACGCCGCGCTCATACGCCTCAGACAGCGCCCGCTCCATTATGCTCAGCGGCTCAGTAAACTCGCCACGGATGTAGATGTATGTGATCTCGGCTTGAATCGCATGCTGCGCGATTGCACACCCCTCAATCAGGGCATGAGGAGTCCAGCGCATGATCTCACGATCCTTGAACGTACCCGGCTCGGATTCATCGGCGTTGCAGCAGAGGTAATGCGGCCCTTTCTTTTCCCGTGGCATGAACGACCATTTGACACCCGTGGGAAACCCGGCGCCACCTCGACCACGTAGCCCTGACTCCTTTACCTCTTCTGCAACGTCTGGCGGGTCCATCTGCAAGACTTTTTCGAGCGCATTATACCCGCCATTCGCAACCCACCCGTCATACGTGCGAGTCTCGTCGTTACCAAAATGTTGGCTCAGTACCAAGGTCTCTCTCGGATGCGGATCGTGAGGATAACCCACTAGCTATTCCTCCGTCCGTTCTCGTGACCGCGGGTACACGTACCGCAAAAATGGTCAGGACTCATGTCAACAAGACAATCATTGGCTTTGCTCACGGGTAGTTAGCCAGAACGCTTGCAACCGACTCTGGCGTCACGCTCTCAATGAAATCGTCGTCAATCATAATTGGCGTAGCGAAGCCGCATGCCCCCAAACACTCGACTTCCACAACTGTGAACCTGCCGTCAGTTGAGGTGGCACCCAGCTCACCACACCCTGTATGTTCGAGCATCGCCGCAACAACGTTCTCGGCCCCGCACAGATTGCATGGTGTCGTCGTACAGATCTGGACAAAATGCCTGCCCACCGGATGCTGGTGGTACATCGTATAGAACGTCACCACACCCTTTATGTACGCCGGCGTGAGATCGAGCACCTGGGCTACCTCGGACATGGCGTCGTCAGAAATCCATCCACGGGCATTCTGCACGATCCAGAGGGCCGGCAGCAGCGCCGCCCTCTTGGTAGGGTAGTGCGTCAAGACATCGTCCAGTCCACACCGGCCATCACCGGTGAACACTGGCTTGTAAAGCTCGTGTCCCACAGTCACCGGTCGATTTCTCCCATTACAATGTCTACACTGGCGTTCACCGCTATTAGATCGGACAGTAAGTGGCCCTCACCCATCTTCGGCAACGCCGCGAGATTGAGAAAAGATGGTGGCCGAATGCGCCACCGAACCGGCTTGGCCGTTCCATCCGAAACGAAGTATGTACCGAGTTCACCCTTTCCGTTCTCGATGGGCAAGTAAACCTCGCCCACCGGCGCCGGCACACCTTCCATCACTTGCTTGAAATGGAAGATCATCGACTCCATATCGTTCATGGCAGCGCTCTTTGGAGGTAGGATCACCCTTGGGTCGTCCACGTTGAGCGGGCCGTCCGGCAAGCGATCTAGCGCCTGCTCGAGAATGCGGGTGGACTGCCGCATCTCCTCCATTCTGATCAAATACCTATCGTATACATCGCCATTCTCGCCTATCGGGACATCGAAGTCGTACGTCTCGTAGTCAAGATAGGGACGGTCCTTTCGGACATCGTACGCTACCCCACTCGCCCGAAGCATCGGACCCGAGAGGGAATAGTTAATGGCCTCATCCTTCGCCATGACACCGATACCCTGCATCCGGCCGCACCAAATAGCGTTTCGTGTCAGCAGTTTGTCGACTTCGTCAATCACGATTGGGAAGTGTCTGCAGAACTCCCGAAGTCGATCTTCGAATCTATCGGGGATATCGGCCATCATCCCGCCTACTCTCGTTATGCTCGTCGTGAGGCGCGCGCCCGTCCAAGCCTCCTGTAGGTCGTAGATCAATTCCCGTTGCTGAAACGTCCAAAGAAAAGGTGTGAAGGCACCGAGGTCGATCGCCGTTGTACCCAGCCATACTAAGTGAGAGATGATACGGCTCATCTCACATGCGATCACGCGCAACACCTTGCAGCGTTCAGTAATTTCGATTCCCATCAACTTTTCCGCCCCAAGTGCGAGGCAGACGTTGTTCGCCATTGGCGCCAGATAGTCCGTGCGGTCTGTAAGCGGTATGATCTGGTTGTAATGCCGGTATTCGCCGAGTTTCTCGAACCCTGAATGCAAGTAGCCGATGTGCGGCACAATGCGCTGGACCACTTCCCCATCCAATTCGATGACCAAACGCAGCACCCCGTGAGTCGCCGGATGCTGCGGGCCGAGGTTGAGCAGCAAGTGTTCAGAATCGAGGTCGTCGCCTAACGCGTCAACACCCAATGGAATTGGTATCGGCCGGCCGGTTTGGTCGAGTCCTGGCGTGCTGAGATTTACCTCCAGGGTACGCTTCTCACCCATCGCTTCGTCCACTCCCAGGATCGGGAATCACACCGCGCTCGCCTCGAGCCAAGCGTTCGCGCATTCCCTCCGGCAGATCGCCATACGCCTCCGCAATGGAAAGTTCTTCCATCGAGTAGTGCGCTTCCGGATTTGCGTTTAGCGCTTGGCGAACCTGTTCGGCTCGGGAAAACCGTCCGCGTAGAGGAAAATCCTTCCTCAGTGGATGGCCTTCGGCATACGTCTCCCACATCAAGATTCTTCTGAGGTCCGGATGGCCTAGGAATGTTATTCCAAACATGTCGTAGACTTCCCGCTCCAACCAATTGGCACCTTGCCACAACTCTACAACCGACCCCACTTCCAGCGGCTGATCTTTGGGCAGGAGGACTTTGACACACAAGGGGACCTTGCGCTCCAGGGAAAACAGCTGGTAAACAACTTCGATGGGCCGCTCTGGATCGCGATACTCAACGGCAGTCAAGTCGGTTAGATAATTGTAGTGTTGGCCCGGAGTTTCCTTAAGCCATTGCAAGATCTCGCAGACCCTGTCCCGGTCGACATTCACCATCGTGTCGCCGCACGTTACGGTGCCTTGGCCGATGGAGTCTCCGAATTCGGCTCTTAGGGCGCCGATGGACGGATTCACTCGATGTGCTAAGCTGACCGTGTCTGATGCACGGAATTACCGAAGGGCTCGGAGAGTTCGTCTACCACCTCCACCGGAAGTCGCATCCCACCTCTCTCCAACACGTGCTCCTCACGAATCTCCCTATCTACGATTGTTTCGCCCCGGACCTTTTTCTGCAGCATCATGATTCCGTATATCAGGCCTTCCGGCCGGGGAGGACACCCCGGTACGTAGACGTCTACCGGCACTACGGTGTCTATTCCCTGAACCATGGCATAGGTATCGAAAATGCCTCCGGTTGAGGCACAGGCGCCCATGGAGATTACCCACTTTGGCTGTGGCATTTGATCGTAGATCCGCCTGATAATCGGTGCCAGTTTGAAGGGAAGCCGTCCGGCACATATCAACACATCGGCCTGGCGCGGTGAGAAACTCATTCTCTCCATACCGAACCGGGCCAGATCGAACCTTGAGGCAGCGGTCGCCATGAATTCAATAGCACAACATGCGGTACCGAACGGCATTGGCCACAGACTGTTTGACCTTCCCCAGTTGACCAGAAAATCCAACCGACTCGTCACCCAGTTGGGCGAGACCTGAGAAACCACCTTCCCGCTTTGCCCTTTTTTTTGGGTTTCGGCTTGGCTCAGTCCCATTCGAACGCACCTCGCTTCCAGAGGTAGATATAGCCCACCAGCAAGATCAGAACGAACACTACCATTTCAACGAGCCCGAGAATACCCAGTTGCCTATAGGCAACTCCCCACGGAATCATGAAAACCGTCTCGATATCGAAAACGATGAACAGCATAGCCACGAGATAGAACTTGATGCTGAATCGGTCGCGGGTACCTCCCAAAGGGGTGATCCCCGATTCGTACGGCATGCTCTTGACGGAGGTAGGCCGCTGCGGGGAGACGAGATGGGAGAAAACAAGCATGCCAACGGCGTTGGCTGCTACAAAACCCATTAAGAGAAGTAAGGGAGTATACTCTAGCAACATGCTGTCTAGATGAGTTCGTGAAAGATTTCACGTATCAGTGAGGCAGGAAGGTACTCAGGCTCTGGTAGGGGGTCAAGCAAGTCCAAGTGGCGCAACGGCTAAGCCTTGATATCTTTCGGTCGATCCTGATGGCCCGTGGGGTGTGGGCGATCCACAAACTCAGCAGTCTTCCGGGAATGCCCAATGTCGATCAAGTCAGACCGCTGGATACGAAAAATGGCTGTCGAGCACAAGATGATAGACCCGTTTGTGCAAAACCAGATACGCTCGGGTGCAATAAGCTACGGTGTGTCGTCTTACGGGTATGATATGCGCGTGGCAAGTGAGTACCGCATCTTCACGAATGTCCATTCCACGGTCGTAGACCCCAAGCAGTTTGACTCCAAATCGCTCGTCGAATTCGAGGGAGATGAGTGCCTCATACCTCCCAACTCGTTTGCATTGGCAAGATCGATAGAATACTTTCGCATTCCTCGTAACGTGCTCACTCTCTGCGTTGGGAAGAGCACCTATGCGCGCTGCGGGATCATAACCAACGTCACGCCTTTTGAACCCGAATGGGAGGGCTTCGTCACGCTAGAGATCTCGAATACCACCCCCTTGCCGGCCAAGATCTATTCCAACGAAGGGATCGCTCAAGTGTTATTCTTTGAGGCTGCCGAGGATGATGGCTGCGAAATTTCCTACGCCGACAAGGCTGGCAAGTATCAGGCTCAGCAAGGCGTAACCTTGCCAAAACTGTAGATCCGGTACGATATGGCGCTCGTTCGCTGTCCTACTCACAAGATTCCTTATAACGACGAGAATCCTCGGGGTTGTCCGGCCTGCCACCGTGAAACGGGCCGCTCCGGCAGACCATCGGTCATGCAAGGACTTGCGATGGCACAGCACACCGCCAAGACCAAAGAACATGAAGCGCGACCGCCCGCGTCTCTCCCGCCACAACGGCAAGCGTCTAGCCCGCCACAGCGGAAAGCGCCTCGCAATCCGTTCGCTCGGCCGCTTCCCGTTACCGCACCCCCTCGATCGCCGGACATAGCAGAACGTCCGGCCCAGAAAGTGTGGCGCCTGGCCGGTCAGCGAAGACTCCTTGCGGTCGGTGGCACATCAATTGTTGTGATGATAGCTGTGCTCATTATTACGTCGGGACCGCGCTTCGTGGCCGGTCAGTTCCCGGTGCGTCTCAATGCCCCACCCCGTCCCTTACCGATCAACCCCAACACACCAATCACTTTCGCGTTTGGAGCGCTGGGGAGCCGGGCACCGACAAGTAACCCCGACTCTCCGCGACTCATGAGGTACACCTACGGTTCCAATCTCGCCGTCGACGCGGTGAACTCAATCATCTATGCCCTCACGATACGCATTCCGAATCGCAGTTGGGGGGGACTCAGCGTCGGCATGCCAGAACGCAACGCGATTGGGGCTTTGGCCAGGTTGGGCGCACCCCAGAATGACGAAACTTCCCCTGCTCAACCCGAGGTTATTGGAAATTATCGGGTTTATCGATCGCTAGAGGGGCGACCCCGACGCGTGATACGAGCGGAAATCCGACCTCCCAACGGGTGCTATGACGTTCAGCTCGATGTCCAACCTCGGGCCATAGGCCTCCTGCTCGAAGGCGATCGACGGTGGGCCGTGGTAGCCCGAGGAAGCGCGCCGCTCGATTGGGTGCTAACGCAGATTCGCGTAGTGAGCCGGTCGATGAGGGGCCCATACGCGACTGGAACTGCATGTTGAAGCCTAAAGCATGGAACCGCTGTTGCTGACAACGAAAAGGAGCTAGCCGCCATGAACGAAGAATCCCCTGAAAATTCCCCCAGAAGCGCATTTTGGCTCGCCTTCAGAGTGCTCGACGAACCCGGGAAGGTCTTCCAGTCGCTTGCCTTTCGGCCACGGAGTTTGATCCCCATTGTACTGCTGATTCTGGTTACCGGGATCGTTGCCTTCGGCACGCCGGAGAAAGTGTTGCAGGATCAGATAAGGGCAGGCCTGGAATCGATTCAAGGTCAACTCAGTGAAGAGCAGCTCCAGCAGCAGGTCGATGCCGCGGCCACAACTGGCAAGCGAGCATTGATTTTGGGGACTGGATCTGCGGGTGGAGTAGTGGCGCTCGTCGTGGTTGCAGCCGTCCTGATGCTCATCTTTGGCGCTACATCCGACACCCCTATTCGCTTTAAAGAAGAATTCGCCATAGTGGCACACGCCAACGTAGCGGCGCTCGCAGGAGCCGTGCTTCTGGTCGGCCTCACGAACTTCGCCGGATTCGACCAGCTCCAGCTCTCGCTTGGCTTCTTGTTCGACAAGCAGGATCAGGCGTTCCTGTTCCGTTTCGCCAACCAGATCACCGTCTTTGGGGCGTGGAACATGATCCTTATTGCGGTTGGGAACAAGATCCTGACCAAGGCTCAGGGGCTCGGTGTGCCGCTCGCAATCGTCGGCGGACTCTGGATCACATCGAAGTTGCTGTTTGCGACAATAGGCGGACTGCTGGGTGGGTTGGGCGGCTGAACCTTCCGAAAACAACAATGGGCGCGCCGGCAAACGGCCGGTGCGCCCACCAAAAATAGAATTTTGTGCTAACTGCCGTCGGATGAGGTTGCAGCCGCCTTCGCCTGTTTGGCTTCTTCAACCATCCGGGCGACATCGGCGAGCAGCCGCTTAGCGTCGTAGATGATGCCGTCCTTGATCGTGTACTTCACGCCACCAACTGTGATCGGATTGCCGTTCTCATCGAGCTTGACGGTTCCGGTCCCGTAGAGAACCTTCAGATTCCGCATCGGGTTTTCCTCTACTACCACCAGATCGGCCAACATACCGGGACGAATAATTCCAAATTGGACCGGCGTGCCCTTTGGCTCGTGCAGGGTCTCAGCGCCACAAAGCGTCGCTGCCCTAAGGACCTCGAGCGGATGAAAGCCTGCCTCCTGAAGCAACTCCAACTCTCGAATGTAGTCGAAGCCATACAGCTTGTAGATGAATCCAGAATCAGAACCGGTACACACTCTGCCGCCACGGTTCTTGTACTCGTTGAGAAAGGTCATCCAGATGCGGAAATTTTCCTTCCATTCAATTTCATCTTGTGTGGTCCAGTCATACCAGTAGGACCCGTGGCTCGTTCTACTCGGCTGATAGAACTTCCAGACCGACGGCAGCGTGTATTTCTGGTGCCAGTCGGCGTTTCGCGCACGCATGACGTCTCTACTCGCCTCATATATTGTCATCGTCGGGTCGAGCGTGAAGCCCAGTTCCAATAACTCATCCATCACTGCGTTCCACTTGTCACTACCTTGTTTCGCCGCTTGCTTCCACAGACGACCCGCTTGGCCGAACCGGTCGTACTCGTTGTTGTAGTTGTAATCCACCGGGAAATCCTGAACGGTGCGATCGTCGAACAGCGCTTCCGGCAAGCCGTACCAATGCTCCATCGACCCCAGTCCGAGACGTGCTGCATCCAGCACGTTCATGCGAGCTACACCCATCTGTGATAAGTGAGCCTGCGTGCCGAGATCGTGTTGCTTCGCCTCGTCTATCAGAGCGGCCATGATCGCGGGATCGTACGAGCCGAGTTTGAAGCCGTCTACCCCCTTCTTGGCCGCCCACCGCACATATTCGCGTGCCGACTCCGGCGTGTTGATCGGGCCATTGCCCCAGCCTGATCCTGGACGGACGTAGACGAATAGACGGGGCGCCACAATCTCGTTGGCCGCGCTGCGTTGCTGGGCAAGCAGGGTCCAATCTACCCCGTTGCCAGACCCCGGATCTCGGACCGTCGTCACTCCATGTCCCATCCACAGTTTGTAGACGTACTCAGCGGGGGTTCCTTGCCGCAATCCGCCCGTATGCCCGTGCAGATCCACGAAACCTGGCAGGACATACATGCCGCTTGCGTCGAGTTCCCGCGTCGCGTCCTTTGGTCGACGAGATTCATCGATTGGAGCGCCCGGGCTTCCGACACCTACGATCCGGGTGATCCGATTATTCTCAATGACTATGTCCATCGGACCCCGCCCCGGTGCGCCCGTCCCGTCGTACACGGTCACACCTCTGATTATCAGGCGGTCGTACGGTCCTTCGCCTTCGTCCGAAGCGCGATCGGGAGCATGAGGTACGGTTCGCTCAGCATCCTGCCCGCTCAACGCAACGGGGACCAGGAACGCCAGGGCGAAGATTCCTAGACGGCCGAACAAACGCGATCGTAAATTCATAGTGACACTCCAACTCATCTGATTGTAATGGTGGGACTGCTCCCGAAGTTGGCTCGTGACGGATCCGACGCCAAGACTACTAATTTCGCTCCTGGCGAGATCCCTTGTGTCAACAAGGTACCGCCAAAGGTATTCGGACTTCCAGCATACGCCAACGGAGTGGTACGCACCAAGCGCCCGCTATCGTAAATCCTGGCAGTTACCTGTAGCCGGTCGGCGTCCCACAGTCCTCCAGGTTCAAGTGGGCAGCCGCACATCATCCGTACCTTGACCAACACCGATACTTCATCTCCATTCGGCACCCGCACTTTCGGCTCGAGCAACTCGACAATGAAACCATGGAGTTCCAGAACTATCCCATCACCCAGAATGTTCTCTCCCGGCACGATCAGCATGGACTTCACCGCGCGTTGTACGGCATGCTCATAAGCCAATGGGCCCTCCCCAACGAATTCCAGGACCGTCGGCCGCGTGAGCGACAGATGCGCAGTGAATACCGCAGCACCCGGAGTGTCGAAGATCGTAGACCCTCGTTTAACGGGATCTATGACGATTGCTCGTGTGTCGCCGGTGCCTCCCTCTTGCTTGCCCTCAGCGACGATTTTCCCGGTCGCGGGGTCGCGCACGTATACTCGGGCGCCGCCGACTCCGCTGCCGACGACCTTGGCATCATGAGCGATGACTCTAACTCGTACCGTAGTCTCCTCTTGAGCCTGGCAAATCGCGCTCGACGGCACCGTGGTCATCACTATGGCTAACAAGGTAAAGCATGTCATACCTTTCATAGTTCCAAACTCCTCGGAATCGAAGCCTAACGCATATTGAAAGCGCGCCCCCTGCTGCTATCATGGAGTCGACGAAGACCCATGGACCATCGCAGCAAGGAGCAGCTCTCATGAAACGGACTACGAAATATGTCGCAT
>JAZDCZ010000219.1:0-5843 GCA_036679605.1 Gemmatimonadota bacterium
CTTGAGGTTGGTGATGCCGGCAAGCAGGCGCAGGATCTCATCTTGCGAGAGCACGTCGGGCAGCTTCTTTGCAGTCTTGGCGTAAGGGATCGAGCGGATGTTCCAGTCGCGCTCATGCGATTCGCCAATGATTTCAGACCGGTCAAGGGAAGCCAGCACACCTCAAACGCGTGACAAACCCACCCTGACAGTTCTCTCGGCAGACGGCACGTACTCCACTTTACTCATGAGTAAAGTGGAGTATAATCCATTTTATGCAGAAGCTGTACCAGCGTTATCTCGAACCCGTGGTCACTCCCATCCTGGCTCGTAAGATGGTCTTCATAGGTGGCCCGCGGCAGGCGGGCAAGACCACGCTTGCGCTGTCGTTGCTCGGCGACGGCGCAGATGAAACGCACCCGGCCTACTTCAACTGGGATGATCCACGGGCGGCCGCTCGCCTGCGCGGCGTGGAGCTTCCACCGAATGAAGCACTCCTGGTTTTCGACGAGATCCACAAGTACGCGCGCTGGCGCAACTTGGTGAAGGGGATCTACGACAGCGAGAAGTCTCGGCGTAAGATCATTGTTACCGGGTCGGCACGCCTGGACTACTATCGCAAGGGGGGTGATTCGCTCGCCAATCGATACCGATATTTTCGGCTCCATCCCTTCTCTTTGCGCGAGCTTACGGACGCACCCTCCAAGAGCGATGTCGAAACTCTCCTGCGCTTCGGCGGATTTCCCGAGCCCCTCTTCCTACAGGACGAGCGCGAGCATCGGATCTGGCAGCGGAACCGCATATCGAGGGTCGTTCGGGACGATCTGCGCGACCTTGAGCGGGTTCGTGAAATCTCTCTCGTCGAGCAGCTCGTAGACTTGTTGCCAACGCGCGTCGGCTCCCCCATCTCGATCAAGAGTCTGCGCGAGGATCTCGAAGTTGATCACAAGACAGTGGAGCGCTGGCTGACCATCCTGGAGAACTTGTATCTGTGCTTCCGAATCTCGCCCTACGGCACTCCGCGGATCCGGGCCGTGAAGAAGGAGCGCAAGCTCTATCTCTGGGATTGGTCGATGGCCCCCGCAGGCGGAGCGCGTTTCGAGAATCTAGTGGCAAGCCAGCTCCTGAAATACTGCCACTTCGTGGAAGATACAGAGGGGTACGAGATGGAGCTGCGCTTCCTGCGTGACACCGACAAGCGGGAAGTCGACTTCGTGGTTCTGAAGAATCGGCATCCGATCTTTGCCGTGGAGTGCAAGACCGGCGAACGGGCAGTGAGCCCGGCCATTCGCTACTTCGCCGAACGAACTCCGATCCCTCGCTTCTTCCAGGTTCACCTCGGCGACCGTCACTTCGAAAGCGGTCCGGTAACCGTTGTGCCGTTCCGGCAGTTCTGCACCGATATGAATTTGCCCTGACTCAGGACCAGGGCCTTGGCGCTTAGAGGCCAGCTAGACCAACATGGGAGTCCCCCGGCTTTGCCCTCAAAGCATCACGAGTTGGGTGGAGGAGGGGCATCTCATGGGAGATCACGACATCGCAAACGAACATGCTGTGTACGCGAGCGAGCTCTCGAAGCCTCGAGAACTGCGACGGCGCCTTGAACACCGGTTTGTCGGCCGCCCCGATGCGTAGCTTCTCGGCCAGAGTATAAGCATCAACACGATCGTTCTTGATGCCGCGACTGCGGGTCACTACCGTGACTACGCGATCTCGTCGACGTGACCAGTGAGCATCTCGTAGAGCCAAGCGCTCTGTGTGCCCTCTTCGAAGATCAGGTGCCGGCGCCGCGGCACGGCTCCTACGGCCTCGGACCAGCGCCGTACCATCGGTTTCCACAGGGAAGTCGCCAAGGCGTTTGCCCGTCCCTGAGATGATCGCCAGCGTGCAGCTGGCTGTACTGCTGTTGGCGCAGCGTTGTGTTCGCGTCCCTCACCGGCTCGGGATGCTCAGGTGTCTCCTCTCGTTAGCTGTTTTTGTTCTGCCAACTCGAGAATCGCCGACAGGCTACGGAGACACCACCTTTTTGCTTCGCTTACACGTTCGAGCGAGCCATGAATCGCAGACGCCACACCCCTACGATACCTATCCGCTCGGTGCACACTAATGCGTCGGCGTAACACGCAACAGGCCCTGCTCGATCTGATCAAACGCTCGGCGATGGGTTTCCTTCAGAGGAAACTTTTCAATACCGAGGTTCCGTCTGGTTTCGTACTGATGAACCAGGCCGAGAAACAGACTCCAAAGCGTGTCGACAACCGTTAGGGGCTCCAAGTCTCGATAGGCGCCGCTGGCCACGGCTTCTCTTATAATCTCTGCACCAACGAAGAAATTCCTTACCGACTGCCGGTTTACCTGAGAGACAACTTCGTCCGAGAGAAGCTCGCGCAGCCTGTCGGAGTGCAGAAAAAGAAACACCCGGTAGAGTTCCGGGTACTCCGTGTAGAAGTCGTAAAAAAAATCCCACACCGCTCGGACCTTGCGATCGGGACGGCGCCTGGACGAATGGATCTTAGTGAAGCGCTCCTCGAACAATTCCATCGCCTGGAAGAGCAACGACACGTACAGTTCTTCTTTACTTTGAAAGTAGAGGTAAATAGCACCGGGACTAAGTTCGCAGCCGTCGGCGATCTGTTCGATCGTCGCCTGTGCGAAGCCCTTGTCGGCGAAGACGCGACGAGCGGCGACCAGGATGTCGGCGCGTCGTTGCTCACGCTCACGGGCGCGCCGCCCATGTCTTCTCTCCCTCACATCCATGCGACTCGACTTCTCCTTATGTGAGCCCCGTGGACGCCTCAGGCCTCGGGCTCGACTACGATGCGCACCACCGCCCCGTCCTTGCCGGCTAGATGCTGTAAGGCGTCGTTGGCACGCGCGAGTGGGTAACGTGCGGAAACCGACGCACTCAAATCCAGACGTCCACCGGCGATGAGATCGTAGAGATCGGTGATGTCGGCACGGTCCATCCCGAAGGAGCCCAGCACGGCTTGTTCACGACCGACGAACGCCATCAGCGGCGGCAGCGAAGGACGCCCGGGTCCGACCCCCGCGATGACCGCACGGCCGCCCTTGCCGAGAGAGCGAACGGCGAGTTCGACCGTATCGGGTCGGCCCACGAACTCGAGCGCCAGATCGAGACCTCTGCCCCCGAGATATCGGCGAATCTTCTTTGCCACATCGCCTTCGGCCGGGTCCAGACTGAGGTCGGCGCCGGCGGCGACGGCACGATCACGTGCGGCCGCGTTGACGTCTACGGCTATGATCCGGGCCGCACCCATCATACGCGCGAGTATGACTGCGTGGGTGCCGAGCCCTCCGCAGCCGAAGACGCCTACGGTCTCGCCAGCACGCAGTTGTCCGCGCGAACGCAAGGCGTGAAAAGGTGTCGCCACACCGTCTGTAACGATGGCACCGACGTCGAAGGGTACGCCATCGGGAAGTGCCATGACGGATCGTGCCGGCACGGCTACGTACTCGGCCAACGCTCCGTCGCGTGCCATGCCGTAAACCTGAGAGACCTCGCAGCCCGCAACAGGCCGAGGGAAAAAGAGCGACCCGATCCCCTTCCGCGAGGCCGACGACATCGCTACCGATCTCCGCAACGACACCGGCCGCCTCGTGACCCAACGTTATCGGCGTTCGCATTACCGGCAAGTCGCCGTCGACAGCCAGGTGCAAATCGGTGCCACACAGTCCGCATGCGCTGACCTTGACGAGCACTTCCTGTGCGCTCGGTTCGGGCACCGGGACCTGCTCGATTCGCAACGGCTCGCCCGGCTTGATCAACCGCGCGGCAAGCATATTTTCCATGAGGTCCTCATCGGTTACTCCTTTCCTATGCCGTCTCGCGCGAAGACGGCTCCAAGCACGAGCCCAGAATGTAATCCCACAGTGGGAATGAAACGTTGAAGTTTCCACGCTCCATACGCGCGGGGTCGTGATGCCTCCTGTGGTGAACACGCACCCAGCGGACGAGAGCTCTGCGCCCGATCCACGACTCGGGTGCAACGTGATGAACGGTATGGAACCATTCATAGACCAAGTAGTAGGCCAAGATACACGTATAAAAAAGATATCCGAGATCGGGAGAAAAGCTGCGGCTTAGTACCAGGGCAACCGGTAAATTGGCAATGAGAATCGCAGGCAAGAACCACCAAGGAAACAGAATATAGTAAAGTTCGGAAGCATCACGGATGACCATCCTTTGTTCGGTGTATATGACATGATGCTTGAGCGTGTGGCGTTGGTACAGAAGACGTAAGAAACGAGTGGGATGGTGCATCGGCCCACGATGAATCCACCACTCGAAACCGTTGGCGAAAACGAAGAAGCCGACAAAAAATAGCCCCAGCCCCGGCCCACCCTGTCCGATTTCACTCAGGAGCAAACAGATCGTCAGTATCGCGACGACATTGATCAGGACGAAGTGGACGTATCCGGAGTACCAAGGTGGAATTTCGGCAAGAAGCTCTCGGCGCTTTTCTTCTATCGACACAGCGCTCACCTCCCCTTCACGAGGTAGCGCGCAATGGTTTCGCGCTGAATCTCGCTGGTACCTTCGCCGAGTTCGAGAACCTTACAGTCGCGGTAGAATCGCTGCGCGGGGCTCTCACTCATGTATCCCTGGGCACCGCACAAATGCAGAGAGCGCTCGCAGGCCCAGGTGGCGATCTCGGAGGCGAACAGCTTGGCCATCGACGCCTCCTTGTCGAAGGGCTTACCGGCGTCTACGAGACGCGCCGCAGCCAGCGTGAGCTGCCAAGCGGCCTCCAAACGCGTGGCCATATCGGCGAGAGTGAAGCGAACAAATTGCTGCTTGACCAACGGTGCACCGAACTGTACGCGCTCGCGCGTATAAGCGGTTGCGGTCTCCAGGGCGGCGCGGCCGAGCCCGACACCGAACGAAGCGGCTGCAATACGTCCCAACACGAGCACCTTCATGGCAGCGAGAAATCCGCTGCCTTCCTCACCGAGCATGTTGGTTGCCGGCACACGGCATGCGTCGAAAACGATCTCCGACATCTCCGAAGCGCCCATCCCCAGTTTCTTCATCGGTTCGCCCGTACTCACCCCTTCGCGAGTGCGTTCGACCAGGAACAAAGACATGCCCTTGAGGCCGTGGTCGGGAGCCGTCGAGGCTACCACCACCATGAAATCGGCGAATGGAGCGTTGGTGATATAAAGCTTGCTCCCGTCCAGTACGTAGTCGTCACCGTCGCGGCGAGCGCGCGTGGATACGCTCGACACGTCGGCGCCGGCGCCGGGTTCTGCGTAGGCCCAACACCCTACCGTAGTACCACGCAGGGCGGCCGACAAGATTTCATGATGGGTCTCGTTGCCGAGGTGAAGAAGTGCTCCGCACGCCAAAGCGGTATGGACGTAGATACCCAGCGCAATGCCGGCCGAACCGCGCGCCAACTCGGAACACAGTATTGCATAGAGGGCCGATCCTCCACCACTGCCGCCCACCGACTCGGGAAACGCGGTCCCCAGCCAACCCAACCCGCCTAGTTTTTCGAACAACTCGCGGGGGTAATGTTCCTCGCGATCCCATCGGCTGGCGTGGGGGGCGATTTCGCGTTCCACGAATGCGCGCACCTGTCTTTGCAGTTCGGCTTCGTCGTCTTGTAACAATTCGTCCGTCATCCGACCTTCTCCTATGGAAGTGAGTAATAGTAGCGCCCGGCTTGCGGGTTCATTTTCCTGTAAATGCCGGCCGTCGCTTTTCTCGAAAAGCCGCCAGTCCCTCCCGGTGATCCTCGCTTTGTAGGCATTGAACCTGAGCGAAGATCTCGTAATCGAACTCGCCGTCCATCGTGTAGTCCATCGAACGCCGAATCGCCTTTTTCGTGTAGGCGAGCGCG
>JAZDCZ010000022.1:0-2881 GCA_036679605.1 Gemmatimonadota bacterium
AACCTCCGGACGGCCCAAGGGCGTGGTGCTGACGGCTGCCTGTTATCAGGCCTCGGTGGAAGCTGTCGGCGAGGTCATTGCCCCTATCCGTTGTTCAGACACCCTAGTGCAGGTCGCGCCCATGACCCACGCCAGCGGTGCGATGCTACTCCCGCATGTGGCCGCTGGTGCCAGGGCTTTGTTGTTGGAGCGCTTCGAGGTGGAAACATTCGCGCGGATCGTAGAAAGCTATAGGGCGACGAGCGTGTTTTTGGTGCCGACCATGCTCGTCCGTGTGCTCGAACTGTCACGACTCAAGCGTCTGTCTTCCCTGCGGACCATCGTTTACGGTGGTGCGGCTATGCCGGTGGATCGCTTGGAGAAAGGATTGGCCGCTCTTGGGCGGGTGTTCGTTCAGATTTACGGACTCACCGAATCTACGTGGCCGGTTACTGCTCTGAGGCGCGAAGAACACCCGATCGAAGGGTCCGAGAAGGAGCGCCACGAGCGTCTCATGTCTTGCGGACGTCCAACTGCAGTCGGGGAATTACGGGTGATTCTGGTCGACGGCACTGATGCCGCCCCCGGCCAGGCCGGCGAAATTCTCGTGCGTGGGCGTAACACCATGGCCGGCTACTGGCGCGGCCCTGACAAGGAGCCGGCTCGCATACTCGATGTCGCCGCACAGGTGCTCCCGACTTCGGCAGAGCCAACCGAGGATGACGGGCCCGAACCCTTGCAACCCCGATGGGATGTTCCCCTCAAGGGGCTCGACAGCCTGGGGTGGATGCATACCGGCGATATCGGCGTGCGCGATGCAGAAGGTTTTTTGACGATTATCGACCGTATGCACGACATGATCGTCAGCGGCGGCTTCAACGTGTATCCGGTCGAGGTGGAACGGGCTTTGTCCAGTCACCCGGCCGTATTGGAATCGGCGGTCGTGGGGCTGCCCGACCCGGAGTGGGGCGAGCGGGTACACGCGAGTGTAGTGTTGCGTTCTGGCATTCGGGTTGCAGCCACAGAACTCGCCGATCATTGTGCTGCACGAATCGCGCCGTTCAAAAAGCCGCGCTCGATAGTGTTTGTCGCCGAACTACCAAAGAACGCCGCCGGGAAGATCTTGCGACGTGTGGTCCGCGCGCGACTGCTGGCCGAAAAAAGCGCCCCCCGTGCATGACACGAGGGGCGCTTTCTGAAACCGGTGAACTAGGCCGGCGAATTAAGGCAGAGGGTTTCGTGCAACCTCGGGCCAATCGGCACGCGGGGGCATGCGTGTGTTCAGAGCCGGCGGCGTGAACGCATTGTCGAAGTTACAGTCGGCCGGCGTTGCCCCTGAAAGCGCCAGGCATCTTGCTTCGGTGCTAGCCCCGTCAGGCCGGTCTTCCCCTAAATGATTGATCGGGTCGAAGGTGTCTAACCAATCGAAGTACTCGCGGACCACCGCCTCGATCTCGAAGGGGGTGTATTGGCAATGGCCTGCCGCGCTCCCCCAAATTTGCTCGAGTTCTTTGCCGCCCTCTGTTGCGGTGTCGGCCAAGAACTTCTGAAACTCCGGAATACACACCCAGTCCTGGTTTCCCGCCAACGACATGATCGGATAGTTGACTTTTTTGGCCTTGCCTTTCAGAAAACTTACCAATGTATTCTTGGCGAGTTTCTTGCGGCCTTTGCCCGGGGTGAGTCTCGGCACAGCCGCGTCGAACGCGGCTGCGAGCACAGGGTCGCTACCGATGACCGAGTAGTCCAGCCCCTCGTTCCAACCGAAACGCTTGCCGTGTAAGCGTTTTTTGTCATCTACGAGATCGCCCATGCCGAGGACGGCATAGCCCCCAACAGTAAGAAGATTCGCCGACCCACCCGTGACTGTTCCGGAGAACCCGGTCATCGTTACGAAATCATCCCGTCTCTGAATTTGCGCCGCGGCCTCTATTGGGTCGCTATCAGGAAAGATAATGCCCATGCACTTGTTCATTTTCAGGGCCATCGTCAGCTCACCCATCGTGGCTTCGCCGACGTCATGCGGGCTGGCAAAGAAACCTCCGGGAACCGAGTCGCAGAGGTAGTCGTAGGCAGCACGGAGATCAGAGGCGATGTCCCAGGTAACGCCGCCGCCGCCCGAACACGGACACAGCGGTATGGCGCCGTGGATGTCCTTGCCTCTCTTCATCCTCATGATGGCGTCGACGGTTACGGCCCCGCCCATCGAGAAGCCGCTGACGATCACTCGATCGGGCCTTCCGATGGCCGGTTCCTTTTTCATGAACTTGAGGATGTCTTTAATGTCCTTGCGGCTCTGGAACACGCTCCAGCCGGTTTGGCTATAGGTCGGTGCTGCGACGGCCTTGCCATCTGGGATCAGGATGTCCTCGAAGCCCATAGTGGAAATCTCATTGCAGTTCTCCACGCTGATGCCGGTGCAATCGGCATCGCTCGCGCACGTAACCGGGGCTGCCAGAGGGTTGGTGTTCTGGCAGACGTGGTGAGCAGAGATGTTCAGGGGGTTGAGGTCGAAGCCGTGGTTGATGACAAAGAGGTCCCCGTCCCAGGCATCTGGAACCAATAAACGGAAAAACGAGCCTTTTTTGCCCTGACCC
Organism: Gemmatimonadota bacterium; assembly: GCA_036679605.1. GTDB lineage: Bacteria > Gemmatimonadota > Gemmatimonadetes > Gemmatimonadales > GWC2-71-9 > JAZDCZ01. The sequence continues at coordinate 2,577 of JAZDCZ010000022.1, forward strand.
AGGTACTCCGTGCAAGCGCTTCCGCTTGGGCATTGGGCCATCGCCTGTCCGCCGAGCATGAAAAATGTCGCGATCAGTCCGAGCGCGGCCGACATAGTTTTGGTTTTCATATGTTTCTCCTCCTAGCTTTCACCGTTTGTCCTCTTATCCTCGATGTTTGAAAATTATCCTCGACGTTCGAAAAAGCCGCCGTCGTTGCGAACGATATCGATCGCGGGGTCGATCTCGCGGGCTTTAGACACTGCTTTGTACGCGGCACCGGGATCGGGTTTCAGCGCGTAGGCGTTGGCCAAGGCGATCCAGCG
>JAZDCZ010000220.1:0-9603 GCA_036679605.1 Gemmatimonadota bacterium
ATTATAGCGGTTTTCGCTTCTCGATACAACTACAAAAGCAACCAACCCGCGTCGAATTCTTCGCCAAAACAAACCCGCAAAAATAACGCCTGCTTAAGTCAACAGCATTGGGGCATGAACCCCGTCGGTCGGAGGTGAGAGATGCTGCGACTGCTGAGGATTCTGATTCTGACGGTGGCGATGTACCTTGCGCTTTGCTGAGGGGAAGCCGCGATACGCACGAGTCGAGGGCCACCATCTGGAGAAGGGGCGAGGGAATGGCATCAGAAGATATGTCAGTGTGGAGCGTGCTGCGGCGGCTCGGCCATCGCGGCCCGCGCGACCTGGTGTGCCAGGCCGTGTTCGAGCGGGCGGCGGATGCGGTTGACCTCGCCACGGTGTTCGAGGCGCTCGGCGGGACACGGGATTGGCCGGAGCCGGGGTCAAAAACCTGGCGGGAGATACGCGAGGATGTCTTGCGGATCGTCGTGATGCGGCTGCGCCGCGAGGGCAACCTCGACGCCATCGCGTGCCGATGCGGCGAATGTCATGGAATTGGTTGAGGAAAGGGCCTGCCGGAGCGGGCCTTCCGTAAACGGAACAGGAGATGATGTGATGCAGACCTACGAGATCAAACTGGTGTGGCGGGGAGGAACCTACAGCGAGCGCGTTCAGGCGATGACGGCGGAGCGCGCGAGGCGGGCCGTCCTGGAGCGGTTCAGCGGCGCGACGATCATGCAGGTCGTCAAGGTCGGGTAGGCCATGAGAGCGGAAATGTCCATGGACAAAACACCCGTATCGCTGGAAAGGCGGCTTACGACTCTGGGATGGTGCGGCGTTGAACTACCCACGATCATGGTGGAGATGTGCGTGCTGTTCATCTCGGCGCGGCTGGATACCGCGCCGGTGCAGCATCGCATCGAAGGATCGGGGGCCGATGGTTCGTCGCCCATTAACGACTCCAGGTGCGTCATCGGCGCATTGCTGGACCAGGCCGACCGTGAAGGGCGGATCGAGGCGCTCGCTCGCCCCGGCACCCGCGAACTACCCGAAGCGTTGGCGGCGCTGGAACGCCTGCGCGGGGATGACTACAAGAACCAACCGGATTGATGGGCTGAGAGGTGCTACCGCGCGTCCAGCGATTCGGAATCGCGCTTTCACGGCTGGAACGGTTCCCGGTGGACGACGGATGGTCGCCGTTTGGGGCGCTATATCGCGTGGTAAAGGGTTTGAGCCTCGAGCTCGTCACGAGCCGTAAGGACTATAACAGGTGTGATGCCACAGTGCGGCACTTGTGGGAGATTGGCGGCCCCTTCGGGGCCTCCCCCGAAGCAGGAACCGGACGGCTGTCCGCACGATGGGGTAAACAACCCGACGAACGAGGCACGGACTCCATGACGCTGCTCGACAACCTACTCGGAGGACTACAGGAACGAAACATCGTCGTTGCCCTGTCGATACTTGCCGCATTCATGGCATTGGCGATGGTCGCGTGGTTGCTTACTCGCCGCGCGGCCACCTGCCGACCACTGGCAGTGGAGCATCGAGCATGGACCTATTGTCCGGTTTGCGGCAGGCCAAGGCCCACAGACAGTTCAGTAACGCCGCCCAAGCCGCAAGGTCGGCCCATCCGTGACGCCGTTATAACTCAGGTTCCGGCGCTCGTGAATGACAACCCATCACCGTCCGACCTTCTGAGACAGGGTTGGACCCGTGCTGCGGCCCTCGACAAGGATGGCCGAATCGTGACGCCGTGCAACCCGTCCGCAGTGGCGTGGAGCATCTGGGGGGCTGTGAACCTCGCCTATGAGCCAGGTGGCGATGTGTGGAAGGCGTCGGTACGACACCTGGCCGACATCATCACAGAAATTGAAGGCGGTCGCGCAGTGAGTGTCCAGCAGTGGAACAGGGCAGTAAACAGGACGCACCGTGAGATACTGTCCGTAGCGGACGAGGTTCAGAGGCGCTTGGGGTTTGAGTTTCGCTCAAAGTGAACCACGGATACGCGGCAACCGCGTGAAGGGGCCGCCTCCCGAAGGGGGCGGTTTCGCCGGCGCAACACGGAGTAACCCAAGATGAAAGTTTGCGCGTACCTTCGCTGTTCGACATCTGAACAGACCGTCGATAGCCAACGGGCCGAGATCGAGGCGTTCTTGTCAGGTGGTACGAGGATATCGGCCAATCCGGTGGAAAGGCCGAGCGTCAGGCGTTTCAGCGTCTGCTGGCCGACATCCGCCGCAACCGCTTCACGCATCTGGTCTGCTTCAAGCTCGACAGGTTGTCGCGTTCGCTCGTCCACGCGGTCCAGGTTCTCGACGAACTTCGACGGCACGGCGTTACACTTATAAGCCTCCGTGACGGTATCTCCTTCGAGGGCGTTTACGGGCAGTTGATGTACGCATTGGTTGCTGGCCTCGCGGAGATCGAGCGGGAAGGAATACGCGAACGAGTGCGAGCCGGGCTACGCGCAGCCAAGGCACGCGGTGTGAAGCTCGGTCGGTCACCTGCTAAGATAGACTTGGCGGATGCCCGACGACGCCGGAAGCAGGGGCAGACGATGGGCCAGCTTGCCGAGTACTTCGGCGTGTCAGTTCGCACGATGCAGCGCCGCCTGAACGGGGGTGACAGAAAACCCCCACCGAAGGCGCGATAATATCGGCGGCTGTTGCGCAGCGATCCCGCCGAATCGCACCCGAAAACGCCGGACAGAAATTACAGTATATGTCGCCCCCTACCAAGCTTCGGCGGCGCGGACTCACCAACCGTGAGATCGCGGCAGCGCTGGACATATCGACGAGGACCGTGGCGAGGATGGTCAAGCGAGCGAACAGCGACCGTTGACTCTTATCTCGCCGAACCAATCAGGCCGTTCATGCCTTCGCAATTCGCTTACGAAATAGCCGGGGCGGGTTTTTAACCGGGGCAGGAGTTACCAGGTATCAGTATGGACCGACGGGGGGGGCTGTTCTCATGCAACCTATGTTCGGGCCTAAACGGCTAGTGGAATGTTAGAGAAAAGTGATGCAACCCCCGTCCCGCTTCGGAAAGACCGCCCGTAGGGTGGTCAGGAAGGTGTCTGTATTGATCGTGACATTACCCGACGCTCCGTGGGTATGCCGCGCGAACGGTTCTCAATTCATTTAGCCGTCATGGACTCGACACAAGCCGGGCAGTAAATGTTGTTGTCGTCCCCGATACGCCATCCGACTTTGTTCAGCGCCTCCACGCCTTGCCGACGCTCGTCATTCGTAGTTGTGGTTTCGAGTCCCTGATTCGGCATGAAACACGATGTTCCACGCCGAAAACATATGACTTGCAAGTTGTCTACATCATTAAACGCTCTGTCCTCTGTAATATCGGTGAACTTCATCAAACATCTCCTTCAGTTAGGTAAGAGTCTTATTCTACGATGCTACGATCGTACCGAAGGTGTAGCCTGTCAAACGGGGGATTGGCTATATGCAATCACCCCGTAGATCGATCATCGACAGCCGAGCTTGGCTATGTTGGATGATGGAGAACCAGCCGCTGACTCGAATGCGCCGCCAACGAAGAGCGCTGGACCGTTGGTGCCGTCATCGAAGACAGCCAATGCCTGGACGGCCACAGTTCCTGTCCCGTCCACACCACCGCCCGGATCGCTGCCCATCAGGCTGGAGACACCGACGGGTAGCCATGTGACTCCAGTCCACTTGGCGATGCGGTTCACGGCTACACCGCTTGTCGTAGTGAAGTCGCCTCCGGCGTAGAGTCTTTCACCTTGGCCGTTGTCGAACGCCGCCAATGTGTCCACCCTAGCCGTGCCTGGGTTTGGACCCAGTCCGCTGCCCATCGCCGACCACATGCTTCCATTCCATTTGGCGACGCGGTTCGCGGTAATACCAACGGCTACGGGCAAAAGAAACTCGCCGCCCACATAAAGCGCCGGTCCTGTGCCGTCATCGAAGACCGTCAGCGCGTAGACCGATCCATTGACGCCGCTCCCGACGGCTGACCAAGCAGAGCCATCCCATCGAGCGAGGAAGCCTGGCTCCCCTACGCCGCCTGCGTCGGAAAAACTGCCGCCAATGTAAAGCTCACCGTTGAACACCGCTTCGGCGAACACGGAGCCAGTGACAGCTCCACCGAATGTCGTCCACGCTGCACCATCCCACATCTTGATTCCGCCAGAGAACACGCCGCCCGCATACAGGGCCGAGGGATTTGGCCCGGCTCCGTCGTCATCGAAAACGGCCAGAGCCTCAACGATGCCGCCAACAGTACCAACTGCACTCCAATCAACGCCGTCCCATCGGGCTACATTGTTGGCAGTCAAGCCGTCGGCGAATACGAAGTCGCCGCCTGCGAACAGCACCGGCGCGTTCACGCCAGCGCCATCTTCGTCAAAGATGGCCAGCGTATTGAGCGATGCAGGAGAGGGAAGCGGGTTGGGAGGAAAATTGGGATCATAGGTGGTGAGGCCAACACCCAACGACGACCACTTCATACCGTCAAACTTAGCGATGGCATTGGTGGGGAACGGTGCCGGGTTGTCATCGCGCGGTCCAAGCGGCGGCGTGAATGCACCGCCAGCATAGAGTGCTGGAGGATTCGCGCCCGAACCATCGTCGTCGAACACGGTAAGCGCTCTAACTTCGCCGTTGTGTCCCTTGCTCAGGGCGAACCACTCGTCAGTCTGCCACTTAGTCACAAAGCCTTGATAGACGGCTGCAACGGCTACAGTCTCCGCCGAGGTGGATAAGCGAGACGGTGAACGGTTGGGTTCGGATGACCGGGCTGCCGAGAAACCTATGCAACCTGACACGCATTTTGCCCCACCAACATAAACCGACGGCCCTGTGCCGTCGTCGAAGACTCCCAGTGCTGTGCCAGTCGTCTCAATTCCGGTTCCCATCTGCGACCAAGCCGTGCCGTCCCACTGGGCGACTCGTTTCAGTCCGACTCCACCACCGTTGACATCATCGAATCGACCACTGGCGTAAAGAATCTTATTGACGCCGTCGTCAACACCCGCCAAGGCCAAGACATCATTATCGAAGGAACTGCCTAACGCCGACCATGCGCTGCCGTCCCACCGGGCGATGTTGCGAAGGTTGACTGTTACCGGATCGGGATTGCCAAAGTTCAGTGGGTTGACGAATTGGCCACCTGCGTACAAGGCCGTGCCGATACCTGAACCGTCGTCGAAAACGGTGAGTGAGGTGACGCGATTGCCGAAAAATCCGGGCAGACCATTGTAGCCGACACCGCTCAACGACACACCGTCCCACTTAGCCATGTTCCTGGTGTTGGGCGTGCCGCTCAGAAAAAACTGACCGCCAATGTAAAGAAGCGGTGGATTCGATCCGGCTCCATCGTCATCGAAGACTGCCAAAGCATTGACAGGACCGGTGTTGATGCCCATAACGCCGACGGGTAGCCATGTGCTTCCAGTCCACTTGGCGATGCTGTACGCATCGACACAACCGTTCGCGGGAAGGCACATGTTACCACTAACAACAAGGCCCGCTACCGCGAAAGAGCCGCCGACATAAAGCTCGGTGCCGTTGCCCGTACCATCGTCAAACGCAGCGATAGCCGAAGCGGAATCGTGGCTCAGGCCGACGCCGCCGCCGTTGCCGCTGATACTGGACCAGTTCGTGCCGTCCCAACGGGCGATCTTGTTCGCACCCGCACCGCCAGCGGTGACGAATCCCCCGGCGGCATAGAGCGCCGGGCCGTTGCCGTCGTTCAGGTCCAGGACGGCCAGACTGTTCACGACTTCGTTTACGCCATCGACAGTGGTTACGCTGTCAACGAGTGGCTCCCACGCCTGCCCGTTCCACTTGGCGATGTTGTTGGCGGGCGTGCCACCAGCCATGTCGAACCTCCCACCTACGAATAGTGTGGGTGGGTTGGGGCCGAGACCATCGTCGTCGAAGACGGCCATAGCGAAGATGTCCGGGCCGTTGAATGTTGTGGGGCCAAACGCCGTAGACCACGGCGTATTACACACCACATCTATCGTGATGATACCGACATCTGTGATGCCGTTGGCTACGGGTGTTACGGACACAGAACTGCCAGATTCGGTCAGGCTAGGAGCTGTAAATGTCGCCTCAGCGGAGATTTGTGATGTATCAGGCAGTGTGATAGAGCTAATGAAGAAAAATCCCGTTGCATCTGTAGTGCCTGGATCAAACGACGCGCCACCGCTCAACTTCACGGTAACTGATGCGCCGCTAACGGGAAAGCCAGCCGCGTTGCGAACGAAACCTTCAACAGTAGTTGAGATTAGGTTGGCGGGGTTGGCCACAATGATCTTGACGACCGAAGTTGCACCTGTATTGGTGGCCGTGATGAAAGCAACGCCGGGCGAAATACCTTCGATGTCGATCGTGGTCGCCAGATTGAGATCAGCATTGTCGCCTACGATGCGGGCGATGTTTACATTACTCGTGCGGTAGGTCGTCCACACCGACGGCAGTGTGACATCCTGCTGCGTGCCGTCGGTGAGCGTGGCCGTTACCGTCAGCGCTCGGCGCTTTCCGACGGCGAAGACCGGGCCGCACTCCGTCGGGGCCGAGGGGTCGCAGCCAACTTGTAAAACTACCGACTCCGGGAGCGGCGGCGCGAAGGGCGTGACCGTGAGTGAATCCAGCGAGAATGTGAACTTGTCATCGGGCCTAATACGAACTGCGTTAGGGCTGTAGACATACAGCGTGCCGGAACCCGTAGTGCGCACGCCAGTGAGGCGATACACATCGTCTGCGAAGTTGTCGGCAGGCGTTCCCGGCCCGCCCGGCCCGAACAAGTCAGGCGCGGAGACATTGGAGAGCAAGAAAGAACCATCCGGCTCCACCCGAACCGTCTGGCCATTGATCGTCACCGACCAGCGCTCGTCGAGTTGGCCGAAGGTTTCAGTAGCGCATAGCGTGAGAAGCAGAGTCGCCAGCGTCAGCCGCACGGTTATTAGTGAGAAAACATTACGATGCATCATTGGACTCCCTGCTATGCGCTCAATTTCAACTCGTTGCGATATTGACCCTATACACCGACACATTACCGACGGCCTGTCCAAAAAAGGCAATGCGTGTTGCGATTCCTTCAGATGACTTCTGAATGCGCTATGCTATGGTCTTGGCGATAACGGTGGAGTATCTTCAATACTTTGAAAACGCTTCTTGGCTTTCTCAAGCCTCGCTATCAGACCATCGATTCCGCCAAGCCTCTTGTCGAACCATTCTTGAATCGTTCTATCTCCTGAAGCAACCTGGACAGAGTTCATTAGCAAACGCTCAGCCTCAACGAAGTCGAAACTGAAAAGGCGCGAGGTTCCGTGCTGATACAATACGCGGGGCTTGAGGTAATCATCTGCTCGCTGGGCTGCGAATTTGAATGCCTCATTGGCTCCTGCCGAATCCGGGTTTTGCTTGAGAAAATTCACCCTAAACTTCCCCAAAGCTCGATCATCGGTAAGACCTCCTAGCTTTTTCTGTGTCCGTATAGCTTCCTCTGTTGCATCAACACACGCAGCAAAATAGCAGCATCCTGCGTAATAAGCAGCGTAGGGAGCGTAACTGGATTCCGGAAATCTCTTAGCTAATGACAGTAGCATATCAGCCGCATCGTGAATATCGCCAAGAGGCCCTGCCTCGCGCATATTGTCTCCTACCCAATTCTCACCCGTCGCATACAGCAAGCGACCAATGACTTTCACTGCCCTGGCTTCGGGGTTTGCGTACTGCCTTACAGCATTCCCTGTTTGCCGCTCAAAGAAATCCTCTCCGAACATAGCCCGCATAAGCGCGGGTTCAGATAATCCGGAAATGAAATCCAAATCTGCGACTACTGCGTTAGCCACCTCAATCTTCTGCACGATAGTACGAAACGGAATGTTCTGGTCCTCGAATCGGATTTCCCATTTGAAGTAGTATAGTCCTGGACTATCGAAGAAAAACGCTGATCTGCCCATCTGAAAACTGCCCACAATGGCAAGAAGAACTGTAGTCGTCCCGTCTATAGTCGCGGAAGAAGTGAATAGACGCCCAGGCCGAGGTAGCCCCGCATTTGTGCTTTCAAACTGCTCCCCGTCTCGGCTGAATGAAATGCCGATTCCAGCGACCGTTTCCTCAGAGGGGAATGTGGCGCGTACGACATTGAATGCTCGTGTGTTCAGCTTCGATTGCGTTGTAGTGGCATCTAACTGCGCCTGTACGGCGATAGGAAACAGGAAAAACGCTGTAACGCCTGCCACCACAATTTCTTGTCTTAACACATTCATATGATACTCCAGAAGTTTACGGCCCATTGTAGTCTCGAAGCCGGTTCAAATTGCCCGGTACGAACGGAAGATTGTGTCCGTTTCCTATTTCATCCATTAGTCCAATAGGCGGAACTGGCGCTTGTCCGTCGTCCGGATCATTGTGTGGCAATCCCATTGTGTGGCCGATTTCGTGAGCAATCGTAAACCCTTCCGGGATGCCCGATTCATTAGCACCGGCTTGCTTAACAGCCTTGAAAATGGCAACGATTCCGGTGTATGCCACTCCGATGAAACTCATTGTCTGGCCAGCGGCATGTGAATTGACTCCTCCAGTCAATCCTTCCAAGTCCGGGTCTTCGTCTTCGTCTTCTTCCGCTTGCCATGCTGACACCACCATCACGGTCCAGTAGTTGCTCGTAGACACGCCCAAATTACGCGCCGCTAGGCATTGATCCCAAAGGGCTTTCCCGCTGTTCTGGCTCTCCTGCCAATTCCGCAGAAAAGTCACCAGTCCCTGCACAGCGCTTGATGAAATATCTTGGACAGGGTCTATATAAGCTGGGTGATATCGGAGTTGTAGGGCAGTAAGATCAGGAGGAAGCAATGATGCAATCGGACCCGCGTAGAAATCATCCGAACCCCATGTCTTGGCTATGAATGTCGCCTGTACAGAAAGGTCATCATCGCTCAAAATGGCTATACCATTTGTCACCCCCCCTAGGCATACCAAGCCACTCTGCCCGTTCCCACAGCCAGGTATATTGATTGTTACCTCGTCTTTGATATCCAAATCGCCGAAGATAAAATCTTCATCCGTTTCATAATTTAGAATTTTCGAAGTGAAGACGGTGTTTCCGGTGGCATCTTGAAGCTCGACATACCCTCTATTGAATTGATTGTCATTGCTTTGGAACCCACCCACACCGGGGTCGTCCACCTCGAAGACAACCTGTGTTTGTGCCGGACCCTGCCTCGGCTCGTCCCAGTTCATCGTAAATGTATTCTGCGGGAAAGTCGGGCGGACCATCGTGTCTGTCTCAACATGTAGTGTTCGCCACGCGGTAAGCAAGTCTGAGATGTTTCCAATGAAAAACTTTACCTGATCCTGCGTAGCAGGGTTGGTGTTGGAAGGTGGCACATTGTTGTCGGTGAGCATATTCAGCGTGGGCATCCCCTGTGTCGTCTGTTTGAGGGTGGCGGCTACGCGGTGGTTGTCACCGGGTTGATGGGCTACGCGGAAGGTCGTCGTAGCATTTCCATTTGCATCTGTCACCAGTTGGGTACTCCCCAGTTCCGCCGTGTCCTGATGGTTCGTATCCCGGTTGTCACCACCGAGAAGATCATTATCCACCACATCATTATTGGCTGATGGATCATCC
>JAZDCZ010000221.1:0-16361 GCA_036679605.1 Gemmatimonadota bacterium
TAAACCAACGCGCCGGCAACGACCAGAAGCCAAGGCAGTCCCTTGGCGGCGATGCCGTCGTCAGCGTCTGCGAGTAGCGGTGCTGTATTGTCGTGTTGGTTCATGCCGCACACGATGGCGTCCCGGCGCCCTCGCGACCCCGGGCCATATTCGCAGGTGAGTCGATCCTAATCGACCCCGTCTGGTGGTGATTCGCGGTAGGGCTCGCCGTTCTTGTACAACCGCAATCGCTCGCGAATGCTCTCAACAGGTTTCGATTCGGCGGCTGCGACTGCGATGGCCGAGCGCGCCGTGCGCACCGCTTGCTCAAAATCGCCCGTAGACGCGTACGCCGCAGCCAAGGTGTCGAGCATCTCCACCCCGGGCTGCTTGGCGAGTTTGACCGCCCGATCCGCACAGCGTACCGCTTCTTCAGCGTCGCGAACGGCGGGATCGCTGTGCGTGGCCAGGATCCAGGCGATTCGGACCACCGGCGGCGGCCACGCGGGTTGCAGCCGGGCCGCCTCGCGATAGTGTTCGAGCGCCTCGTCAACCGGGCCGGTCGTCGTTAGCACTTCGGCGAGGTGGTAATGGGCGCGGGCATTGTCCGGCGCCGCGCTGATGGCTCGACGAAAGTGGCTGACCGCTTTGGCATGCGCGCCCTGCTCGCTGAGCGCCCGCCCCAGTGCGAGATGCGCCGCGACGTGCTGAGCGTCGATCCGGATGGCTGTGCGGTAATAACGCATCGCGTCATCGAGTTTGCCTTGCAGTTTGCGCGCGTTGCCGAGCAGGTATCGCGTCTCCGCGGATTCCATGTCCGCCGCACAATCGGGACGCCGGCGACTCAGTGACACGCGTGGGTTGTGCATGCGAAGGTGTCTTGCGATTTCGCCAGCCGCGAGGCAGTTGCCTCGTCCCGACCAATGACCCTGTGGCGCGAGCAGTGTACGACCTTCTTGAATGTACGCCTTGCGCAAGTACCCGACCAGATCGAGCACGTCGAGGTCGAGCAAATTGAGCTGTCGGCGCGCGTAATCGGCGGATTCGAAGACCGCATTGGTCGACTGCCCCACGGGCACAGTACCGCCGGTGATGATGGTCACAATGGTCAAGCGTACGCCGCGAGCTTCGCATTGCGCGCTAACGCGCCGCAGGATGGCCCGGGTCACTTCCAGATGGGCGTCCAGACTGCCCGCTTCGTTGGCTTCCAGCGGTCGCCCGAACAGCCACGCCGCAAAGAAGCAGTGCCGCATGACCCAAGGTTGCTGCGATGCCAGCGGAACCGGCGTATTCTCAATGCTCAGTTCCGAGTCCGCGACACGAAATACCGGTTTGGGGTGCGTGAACATGTCCGTCGCGTCGCGCGACAGGTCCGACGGCAGGAGAAGGACGAATACAACCTGGTCCGGGTTCAGCGCGAAGCCCTCATCTTCCAGACGCAGCGCCATCTGCCCCAAACCGTATCCGCGGACGCCGAAATTCAACACTTCCGCGTTATCCAGGTGACGCTCCAGATAAGCCGGCAGCGTCTCGCCGTCGTCGACCTCCTCGCCGAAGGTACACGAGTCGCCGAACACGGCAATGCGCTCCACGCCGTCCGGCGGCGACGGTGCGTAGTCTTCTGTCGCGCGCAGTCCCTGGTTGTTGATCGTCACCTTGAAGGGGACGCGATCGTCGCTGCGGTACCCGGGCAGATTCGTCCAACCATAGAGCGGATGGTACTTATCCCAGAAGTACGAGACGTCCTTCCAACTCGCCACTTCCCACTCGACAGCTCCTGTGATCCGTTCGATTTTGCCATGCGCGATTCTGAGGCTCACTTCGCTCACCACGAAGATCACCAGGATGGCGGCGAAGATCGTCGCTGCCGTGAAGAGGAGTTTCCGACTCGTCGGGATGGGGGAATCGCGCTCGTTCATCAAGCAGTATGCAACCAGGCACGGACTCGCCGATCAACCGCCAAGCGGGTGGTGGGCATCCAATCTGATCTTCCTGTCGTTCGATCGCGGGCCAGCGCTGTCGTCCTGACTGTGTTCGTTGTTGAATGATCAGACGTCACAAAGCGGCGCCTCCCCGCGGCGTTTTGTTCGACAGCCGTCAGCGCGATGCAGTCGTCGTCGAGAGTTCCGGTTGCGCCGCTGATTTCTGCACACCGGATACGACCATGCGCGGTTTCGCGTGTCAAGCATAGCCGCCGGTGGGGCGGACGCCTGCCACGCGCGAATGACGTGCCCGCCGAGTTGCCCCGCCGCGCCGCTGACGATCCAACGTTGGCGGCGCATTCAGCGACCCCCCTCGATTCGACGGCTTGTCGATCACGGGTCGACAAGCGCATATATCCCCCGTACGATCCCCCAAGTCGGGTTGGATCTTTCCGTTCCCGCGATGGCGACGCAGGGGATATCGTGCGTCCCGTGCGTGGCGACGCGCCAGGCAGGACTCGAACCTGCGACCGTCGGATTAGAAATCCGATGCTCTATCCGCCTGAGCTACTGGCGCTACGTGTTATCAGCAAGCGACTTACGACAATCTCCAATCCGTGAGAATACCAGAAAGGGGCCATATTGGGTAGCGCGCGGTGCCATTTACGCAGCTCCCGGGCATTGACCTTTCCCCCGAAAACTGATCCACCTCTTGGGTTAGAATCCCGGGGTGTGGATCAGTTTTCGGGGGAAAGGTCAAGGTGGCTTGAGTCGGAAAACCTCGTGGAGTATTCGACGGCTCCAAAGGTCAAACGGCTACACAAGGGGTGGCCGCCTACATCGTGCCCCTTGTGGCAGCAAGCGGAATGGCTCTGCCGGTTGAAGCACGGGCGCAATGCGCCGCAACAGAGTCATCTTACGTCAGAACTCGCACGAAGATGGGCCGCTCTCAACTCGATCAGCAATCCACGCGAGCAATCCAAAGTGGCCGACCAGTCGGCCGGCGCCGGCCAATCCCGCTACTGCGGCCCCGTCAGCGAGTCACCAAGCTGTTCGAAATCGTCCTCGTCTACACGTTCGTCGCCGTTGATGTCGCATACCTCGCAGCCGGGATCCAGCGGCCCGCCGCCGGAACCCGTGAGACAACGCTGCAGCATGGCATAATCGGCCAGATCTACGTCGCCGTCGCCGTCAAAGTAGACCCCCATGTCGCCGCAGGGCAATGCGAGATACGCACACGTCTCATGGTGATAGAGAACGGACGGCGCAGCGCAGTCGCCGCAGCCGGCATCGTCGATACACATGCCAGTGACGGGGTCGCAACAGGCCCCTGACGCGATCTCGTTGACACAACCGTAGATGTTGGCGATCAGTTGGGCGGTGTCGCCGGTGGTGTATTCCCCGCCGGTGTTGCCCGGCGAGTAATACACGCGACGATCGGGCCGCCAGGCGAGGGCGAGGGCACCGGTATCGAACTCCCCATCCTGCACGGCGTTGGCCAAGGCATAACACTGATCGACATCCTGAGCGGACAGCTCCTCGACGTTGCAGAAGGCGCAGTCGTTACCGCTGCCCGGGATGTAGGCGGCCGGTATGAACTCGGTGACCGTGACCGGGCAGTAGTCCGGGTCCATGATCCGCCCCTCCAGGAAGTTGGCCTGCGTAGACGGGTAGGTCCCCTGGCCCAGAATCGCCACGCCGCCCTGGTCGACGAAGTCAGCCAGAAGGTCGCCGAACAGTGCTGAATTGTTGTAGGAGGCGTTGGTCCAGGTGAACACCGCACAGTATTCGATGAGCGATCCCGCAGTTGGTGTGCCCGCGCTGGCATCGAAGTAATCGCAACGCTCGCCCGTGCGCTCTCTCACCTCGTTTCGCCAGGCAAGGTCGTCCGAGTCGGAAGGGGCAATGAGCACGCCGTTGCACTTGCTCCACGAGATGTTGTCCAGGTCGACCTGTAAGCCGGTGGGGGCTGCATCGACTATGGTAAATCTCAGTCGATAGGCGTGCCCGCGCCGCGCCTTGGGAATGGCGTACCGCCCGGTGCGCCAGCTACCGGTGTTGGTCACGTCGATCGCCATCTCATACCCCGTGGCCCCCGTCGGCTCCAGCAGGATGACCTTGAGTTGATCGTTCTCCGACGCCCCCGTGACCCGGAAATCGAACTTGATGCCGCGCACGCTGCTATCAACGTACAGCCGATTGTGCGTGCGCGACGGGCTCGCGCTGTTGAGGCTGAGGTAGTAGGTCGAGCCGGATGGCGGGGAGGCCGACGCCCAGGCCGTTGAGCCGCTCATGTTCCCCCCGTGATAGCGCCAACCGGCGTGTCCCACACCCGTCAGCACCAGATCGACGATCTCGAAGTTGCCGTTGTAAATCGACAAAGGCGAGTAGACCGGTGTCACACGTCCACCGTCGGCCGGACGACTCCCGCTGCCTCCACCGATCTCCGAGTAGTAGTAGCCCTCATCTTCGCCGTCGTTGCTGTACCATGTGGCCCGATGGATCGGCGTCCCATTGAGATAGTCGAATGCCGCGTTGAGGTCGATCGTCCCATGATACCACGCGCGCACGACGACGTGTTCAAAGAGCGGATCGGCCATCTGGGTAGGCGTTGACTCAATCACCGGACCGAGATTCACGTTATACGCTCCAGTGATCAGCATTCCGTTGAAGTCGGTTGGACTGCCGTCCGCACGCCAGTAGTTGTCCGCCCACCCAATGGTGCTCCAGGTCTGCGGGTTCGGGTCGCCCCAGTTGAATCCCGTCGGCGGAAGCGAGCCGTTGACCGGGTGCGGGTCCAGCGTCGTTAACTGCTCGACTTGGATGCCGGCCTTCGCCAGACGCTCCACGCACTCGCTGTTGACCACGGTGCCACGGCTGTGACCGATGAAGTGAACGCCATTGGCCAACAGATCGTGCCCCTCAAGCGCGCCCGGCAACTGCGGGTCGCGCAAGGCCGCGTAGAGCGCGTCGGCCGCCGCCTCCGCGAAGCCCATCGTCCCGCCCTGATTCAATGCATCGGACTCGGTCGTCCAGTCGAACAGAAGAATGATCTCCGCGCCGGAATTGTAGGTGCCGGCGAGCCAAGACCAGTTCCCGGTGGACGGCTGGTACACGAGAATGGTCCCTTTCATGGGAGTCCCGCCGGCGGCGCGCTTCTCAATGGCGTAGGCCATGCTGTGCATCCAGGGCATGGGCGCCCCGCCAAGCTGAAAGCCGTGGGTGATGATCGTCGTGCCGAACGTGCCGCCGGACGCAGTTCCAATGAACAGGACGAACCCGGCTACTGCGACAGTCGCACAATATGACCATGCCGGTCTGGGGGCATGCGCGCTTATCATCGTTTTCGTCTCCTCGGCGACTTGACGGCCAGATCGATCCTGAAGCAGGTTGCGACAGCACTTGGCGTAGTGCCGATGTCGATCAGAGACTCCCGTCTGATGGCGCTCGGTCCGGCATGGATGCCGGGTTCCACCGCGGTCCCGTGGCTGAGGATAGGATTGCCGATCTGCCGGACCTTCAATCGCCATCCTACCGCGTGAAGCGACTCAATCCAAGCGCAGAGAACCTCTTTCATCGTGAGTCCCGACTGTTTGGCCATTCCGCTGTTGCAATCCTGCCCCCGGCCGCTTCCGGAGCGACGAGCCCCAGCCATTTCCGCGTAGCATCAACCCCACCTCGACTGGTCGCGATCCTCTCGTCCAGTCGCCCTTCAGCCACGCTGAGCCAACGGCGGCGGCACACCGAATCGCTGGATGCGCTCCAGGATGGCGGCGAACGGCTCGCGCGGCTTCAGCGAACGCAGGCCAGCGATAGCAGCACACGGGCCTGGCGCCGATGTTGGTGGGGTGCGCGAGCGACAGCCGGATCGCGTTACGCTCCTCGCACCGCCTCGGATGAGCGGTGCTCGGAGGTGAGATGATGGGAAAGGCTTACTGGTTCAGTCCCGATTTCGCGGAGTTTCCAGAGCCGCGGGAGAGACAGCTTGAGCTCGCGGAGTGGGTCGAGGTGGAACCGAGGTGCTGGGAGAGGCGGACAAAGGGAGTGGTAATCTCTCGAATGCCCGTGACAGGTGCCGGATGGGTAGGTAGGCTACCCTGTTGATGAGCGCAGATTCCTGGAGGATTAATCATGTCAAAGACCAGAATTAACGAGCTGCAGGCCCTGGTAGACCGACTCCTGCGGGAGCGCCAGGCGCACGTCGACGCCGTCGCCGAAATCGACGCGACGTTCGCGCGGTTCGGCCTCACGACGGCCAAACGGAGAAAACGTGGGCGCAGGCCGGGACGGCCGAAGAAGAAGGCAGCGGCGAGCAAGGGCAAGCGGCGCAAGTTCAAGACGACCGCCAACGAGTTGGTGCTCGCGACGATCAAGAAAGCGGGGGCGAAGGGCGCGACGGGTGCGCAGATCACCAAAGCGTGGAAGGCTGCGAAGCGACCTGGCGATGCGTACAACACCCTCAGCACGCTGGCCAAGGCGAAGAAGATCAAACGCAAGAACTTGAAGGGCGAGCGGGGCAGCCGGTACACGGCGGCCTGACGGCGTACTCTGTTTTGCAATCCACGGTGCCGAAGACGTGATGTGATCGTCGTTGACGCAAGCCACTCTGCCAATTCGGTGCTGAAACCTCGAAGCCATTCGATGCTCCGCGACGGACGACAAGCGCGGCCATCGTCGCCAATAGGTTGCGTAAGTGATTCGCAAGGAACACACGATGGGTGGCGCGAAGTGGTTTTGCTCCCCAGCCACACTTCTCTGTCTCGCGGGCTGTGCCGGCCTTTGCGGAAGCTCGACGGACCTCGAGCGCCACGCCAGCTCATCCCGGTACCCGCGCCATTGGCGGACGCCGGTTCCTGAGAAGGAGGGGGCGTCGTGGGAAATCCTTCCGCAGGAAGCGGGCCGAGGAGAGGTGATTCTGTCCAAGCGTAATGAACTCGGCTTGCTCTCAAACTTCGCCCAGACGCCGTTTGTATTCCACGGTCAACGCTATCCGAGCCTCGAAGGCTTCTGGCAGATGATGAAGTATCCGGAAGGCCCCACGGACCTGCGGGCGGCTTACCCCGGCATCACTTGGAAATGCACGCGCGAAGCAGTCTCCCAGATGGTCGGAGCGGAGGCCAAGGCAGCAGGCAGCGCAGCCACCGAGAACATGAGGGCGATGGGCATCGGCTGGATCACATTCGAAGGCAGAAGAATGAAGTACCGAACGCAGGAGAAAGGTGCGCACTACGACCTTATTGTCCAAGCGACGTGGGAGAAAGTCCGGCAGAATCCCAAGGTGCGTGACGTGCTGTTATCGACTGGTGACCTCACTCTTCGGCCAGATCACGATCAGGGCCCAGATGCACCGCCTGCGTGGCGGTATTGCGAGATCCTCATGAACATCCGCGAGGAATTGCGTGCAAGTGCCGAGCCAATTCAGTGATGTGATTCGCGCCTACGCCCGCCGGCTGCGGGGGGGCTGGTGGATGACGGACTGACATAGAACGTGGTACAGTGTCCGGGGCAGGTCACCTGGGCTTAGCAGAGCGAGAACGGTTACATTTGGAGGAAACTGCTGTGAGAATTCATACGCGCATCAGGAGCGCGCAGACACTGCTGGCCATGACGGTCATCTTCGTGATGACCGCCGTTCCGAGTGTCGCCAGTGCTCAGGACGTAGCCCGGGGCATCGTGTTTGTCGATCAGGACGGTAATGGCCGGTATGACTCGGGTGAGCCACCGCTGCCGGGCGTAGCGGTATCCAACGGGCATGACGTCGTGCCCACGGGAAAGAGCGGCCGGTACGAATTACCGATTGACGATGACGACATCCTCTTCGTCATCAAACCGCGCGGGTACATGACGCCGGTCGATTCATACAACATTCCGCGGTTCCACTACATTCACAAGCCAGCCGGTTCTCCCGAGACGTTGAAGTATGCCGGTGTAGCCCCCACTGGCCCCATGCCCCAATCCATCGACTTTCCTTTGGTGCCCCACGACGAGCCCGACACATTTCGCGTGCTCCTTTTCGGCGACCCCCAGCCGGGTACTATCGAAGAAGTCGATTATTTTGCCCAGGACATCATCCAGGAGGTCATCGGCGTGGATGCCGCGTTCGGTATAACGCTGGGCGACATTGTGAACGATGATCTCGATTTGCTCGAGCCGATGATCGCTGCGGTGAGCCACATCGGAATCCCATGGTACAACGTCTACGGCAACCACGATCAGAACTACGACGTGAAGTCGGACGAGTTGGCCGACGAGACGTGGGAGCGCGTGCTCGGTCCGCCTACGTACGCGTTTGACTGGGGCCCGGTGCACTTCATCGTCGTCGACGACATAATGTATGAAGGGCATATCAAGAAATACCAGAGCCGCGCCTCATTCGGACCATACCTGGCCTTCATCGAGAACGATCTCAAACTCGTACCCAAGGATCGGCTGGTCGTCCTGATGATGCACATTCCGCTCGTTGAGGTGGAGGACAAACAAAAGGTCTTCGCCATGTTGAAGGATCGTCCACACACGTTCTCCCTGTCGAGCCACTGGCACATACAACAACAGTTCTTCATCGGCACCGAGGATGGATGGCTCGGTAACCGGCCGCACCACCATCTCGTGCAGGGTGCGGCTTGTGGCTCATGGTGGAACGGGGCAGAAGATGAATGGGGTTTACCGCATACGATGATGCGGGACGGCGTGCCGAACGGCTACTCGATCATCACCTTCAGCGGAAACAAGTATTCGATCCGCTTCAAAGCCGCCCGCCGGTCGGCCGATGAGCAGATGGCCGTCCACGCCCCGAGCAGTGTCACCATGGCGAAAACGGCTTCGACCGAGGTCCTCGCAAATGTCTACGCCGGTACGGACCGCTCGCGAGTGGATATGCGAATCGGCAGGTCACAACCGTGGGTGCCGATGAAGCAAGCGGAGAAGAACGATCCCTACTTCGTCGCGGCGCACGCCTCCGAACAGGGCATGAATCTGCCGTACCATCAGGATCTGCCCGGGCCTCAGGAAACGCCGCATGTCTGGGCGGCCAATCTGCCGGCGGGCCTGACGCAAGGCAGCCATCTCATCGAAGTTCGATCGCGAGACATGTACGGCCAAGTGTCGTTTGGGCGTCGGGTGATCCGCGTGGAACCGCAGGCGTCGCCTTCCGTTCCCGGGATCGAGCCGTCCACGGGCGGCACCACACAGGTAGCCATTGCCAGTGGGTCGGCAGGACACGATGCCGACACGCCGGCTACCGACAAATCGTCGCCGCACTCGACGATCTCTCTCGACAAGACGAATCCCAAGTTCGTTCGGCTGCTCAGTTACAACATGCTATGGGACGGGTTGTTCGATCGCCCGGAACCGTTCGAGCGAATCCTGCGGGCACTGGACCCGGACATCATCTGCTTCCAGGAGGTGAGGAGCGCTCCCTCCGCGGTGGGTGCCAAGCTCGACGCCATGCTGCCCCTGGATGATGAATCGAAATGGCAGGCCCACGGAGCCAGAGGCACCGTCCTGGCCTCCAAATGGCCGCTTTCCATGCAAGCTGCCGACACTGTCCCCAGCACTGATCGCGGACAGGCCATGGCACTCGTCGATCTGCCGGACGCAAAGTACAAACTGGATCTCTACGCGATCTCAGCCCACTTGAAGTGCTGTGGAGACGAAGGTGGTCGGGAGGATAAGCGACGTCAGACACAGGCCGACGCCAACATAAACTGGTACCGCGACCTGCGTCAGGCGGGAGGCCATGTCGATTTGCCCGCTGGTACTCCCTTTCTGATTGCCGGCGATTTCAACATGGTCGGTGGGCTTCAACCTCTGCACACACTGCTGGACGGCAACATCATCAATGACGATATCTACGGCGCTGATTCACCCCCTGACTGGGACGGCAGCAACTTGGCCGACGTACACCCCCGGCATAACGCCAAGCTGGCGGACTACACCTGGCGCGCCGATAACAGCCAATTCCCACCGGGCCGGCTCGATTTCGTGCTCTACACCGATAGCGTCATGCGCGTGGCCAAGTCCTTCGTCCTCGACACGCTGGACATGAATTCGGCCGACCTGTCTGCCCACGGCATGCTCAGGCAAGATTGCGCCGAGGCCTCGGACCACCTGCCGCTCGTCGTGGACTTCGTCTTCGGTGACGGCAGTTAAGCCTGCTCCGTAATCGTCAGTTTTCGGATGGCATTCGAGACCGGTTGGCCGCAAACAGTCAACAGCGTGTTTGGAGACCTGCGGATTCGAGCAAGCTTTCTGGCCAGTTGCAGCACGGTTCTGTTGCTGCTCGTGGCGGGGCACGCCCGAGCCTTTGACCGCAAGGAGCAATGACATGATGAAGAGGATTCGGGGTCTCGCGCGCTTCTTGTCGTCGTTCATGATGATGAGGTTCCCTACGGGCGGAACCAGAGAGTTGTGCAGCATGCGGTTCGTTCCCGGCTTCCGGTTCGGTCGTTGCCTCGGCGTTGGTTGGACCGCAGGTTTCCTGCTCGCGCTCCTCTCGTCGGCTGTGCAGGCGGGCGACCCGGCCGACGCTTTGAGACCGAACTGGGCCAATGACCTGGTGATCTACGAAGTCGCCACCAAGGGCTTCACCTCGCCCAACGGCCCTGAGAGTGGGACCTTTCGATCACTCAAGGGAAAAATGGCATACCTTGAGGAATTGGGGATCAACGCGATCTGGCTTGCCGGCCATTCTCTCTCCCATCCCAAACATTTCTACGGGGTCTGGACGCAATACGCCTGTATCGAGCCTGACAAGCTCGATCCCTCCCTTGGCACCGAGCAGGACTTCAAGGACATGATTGCCGAAGCGCACCGGCGTAGCATTCGAATCTTCCTCGATGCCATCGAGCACGGTGTCATGAACGACAGCCCGCTCATCGCCCAACATCCGGACTGGTTCAAGGGCGGCTCGTGGGGCATGACTGACTACGATTGGAGCGGCAATCATCCCGACCTCGAGGAATGGTGGGTGCAAATGTGGACCAAGGCTGTGCTCGAATGGGGTGTTGATGGTTTCCGCTGCGACTGCGGTGTCCACCGTCCCGATCTGTGGCTTGAAATCAAACGCCGCTGCGCGGCAGCCGGCAAGCCAATCTTTGTCCTGACCGAAAGCAGAAGGGACAAGACCAGTGACGCCACCCAGCGAGATATCAATCTCTTCCGCAGCAGAAGCGGGCGGTTGGACGATCACGCCGCATTGCGAAATCTGGCCAGCATGCGCGATCTGCTCCACGGAAAGTTCGAAGGAACTACGTTCCAGTGTGAGGTTTGGTACCAGGACGATCGACGCATCCTGGATACGACGCGCGGCGGTCCGTTGGTCGTTTCGTTCCTAGGTGTGGGCGAGGACGTGATCGGAACCTATGAACTTCCGTCCGACGGCGAGCCGGACTGGACATGGTCGATTGCCGGCGTGGACGCTGATCGACCCATCAAGAACATCCGACTCTACTGCCCGGGGCGTAGCTGGAAATGGCAGTCAAACGTCAAGGGCGGCTGGCGACTGGCAGTGTCGCCGACAGCCGGGGGGTTGAAGGTCTCCGGGGGCAACCCGCTGCCTGGGCCAAAACTGAGAGTGATTTCGGCGAGTTGTCATGATTGCGGATGGGAGGGGTTCCCTGCAGGTAAGAGCCCCTACACGGTGAAGGGAAGCCGCTTCGTTTTCGGCTACGGTGTCCTCTTCGCTCCGGCTATTCCCTTGTTCATGAGCGGGGACGAGTTCGACGCGGAATTCAAACCTCTGCCCGGTCTCTGTCCTGACCTTTACGGCAAGGGGAAGGCCGGCACGGGTACCTGGATGTATGGATCGTGGCTGCAATGGAATGGGCTCAAGGACAAGCGGCGTCGCGCCATGCTCGAGGACGTCAAACGCATGCTGGCGATCCGTCGCGAGCATCGCGATCTGATCCATGCCGTTGACCCGGACAATGTGGATATCCGATTGAACGCGGTGCCGGTCTCGGACCACGAGAACCTGCCCGTTCCCTACGCGCTCTCCAACGGGAAACGAGCACTGCTTGTCGTCGGTAATCCGACCGCTCGCAGCGTGGATGTTGTCTTGGAAATAACGCTCGAAGGTCTCGGCCTGCCCGCGGATACGGAGATTCTTCAGGTGTCCGACATCTGGCCAACCGAGCAAGAGGCACGCCGCGTGGCTGCAGAAGCATTGTCACAATACCGCTGTACCGTTCCGGCCGACTGCAATCCCGGCGGCGGCCTGCGCGTTTTTCGTTTCGAGTTGGCACAGTGAGCATCCCGTGCCTCGCGGAAGCGGATGCCAAACTGAAGGGACTTACTTCGCGACCTCCGAACGCGCGGGTTCTCCTTTTGGCTTTGGATCTTGTTGAAACTTGCAGAGCTCGTCGAAGGTGGACAGGCAGTGTCCTGCAGCCCGACGGCCACCAGCCGGGCAGATGTTCCCGGTTCACTTGTGTGCTCTGGGCTCATCATTTTGCAGATCGCTTTAGGTCTTCGGCCGTTGCCGGGCGGAAACGAATGGCTGTACCGCCTCCGGGCGCGAGGCGCAGTGGGAGTTTTACTCGCGAAGTCACCAGCTTTCTTTCAATGGCCATTGCGTAGGGATTCTTCTCCCAGTCAGCGTCGTCACCGTCGCGGTATATCTCCGCAACGTATTGGCGATTCGGCTCCAGGAAGCTCAGGTTCGCCTCCAGACAACGCCCGTTCTCATCTGTAATGCTACCGAGATACCAATCCTCACTGTGACGGTCCTTGCGCACCATCGTGACATAGTCACCTATGCGCGCATGGAGGACTTCGGTTTCCTCCCAGTCAGTCGGTACGACCTTGATGAATTCGAAAGGTTCGGGTTTTGCCTCATAGTTTTGCGGCAGGCCAGCCGCCATGTTCAATGGGCTGTAAATCACTACATAGAGGGCCAACTGTTTGGCAAGTGTAGTACTGACACGTTCGCCGGGCCGCGCCTCTTCGTACAGCAAATCGAAAACCCCCGGAGTGAAGTCCATTGGACCAGCCAGGAGACGGGTAAAGGGCAGGATGGTCGTATGATCGGGAAAGTTGTGTCGCGGCCCGCCCCAGGCATTGAACTCCTGCCCGCAAGCGCCTTCGCGGGTCATCATATTGGGGTAGGTACGTCGGATGCCCGTGTCCTTGATCGGCTCGTGTACATTGATCGCGACCCGGTGTTTTGCCGCGGTCTCGACGACCTTACGGTAATGCCGCACCATGTACTGGCCGTGATGCCTCTCGGCGTGCGTCTGGCCGTGCTCATCTGTGCGATAGATCTCCTGATCACCCGCGGCGTAGCCGGTCTTGACGGCGCGAATACCCAGCCGGCGGCACAGCGCGAACGCATCCTTCATCTGCCGTTCGTAATTCTCGACGCCACCGGTCGTTTCGTGGTGACCGATAAGGTAGACGCCCCGTTCCCGGGCGTATTGGGCCAGATAGTCTAAGTCGTAATCCGGGTAGGGCTCGGTGAAGCTGAATTTGTCGCGATTGTCCAACCACTCGCCGTCCCAACCGACATTCCACCCTTCTACGAGTACACCATCGAAGCCGTGTTTCGCTGCAAAATCGATGTAGCGTTTTGCGTTCTCGGTGGTTGCTCCGTGGTTGGGACCCGAGCTCCACGTGGAGAGAGTCAGGTGTATCTCCCACCAGATTCCGACGTACTTGCCGGGCTTGATCCAGGAAACATCCTGCAGCCGATTCGGCTCATTGAGGTTGAGAATCAGGTAGTTGTCGATGAGCCCCCCCGGCGAGTCCGCAATTTGAATGGTCCGCCACGGGGAGATTAGTGGCGCAGAACCGCGCACTTTGATGCCGTCGGACCACGGTACCAGATCCGCCTCAAGAGTGTTCCCCTTCGTACGCGTTAGCGCCATGCTCGCAAAATCTGTTAGCGCCGCCTCATGAATGCTGAGGTAGAGTCCGTCTTTGGTTTCAAAGGTGATGGGTGTGTGCACCTTCGTGGCCAGGCTGACCGGCGAATCCGTGTAACGGTATTCGTAGCGATGGCCTTCATAGGCCGGAATCCACCAGGCGCGGTGATCGTCTGTGAGGGCGAACTGGGTGAGTTCGTCGGTGATCTCGATCTCCTTGTCACCGGGCTGGGATGGGATGCGGTAGCGGAAGCCGATGCCGTCATCAAAGACGCGGAAGGTGATGCCGAGTCGTGGTAGGTCGCCCGAGATTTCACCCAACTCAATACGCAGCTCGTTGTAGTGGTTGCGAATTTCCTTTTCCTCTCCCCAGACCTGTGTCCACGTCTCGTCCACGATCTTCGTTTTCACAGAGGCGACTTCCAGGCCCTGGTCCAGTGAGCGTTGCCCGCGTAACAGGAAGCCAAGGTTCGAGGTGTTGATCACGGGGTGGCCAAAGCGGCTCACCCGATAGGTCGGCGAGCCGTCCCGAAGTTCGAAGACGAGCTTGAGCACATTGCTCGGGGACACAACCTCAATGGGTTTCTCCCCGAGTGCGTGCGCGGTAGACAGGAAGGGGACGAGGACAACGCTCCAGGTGAGCAACGGTCTGCGTGGGAATCTGCCATCGAGCGTCTTTCTTGGTGTGGACATAAGTACGCCTCGCTTCGAGATGTGCCGTTGGTCGGTCTACGGTCCGTCACCCTATCACATGAAGCTACACGGTTCAAGCGTAGTCCACCTGTCCGTGTCGTTCGTTCCGTGGGCCAAATCAACAACAGACTTGCGGTTTGGCGCCTACTGCCCATCAGCCAAAGCCTCCGGGCTGGGGTCTGTATTCTTGGTGGCGGTGACATGGGCCCGGCTCGTGTCGTGCCGCCGCTCATCCAGGGATACGAGTTGATGCCAAGACCTGCGGCTGCGTTGGACACATGCGACCAGAGAGGATTTGCAACTGAATCGAGTTCCGCGTAGCATCGATGGGCAGAGGAGACGCTACCGTTTCCAACCAGCCGCGGGCGGTCCTTCCCGTGCAATCTCAAAAGCGAGAAGCCAATGCACCATTCACTGCGTACTTTCTTGGCCCTGGCGGTCCTGGCAGTTGCTGTTGATGTAAAGGCCGAGGAAAGAGCCATCAGTCATGACGAACTGATTGACAAGCTGTCCGGGTTTTGGATTGGGCAGATCCTCGGAAACTACATAGGTTTTCCATTTGAAAACAACTACATCGAAGAACCTGTCCCCATCTTCGTAGATCGAGTCTACACCGCCAAGTACAAAGGTGAGCCGGCACTCAAGCTCAATCGTGACGACTTGCGCGGCCACGTCCCTATCCTTTGTGATGCCCTACATGGTGCTTTCAGCGATGATGATACCGATATCGAATTCGTTACGTTACACGCCGTAGAAAAATATGGTCTGGACATCACATATCCGGAGATCACCCGGATGTGGAAGACCCATATCAATGACTACATCTGGGTGGCAAACCGGGAAGCTCGGAACCTGATGGACAAGGGATTCATAGCACCGGATACGGGACGAAAGCACACGAACAAACATTGGTTCCAGATCGACTCGCAACTGGTCAACGAGATCTGGAGCGGCTTCTATCCCGGCATGACAGGACAGGCAGCCCGGCGAGCATTGTGGGGTGCCCGGATTACCAACGATGATTGGGGTACTCACCCGACCATTGCCTACGGCGTCATGATTAGCGCGGCGTTCTTTGAAGATGACGTGGAGCGCCTGGTCCAGATGGCCATCGAAGCCGTTCCCAACGAGGGGCCGTACGCCGAGGGAATACGTGACGTCGTGGTGTGGCACAAGGCGTATGACGATTGGCGCGAGACGCGGAAGAGAATCCACGATAAATACTACGAATACGACAATGGTACCTACACAGCGCCGGTAAGCTGCGTCTCCTCGCTACAGAACGGTTTGTGTGGGATCATGGCCCTTCTTTATGGCGAAGGGGACTTCATGAGAACGGTCGGAATCGCCACTTCCGCGGGCTACGATTGCGACAACCAGGCGGCTACTTGCGGCGGGTTGATAGGAGTGCTCAGCGGTCTCAGTGGCATCGGAGACGCTGCGACGAGCATTACACTGAACATTCCATCGCGTCGATCCTGGAAGAAACCGTTTAATGACCTGTATGTCAACACCACTCGCGATGGATTACCGATACGCACACCGATCAGCAGCATTGTGGAGCGCATTGCCGCCATTGCAAGGATCGCCATTCTGGAGAACGGCGGTCGTATGGAATTGCGCGACGGCGAGCCGACCTATATCATCAACTGTGATTTCTGAGTCAGCGGGGCCGAAAAGCGTTACGGCCTGATCATACGGCACATTTACCGACAGGCAGATCGCACCGTTTTGTCGAGACGGTTCCCTCGACATGCCCTGCCGTCCGATCCGTCGCCGCCAGGTGATCCATGAAGCCTGATCAGCCGCTAAACGCCGCCTGGAACTCAGCGAAATCTGCCAAGTCGATGTCGTCTTCGGTGTCGAAGTCGAACACATCCAGGCAATCCCGTGACGGTGTGGTAAAGCT
>JAZDCZ010000222.1:0-13823 GCA_036679605.1 Gemmatimonadota bacterium
CGGTCGTGCCCTTACGCTTGTACGCAAAGGGACCGTGGACCGTGTCGATGTAGGCACGCAATATTATCATTCGACGTACACCCGAGCCCTGGACTTGATCCGTGAGGTCGGCCTGCAGGGTACGATCTCGAAAATCAAGGGTAAAACCCGTTTCTTCGATGATCGAGTAGCCGGCGGTTCGTTCCTTCTCGGACATCGAGCGCCGTGGTTCAAGCCGGTCGGCGTAGGCGGTAACGCCAGACTCGGACTGTTCCTCGTTCGTTTATTGCGCAACCGTATGGACACGTTCGCGTTGGAAGAACAGTCGCGTCTCGACGGGCAGGAGGCGCTCGAGGTCATCAAGGATCCGGCGGTAATCGAGTTCTGCGTGCGATCGTTGACTGTCGCGGGCGCGATTACCGAGCCCGAGGAAATGCGTGTCAGTGTTTTGCACGTCCTCCGATTGATTCGGATTATTCTAATGACCGACTACCTCTCGCTTTCCGGCGGTATTGCGGCGTTACATCACGCGCTTGCGGATCGGCTCGACGTTAAACTGGAAACCCCCGTTTCAAGGTTGATCGAAGAAAATGGGCAGGTCGTGGGCGTCGAGCTGGAGAGTGGGAAAAAGGCCGTCAAGGCCGCCCATGTGGTGGTCGCGACCACGCCGCCGACGGCGCTACGGTTGGTCCCCGACGATTGGGCAAAGGAACGAGAGTTTCTGGCGAGTGTTACGATTCCTCCCTTCGCTTTTCCCACGTTTTTTCTCGACCGACCGTTCGAAAAAAATGTCTGGTCTTATATGGCCCAGTATCGCAAGGGCAAGACTATCAGCGTCATACTCGATGCGGCACAAAAAAACCCCGCCATGGTTCCCTCCGGCAAGGCCGTGATTCAGCCCTGGCCCTGCTATCCGGTCTCGCAACGTTTTCAGAACGTCGCCGACGATATCATCGTTGATGCCTGTCTTGCCGAACTCGACGAATATTTCCCGGGCTTTTCTTCGTGGGTTGAAGAGGTGCACGTCACGCGCCATCCGTTTGCGGTGCCGTTTCATCCTGTTGGGCACCAACGGCGCGCGATGGAGTTCATTGCCAACGTTGATCGTCGTGCCGGTGTTTCATTCTGTGGAGATTACCTGTCGGGCGGCTATCTCGAACCTGCACTGTGGAGCGCGGAGCGTGCCGCCGAACGTTTCGGCTGAGACCGCGACGATAGATCTGACTCGACCGGTGTCGTTTGCTATAAAGGCGACGTGAACAAGACGCTTTTCTCCGTGCTTCTGCCGATGGTTTTGGTGTTTGGCGGCGCGATTCCATGCGGCTCTGAGGTGCTGCCCGCCGAACACGCTTCGGCCGCAGTCTACGCGAGGGGTCTGCTACTCGCGTCAATCGATTCGGATCTGCGCATCGCGCCTGTGCGAATCCGTCAGTGGCCGGCGGTACGGGCCTGGATGCAGGGCAGGGTCATCGATCGTTCGCCGACGATGCAACCGGTCTATTCGCGAGCCGCTATGGCGGCATACGGAGGAAAAGTCTTCGCCATGTACTGTGTGAACTGTCACGGTACCGGGGGGCGAGGAGACGGACCAAGGGCCCCTGTGTTCGAGCCTAGGCCGCGCGATTTTACCCGTGGGGTGTTCAAGTTTCGCTCGACTCCTTCAGGGGAGTTCCCCACGCGCGAGGATTTGTTTCGAACCATCACCGGCGGTTTGCAAGGGACCGGCATGCCGACTTTCGCGGATCTTCCTGAGATGGAACGTTGGGCTTTGGTGGAATACGTTCGCAGACTGTCGCCGGAGTTCGCACGTGCACAGGAGCCCACCCCGCTAGAATTGTCGGCCGTACCGGCTCAGCTATCCACGCGCGCTTCCGATGGTAAACGGGTATTTCAAAGCGCCCAGTGCGTGAGTTGTCACGGCGAACACGGTACCGGCGACGGGCCGTCTGCCGCCACCCTTACCGATGCCGACGGCGCCCGCGTACTGACACCTAACTTTGCCACCCGTCCTTTCAAGTATGGGACTGCTCCGGAGACTATTTTCCGAACGCTCGTGACCGGGCTCGACGGTACGCCGATGCCGAGTTACGCTGACAGTTTGAACGAGGAAGAGCTGTGGAACGTTGTGGCCTACTTAGGCGCTCTTGCCGGCGATCTTTCCTCGCCCCTGGTGACCGTCCGCGACGTGGTTGAAGCACGCGAGTTTGTGCGCGGCCAGCGAGCCCAGGCCTCGCACGCGTTGGTTGGCGGTTGCGGCTGTGCGGCGCGCAAAGCCGCCAAACCCTGAGTTGGCGGCTTTTTCGGCCAGGCCTGTTCAGGCTTGTTCGACCCCCCCTACTGAGGCACGTTGGCCATGCCCACTTTGAGTGCAGGCTGCTCGTTCGACCGACCTTTTCTCTTGCTAACTCCCCTATGTAAACGACTGTCAACGACCTGGATACTAACGAGTTTCTGCGATCTTTGATGCCCAATGGTAAGGGTTCACCATAACCTACCGTGGCTTGGACTGTGACAGGCGGCATTTTCGCTGGACTGAGACTTTTCGGTACGGTAAGGGAAACAGCTGAGTCTGTACCGATTTGTACCGGCGCATGGTCGAATGCTGGCAAGGTTCGACGATGTGGGGCCGCGCTTCAGGGGCAGGGGTCGGAAAGACTCACGGGGGTACTGATGCGTAACGCAGGTCTTCGGCCCAGGCGTTCGGGGGGATTTGAGGGGGGCTCAGAGTCCGGCGGTCGTTGCACCGCGGGGCCTCGTGCTTAGATTTGTGGATCGGCTGATCCGAGGTATTCTGCCGGCTGCGGCGGCCTGCCTGATCTGCACCTTTCCCGTTGACGCTTTAGCGACGCTGACCGTGAACCCCGAACAGCCGTTGGCGGTTGGTGACGAGTACGATCAACCGAGCGGCAGCGTGAAATGCGCGCGCACCCTGACCGCTGACGTCGTCGCGTTGGATCAAGTCATCTTTTTCAACCGCCTCGACGTCTTCTTGCCGAGCGGAATGATCTATGCGCTTCGCCGCGACGTCGAGCCCATATCCGGGACCACCATCGGTCCCGGCAACGTTCAGTTGAGAGTCGACAAACGACCGCGTCCCCTGGTTCTGCGGCTGAATGTCGGCGACTGCCTGCAGGTCAACTTTACCAACCTGCTCGCGAGCAGCCGCGTCGACTCTAACCAGCCAGCGACGAGATCCGCTTCCATGATGGTCGACGGCTTGTCGCTCGTGGGCTCGATCGCTTCAGCCGGCGCCCATGTCGGCGCGAATCCGAGTAGCCTGGTGATGCCCGGCGAGACTACGGCCTACACCTGGTATGGCTCGAAGAGGGGATCGTTTCTCGTGCATTCAGCCGGTGCCATGACCGGCGGCGAAGGCAACGGTGGCCAGCCGGACCACGGCTTGTTCGGCGTGGTTACCGTCGAGCCAGCCGGCTCGGTGTGGTACCGCAGCCAAGTTACGACCGCGGAACTCGCCCTCGCTACCGTCGGCGCCGGTCCGGGTTCTTCACCTCCATCTCTCCCTCAGATCGATTACGACGTAGTTTATCCGCCCGGGCACAACTTCGCCGGGCGGCCCGTCCTGCGCATTCTCGACGGCAACGAAATCTTCCACAGCGACCTCACGGCCATCATTGCCAACATTCCGGCGGGGACGTTTCCGAATGTGACGGCGTCGGCGCCGGATAACAACGGAATCGTGCGTGGCCGCGACGATCCCTTCCGAGAGATTACGGTGGTCTACCACGATGAGAACGAGCTGATACAGGCCTTTCCGGTTCTGGAGACCGAGTTCTTCGCTCAGAGTATTCGCGACAACATGGCGATCAACTACGGGACCGGCGGTATCGGCGCGGAGATTATTTCCTACGGTGCCGATACTATAGAGACCGGTCCCTTCGGGTCACCGCACATCCCCGCCGGCAATTCGGCTAAATGCAACGACTGCAAGTATGAAGATGCGTTCCTCTCGGCCTGGGCAGTGGGGGAGCCGGCAATGGTCGTCGAGCGTGCGCCGGCCGGCGTGGGAGAACCGAGTGCGACGGGAGCCGCTCTACAGGCTCTGTATCAGGATGATCCGTCCAACGTCTATCACAGCTACCTGAACGACCACGTAAAGATGCGCGTCCTGCACGGTGGTGTCACGGAGTTTCACATTCATCACTTACACGCGCATCAGTGGCTGCACACCCAAGACAGCGACAACTCTAGCTATTACGATAGCCAAGCAATCGGTCCGGGCTCCTCGTTCACTCTCGACGTTGCCTACAATGGCGGCGGCAACCGCAACAAGACCCCCGGCGACTCGATCTTCCACTGTCATTTCTATCCACATTTTGCCCAAGGCATGTGGGCTTTGTGGCGCAATCATGACGTGTTCGAGGATGGCACACGTACTCTACCCGATGCCGAGATCCCCGGCGGCGCACTGACGCCCGCCGTTGTGCCCATCCCGGGCCAGGCGATGGCGCCGCTGCCGACCACCGTCATGCCCGGCTATCCGTTCTATATCCCCGGTGTCGCCGGCCACCGCCCGCCGCACCCGCCTCTCGACACCGTCGATGATGGCGGCCTACCTCGCCACATGGTTGTCGGCGGTACAGTACTCGATGGCAGGCGGGGACCCTTCGATCGTGAGGCCCTGCTCATGGATGCTGTCGCTCTCCCCGAGGACGGAACCGATCTCGAGAAAGCGGCTATGGCCTTCCACGCAAAACGCACCCACCCGACTCTGACACCGGAAGGAACCCCGGCGACTTTCATAACCAACGGTCTACCGCCGGCCCCGGGTGCTCCCTATGCCGACCCATGCGTAGACGACAACGGCGCCGTGACGGGAACGCCGCGTACGATCAAGGCTGCGGTGATGCAACTCGATGCCATCATCAATAAGTCCGGCTGGCACTTTCCGCAGACGCGAATGCTCTCGCTATGGGGAGACGTCGCCTCCTACCAAGCGGGCACGCGTGCACCGGAGCCGTTCTTCATGCGCGCGCACTCGGGAGACTGCATCGAGTACTATCATACGAACCTGGTGCCGAACTTCTACGATGTCGACGACTTCCAGGTTTTTACGCCCACTGACATCCTTGGTCAACATATCCATCTTGTTAAATTCGATGTCACTTCGTCGGACGGTTCCGCTAACGGTTGGAACTACGAGGACGGAACCTTCAGCCCCGACGAAGTAATGGAGCGTATAAGGGCGATCAACGCTTTTGGAGGGCTCGATCCCGGCACTACGGCTGTGGACCCCACTCGCGTGACTCTGCAGGCCAAGTTGCACCCGTATTTCGGCGTGCTCGGCGCGCAGACCACAATACAGCGCTGGTGGGCCGATCCGCTTCTCAATGCCGCCGGCGAAGACCGAACGATCCGCACGGTGTTTACCCACGATCATTTCGGGCCGTCTACTCACCAGCAGGTCGGTCTTTATGCGGGCCTTTTGATCGAACCGGCCGGTTCTACCTGGCGCGACTCGGAGACGGGCGTGGCAATGGGCGGACGCTTCGACGGCGGTCCGACCAGTTGGCGAGCCGACATCCTCACCCAGGATCCGGCCGACAGCCACCGCGAGTTCATGCTGGAGTTCCAGGATTTCGCGCTCGCCTATACAGCCGATGGCACACCCGTCAATCCTCCCGGGCGCGTGGATATAGGTCTGCCGTTTATCATAGGGCCGCCCCCCACGCCGATGCCCGAGGCAATATCGGCCGATGACGTAGGGACGTTCACGATCAATTACCGAAACGAGCCTTTGGCCTTGCGCTTGCGCGACCCGGTAACCAACACCCAGGCGGCCGGAAAGGCCGGCGATCCCGCGTTCGCCTACAGCTCGAAGACTACTCGCGCCGACCCGGCGTTGAACAGCCAACCTTCGTTCTATCCGCCTCTGACGAAAGGCGTACAGCCTCTGGATCCGTTTACGCCGCTCATGCGTGCTTACGAAGGCGACAAGACCATCGTCCGTATGCTCACCGGGGCGACCGAAGAGGGGCACAATTTTACGATTCACGGCTTGCGCTGGCTGCACGAGGCCGACGATCCGACTTCGGGTTGGCGCAACGCGGAGATGAACGGAATCTCCGAACACTTCGAGTTCGAACTGGGGCCTTTGCCGCGCATTGCCGGCCCTCCCAGGCGCCGAAAGATCACCGACTTTTTGTATCAGCCCGGCGCATCGGTCGACGATCAATGGAACGGCATGTGGGGCATATTGCGCGAGTACCGCGGCAAGCGAGGCGACCTATTGCCGCTACCGAACAACCTGGATGGCAAGTTGCCCTGGTCGACTCACATCAGGTCTCAGTTGAAGAACTGGCAGCGGGTCTGTCCCAGGACCGCCCCATGGAGGAAGTTCTGGATCAGCGCAGTGGCGGCAGCCGAGGTCGTCGGAGTGGACGGTGTGGTCTACAATAGCGGTCACGGTCTACACGACCCGACGGCTCTAATGTACGTGCTCGACAGCGACCTCGACGCGGCCGGGCGTCTGAAGCCCGGTACGCCGATAGAGCCGCTGATTCTGCGCGCCAACGCCGGCGACTGTGTAAAGATCACTCTCAGAAACCGGCTTCCCACGGTAGTTCCCGATTTCGACGGCTTCAATATGTTCCCTATGATTGTCAACAACTTCAACGCCAATCAGGTGCGCCCGTCTTCGCACGTTGGGCTGCATCTGCAGTTGGGTCACTACGACGTCGGCCGGCGTGACGGCATGAACGTCGGCTTGAACGTCCACCATACGCAACCTCCCGGGCCAAAGAAGCAAGATTACGTCATGTATGCCGGCTCGCTCGCAGTCGGCGAGGATGGGTGGGTCACGGCAACCCCGATCGAGTTCGGCGCGATCAATATGATACCGACCGATCCACTCAAGCAAAGCAGCAAGGGGCTGGTCGGTGGTTTGATAATTGAACCGAAGGGTTCGAGTTGGACCTTCCCCGAGGCCGGCACGAGGGCCACGGCCGATGTGTTTTCGCCGCGTGGTGTGTTCCGCGAGTTCGTCATGGTGACGCAGACCGATATTCAAATGGTCTTGCCCGACGGTACCCCGGTGCCCCGCGTAGGTGGAGCACCCGAAGACGCAGAGGATTCAGCCAACCGCGCCTTGAATTATCGCAGCGAGCCGATGTGGACGAGGGCGGGCTTCGATCCGGGGGCGGACTTCGAGACGACCAACGATATCGATTTCAGCGATGTCTTGAGCGAGGCCGGCGGTGGTGTGATCGAGACTCCGCTCTTTACCGCCGAGGTGGGTACGCCGGTCCGATTCCGCGTGCTGCAACCCCAAGGTCACCCGCGTAACCAGGTCATCTCTATCCAAGGGCACATGTGGCGTCACGAGCCCGGTAACCCCAACAGCAACGTAATCGGCAGCCAGGGTGGGCATGGGCCGGCGATGCATTGGGATATCATTCCTCTGCACGGAGCCGGAGGAGCGTTCGGAATCGCCGGAGACTATCTGTATCGCGACCGCGCTTCCTTCGCGGTCGACGGCGGCACATGGGGGGTGTTCCGAGTCACACCCAAGGCCGGAGCGCTCAGAGTCCAGACGTCGCTTCCTGCTTACGCCGTCTACAGCTCGCCGGCGGGCGACAACTCGCTTACCGCGGCTATGCAGAGTGGTGGCGACGAAGGCTCGAGCCCGGCGCTGAGCGTGCTTTCGCAGGTCGAACAGAACGCTCTCGCTCAGCAATTGCTCGCCGAACTTCTGAGTGGGCGAAGACTCTCTCGAGCTGCTGCGGGTGCTGCAGAGATGAGCGAAATAGGCGGTAACGGTCAGTCCGATCCGACAGCGGTTCCATGACCGCGGCCGAGTGCCCTCGGCCCTTGTGTCGACCGCCGCGGCCATCGTGGTTGGTTTCGCTCGTTTGGACGGCAGCTTTTGTGCTGCCGCATTCTCTGAGTCCTGCCTACGCAGCCGGTTTGTTTGAACAAGACGGCTTCGCGGTACGTATGGAGATTGAGGCGTTGCAATCTCGCGACGGCGGCGAAAGCCCTTATGAAGGAGAGGACGTTCGCTTGCGCTTCCGGGTGAGCGAAGCCAGAACCGGCGGCAAACCCGTCTCCGGACTACGCCCTCTTGCCTGGCTTTCGAAACGAGATGAAGGCGAAACGCTCCCCGATCAAGAGACCTGCGCATATCAAATTCGCGGCTTCCTCGCCGGCCGTCTGGCTCGGGCCGCCGATGTCAATCTCAACGAGTACTTGCTGGTAACCCTCGACGACAACAGTTCGCTTTCGATCATCGATCCGCAGGTGGAATCTTCGAAGACCAAGACTCTGGGCATGGTCAACCTGCCGGGAAAAGGACAAGACATGGTCTTGGCAGCGGATCGCCGCCACGTGTTGGTCACCTTACCGGAACAGGCAAGGGTCGCCGTTGCCGACATCTTGATGCGCAGAGCCAGTTACGTTGCTGTGGGCGGACGACCGCAGCGGGTACGGATACAACCGGACGGTCGCTTTGCGTGGGTCGGCGATGCAGAAGGGAAATCGGTCTCTTGCATCGATATGGCTGGCTACGAACTGCGTGAGACCTTCGAGGCGGGCGCGGGACCGCACGAGATCGAATTCCGAGACGACAGCCGCTACGTCTACATCGCCGGACCGGGTTCCGCGCAGCTTACCGTAATCGATACAAAAAGCCTCGAGGTGGTCGCGCGTGTGCCTGTCGGCGGGCAGGTCACGGGACTGGTCTATTCTGCGCATAGCGGAAAATTGTATGCCTCACTGAAGCGAGGGCGCGAGGGTGAGATTCTCGCGATTGATGGAGATAGGCATCATGTGAGTGGAAAAATCGTTGTTCCCTATCCCGTAACCGGTCTGGCCGTAAGTCCGAACGGACGCTTCGGATTCGCTCTGCATCGCGACGACGACCGAATCACCATCTTCGACACGGCGACCGACAAAATCCTATCGTCGGTGAGTACCGGACCGAGGCCCAGTCATATCCAATTCTCAGACGTGTTCGCCTATGTGCGCCAAGACGGAAGCGGGGATGTTTTGCTGATTCATCTCGCCGGTCTGGATCGGCCCGGAACCCTCCCCCAGGTGACGCCTGTAACCATGTGGCAGAGCGCTCCCGAGCAAGGCGGTCTATCGTCCGTCGCGCCGTTGATGGCTCTTGTGCCCCAGGGTGGAGGGATGTTCGCGCTCAGCACCGGGGATCGGGCCATCTACCATTTTGTCGAGGGCATGAACGCCCCCATGGGCGCGTACCACACCTATCCCTGGCCGGCACGCGGCCTGGTCGTGGTAGACAGGACCATCACGGAACGTGGTGTCGGAAGCTACGAGACAGAGTTTCGTGCGCCGGGCGCGGCCGACTATACGGTACACTTTCTCGTACCCTCCAGCCCCAAGCTCCACGGATGTTTCACCATGACCTTCCGCTCACCGCCTGGCAAGGTCGTGCAGACGGCGATGCGCGTCGAGCCCCTGTTTGACGGGCATACATTTACCGCCGGTCGTCCCGAGCGTCTGGGGGTCCTGTTAACCGACGGTGACGGCGAACATGCACCGTTGGAACTCGATGACGTGATGATTCTAGTACTGGGAGGACCTACGACCCAGTGGAGAGGGGCGGCGCGCCCTCTAGGGGACGGCCGTTACGAGGCGATGGTCACGTTTCCCAAGGCCGGCCACTACATGGTCATGGTGGCTAGTCGTTCACGCAACGTGAAATTCGGCGGCTTGCCCCCCGCTTCGGCCTGGGTGACGGCACCGCTGTCAGCGCCAGAAGTAAGTTCGGAGGAAAATAAGGCGAGATGAGAATCCCTTGGTTGCCTTTGCTGTCTGCTTTGCTGCTGGTCGCGGTGCCGGTGTGCGTGTACGCGAGCGATGGTCACCACCACGAGG
The DNA here is from genome assembly GCA_036679605.1 of Gemmatimonadota bacterium. Lineage (GTDB taxonomy): Bacteria > Gemmatimonadota > Gemmatimonadetes > Gemmatimonadales > GWC2-71-9 > JAZDCZ01. The sequence continues at coordinate 9,838 of JAZDCZ010000222.1, forward strand.
ACCACGGGCATGAAGGCCGCGAGCACGGCGCGCATGAGCACGGCACCCATGCTCCGGCGGGCACACTACAGAAACGTATCAAGCCCAACATCCCGGATACTGTTCTCATCGATCAGGACGGAAACAAACATCGATTCTATAGCGACCTGATCGAGGGTAAGACCGTGTTGATCAACGCTGTTTACACGAGTTGCGCGGGCGTCTGTCCGATCCAGACATCAGTGTTTGCACGTGTTCAAATGCTCTTGGGAGATAGAGTCGGCAAGGACGTACAGATGATCTCGGTGAGCATCGATCCGGTTACCGATACGCCCGAACGTCTCAAGAAATACACACAGAAATTCGACGTCAAACCTGGCTGGGTGTTTCTTACGGGTTCGAAGCAGGATGTTACCGGTGTTCTGCAAGCCATGGATCTTTACGCGGCCGTCCCTTCCGAGCACACGCCGATCATGGCCGTCGGTTACGAGCCCGGTGCCGTGTGGATGAAAATGATCAACATCACAGCGCCGAGAGATATCGTCGGACGGCTCGACTATGTAAAGCGCTTGGGTGAGCCCAAGGCCGAAGCCCGTTAGCAGGTGTACGTCGACGGCAAAGTCCCAACGGCGGTGCTATGCATCGCCGTTGCGGGAGGAGTCTTCGCCTATTGCGGTGCTGCCGTGGCCGAGCCGGCTTTGACGCTGCCTTCGCGGCAAGCGGAATCAGGCTCTACGCGGGCACGGGGAAAAATCGTGTACGTGCAAGGCGTCAGCCCCTCAGGCACTGAGCTTTCCGCGCGGGTTTCCGGGGAAGTCGTCGTGCCGGCTGAGTTCTATCCCTGTCGTCAGTGTCACGGCGAGCAGGGCCGAGGAGGCTTGGAAGCCGGCATACGGATTCCCGACATCACATGGAGTACTTTGACAGCACCCGACGGTGCTGTGACCGCTTCGGGTTCTCTTCGACCAGGTTATACGGGATCGACGCTCGCGCGTGCGATCCGTGAAGGGCTGGACTCCCGCGGGCAGCCCTTGGATATAATCATGCCGCGGTACACGATCGCGGACGCCGACCTTGCCGACCTACTGGCCTATCTACAGGTTCTAGGCGCCGACGATGCGCCGGGAACAACACCCACTATGGTTCGTATCGGTACGCTTCTTCCCCTCGGCGGTGCCCGAGCCGAACAGGGCAGCGCGATTGAGGAAATCCTACGAAAATATTTTGAACAAAGCGGTGGCGAGTCAGCGATCAATGGTCGTCGCATCGACTACGTAGTGCGCGACGCGGGAGATACGGCGGAGTCTGCGTTAGCGGCGGCCGAACAACTGATAGCCGAAGAAGGCCCTATGTTTTGTATGGTGGCCAACGCCGGCGCAGGAGCGGACCCACGGGTTCTTGCCTTTTTCACCGGACGCGGGGTCCCGGTCATCGGTCCGCTGACGTTTGCAGCCGACACCGATCCTTTGATCTTTCATGTGCTCCCCGATCTCGGCGATCAAGCGCGTGCTGCTGCACGAGTCCTGGTGCGTGAGATCGCGAACGGGATCGCGGTCGTGCGAGCTACGGACGGTGATGCCGCCTATATGGCCGACGCCTTTATCGACGAGTGCATCCATCGGGGTTCGGCATGTGTCTCGGTGGATCTCTCCAGTGAATCTATGGACGCCCTTGTAGTGCGGCTCCACAACCAGGCGGTGGAAGGCGTTGCGTTGTTCGGCTCGCCTTCCGTAGTCGCCTCGTTCAGCGATGCCGCTAGGCGACAAGACTGGGCGCCGCACTTGGTAGTCTCTGCGGTGCTGTCGGGTGGTAGTCACCCTTCCTACGCCGGCGGTTTTTCTCTTATCGCTCCGCCGATGGCTTTGCGGAGGTCGCACCCGGAAGGCGAACGCTTCGTGCAGCTCGCCCCAGACAGGGCAGGGCCCGGATCGGCGCTGCGAATGGCGGCGTTCGCGGCCGCGGAAATTTCCGTGGACGCTTTAAAGACCTCCGGGCGAGCGTTGACGCAGCGCAAGCTGATCGCTGCGCTGAGTTCCATCGACCGTTTCGAGACAGGGGTTACGCCTCCCTTGCGCTACGGTCCCGGCCGCCGCCGTGGTCTTCGTGGAGCGGTTATCGTGACTCCGGCCGCTATCGACACGAAGGAAGCGATCGAGTGGGTGGATGTTTCCGAGTCCTTCGACGGGTCTTCCGATGATCGCCGACCGCGGTGAGGTCCATCAAGATTGGCCCTCGTAGAGAAATTCGAAGCTTGCTTGCTGGCGCAGGGCGAAGCGGAACTGTACGCGGCGTTCGATGCGTCGCTGCAGGGAGATGCAGTGTGCGACCCTCTCGCGCGAGGTGAGCTCGTTAATCTCCGTACGGTGCTCGGCGAAATAGGCTTCGATGTCCTTGTCGTTTGCCGGCTGTGCTTCTGCCTCGACGGTTTGTAAGAGGCCGTCGACCGACAGCGAACGTCGCCCGGCTTCCCGTTCGAGCAGTTTCTCGTCGGCCAAATTCCCGGTAAACCGTTCGATCAATACCTGCAGCCTGGTTTCGCTCAGATCTTCCGTAACTACGAGGTTTTCAGCGATATCGGGCGAAGTAATGGTCTCCCCGACCGAGCGCGAGATCGCACGATCACTTTGCTGCGCTTTCGTGCTTGGCGACTGATCGGCGGTCCGTGGCCGCAGGACGGTCAGGATCGGTTCGGGTAGTGCCGCCGTTGCCGGGGCCGGTGGGGTTAGACTGGTCGACGCAACGACACTGTCGCCCGGTACGATGGTTATGGCGTTTGCGGTTGCTGCCGGCTCTTTGCTAGGCAGGATGGGGACCCCGCGTTGTGGTGGACTTGCAGTCGCTGGGCTTCGGCTCAAGGAAAAAGTTCGCTTGAGGAGCCAAACGAGCATCAGCAGCGTGGCGACCGTCAGTGGCCACACGAAGTCGCCCTCACGGGTCGCCGTCGGCTTGCTGGCGACAGGCGCGTTAGTCGCTTCGTTATTGTGCTCGGACTCGACTTTGCTGCCGAGTAACCCGTCGAGCTCAGCCGCTGTCATGCCGGTGATTCGTTGGAAATTGCTCAGAGCCTCCTGCAGAGGGGAGAAGTATATGCCCTCTAGATACGTTCGTGTCCGATCAGTGTCTGCCGTTCGCAAGGCTCGCTGCGCTGCGCGTATGCGCAATACGATATCGGACAAGGTCGTGTAGTCGCTGTCTTCTAGGTTCTGCTGCGGAAAACGTGCGGGAAGAGCGATGCGCAAGACCCGTTGGATCTCATCATGCAAGAGCGGTTCGTGAGCGGCCGCCCGTTCTGCGCGTATCTCTGCGCGCCTATCCGGCACTTCCTGCAAGGAGACCACGGCCAAATTTGAGGAAGGTTTCCGCCCATTGGTCAGCAAGTAGGCAACCAGGCCCCCCAGAACGAGAGCGGTCAGAAACAGAGCGGTAGGGCGCATCGAGTTTTGTCACTCGGGACGGCGAGCCTTCGAGCTGCCGTTCAAGCCTAGGGCGTTATCGGTGAGCCTAAGGCGTTGTGGGTATGTTCGTCAAGAACAAAGCCAGGCAATAACCGGCGGCGGCCTCCAAGAATGACCGTTGTCGGTGTGAGGCCGGGAACGCGAACGGGCGCGAACGGGGGTGCGCAGTCCTAACCGTTCGTATCGTAGATTCTCCACATGTCGTCGTCGTCGAAGATTTTCTCGCTGTCGTCGGCGTGCATCGCATCACGTTCGTAATCTCGATAGCGCCCCGTGGCGGCGTGGAATTCCTCGAACAGGTCATGTTGAATCATCTGGCTCATGACTTCGTTTGTGCCGGTCCAAATCTGTGCCAGGCGCGTGTCGCGTACCGCGCGTTCGATCGGATATACGTCGGTATAGCCAATGCCCCCTGTGATCTGCATGGCTAGGTTCGTGGCCGTCCACGCAGATTCGGTCACGAACTTTTTCGTTTCCGAAACAATGCGTCTCAACTCCGGAGCACGGACGTCGGCAGCGCGAGCAGCTTGGTAGATCATCGCTCGACAGGCG
>JAZDCZ010000223.1:0-2067 GCA_036679605.1 Gemmatimonadota bacterium
GACGGTGATGGTCACCGTGTAGTTCACGGGCACGTTGGCCTGGTAGTTGGCTCTTGCCACCTTGAGGGCTATGTCGGTGATCATGGCATCGCCACCGGCCGTGTTCTTGGCCCCTGCGAGTACGCCGGCATCGACGGATTGGGAAAGCTGAGCATATGAAACGTAGGCAGTGCCGACGTCGATCGACAAACCCAAAATGAGCAAGACAGCGACGGCCGAGAGGGCGAAAAGCATGAGGATGCTGCCGCGTTCATCGCAGCGCTGTTTATCGATACGCGCCATTTTCTGGTGATGCGCTATGTTCATGATCTCTCCTTGCTAAGTACCGTGAGGCCTGTCGGCCTGTACGCGGGCTCGCGCCGATATCCAGCAAACTGCGTACCGATCGCGGAAAAAGGCTGTTCTGCGTGGAAATCAGGGGGCCGATTAGCCAGGAGTAAGGACGGTTCCAGCCGAATGACGGTGTGCAGCCTTCCCGCCGCGGAGGCACAGTCCGGCGACGGCCGGATGCCGGAGCGTTACAAAATTATCTTTGTCTTTTTACAGCTTTCGCTGGCGCGTAAGTCTTGTCAAAAGATGATGGGCCAGCTTCGCGAAAGAATCTTCAAGTTCGGCTGGGGACGGCGCGAAGATTACTTCGCCTCGAGGTTGAGCGGCGTTGACCTGGCCGCCTTCATTGGTCAACCGACCCAGGAATGCGAGATCGGGTACGTCCCCTGCGTTCGTCGCGTTGGGATTGCCCAGGCCGATCGCAAAAATGGCATAGCCGGCCTGGCGAATTCGATTGGCCTCTTGCTCGGCCTTGAGCACGCCTTGGGTGCGAATGAAATCGCCGGCTGATCTACTCATACTCAACTCGGTTGGGATCGGGGACGTCGTTCGCGACAGATTGCCCCGGGTTGCGGTAGAGCAATGGGCGGTGAAGTCCACGACCTTGAGACCGTCGCGCCATCGGAACATGCCACGGAACGAGGAGCCGCTGATGTAGGTCGCTGCGACCCCATCGTAGCTTGTGCAGGCAGGGTCGTTGAAGGTGAACGTGTCGCGATAGGCAGTCGGACGTCCATCGGTGAATAGAACGATGACCTTCAGCGCTCCCGTACGATTGAACGCCCCGTCGAGTTGAGTTTTTGAGACCCGCAGGCCCTCACTTATGTTTGTGTCGGAGATCGCCGATAGTCCCGAGATCAGAGTGGAACCCGGAATCTGAAAGGACTTCTGTACGGGCAGCTTGTCTTCCGCCCACGTCGAGTAAGTGGCGACGCCGATCTGGTCAACGGAGTCGTCGAAATAGTTCAGAAAACCCTTAGCGGCCACCTGCATATCGTCGAATGCGGCATTGCGTTGCAGCGAGTAAGACAAATCGAGCAACAGGCTCAGGTCCAACGGGTAGCGCGTGGCCTCGCCGTTGGCGACTATGTCAACGGCGGTTTTCCCTATAAGTACGCCGAAGGTCGTCCTCGACTTGATGGTCGCGCGCATCGACACGCGCTTGGTATCGATTAGCGGAGAACTGATCTTTACGGCGTAAGAAACCGGCTGGTCAATGCCGAGATTCGCCTCTGCAATTTTCAAAGCGATATTTCGCAGTTTGACATCGCCGCGCGCGGTGTTGCGGATACTGGCGAGCACCCCGGCGTCGACTGATTTCGACAGGCGGGTCTGAGCGACGTAGGCTGAGCCGAGATCTATGGACAACCCGAGCGTAAAAAAGATGACGACCACCGAGAGCGCGAACAGAGTGACCATGCTGCCGGCTTGTCGGTATCTCGTGGATTGAGTTGCTGTGTGATCGGTAGTCATTTCCCGGGTGGTGTTTTTCGCTTACGAGCGGTGAGGGCCTCCGTTGGCGGGCAATTCTAGGTTACGAAAATCGGTTACGGCAGAGAATTCGTAGTGACCGCCTGGGAATAGTGCGTACAGAAAAGGTGCGATAATCGGGACTCGCCAGTCTGCGCGGACTGTGACGACGTCGCCTGGTCGGCCTACCCCGGCCGAGCGTGTTCCGTCTGAGGCGGTTGAGAGGACGGTGACGTCGTCATCGCTCAAGCCTTCGATTCCGCTCAG
>JAZDCZ010000224.1:0-2476 GCA_036679605.1 Gemmatimonadota bacterium
CGTGTTTCTCACCAATCCCGTCGGCGGCCACATGATAGCCCGTAGCGCCTACTTGATCGGGGTGCCTATGACTGATCGCTCGGTAATGGATGCCATGCAGCGCGCCGGCGAACATGCTGGGAAAAAGCATGACCAGCACTAATCGCTGGTGAGCTGCGAGCCGGCGAGCAGCGAACAATGAGCGATTAGTGTAAGCAGTCCTTGCGGTACAGATGGACGGTGAGAGCCGTGGGTAGCGAGCTGGCGAGCGGCACGCAGGCGGCAGACTCCGTTTGGCGCTGCGCAAGCGCAGACGCCAAAAGCAACCTGCCGCCTGCTTAGGTCATCCATCCTCCCGCCAGCGCTGTCTGCTGCTGTTCCGCAGTCTTCTTGAAGCGGCCGGGGGAATGCGAGAACTAGAGCTCGCGACCTCCCAGTATTTGCAACCCGAAGCGATTCGCCACTCTCGCGCCAACAAGTGCACGCGATTCTCCAACCTGACTTGAGTGCAAGGCTAAAACATATGACCTGCGAGAGTCCAAACCCTCAGATGCAACAAGGCGGGCAGTCCAGCGTGGTTGGAACCCCGACTGCAGCTTGCAAAATTTGAAGAGCATCGCTCGCGGAGATGCCACCGGCACCGTCTGCGTCACATTCGCACAGAAGACAGCTCGCTACACCTACCGCTGCTTGTAACGCTCTTAGCGCTCCCGTCGCGGTAGGCCGTGAGGCTGTTGGATCACCCAAGGTTACCGAAGACACCCCGCAGCGCATATCATTCGGGTCCGCGATACAATACTGCTTCGCAAAGACACCGCTGCGGTCGCCATCTTGATTACCGTTCCCTATCCAGGTCACAACGACTCGCCCCTGCGAATCCGCACTAGCGGAGGTTACGTATTGGTCCTCTGGTGTGAACGTATTGACCTGGAAGTCGGCCCCAAGCGGTCCGGTGTCCCAATCAAGGAGTCTACCGAAGGTTCCCAATCCGTCTCCATCCTGCCCATCACTGAGCCAGAAGACCGAGTACAGCGAGTTGGTTTGCGTTACGACAACACTTCTACGCTGGGCCCCGGTGGTGTAAGAGTTGATCTGGAATTCGGTGCCGAATGGCGAGCCGTCCATATCAAAGCGCTGCGCGAAGAGCCCCTCTCTGTCACCGTCCTGGGTGAAGCTATCCCAGACGACGATAAAGCGGCCATCTTTAAACGCCGAGACCGAGGGAAACTGTTGATTGCCCGTCGTGTACGAGTTAACGATCTGCGCATCCGCAGCCGGCGTCCCGTCTGCACCCATGTGTCGCATCAGGACTGCATCCCGATCTCCATCCTGGAAGAGTTCCATCCACGTAACAACAAACGATCCGTCTGGAAGTGAGGCCACTGCCGACCTGGTGGGCAGGTTCTCTGGCCTAACCGTCACGGACACTTCGTCAGTTATGGGCATCGTAGACGCGTCCATTCGCCTTGCTAGAACCTGCGTCGCTTCGTAACCCGCCTCTGGAACCGAGCGGGTCCACGACACGACGAATCCTCCTCCTTGGATCGATGACAGACTGGGGAAGACGTCCTTCGAACTGAATCCGTCTGCAAATTCATTGGGTTCACCCACACGATTCTGCTCCTGGTCCACCACTCCAAGAAAGAGAACATCGTCCGGTCGGTCGCCGTTGTTGTACTCACGCCACACGACGGCGAACGAAGTATCACTCGCGGCGGCGGCCCGAGGCTCTACGTTGCAGAATCGATCCAACGTATCGACCACAATCTCGGTTGAACTGATTGGAGTCGCTTGAGCGGTGTACACGCGTGCGAACACGTCATCTAGACCCCTGGGCATTACGAAAGGACGGTTCCCAGACCAGAAAATACCGAATCGCCCATCCGCTAGATGTGCAACGGTCGGATCATCCTGAACGCGCGTGGTGTAAGTATTAACTTGGAACTCGGCTGTGGCCGGCGCGAGCACGACCGCTGTTGCCGCACCACGTACCGCTCCTGGCACGCCCGAGCCTGCAAGCGCAATGAGGCCGACCGTCAGGACAACAACCGTAAGGAGAATCAGTCCTGGTAACTTATTCAAACCTGGGCCAAGTTAGCAGATTACCGATTCGACAGCACGCCGATGCATCGCTTCGATGCTACTTGACCGGAGTGGGCGCGCGCCCTATTGGCACGGCTATATCGTCGGTGTCGTTGCGGGACCCGGATTCATGTCCAACACAGTTTCAAGTTCTAGCGGATTCGGAACTTGCCAGTCTGTGTCGCCTGCAAAGCTCGTCGAGTCAAGAGTCGCAACAAGAGGTGGACGCCTGGTCCCGGGTATACGTTGTACTCATATTGCGCAGCGATCCGCAGCTCGGACCGTTGCACGTAGCTGTGCAGTCGGGCTGTACTCGCGGCCCAGCTCGAGGGTGCGAGCAGGCGGCAGGTTGCGTTTGGCGTCCGCGCTCGTCGCGGCGCCAAACGGAGTCTGCCGCCTGGCTCACCGCACGCTG
>JAZDCZ010000225.1:0-8493 GCA_036679605.1 Gemmatimonadota bacterium
GTTGGTGACCTCTTCTTCGAAGGTCTGAAGCCGCCGATAGATTGAGCTGACGCTCACTCCGAGCAACTCAGCAGCAAGAAGCTTGTCGCCCTTGGTGGCGTCCAGAATACGTGTGACATACTCATGCTCGAACTTGTGGACCGCATCTTTGAGGGGGCCGATCATCTCAGCCGGATGGGTTTGCTCTACGAGATTGGATGGGAAGGATGCGGGAGTGATGAGGTCGTTCTCTTCGAGGATCATCGCGCGTTCGATGACGTTCTGCAATTCCCGAACGTTGCCTTTCCACTCGTAGCGGAGCAGCCGACGCAGGGCATCGTTTGTGACGCCCTTGATGTTGCGCCTGAGTTTCCGATTGAGCCTCGCGATGAACTCGTCCACCAATGCGGGAATATCTTCGACTCGCTCTCGAAGCGGCGGGACTTCGATGGAGAACACGGCGAGGCGGAAAAACAGATCCTCGCGAAAGCGCCCGTCCTTGATGGCCTGCGGGAGGTCCACGTTCGTCGTGGCGATGATCCGCGTGTCCACTTTGACCGGTTCCGTCGCGCCCACCGGAAGCACGCTCTGTTGCTCCAGCGCCCGAAGCATTTTGGGCTGGAGTTCGAGCGGTAGGTCGCCGATCTCGTCAAGGAAGAGCGTCCCGCCGCTTGCCGCGCGGAACAGACCCTCAGCTCGCGAATCGGCGCCGGTGAACGCACCCTTGACGTGACCGAACATCTGGGATTCGAGCAACGCGGCCGGAATTGCCGCGCAGTTCAGCGGAACGAAGCGCCCGTCCTTTCGAGGTCCGTTGTGATGGATGGCGCCGGCGATCAGCTCTTTCCCCGTTCCGCTTTCCCCTGTGATGAGCACCGGCGAGTCGGTGGCCGCCACGCGCTTGACCAGGCGATAGATTTCCTCCATGCGCGCCGACTTGCCGATGATGTTCGCGAAGTCGTGTTCGGCCTGAAGCCGATGTCGGTACCATTGGATTTCCATTTGCTGAGCGCGGAACTCGATCAATCGCCTGACCTTCTGGAGTAGTTCCTCGAGAATGAGCGGTTTGGTCAGGTAGTCGACGGCGCCCAGCCTCAGCGCGGACACAACTGTGTCAACCGATGGATGAGCCGTCATGATGAGAACGTGAGACTCCGGCGTGAGACTGCGCAGGCGCGGCATCATTTCGGTCCCGCTGATATCGGGAAGGCGAACGTCGAGAAGCACCACATCAAAGTCCCGATCCTCGGCCCGCTCGATCCCCTCTTGCCCCGTCGCAGCCAACACGCACGAGAACCCCTCGTCGTGGAGGAAATCGGCGAGTTCCTCTCGAATGGCACGCTCGTCGTCAATGATGAGCACATCGCGCGACATGGGTTAGGCGTTCACCTCCCCCGAGGCTCGACGCTCATCCCGGCCTTTTTGCGCAGAGCGGTTCGGGACGTTCTCTGCTTGCGTTGCACCCGACCGCTCAGAGTGCGAGGGTATTCCGTATGGAGAAATGGTGATTCGGAATTCGGTTCCTCTGCCCACTTCGCTTTCGACAATGATTGTACCGCCGTAACTTCGAACAATACTATGACAAACGGAGAGGCCCAGACCCATGCCATCGCCGGACTTGGTTGAATAAAAGGGATGATAGAGTCGTCTGAGCTGCTCCGCGCTCATGCCGCTACCGGAATCACGAAACCTGATTGCCACGCGGTCGTGAATCATGGAAGTAATAACCGACAGCTTCCCCCCTCGCGGCATTGCGTCGAGCGCATTGATGATCAGATTCATGAAGACCTGCTGCCACCGATCGGCGTCGCCCGGGATTCTGGGAACCTCATTGGAGAGATGCGGCACAAGCTCGATCGTCTTCGCGCGTGGATCATATTGGGCGATCTTGATGGCCACGCGAAGAGTCTCATTAACATTAGTGGAGGAACCGTTGGCCGACACGGGCCTTGCAACCTGACGCATGTCGTTCACGATCTTCGAGATGCGCTCGATCTGCTGACTCAAGGTTCGACATTGCTCGCGAAACCTCGGATCCGCTTTGCGCTCTATTCGCTGGACGATCGTGGACATTGCCGTCAGCGGATTTCCGATTTCGTGGACGATGCCGGCAGCCATCAGTCCGAGCGCGGCCATCTTCTCTCGTTCGGCGAGGAGTTGTTGCGATTTCTCGAGTTGCGTGGTGCGGTCGGCGATCGTAGATTCAAGTTCGCGATGCCAGTGTGCCAGCCTCTCCTCGGTATCCTGCAGCGAAGCCGCCATATGCCGGACACTTTCCCCAAGAAGGTCCAAGTCGTCCCCGGTTCCGACATGGACGTCAAGAGCTCGTTCGCCCTTCGCGATGGCCTGCGTCGCAGCGATCAGCGCCTTGACGGCCCTCCGCAGCCGCCAATCGAGCGCGACCGCCGCCAGGCCGACCAAGCAACTCAGAGTGATGACCAGTAGCAGACCTTTGACGGCGAGCGTCTTGGCCTGCTGATTGCCCCTCGCCGTGTCGGAATGCACGACAAGCGTGCCGAGGCGGTCTTCCGCCTGCCGAATCGGGAAAAGGAACTCGAATGTATGCCCGGATTCATGAAAGAACCCGGTGGGTTCCGGGTGGAGCTCCTCGACGTGGGGCTCGTCTCCGCCGATACCGTGGGTGGCATCTCCATGCTCGACTTGATGCGAATCCCCGATTCGCTGCCGGTCCGTCGCAGCGATGATCCGCCCGGCCTCGTCCACGACCAACGCCAAGTGGACGCTCTCATTGCGTCCAATGGCGTCAATCACCCTCTGTAGCGCCGACGTGTCGCCGGCACGAATCTCCGCCCCGCAGAGCCGAGCCCACGCCCGCCCGTGCTCATTCGAGGCTGCTCTGATGGTCTCCTCAATCAGCTTGTGTTCTCTCGCCACGTAGACCACCGCAAGCACGTTAACCGCGAGGCAGATGAGAACCAGCGTCCCCCCCACGATCCGCCGGATGTTCAGTGCGTGTCTTCTCGGAGTCGGCAAGAGCGTCACTCCCGGGGCGCCACGTCTGCAACGGCCATGGCCGGCGTCGCAGCGTACGATCTGAACGCGCACCCAACTCATCGCCTGCGCGGTCGTCTCAACAGACCAATCGCGATGCAAGCCTGCGAAACAAAGCGATTGATTGTCATTTCTGCGAAACGGCAACCAAGCCCCATCATGCCATAAGTCTAGCTGCCACCGAGTCTTACGTCAAGAAGAGCTGATCCCACATCGGGCCACGGCACGGTGCCTGCCAAGTGGTTGTTCGCGGAACTCGTGCAACCTGCCCAGCCACCTCGACGTGAGGCCTGGGCGGAAAGCAAACGATAATGACCCTGGAGACGCTCGCAATGAGGGCAGCATACGGAGGCGCGATGGTTGTGGTAGCCATCGGATTCGCGCTAGGCTTGACGTTTAGCCAAACTGCCTGCCGGACACCCGCCTCTGCGGCGTCCACGGAGACCAGGGATGCGATCGCATCGCTGGAGGGGCACTCCTTGTACACCGCGCACTGCGCGCCCTGCCATGGCGAAGCCGGAGGCACGAGGGGGCCCGCTGCAATCGCGCTAAGCGTTGCACCGCGCGACTTCTGGCACGAGCGATTTCGCTACGTCTCGACCCTCAACGGCGTCCCGACCGAAGAGGACTTGATTCAGACCATCCGATACGGCCGGCGATTCGGCGAGATGCCCGCCAATCCGCAACTCACGGACACTGAACTTCGAGCACTGGCTAAGTACATCCGAGAAATCCAACGGTTGGGATGGCTTGCCGATCTCCGCAAAGCATTTGAAGGAGACGAAGATACTTCTCCAGACGAGCTTGAAGAGATTTCGCATATCCGAGTCTCCCCCCGCGATCCGGTCCAAGTTCACCGTCCCGGCCCTGAATTCAAGAGAGATCTCGACGTGGGACGGAAACTGTACTTGGCCAATTGCGCATCGTGCCACGGTCAGGCCGGTCGTGGCGATGGACTCGATATGCCCCTCGATGAGCAGGGCAAACCCATCACCGTTCGGGATCTAACCTCCGGCATGTTTCGCGGGGGAACGAAAGGGAAAGAAGTCTTCAAACGCATCCGCTGCGGCGTCCCAGGTACGCCGATGTCCGCGGCTGCTGCGTTGACGGATGAGGAAGTGTGGCAACTCGTGCACTATGTCCGCCACCTGGCGGGACGCAACTGATGCGTCCAGAATCACAACCTTCGATCACCCATAGGAGTTAACTGGTGAGAACATCAACACATGTGTTCGGAATGGTCGCGATGGTAGCCTCGGCGTGCATATTTGGTCGCCCGGCTCAAGCAGCCAAGTATCAGGTCATCGACGTGAAAGACGGCGGGACCATTACAGGAGTCGTTCGGTGGGAGGGGGAGATTCCCAAGAGGCACAAGCTGAAGATATCAAGCCCCGACGAACCCTGCCACACGAAGCCGATCCCCAACGAGGATCTTGTCGTTTCAAAGGACGGCAAGGTCGGCTGGGTCGTGGCGTACATCAAGAAGATCGATCAGGGAAAGCCTTTCAAAACAGACCCGGATAAGCCCATAACACTCGATCAAAGAGGATGTCGGTTTCGCCCACACATCGTGGTCGTCCCCAAAGGGACATCTTTGCGGATTCTCAACAGCGATGGGGTATTACACAACGTGCATCTGCATGCCAAGAAGAACGAACCGCTCAATCGATCCATGCCGGGAATGGTCAAACAACTGGATGTGAAGTTGGACTATTCGGAGCGCATCCGAGTAGGGTGCGATGTGCACAACTGGATGGCCGGCTGGGTGGTCGTTGCGAATCATCCTTACTACGATGTGACCGGGAAGGATGGCACGTTCCGTTTCGAAAACGTTCCCGCCGGCAGCTACGTCGTTGAAATCTGGCACGAAAAGTTCGGGAAGCAAAGAGCTAGTGCCACAGTGACGCCGGGAGAGGCAACGGAAATCGCATTTGTCTTGAAGCAGAAATAGGTCTGCGCGCAGCTACGGATCACGAGCAACTCCTTGGGCTATCGATGTCGGATAAACGCATGAGCAAACACCATAATGTGCTCTCAGTAACGCTTGTTCTGTCGTGTGCGTTCGCGTGGGCTCCTCTTGCGGTTGCGCAGGAGACATCGCCTGACGACGAACCACTGACCAGGCAAGAGTTCAAACAGTTTCTTGAGGAATACCGTCAGTTTCGAGGCGAGTATGTGCAACTCCAGAAACAAAACGAGCTCCTCCGCAGGGAAGTCGAGGAACTCAAGGCAGGCGTTGGCGGTGCGCCGGAAAAAGACTGGCAAACACAGCTCCAAGCTCTGGTCTCCCAGCAACGAGAGTCAATCCTCGAAAACGTGCGCGAAGAATTGCGTGACGTGACACACCCGCTGCTGCCAGGTGAATCCAATTTCGCGATTGGAGGTTCTGCGGCCGTGACGTTTCAGGATCGCGATAATGTAGATTCGACCTTCGGTGCCAGAATCGCTCCGATCCTCTTGTGGAAACCAACGGACCGTCTGTTGCTCGAAACGCAGATCGAGTTCGGACTGACCAGTGACGAAACAGATGTGGAACTCGGTCAGTTCCAGATCAGTTACTTGCTCAACGATTATGCCACCATCGGAGCAGGCAAGTTCCTGATTCCCTTCGGAACGTTTTGGGAACGTTGGCATCCGCCGTGGATCAACAAGATGCCGACCATGCCATTGATGTATATGCGGGGGTTGATGGGAGAGACGGGACTGGGCGTTCAACTTCGCGGCGGTTTTCCGCTCGGGAACGCGAAAATGAACTACGCCGCCTATTATGTAAACGGCCCGGATTTCAAAAGTACCTCCTTGAGTTCGGCGGGGAGACTCGGGTTTGACAATTTCCGGGATAACAACAACGACAAGACGTTCGGTGGAAGAATCGGCTTCCTGCCCATTCCAGAACTTGAGCTTGGCTATTCCTTCCTGAAGGGCAGGGCCGGTGACAGTGGATCACGGTTCCGCGGCGTGGATACGTTCATCCATGGCATCGATCTCAGCTATAACCGAGAAATCCGAGCGATCAAGGGTCGACTGGATGTCCGGGCGGAGGCCATCTGGGTGGACACGGACAGGGTTGTGTTTACCGGACCGTTCGATCCCTTTACGTTCGATAATAAGCGAAACGGTTGGTTCGTCCAAGGCGCCTATCGACCGACACTTACCGACTTCCAGTTTGGCGATCGCATCGAGCTCAAGAACATGGAATTCGTTGTTCGCTATGATCAGCTTCGCGAATCCGGTCCAGGCACTCTCGGTGCGGATCATGACCAATTGACCCTGGGGTTCGACTATTGGATTCAGCCGAATATCGTTTGGAAGACCGCGTACACTCGTGACGACGTACACGGTGGCGATGATGAGGACGGAGTCTTCATGCAGTTCGCCGTGGGATTCTGAACAGGAGTCATCCCAGTGGAGAAGCAGATGAAGAAAACTACATGGTCGGGCGTCCTTCTCGTCGTCGCGGGTGCGGCAGTCGTATCCGTCGTGGCGATCGGGTGTCAGAAGACGATGAATTCGTCGGGAATCACAGCAACGGAGGATTCCGGTGGAGAGGAACTGTTCGCTACGCAAGAGGACGCGCAGAAACAGGCGGGTGCATTGGCCTGGAGCCAGAATTGCATGAGGTGCCACAACTTTCGTCGCCCGCGCGAGCGGAGCGACCGTGAGTGGGAGGTCATTGTCCACCACATGCGCGTGCGGGCAAACCTAACTGCTGAAGAGCATCGGTTGATTCTGCGTTTTCTACAGTCAGCCAACTGAGCAAGGACGCCTGGACACGGCGCTCCTACACGGGATCGTGTCCACTGGTTCGAACGGAGAACATAGAGATGAAGACCAGGAACATTCTCAAGACTGGTGGGGCCTGCCTTTTGGCCATCTGTGCCGGGTTGTATTCGATGGCCTGCGATTTTGATCCAGTGAGTTTCATGAGTCGCAACGCCTGCGAGTTCGTCAACTGCGATGAGCTGTTCTTCATCGAGGATATCCTCCCTTTGTCGGCGAGGGCGGCTATCTGCACGACCTGCGGAGCCTCAAGTTCAGCGACCAAGGCGAAGGACTGTGGCGACGGGCGCACGCCATTGTGCGAAACGGCAACCTCTACCCCACCCACGGCCTGGGGCCGATCGCCCAATGCATGAACATCAACCGTGGAGATCGGTTCGACTACATCGTCTCGATGAGCAGCAACGCCTGAGGCCTCGAGCTCTACGCTCGCGAGCATCTCCCGCCCGACGATCCCAAACGCAAAGAGCGATTCGCACTCGGCGACGTGAACGTCAGCCTCATTCGCACCGCCGGCGGCAAGACCATCTACCTCGGGCACAACTGCGACAGCCCGCGACCCTATAGCCGGATCAACATGATCCAGGGCACGCGCGGCCTGTTCCGCGGCTATCCCGATCGCATCCACATCGAGGGACGCAGCCCCGGTCATGGATGGGAAGAGGCGAGCAAATACCGCGACGAGTTCGACCACCCCTTGTGGAAAACGCTCAACGACGCCGCCCAAGGCGCAGGCCATGGCGGCATGGACTTCATCGAGGACTACCGGCTGATCAAGTGCCTTCGCGAAGGACTCCCGCTGGACATGGACGTGTACGACGCGGCCGCGTGGAGCGCCATCTGCGAGCTTACCGAACGATCCGTTGCCCACCGCAGCCGTTCCATCGACGTCCCCGATTTCACACGAGGACGGTGGAAAACCAGACAACCCCTCGGCATCGTGACCGCATAGCAGGCCGTTCAGAACCTCTATGTAGCGTTACCCGCCCGTCGGCGACGTGGATTGTCGAGCGCCCTTCGGCCCTCCACGTTGGCCACGGCGGGCCAACGCTACCTTTCGAATCGCCCCCTAATCCGATAGTCGATCTGCGAGATCGGAAGGCGACGTGACCGGACGACGGCATACATAGTTCTGACACACGTAGGCCGCCGGTTTGCCCTTCACCAATGTCTTGAGTTTCAATAGAGGCAGTGCATCTTCCGATTGTGCGTCTCGAGGCGTGGCGAGGGCGACAATCTTGTTCGGCAGATAATCAGCGTACACCTGCCGGATGAGGGCCTTCGTCGCCGGATCATCGGGATCGCCCACAATTGCGATTTCCTTCGGCGGGTGGTGATAAAACAGAATCGCCCATTGCATCCGAGACAGCGAACCGCGTGAGGTGTACCGCCCGAAGGTCATCATGGTTTTTTCCGCGAGGTCCAGTAGATCCTTGCGATCCAGCAGGATGGCCAGTCGCAGGAAGTTGTGTACGGCCGTCGAGTTGGCGGAGGGCACCACGCTGTCGCTGGCGTGCTTGCTCCGGGCGATGAGCACCTCGGCGTCGTGTGCGGTATAGAAGAATCCGCCGCCGGCTTCATCATGAAACTGTTCTATGAATGCGTCGTTGAGACGCCCGGCCTCGGTGAGCCACCGGCGGTCGAACGTCGTCTCGTACAAAGTAATCAGCGCCTCGACGACGTTTGCGTAATCCGTGGCATATCCGCGAATGTGGGTCGCCC
>JAZDCZ010000226.1:0-4791 GCA_036679605.1 Gemmatimonadota bacterium
AAGTACGGAACACAATACGGCTCCCTCGGGAACATTGTGCGCAGCTAGGGCGACCACCGTAAAGATCCCGAGCCCCAGACTAACTGCCATCGCGGCCCCTATTGCCACTCCCTCTGATGCGGAATGCAGAGACTGGACTACAAGACCTCGTGAAATACTTGAAGACCCACGCTCATGGTGGGACAATGGGATGCCATCCAAGCCGTCCAATCGATGCGTGATGTAAACGAAGGCGATTCCCAGCAATGAACCCGCGGTGGCGGCATGTATCAGACGTCCCAATCCCACTTCGCCCAGAACGTACGCAATGCCGAGCATCAAACCCGCCGCCAGAGCATTGGCCCAGCCGACCCAGGCCCGTGGAATCTCTCGTCTTACAGCAAAAGGTATAGCCCCGATTGCGGCAGCTGTCGCTGCTAGCGAGCTATAAAGGAAAACATCGAGGAGGTGACTCAAGGCGTGGGAGATTGCCCAACCGCACTAACTAGGTCGTCGGCAACGGTGGAGTGAGGTTCAACGTTTCTTACATTGCCTCATGATCGTCTGTTTGACACGGCGGGGCTCGTTGATAGTCTCAAAAAACTTATCGTAATCTTTCAGCATTCGCTTGAGCTTGCGCTCATCGAGGCCGACCTGATCTCGCTGTAATTGATATATCGTTTCCTTGTTGCGATTGAAGACCTCGAACGCCTGCGCGAACTCGCTCTCCGATCGACAATAACCGATGAAGAGGGGATCGCGCACAGACCTAATACCGAGACTCTTGTCTGGCTTGGCATATGAAGCGCCGATGATGCCCGCCCAATCAAAATCGTAGGACACGGGATATACCGTACCGTTCAATGGACCCACCAGCTTGACGTTGTGTAGTCCCGACACCGACCAGTCGGTGTTCAGTATCATGTACTGAAACACCGCGAGCAAGACAGTAGAACTGTACTCGGCGTCCAGCGGGTGGATTCCTTGCTGGCGAAAGATCTCGCTACCCATACGCTCGGCCAGCAAGTCGGCGTCCTCGATGAAGAATCCGTACTTGATGATCGAGTCTCTCTTGCCCGACGTGTCTATGTAGGTGAAACGACCCAGCCTGGCGCGGAAGCTGTTCTCGGTCAGTAGATTCAAGGTCTTGTAGATGAGATACTCCTGCAACACCGACTGCTCGTAATCATCCTTCTTGTCCTGGCAGTGGGCGACGAGCTTGAGCTTATTCTGGTTCTCGAACAACGTCCCCTTGGTTTGGTCGGCATCAAATGCTTTTTTCCTGACATCCACCATGAGGGGTGGGAAGTTGCAAATCTTCTTGTTGCGCCTGAAGAGGCCGCGAGTTTCCAGTGTAAGCTGTATGTTGACCGAAACTCCGGCGGTGTTCAGATAGGACAGAGAGGCCGGGTGTTCCTCCCGATTGTCTCCAATATCCTTTAGAAGTTTGTTGAAGTCTGCTTCGACGCGGAATTCTACCAAATCATCTGATTCGAATAGGGGTTGGTCGGGTATATCCCTAGGAGCCGTATCCTGGGCTGGCGGCGATGCCGCAAGGAAGGCGAGCAAACCAACGGCGAGGAACATACCTGCCTAACATACACCTAACCGGGCGGGCCGCCAGAGCAACCAAGGTGACGCCGAAGCCAACCCAGGATATCTTGCCAGGCCCGCTCGGTGGATCGGTACTAGTCCGGGCGTACAACGGGTCATGTCGGGATCAAAGTGAGAAAAAGGAAGGGTAATGCTACAGGTTAGAGCCACGATTCTGATTGCGGCGCTCCAGTTGGCAATCTTGGGTACGGCCCGAGCGCAAGCCACGGCGGATCTTACCGACCGTCTGTTGGCGATGACGGCCATCACAGGGTATGAGCAGGCCATGGCAGACTCTCTGCTCTCGGTCTTACCCGGGGCGGCGCTCGATCGCGCAGGGAACGTTGTGGTAGTCGCCGGATCCGGCCGCCCCAAGAGGTTGGCAGTTTGTCCCATGGACGAACTCGGCTATGTGATCGGCAATATCCGGGAGGACGGTTGGCTCACGTTGCGCCGCGTCGGACGACCGGCTCACCGCCTCTCGGACCAATTTTTTGCCCGGGGGAGAGTCAATATCTGGAGCCGATCCGGACAGCTACCGGGCGTGGTTGCCGTGCCGTCCACACATCTAACCCGTGGTCGACCCGGACAGTCGACCGCGCCGTTTGCTGTGGACGATGCCTATGTGGATGTCGGCGCCACCTCGCCTGGTCAGGTGAACGAATTGGGAATCGAGTTGCTGGATGCAGTCGCGGGCGATAAAACTCCTCACTACTTCGGAAGCGGGATGGTAGCCGCCCCGGCAGCCGGCAGCCGTGCTGCCTGCAGTGCCTTGGCGCACGCGGTCACCGGCCGGACCGGCGTCACTGGCACGGTGGTTCTGGCTTTTGCGGTGGAGAGCCGGCTGGGAAACCGTGGGCTCCTGACCCTCGCGACCACCAAAGGGCCGTTTGACGAGACAGTGCTGCTCAACTATCCGAAACCGCGGGGCTTGCCGGATGGGTTTGGAGCGATCGAGAACTGGGATATACCTACCCGCTACGAAGAGACACCGGTCGAGTCAATCAACCTGGCCGAGATAGATGAAGTGCGTGACAGGCTGCTCGGCTGGTTCGGCGGCGAAGCAAAGCCCGGCGTCCCTTCGGGCAGAATCCTCCGTGCCCCGCGTGCACGCCAACGGAGCCCTAACGCGTCCAACGGATCTGTCGATCAGGCGGCCATTGAGGGTGCCGCGGATCTTCTCGGTCAACTTGTGGAAACCTATGGAGTCTCTGGTGCGGAGGGACTGGTGCGGGATGTAGTAATGCGGGCGTTGCCCGGTTGGGCCCGTCCACAGGTCGATACTGCCGGCAATGTCTGGGTTCGAGTAGGCCAGGGTGACCCTGTCGTCGTGTTCGTCGCTCATCTGGACGAAACCGGTTTCGCGGTGGAAGAAATCCAACAGGACGGGACGGTAACACTGACCCGAAGAGGCGGATTTCTGCCCTGGCTATGGGAGGCCACTCCGGCCTTAATCCACACGTCGTTTGGCGACATACCCGGCGTCTTCATGCCACGGGACTCTTCGGCGCGGCTTCCCGCGCGGGTGGCCCCTGACGGATTCCGGCTTGATCTGGGTACCAGCACAGCGTCCGAAACCGAGGCCTTAGGTATTGCCAAGGGCCAGACCGTGACGAACCCAAAGCGATTCGTCCGACTTGCGGGTGACAGAGCTACGGGGCGCTCGTTCGACGATCGCGTGGGGTCAGCCGCACAACTACTGGCATTACAACAGCTTGACACCGACAAGCTCAAGCATGAAGTGATATTCCTTTGGGTCACCAGAGAGGAGATCGGACTGGTAGGAAGCAGGGTTGCCGCACGCGAACTTGGCACAGGCGCCGCAAGTGTTTATGCCATTGATACTTTCGTCTCGGCCGATTCCCCGCTTGATCCGCAGAATTTTGCTGTGCAGCCGATAGGTGAGGGCCCGGTCGCCCGGGCAGTCGACAACTCCTCAGTAACCCCGCCCGCGGTTCTGGACACCTTGAGGGAACTGGCGCGGAAGAACGGCCTCCCGCTTCAGGTAGGGACCACCAACGGAGGCAACGACGGATCGGCATTTCGGGATTGGGGAGTGGTGGACATCCCGATTGGCTGGCCTCTCAGGTATTCGCACTCTCCGGTCGAAGTGATTGATCTGCGAGACTTGGTCAGTTTGGCGAAGTTGATCGCGGTGATTGCGGTCGAATGGTAGCTATCCCCACTAATTTCATTTACTTACCCCTTGACTCAACGTCCATCCATATCTACAATTCAAGGCTCGCTACCATCTTTTTTTGGTAGCGGGCAAACAATGCTCTTTGAAAACTGACGGATATGGGGATTTTGGAGGAGTGCGGCCCGTTATAAGCGGCGAGTGTATCGGACACTCGTCGTGAGGGTGTAAAAATACTCCGACCTAAATTTTGGACGACTATGTCGTTCGGTTTAGAGCTACATCAAACTTTTGGAGAGTTTGATCCTGGCTCAGGACGAACGCTGGCGGCGTGCCTAACACATGCAAGTCGTACGAACCGAAGAGAGCTTGCTCTCTGAAAGTTAGTGGCGAACGGGTGTGTAACACGTGAGCAACCTACCATTCGGCGGGGGATAGCCGGTCTAACGGCCGGGTAATACCGCGTACCGCACCAGATCGCATGTTTTGGTGTCAAAGCGGCCGCAAGGTCGCACCGGGTGAGGGGCTCGCGTCCTATCAGCTTGTTGGCGGGGTAACGGCCCACCAAGGCTACGACGGGTAGCTGGTCTGAGAGGATGATCAGCCACATTGGGACTGAGATACGGCCCAGACTCCTACGGGAGGCAGCAGTGGGGAATATTGCGCAATGGCCGCAAGGCTGACGCAGCGACGGACCAGGGGTGACGGTACCCCCAGAGGAAGCACCGGCTAACTCCGTGCCAGCAGCCGCGGTAAGACGGAGGGTGCAAGCGTTGTCCGGAATTACTGGGCGTAAAGAGCACGTAGGCGGCCGTTTAAGTCATTTGTGAAAGCCCGGGGCTCAACCCCGGAACTGCAAGCGAAACTGGATGGCTAGAGCACGGTTGAGGCGAGTGGAATTCCCGGTGTAGCGGTGGAATGCGTAGATATCGGGAAGAACACCAGTGGCGAAGGCGGCTCGCTGGGCCGATGCTGACGCTGAGGTGCGAAAGCGTGGGGAGCAAACAGGATTAGATACCCTGGTAGTCCACGCCGTAAACGATGGGTACTAGGCGTCGGGGGGAGCGACCCCTTCGGTGCCG
>JAZDCZ010000227.1:0-3734 GCA_036679605.1 Gemmatimonadota bacterium
TGAGTAGCACAGCAACACTGGAAGCAACTGGATCCAGTGCTACAAGGTCTGACCGGTTGTCGCCGTTCAGGTCGCCGGTGTACAGCCGATCGGGCTCAAGGCCAGCTGGGAAGCTTGTACGAGGACTGAACGAGCCGTCGCCACGACCGTAAAGGATCGAGACCACTTGATCTCCATGCTCGGCGACAGCGAGGTCTACCATCGAGTCTCTATCGAAATCACCGCCCACAATGCCCATGGGCTCCGTGCCGACCTCGATACCAGTCCATTGCGACAGCGGTAATGAGCCATCGTCACCGATTATCGTAAGCTTATCGTTCCCTGGATTGGTGATGACGACCTCGCCCAGGCCATTGCCGTCAGCGTCTATTACAACAAAATCAGTTGCGCTATCGTGTCTCGCCGCAGCAGAAAGAAGTCGCGCATTGAAGAGGTTAGGTAGTGCCGAAATAGTCTCTCCGCCCGCTATCAAGGGGCTAAGTGATCCGTGGCCGTACAGACTCCCAACTTTTAAGATCGTCGGCGCCGTGTGGATCTGATCACTTACTTGCCTAACAGTCAGTGTCGCTGCAGCGGCGCCCGCATAGCTGTACAAGTGATTTGTGGAGCCAAACGGACCCGGCAGCGCGCAAACGACACCCAGATAAAGCTCCGGACGACCCGTCACATTGTGCGCCAGAACAATGTTGTGCAGTGAACCCCCGCACGAAGCCCAGGTCTCGCGCAATCCGAAAAAGCCGCCACCGAGACCACGCAGTAGATACACGACGCGGTCAGTCCTGCTTGCAACGACGACGTCCAGATTGTTCCCCTCATCAACCTTGGCCACATATAAGCCCACAGGGTTGCCACCGGTACCGAAAAGAAAGGGCGTAGCGAAGGAGAGTTCCGGTTCCGGACCGAGTTCGCAATCGAGCCCGCAGCGGCGGGGAATCGGCTCCCCGACCGATACACGAAGGATGACTAGCGCGTCCGTTGCGGCAATACTTCCGCTACAGTCGACGTCTGCGCAATAGTCCGTTCCCAATTGGAAAGAAGCAGCACCATGAGTCGCAGTAGAGGCGAGCAGCGGCTCGCAGCGGTCCCTACATATAGGCCCAGGGTCGAGACCCACAGCCAGTTGGAGAGTCGCCAGCGCGTCCGTAGCCGTAATGCTGGCGGAACAGTCGATATCGCCACATTCCGGCTCGGGAGTTGTCTGCGCGGGCGCTGATGAAACGTAGACGACCAACGACAAGGTGAGCGCGACAAAAACGCGGGTTAAGAGAAACAACTGCCCGTCTCCTATCGACTCACAGTCGTCGCTCCACATGTAGAAGGCTCCTCGCGCGTAGTTGGTGGGTTACTGCCCACCGCAGTAGTTCAATCCTAAGTCGATGCCTACGCTGACCTGAAGGATCGCGAGCGCATCGGTTGCGTTCACCTTTCCATCACCCGTGACGTCGCATACGCGGAGATCGCAACTTTCCGCGCCGATCGATGTAATTAAGGTGAATAAAGCATCGCTGACAAAAGGCAGCGACCCCGCCGACGCTGTCGGCTTTCCACACGGTATTGCGCGGCATGCCGGTCCACAAAACTCGCCGAGACTGAAGGCGTCACCATCATCGCATTCCTCACTCGCAGCGAGAACGCCGTTACCGCAAGCAGAAACAGTACAGTTTTCATCACAACCGTCGCCGTTTTGCGAATTGCCATCGTCACACTCTTCAGCCGGACGCTCCGCAGCCGAGTTCCCGCATATCGGTGCGACTCGGAAGCCTTGCACGGGGCCGTTAAGGTCACTCTCCAGCCCAATCTCGGTCAGAGTCCTGGCCCAGTAGTAGTAGTTCCTGCCAGGTTCGGCGCTCACGTCAACGTAAGACAGCGCTTCCGTGTCCACGATATGGAGTGCAAGCCCAGCGTTTGTTTCGCTTCGAAACAAAGAGAAACGGTATGGCCACGGATGGTCAAGCGTCACCCTAATGGCATCAGTACGATCGACGCTGGCCTCCAAGGCAGGGGCGACCAAACTGCGGAATGCGGATGCGGTAGGAGTTGTCTGGCGAAGCACGCGTGCGTTGTCAGCCGCCAGCGGATCTCCCGCTGGAATCCCCGCGGGAGATCCCTGGTAGAACACGTCCGGGTTAGAGAATAGCCCCACGCGGCCGCAGAATACGCCCGGGCACGGGTTAGTAGCCATAACCGTGCGAAAGAAAGCGGACGGATCGCCATAGCCGTAAGCATACGGGTAGATTGGGGCGGAGAAGGCGTTCGCACGATCATGCTGGCACGCCAAGTTGTGGCCAAGTTCGTGCGCCAGTGTGTAGCTTCCCGCGCATGCCGCCGCAACCGCGCTGAAGGCGTAGGGCGCGAACTCGGACGTGTTCTGGTTCATGATCGTCGCCGCGCCGCAAACTGGGGGTAGGCCCGAGGAATCGGTCGGCAAGTATAACACTACGAGGTCCGCTAGGTAACCATTACGCTGGTGGTGAACTTGGTCGAACAGCCCATCCCGTGGCTCACGCAACGCCGATACTGCGGCCCGCGAGTCGAACGCCTCTCCTTGCCCCACTCCCAGAATCCCGACCAGGTTCACGTTAGCCGCCACATCGCTGTCGACCAATGCTGCGTTCGCGAGTTCCACATCGAGCAAAATCGCGGTCTCCAGGCCGGGCGTTTGCTCCATTGCCATTGCGGTATACAGAGCCAATAGAGTTAGTTCGGCCGGATTCTCGTCTGTCGCGTGCTCGGTCGGCAGAGAGCCCATCCGCTTCGTGATCGGGCCTACGGGTATGGTGTCGTCTGAGAGCTGGTCTCTACGGCCTACCGATTCCGGGTCGAGTGTTAACTGGCGAACCAAGTGCCGACCATCGGCAAGCGGTTGAACCGAATACCGTTGATCCGAGGTCGTGACAGTTGCGACCAGGTTTCCATCGTTAAGCAACGCGACCACGTACGCGTTGTCAGAACCTTGAGATGTGCCCCTCCAGAACGTGCTTTCTCTCTTACGACCGGATACTGCCGGCGGCATAGTCACTTGCATGTCATCGAAGAGGTTCATAGTCAGCGGTTCGGCATGACCGGGCCGAAGCCTCTTTCTCAACGTGACTAAACGCTCCCGGACTACGCGGTGTTGAGGCGGGACGGGAACGCGCACGCGGATATTCATCTCGTCAGGCCGAAACATTGGACTCGCCGCCGCCGAAGGGGGCAGCGTAATTGCGATACTCACAAGTATCGCAATTAGCGCGAGCGAGCCTCTCCGGCGTCGCCAACGGCTGTAGCTCCGCGCCCGTTCAACGTGATCGACAAACTGTCGAGGTACTCCCATCACTTAGTGCCAAGCCCCTGCGCGTAGGCTACCCAGCGGCGGGCCTTGTCGCAAATGTGAGCCTCCGGGAAACCTGGGGCGACTATGTAGTGGCCGTCGCGTCAAGCACAGAGTTCTCCATTGCGATCCGGCGATGCTTCGCAGCACGTGATCGCGGCGAATGCTCGGCCCCTGGGCAACTGCAGCAACGAGTTGTCTCAATCGACTATTCGCGTTCGCAGACGCATGGGGTGTATCCGTCGGAGGGCCGCTCTCGGTTTCACGTCGTGTCCCCGCCGCTCGCGCAGCGTGGCTGACATCGCCCCGGCCGCGGTCACCTCCTCTGGACAATCGCTGCTGCTGCCCGTGGTTTCGGGCACGTTCTTTCCGCTCACTTAGTGCTCGGCGGCTTCGCTCCTCCGCAGCGCGCCACGCCGCGAGT
>JAZDCZ010000228.1:0-3252 GCA_036679605.1 Gemmatimonadota bacterium
CAAGGATTGAGCCCGCTCGATCAAGTCGCCGTGGTAGTACTTGGTTGAGTTCCAGCCGAGAATGATCATGCTCCGCTTGGTCGCGATCATGCGCGCAAGCTTGCGGATCAGGTCGGGGGCGGTGTCGCACAAAGCACCGGCTTTTTCGGGTGTGTAATCGCGATCGAGTTGTTCGCGCAACAAGGAAAACACACTACGAACTTCGATCTCCCTCCCATCGGCTAGCCGGATCTCGGCACGAGCCTCCAGAACTGGATCGTGTCCATCCAGCCTCAAGGTCTCGAGCGAAGCGGGCGAGGGCTTCCCGCTCGCAGCATCCAAAAAATAGAACTGGTCACTACGCGCGTCGGCCCCTTCGATGTCGGGTCCGCGTAGGTATCGACCGGTATCGCTGCGGACCAGAAGCGGCAGATCAGTCTGCTCTTTGACGAATTCTTCCTTGACGAGGCCCTCGGAGATCATGACTTGAGCCATGCCTAGACCCAGCGCAGCGTCCGAACCGAAATCTACAGGGACGTACAGATCCGCGTGCATCGTCGATGGGCTTGCATCGGGCGCAATCGTAACGACCGTCGCACCTCGGTAGCGAGCTTCGGAAATGAAGTGATAGGAAGGAATGCGTGTGTAGATCGGATTCTTGTGCCATATGAGAACTACTTCGGCATTGAACCAATCGTCTACAGAACTGGCCTGCTGGAATTTCCCGAAGGTAATGTACTGGCCAATATTAAAGTCGTTAATCAGGCCGTCGGTGTCCAAGGAGGTCATGCCCCAATTCACGGCAAAACTGCCCACCGCCTCGGCCTGAAAAATACCGATGTTGCCCGGCCCTTGTTCCAACACGCACGATTCGGCTCCCACCGACTGTTGAGCGTCTATCATTGCGTCGGCAATGGC
Source organism: Gemmatimonadota bacterium (assembly GCA_036679605.1). GTDB lineage: Bacteria > Gemmatimonadota > Gemmatimonadetes > Gemmatimonadales > GWC2-71-9 > JAZDCZ01. The sequence goes on from JAZDCZ010000228.1 coordinate 898, forward strand.
GCTCAACGCTTCGTCCCAACTCGTCCTCCGCCATTTGCCCGATCCTCGTTCGCCAATACGCATGAGCGGATAACGGATGCGCTCGCTGCCGTACATGACATCGCCAAAAGAAGCGCCTTTCTGGCAACCGCGTGGGTTCATGTCGGGCAGGTCCGAGTTAAGCCGCGGGTAATGGCCGGTCTGTTCTTCGCGGATGACCATGTCGTCCTTGACATAGGCCGTCCATGAGCACTGGCCTGGATAGCAATCGACGCAGTGGGTGATCTTCGCCGTTCGGTCCCAGGTCCACTTCTCGGCGAGCAACTGGCGAAAACCCGTGTACTCGATGCTCGTCCCGGAGGCCGACGGCGCCAAGGAAGCCTCGGCCGCCCCGGCAGACAATGGTTGTAGCCGACCTAGGCCCAAGGCTAGAACCGAGAGAGCCGAGGTTTTCAGAAACAATCGCCGCGAAAACTTTGAAGTCGCCATACCGCTCCTTATTTGGCCTCGCGCTCTTGCCCCGAGAGCAAAAACCCTGGGCAGGTCGGGCCAGCTGTTACGGTGAGAGTCAAAACTGCTACTGCTACCAAGCTCGTCCAGGCCCCCCCGCTCAGAACCCCCCATGTGATTTCCCGACGACGGGAAATCAGATCTTTCTGCTTGCAATCCTCGTCAGTACGCACAGCAAAACTCTTGCCATCACCCTCGAAGCGCTCCGACTCCGCCCTATAAGATCGCCTAACCAGCGATTTTTTATGGCCTTGTCCTCAGCTCTCCAACAAGAGATCGGTCTCCTAGCGCGGTAGTAATGTAGACAGTTAGACTCTCCACTTCCTATTCATGGGAACCCGGGCATCGCCTTTTCCCGAGTTCGAGAAGGCTGGGCTCCCAGCCTCGGGAATGGCCTCGTCCAACAACGCCCGGAACGCTACCAAGAGCCGAGCCGTGACTTGACTTTGACTATGATAGTCAATATCAGTCTCTTTGTGAGTGGTCGCCCCGGTGAACACGGCCGAACTGCCCCACGTGGAGAAGAAATCGAATGAACAAGAGAAGCCTTATAGCAATCGTTGCTCTGACAGCTACGATTACCCTATCGCTGGCGACTGTAGCGGCGGCAGCGAAGATCGAAACCTACACGATCGGCATTAAGAACCATCGTTTTGAACCGACCGAATTGCACATCCCGGCGCACACCAAGGTCAAACTCCTCATTAAAAACCTCGACTCCACCCCCGAAGAGTTCGAGAGCTACGAACTCAATCGAGAAAAAATAATCCTCGGCGGAAGATCGGCCATAGTTTTTGTGGGTCCTCTCGAGCCCGGTTCCTATCCGTTTTTTGGCGAATTCAATCAGAACACCGCCCAGGGTGTTCTGCACGTGGAGTAGACCGTTCCATGCTAGCTACTGCTCTAATCGTTTTTCGTGAAGTCCTCGAAGCAGCGCTCGTCGTCGGCATTGTCATGGCCGCCGCCAAAGGCGTACGCGGCCGCGGCCGCTGGATCTCAACAGGCTGTATAGCCGGGCTGGCCGGAGCGTGCGTTGTGGCTGCCTCGGCTAACTCCATCTCAAGTGCCCTCGAAGGCATGGGGCAAGAAATGTTCAACGCTTCGGTATTGTTTACCGCAGTGATCATGCTCGGATGGCACAACGTCTGGATGACCAGCCACGGACGCGAGCTCAGTCGTCACGCCGGCGAACTAGGACGTTCGGTGAGTACGGGTAGCCGCCCCCTTTACGCGCTCGCCGTGGTGTGCGGCCTCGCGGTCTTGCGCGAAGGATCCGAGATCGTGCTGTTCTTGTACGGCATAGCCGCCTCCCACGCGGGTGCCGGATCAATGTTGGCCGGCGGCTTGCTCGGCTTAGTCGGCGGTGTCGTGGCTTGGTCGGCACTGTACGTAGGATTGCTACGCATACCGACCCGCTATCTGTTCGCGGTGACCTCCTGGATGATCCTTCTGTTGGCCGCCGGCATGGCCGCGCAGGGTGCCGGGTACCTCGTTCAAGCGGATGTACTCCCCAGTCTGGGTGTACGGATTTGGGACACGTCGGCGATCCTTTCCGAGCGGGGCATCGTCGGACAGACTTTGCACATACTGGTCGGATACATAGCCCGACCGTCGGGAATCCAACTGCTTTTCTACATTCTCACCGTAGCAATAATAGGAGGCCTGATGTTGCTCATCTCCGATGAAGAATCTTCGACGAACAAACAAACCTCGGTTGCAACCGCCGGGCTCGCCGTCTTGGCGTTCCTGCTGATAGGCGCCGGCCCGGCACACGCGGCGAGCAAGGTCTATTCTCCCATAGTCATAGGCCACGAATGGGAACTGGAAACACGCGGCACGGTCGCCCACGACAGCAACACATCCAAG